>NZ_JAKLTE010000001.1:0-568914 GCF_022014395.1 Photobacterium sp. WH77 | reverse complement strand
GGGATGGTTCAGTTTCTGACTGGTCCAACGAGAGCAAAGACAGCTCCATCATCGAAGCGAAAAGCCTGATGTTTAAAATTGATGGCTTGATAGCCTCAGGCGATCAGACAGTTTCAGCCTTAATGGATATCAGGCTAAATAACATGGGTGGTTATGTGCATTTAAAGGACATCACCCGCACTATCAGTGGCCGTTACTGCTCATGGTGGTCTGATTGGGACAGCAGTTGTAATGTAAGACATGAAGAAACCACCACTGAAGAAAGTGTTGAAACCAAAGACAGCTTCATCAGAGCCAACGTCAAAATGGCATTAGGCGCTAACATTCTGAACGCTAACAATACGCTGGTTGCGACAAACCTGTCGCTGGACATCTCCCGCAACGATTACAACCTGATCGAAGTGGATGCCGGAGTGACTTATAACGGTAAAGACACTTACCTGAGCACCAGCTACAAGCCTTACAGTGACAACAACACGCCTTATGTCTCGCTGCGCGATGGTAAAGGCCTGGTAGCGACCCTGACCGAAAAAGGGGAAGACGATATTGGCGGCACCATCTATGTGAACGGTAAATCGACCGGGACTATCAGCACGACCAACAATAATCTGTTGCTGATCCGTTATACCGACGGTTCCTTCGAGTCAATGTAAGCGATTTGCCCATTCATTCTTTTAGTCACGAGCCCTGATCTGTCAGGGCTCTCTTGTTGTAATTATGATGCTGACGACCTTAACAACCCTTACCGGCCTGAGCCTGCTGCCTCTGGCGCCGGGAACAGCGACCGACTCAGTCGCCCCATTCGTTCAGATAAACTCGCAAAGCTACGCCGAGAACAACAGTATTTACGCCTTGGTCAAAGGCAAGGAAAATGATTATCAAGGCTCAAATCACGCCTTCACCTTTAACGAAGCCGCCTTTGGCCTGCGCTATCACAATGTGACGCTCAGCTACCTTTACCGCTATGAATGGTTTCTCAAACATTCCCCGGATGCACTGTTGCTCTATGGGGATTCCCTGAACCGGACAGACATGGTGCCCGGTAAAGCCTATCAGGTAGATTTGAATGTGAACCATACCATTCAGCAAGGCATCCGCCTCGGCTGGCGTATAGAACCGGCTGACAATCTGGCTTTCTATGTCGCAGGCAGCTATCTGAAGGCCACCGACTTAATGGAAGGTCAGCTACATGGCCAGGTTCAGCGCAGTGCCAGTGATGATATCAGCGGTCAGCTGAACCTGGACTATGTCTATGGTGAAGATGTACTGCTGGACCGAATTGCAGACAAACCCACCAGCCGCTACGGCTTCAGTACCGATCTGGGATTTGACTGGCACATTAACCGACACTGGTTTCTGTCGGCCTTTGTGCAGGATGCCTATGGCGAAATCATGTGGGATCGTGCGCCTTACACCACAGCCGTTGCCAACACCGCCACGGCAGAAACCGATGAGAATGGCTACATCAACATCAACCCTATCGCGAGTGGCTTTGAAGGTTACAAAGAATACAAACAGCGGCTAACGCCCAAGTACACAGGCCGCTTAGCCTACCTGTTTGGTGATACCGCATTGTCGGCCAGCCATTTTTATGGCTATGGTGCGCAATTAACGGATCTCGCTGTCAGCCATGGCTGGAGTTGGGTCAGCACCCGGCTCTCGTATACCCTGCAGAGCCAGGCCATCGGGCTGGCCCTCACCCACAAATACTGGTCGATGCAGGTGATCAGTGACAATCTGGACTACCAGCAAGCCAGTCAGCTGACCGTGATGCTGTCGGGCCAGGTGCCTTTCTGACGACGCCTTATTGGTCATGATTTGGGAGCAGAAAACGGCTGAAGCAACGCCAGCACGTCAGCCGTTTTCGCTTTCATCAGCGCGGAATCGCCACGGGACTCGACATTCAGGCGCAGAACAGGTTCGGTATTTGATGCTCTGAGATTAAAGCGCCAGTCAGAAAAACTCAGACTGATCCCGTCTGTCTGATCCAGTGCCAGTGCGTCCGGCTCGTACACAGCGCGGACTGTCGCGATGGCATCGTCCGTGTCAGTGACCATCAGATTGATTTCACCGGAGGCCGGATACGCCCGCATCCTGTCCGCGACCAGCTCTGACAGACGCTGTCCTTTTACAGACAACAGCTGTGCCACCAGCAACCAGGGGATCATGCCGCTGTCGCAATAGGCAAAATCGCGAAAATAATGGTGGGCACTCATTTCACCGCCATATAGGGCGTCTTCCTGCCGCATCCTTTCTTTAATAAAAGCATGACCGGTTTTCGACTGAATCGCCTGTCCGCCATTGGCCGTGACGATATCGACCGTATTCCAGGTCAGACGGGGATCATGAATGATTTTGCTCGGCCGGGCGTCCTTCTGATCTGCGGCTTGCTGCAAAAAAGCTTGTGCCAGCAAACCGACAATATAATAGCCTTCGATGAACCGGCCCTGCTCATCGAACAGAAAACAGCGGTCAAAATCGCCGTCCCAGGCAATGCCCATATCGGCCTGATGCGCCCTCACCGCTTGTGAAGTCGCCGCCCGGCACTCAGGCAATAACGGATTGGGAATCCCGTGAGGAAAAGTGCCATCGGGCTCATGGTGGATTTTCACAAACTCAATGGGGATCCGGCGCTGACCAAATTGCGCTTCCAGCGCATCAATCACATGTCCCGCCGCACCATTCCCCGCGTTCACTACCAACCGCAGCGGTGTAATCTCTGACGGTGCGATATAAGACAGCAGGTGGTCAATATAGTCATTCAGCACACAATGGTAACGCAGCTGGCCGAGCTGATCGGGCGCCGCGAAATCATTTCTTTCAGCCAGTATGCGAATATCGTGCAAGCCCGTGTCGCCGCTGACAGGTATCGCCCCGGCCCTGACCAGCTTCATGCCATTGTAATTAATCGGATTATGGCTTGCCGTCACTTCTATCCCGTCAAAGAGCAGGCTTTGCGCCGCGAAATATACTTCTTCGGTGCCGGTCAGACCGAGATCGATCACATCCACTCCGGCATCCATCAAACCTTGCGCCAGTGCCATTTTCAGTGACGGCGAGGAAAGCCGCACATCACCACCAATCGCCACCGTTTCCGGCCGGAAATGCTGGCCGTACGCCCGGCCGATCCGGTAAGCAATGTCCTCGTTCAGCTCCCGCCCCAGTTCACCGCGAATATCGTACGCTTTGAAACAGGTGAGTCTTTCCATGCCGCCCTCCGTTTACCACTCGGTACTTACACCCCTGCTAATCCGTCATTCCCCTGCTAATCCGTCATTCCCCTCTAATCCGTCATTCTCCTGTTATTTCATCATTCCTCTGTTATTCAGTCATTCCCGCGGAGGCGGGAATCCAAAAAGCCAGGCACAAACATACCAATAGATTCCCGCCTTCGCGGGAATGACACCCCAAGGTCTGGATTGACATCATGGACTTACCCATAAATTACCGCCGTCGTGCTGAGCACACTCAGCCCCCGCAAAAAGCACCTTTGCGCTATTTCCGGCCATACCTGTCTTCAAAGCGGACAATATCGTCTTCGCCGAGATAACTGCCTGACTGCACTTCAATGATTTCCAGCGGAATTTTTCCCGGATTCTCCAGCGCATGCACCACGCCGACCGGAATGTAAGTGGACTGATTTTCCGTCAGCAGCCAGGTTTTATCCCCCTGGGTGACTTTGGCCGTCCCCGATACCACCACCCAGTGTTCGGCGCGGTGATGATGCATTTGCAGCGATAATTTTTCACCCGGTTTGACCGTGATGTGTTTCACCTGATGACGGCCACCGCTATCAACCTGATCATACTTGCCCCAGGGGCGGTACACTTCCCGGTGCAGCTCGCATTCCGGGCGCTGCGCCGCTTTCAGCTGCGCCACTATCTCTTTCACATCCTGAACTTTATCTTTAGCGGCCACCAGTACCGCATCCTTGGTTTCAATCACCACTACGTTGTCCAGACCGACAGTCGCCACCAGACGGCTGTCGGCCCTGAGGTAACAATGGTGGCTCTGCGCAGTCAGCACATCCCCGATGACCACGTTGCTTGCGGCATCTTTGGGACTGAGCTCCCACAGCGATGACCAGGCGCCGACATCGCTCCAGCCGGCTTCCATCGGCACCATCACCGCCTGGCGGGTTTTCTCCATCACCGCATAATCAATCGACTCGGCAGGACAGCCGGCAAAAGCCGAGCTGTCGATACGAATGAAATCCCGGTCCCGCTCAGGCGAAGCGACAGACTGACGGCAGGCGGCCAGAATGTCCGGCCGGAACTGAGACAGCTGCTGCAAATAGGCAGAAGCGCGAAACAGGAACATGCCGCTGTTCCAGTAATAGTGACCACTAACCAGATACTCTCTGGCGGTATTGAGATCCGGCTTTTCGACAAATTGTGCCACCTCAAAACCAGTGCCAAACCCCGCGCCAAGCGCCGCGCCGCGTTTAATATAGCCGTACCCTGTCTCGGGCGACTGAGGGGGAATACCGAAAGTCACCAGTTTGCCGCTATCCGCCAGCGGCAGCGCTGTCCTGACGGCCTGAGTAAAAGCGGCGGTATCCAGAATCAGATGGTCGGCCGCCAGCACCAGAAGTAAGGGATCACTGTCTTCCAAAGACAGGCAGTCTGGCGATTCCTGTGCCAGTAGCGCCGCCAGCGCAATGGCAGGCGCGGTATTACGGCCCTGAGGCTCAAGCAGAAGATGACCAGGCTGGCTGGTGCAGGATCTGAGCTGCTCTGCGGCAAGAAACCTATGCTCTTCCTGGCAGATCACTAATGAGGAGCGCGCATCCAGCTCAGCCAGACGATGAAGGGTTTGCTGCAGCATGCTGGCCGGGAGCGATGGAGAGGCAATAGACGGGTTTTCAGCAGGCTGAAGGGCAAGAAATTGTTTGGGATACTGCTCACGCGATAAGGGCCACAAGCGACTGCCTGTCCCCCCAGCCAGAATAACCGGTAAAATCTGCATACGCCTTTCCCCTTCGCAAAAAAGTGCAAGATACTCGGTACTTCTTTGTCAGGTATTTATACCAATCTGCATTAGTCTTTTTTATCACCTGTTCAGGCAAGTATAGACAAGGGGATTGAAGGCGCACGGATGAAAAAGTACCAGCCACGACTGTATTGCTGAATGCACTGGCGACTTCCTGCCAGTTCAGCCGATCAACTTGAGATCGTTTTTCCGTTGGGTCTTCAGGTCGGTATAAAAGTTTTCATGCGAACCAAGGCTTAACAGGTAGAGCTTTAATTCGTTATCAACCCAAGAGTAACCAAGCAGCAATTCTTGTTTTTTCATCTTGAACTTATGAACTCGCAAATGTGACAAATCGCCTTTCTTCGGCTGCCCTATTTCTGGATTGGCAATAATCTTTTCGATCTCATCTTCAACGGTGCTGAGCTGCTTTGTTGGCAGTTTGCTCAGGGCTTTGGTGAATCGCCTAGCCTCAAAGACCTCAATTTCTCTTTGTTCTTCGCTCATATGGCTTCACCAATCCCTGCTTAACCTCTTCTGTAGCTAATAATGATTCACGGACAAATTCATAAGACAGATCTGGGTTCTCCATCATGATTTTACCGATCTTGGCCCAGTACTCTATTTGCATAGGCACAGAGCGATTCTCCGCGATCCCATAAGCCTTGGCTTCGGAAACAAAGTCATCATTTAACCGGACGCTTGTTGCCATAGTTCAATCTCCTATTTAATAGTGATTTGAGTATAGACACAATGGCGCTAAACGCAATCTTTTGTCGCATTGAGAGCATTTAATCTTCTATCATACTCAGCAGCATCTGCGGATTCAGAGTCTGGGTATCGTCTTGCCCTGAAAGGACTTTTTCTGCCAGATCGCGTTTGTCCCGGTGAAGCTGGACAATTTTTTCTTCCACCGTATTTTCTGTGACCAGACGATATACTGTCACCGGCCTGCTCTGTCCCATACGGTGCGCCCTGTCGCTGGCCTGATCTTCCACTGCCGGATTCCACCACGGATCCAAATGAATAACAGTATCGGCTTCAGTCAGGTTCAGGCCCGTTCCACCCGCTTTCAGGCTGATGAGAAAGACAGGATGCTTTCCTGCTTTAAACGCCTCAATCGCCGCTTTCCTCTGCTTACTGCTCGACTGTCCGTCCAGATAACTGAACGACAGCGAGGCTTGTTCCAGCTGCGCCGCAAAACGCTTCAGCAATTGCACAAACTGGCTGAACACCAAAATCTGATGGCCGCCTTCTATGGCTTCTGTCACCAGAGCCAGGGCCTCCCTGAGCTTACTGCTCTCTTCCGCAAAGGAATCAAACACCAGACTGGCATCGCAACATACCTGCCTTAAACGGGTCAGTGCGGCAAGCACCTCAACCACACCCTTACTGTTTTTGGCTGTTTTCAGGGCATCCTTACGGACGGCTTCATAAGCAGCACTTTCTTTGGCCGATAAATAGACGGTGTGGGTGATCTCGGTTTTGCTGGGCAGCTCAGATAACACCTCACCTTTCATTCGCCGCATGATAAACGGGCTGATCAAGGCTTTCAACCGCATCATATCCTCGGCATTGCGTCCAGCCTGACTGTATTTTTGCCTGAACTGCTTCAGCGAACCCAGCAGGCCCGGATTCAGGAAAGCAAACTGACTCCAAAGCTCAGTGAGATGATTCTCAACCGGGGTACCGGTCAGGGTAAAACGCCGCTCTGCCGTTAAGCCAAATACCAGTTTTGCCCGTTTGGTCTGCGGGTTTTTAATCTGCTGCGCTTCGTCCAGCACTATGGTCTGCCAGTCTTTGGCTTGCATCGCTTCCTGACAGCGGGTCAGTAATCCGTAACTGACCAGTACAATGGTCTTCTCACCTGCCGAGGCGATGGCTTCGTTCCGGTTATCCACTTGCTCCAGATCCACCACTGCCAGTTCCGGTGCAAAGCGCTGGCATTCTGCCTGCCAGTTGTGAATCACAGACTTGGGAGCGACAACCAGTGCCGCGCCCTCGCACTTATAGTGGCGGATCAGACTGATGGCCTGCAAAGTTTTACCCAGCCCCATATCGTCTGCCAGACAGGCGCCAAAGCCGTGGTGAGATAAGTGCGCCGCCCACTGGACACTGGTTTTCTGATAATCCCTCAGCGGGGCCAGAATATGCTCGGCAACCACCGGCTTCTCTGACCATTTTTCTTGCAGCGACTGCCATCCCGCATCGCCCTGATGGCTAAAGGTTTCCAGTACCTGTTGCAGGGGATAGGCCATCTGCACATCGACAGCCATCTCTTCATTGAGCAAACCGTCCAGCATACGTAATTGCTGCTGAAGCTCATCTTCCATCAGCACAACCAGATTGTCGCTATCCTGCTCAATAAATCCCTGGCGGCTATTTGCCAGCAACAGACGCAGGTTCAGCTCCAGATGCTGATCCGTGGACGCCTTGCCTGTGACAGCAAACCAGTTTTTGCGTTTCTCGATATCCAGAGTCAGATCCTGGCGGGTCAGTACCTTTACCTGGCTGCTGCGCTGGCGCCAGTGAACCGGCACGTACTGTAAATTCTGCACGGCTTTTATCAGCGATAACGCCGCTTCACCAGACAAGGCCCAGCGCCGTTGCTTGTTCGCTTTCAATCCCAGATGCTTGCTCAGTGCCAGCGAATCCGCTTTTTCCTGGCTGAGATCACGCTGATACCATTGTTGATCCGGGCCGCTGATCCATGTCTCTCCCTGTCCCGAAGGCATGCTTATCCGATTTGCCGGCAGCTCACCGGACACATCATTCTGGTGCTCAATGGCCACATCCAGGGTGCCCTGATGCCAGTCCAGCCATAAATGCGGTCTCGCATCCCAATGACCAGGTTTTATATTGCCTTTGTGCTGGCATGGGCTGTACCAGAGTAAATCCTTCTGTTGTTCCAGCGCCTCTGTCAGTGGCTGCAAATGCTCACTGCCCAGTTGCTCAGGTCTCGATTCGATGACATCAATGAACTGAGGCGATATCGCTGAGGTATCCAGAAAACACCAGGCATCATCCATCACCTGCCGCAATGTTCCATTTGCCACTCGGGGAAAGACATCGAATGTCACCTGTTCACTGGCTTGCAACACGGCCAGCGGCTTGACACCGTGCAGACTGACGGACTGGCCGTCCTGACTGATGATGTTGTCACACGCCGACAAGGCTTTCAGTACCGGCAACACATCGGAAGCAGGTTGGCCCCAGCGAACCCTGTTCTGACGCTCCAGCTGCTGACAAACATTCCAGTCAGCATCTGACATCAAAGCTTCAGCCGCTGAATACTGGATGGAATACAGTTGAATCACCCGGCCTTTGGTCCAGCCACGTTTCCCCATTGACTGAATCCTTGGCTGAACTTTCAGTGATTTCAGGCACAACTCCCAGACCAGTCGCTGAGCTGCCTGATGCTCTTTATCCGACTGGATGGTCTGCGTCAGTTTTCTTAACCAGATATCCTGGCGGGCAGCCGGGACATAAAAAGGAGCGTCAGATTCGCTGATCTGTCCGGTAAGGTAACGCAGTGCGTGTTTGGCTCTGGCGGCTAACAGGCTTTCAGAGTGATGGGATAAAATTACTTCCGTCAGCGGGTGCGCTTTCACCTGAGCCACCCATTGCTGATACTGTTTCGGGTTCGCATGCTGCCATTGGCAAAGCATCAGCACATCCAGCAATAATTTCCCCCAGCTCACGTAATCTGCAATCACCATGAGTGAATCAAACCAATCGTCAACACCCGCCAAATATTCCTCTTGCTCACTGTAAGGCGCAATAATGACGTAAGCCTGCTGTTGCCAGAACTGGTCATACGCGATTTGCTGACTACGGTGAGCATCGAGGCTGTGCTGATAGCTTGCAACGGCTTCGGGTTTGTCCAGTAAAGCCACCACGGCCAGATCAGCCAAGGCCGTATAGGAATAGCGTTTTGCCGTCATGGCGGAGAAAGCTGTGCGATGCTGGAAGTACTTGTCATCGAAAGGATCGCACAAGGGGTGGGAAACACTTCCGGCCCTGAGCGCTTGCCAATTATCCTCGGCAGGAGCCCAGACAACCTGCCTTCTGCCGTAATCTGTGATCGTC
The DNA here is from genome assembly GCF_022014395.1 of Photobacterium sp. WH77. Taxonomy (NCBI): domain Bacteria; kingdom Pseudomonadati; phylum Pseudomonadota; class Gammaproteobacteria; order Vibrionales; family Vibrionaceae; genus Photobacterium; species Photobacterium sp. WH77. Next base: position 559,854 of record NZ_JAKLTE010000001.1, on the reverse strand, counting down.
TTGCTGGCTAGCGGCTCCCATACAATATTCCCCGTTGTATAAAGCTGATTTAACAACCAGGCCCATCCTTGCAGGCTGTATTTCAGCCTGTCGTCTTCAATCAATGCCAGTAATTCCCACGCATCAGGATGCAGGAATAAATGCATCAGCAGCCCTTCCGCCTGCGGAGAAATCGCCGAATAGGCAAACATCCAGCGGGTATTTGACAGCACAGAATAGATTTCCAGTTCCACAGAGATCTCATCAGCGCGGGTCATCACGGCATAAAGGGTTCGCTCCCGGCCAAATCTCAATAAGCTCTGTAATGCAGACAAAAACCCGTTCAGCGACAAGCTCCAGCTCTGTCTTTTTTTCATCACCAATCCTGCTTCCTGCATCGCAGACAGTGCTGCCTCGATCTCTGGGCCACTATGGCTATTGCTAATCTGCCGACACAGACTTTTGGTGGTGATGCCAGATGTAATGAGAATCTGGGCTAACAGCTCTTCAGTAACAGAAGCTTCAGACTGTAAATATTGCATGGATTTCCCTGCTGGATGATATCAAACCATTTATCAAAGATTATTGCGACGCGAGTGATTGTAGAATATTGATGCTGTTGCAACAAACACTTACAGCTACCTAGCCCAAATCATTGCGATCAGGCTTGCTGGTGTTGGCGCCTAGCTGCACTTGGGACGGAGAGAGCAAAAGTAATAATTTACTTAGTGAATATTTTTTCTTCTCTTCCTAGAGAGACAAAATATTGGTAGTCTTTTTGCGTTTTGTATGCCTTCGGATAACAGCATGATAGCCGATTTTTTCTTTGTCTTTTTTTCTTCATTTGCCGCACTTTTTTTACTTCGAAAGGTCGCCAAACGTGTCGGTCTGGTGGATAAACCCAATGCCAGAAAGCTGCATCAGGGGGCAGTCCCGCTTGTCGGGGGGTTGGCTATCTGTATTACGCTGGCCCAGTTTCTCTATTACTCGCCGACCATACTGGACGACGCCGGACTTTACGTTTTCTGTATCACCATTCTGGCCATCATCGGCGCGCTGGATGATAAATTTGATGTGAGCTTCAAGCTTCGCCTGGCGATCCAAGCCTTATTATCTGTCTGCATGATGGTTTTTGCCGGTCTGGAACTACATACTCTGGGGAATATGATCGGCTTTGGCAAAATAGACCTGGGGATGTTTGGCTATCTGGTGACTGTACTGGCGGTGATTGGCGCTATCAATGCCTTCAACATGGTTGACGGTATTGATGGCCTGCTGGGCGGGTTATCTATAGTGACTTTTGGCGGGCTGGGTATCATGCTGTTCCATGATTGCCAGCAATCGCTGGCGTATCTGTGCGGTATCATCATAGTGGCAATGATCCCTTATATCCTGCTTAACCTGGGGGCATTTGGCCGGCAGCGTAAAGTCTTCATGGGGGATGCAGGCAGTATGCTGATCGGTTTCACTGTAATCTGGTTTTTACTGCTGGCCAGCCAGAATGGCAGCCGCCCACCATTACGGCCAGTAACGGCCCTCTGGATAATCGCTGTCCCCTTAATGGACATGACAGCTATCATGATCCGCCGAATCAAGCGCGGTGATTCGCCCTTTAAGCCAGACCGCGAGCATTTGCACCATATCTTCCAGCGGCTGGGCCTTAATTCACTACAAACGCTGATTGCTATCTGCACTATTGCGACCTTACTGAGCGCTGTAGGTATTTATGGCGAGATTGCCAATGTGCCCGAGTATGTGATGTTCTGGTTATTCATCCTGAGTTTCCTCATCTACTTCTTCACACTGTCGAAAGTAGAAAAGTACTCGCCTCCGCAAGAAGCCTCTTAACGAAGCAAACAGCCGTATTTTCTGTGCGGCTGTTACTTGTTCACTTCTGTATATGGCTGTTTCAGCCACCTTGCAAATATATTGGACAGCAGTTCCAGTTAGTTCATCTTATCTCTAATCCATTAAGCATGTACTTAATGGCTGACGCATATTTATATATCCCGGAAGCATTACGTCATACACAGATACAGGACGATGAGAGATATTTTACACGCTATGCTGAGGCGCATATTACAAGCGATAGTTAACAGAACTGAACGTCTGTGCCTGACAGCGGTATATTCAGCGGCCGCGAACATCGGCTTTGTGCTGTTATGGACCGCTGTATGCTGGCTCAATCAGTTAGACCGTTATGACAAAGCTGCAAAACAGATAAGAAGAGAAGACCGGCTGGGGCGTTAAATTAGCCAGTAAAGCAGACAGGTTCCTGGATAATGCACGGAAAAAACGCATAAAAAACCCAGGACAAGCCTGGGTTCATGTTTAACATCTTTGACTTCTGTTCAATCACTCACACGCATCCACCCAACAGTGAATTCGCTTAACGCTCTGAGGTTGCCTGCTCTGGTGTTTTCGGCTGACTACGGCCGGTCAGCTTGTGTATCCAGGTGGTAATACGCCAGATATGGCTGATCACGGCAAAATACACACCGAACATAATCATAAAGCTCAGCAACATCAGGGTTTCGTTAACCTGCGACATGTCAGACCAAATGCCGACTCCCGCCATACTGGCTGCCAGGCCACAAATCACCACCAAGGTCATGAAAGGTGACAAACCAATACGCTGACAAATATGGTGCAGGTGTTCGCGATCCGGCTTAAAGGGTGACTGGCCTTTGCGGATTCGGCGAATCATAATGGTGGCCATATCCATTAGCGGTAAAGCAATTAACCACAAGGCAGTAACCGGGCGCATGGCACTCAGCTCGCCCGCCTGGGTCGCTTCCAGCAATAACCAGATAACAGTAAAACCAATGAAGATACTGCCGGCATCGCCCATAAAGACTTTAAACCGACGCCCCAGAGGAAAACCGAGGTTCAACAGAATGTAAGGAACCATAGCGGTGACTATCATGGCGCAGATAACAAACAATTCCGTGTTACCCGACACATAGAAGACATAACCGAGTGCCGCAAAACTGACCGAAGCCAGGCCGCCTAACAGGCCATCAATACCATCAACCATGTTGAATGCGTTAATCGCGCCAATGACCGCAAAAACAGTCAGCAGCGTGCTGGCAACTACGGGCAAAGCGAGGGGAAAATCCCCCAACATGTAGCCCAGGTAATGCAGGCTTTTATCACCGGCAAAAATCATCACCAGCGACACACAGGCCTGTACCAGCAAGCGTAATTTAAAACTGATGTCGTATCTGTCATCAATCACTCCGATAACCACCAACACAGTGGCACAGCTTAAATACAGCCAGGGGTTCTGCGGAAACAGTTCAAAAAAACTAAAGGCTATCGCCAGAGTAACAAAGATCGACACACCACCCACAAGCGGGATCACACCTTTATGGTGCTTCCGTTCGTTAGGCGCATCGACCAGTCCAACCCGTTTCGCCACTTTGCGGCAGATAAACAGGCTACAAAAGGACATAAGAAAAACAAAAAAGAATGCAGAAGTCATGTTGGGACTCTTTTGGTTAGTTAACCTCGAAAGTGTTCTGAGTACACTAAGCTTTGATAAAACACGAGAAATGATCGAACAGATTCACAGCAACCATCCTCTCAATCTGAACCAAACAAATCTCGTGTATACACTTTATCTTTTACATCCATTAGCTCTTGAGCCATACGATTTGAAACAATGACATCAGATTCAGCCTTAAAAGCATCAAAGTCCGTATATACTGCAGAGTTAAAAAATTCTTTCTCTTGAAGCACGGGTTCATAAACGATTACGTCAACACCTTTCGCTTTCAAGCGCTTCATGATGCCTTGAATGCTGGATGCTCTGAAGTTATCGGAACCAGATTTCATAATTAAGCGATAAATACCAACCACCTTAGGCTGCTTATTCAAAATTGAATCAGCTATAAAGTCCTTGCGAGTGGTATTTGCATCGACAATTGCTTTAATAAGATTATTTGGTACATCCTGATAGTTTGCGAGCAACTGTTTGGTATCTTTTGGTAAGCAGTAACCACCATAACCGAAAGATGGATTGTTATAATGCGAACCAATTCGCGGATCTAAACCTACACCTTCGATGATTTGACGACTATCTAATCCATGAGATTCAGCGTAAGAGTCAAGTTCATTAATATAAGCAACTCGCATCGCCAGATAAGTATTAGAGAAAAGCTTAACAGCTTCAGCCTCTGTTGAATCTGTGAATAATACAGGCACATCTTTCTTCACTGCGCCTTGCAGAAGAAGATCAGCAAAGATTTTTGCTCGATGACTCTTTTCACCCACAATGATACGAGAAGGATATAAGTTATCGTAGAGCGCTTTTCCTTCACGTAAAAACTCGGGTGAAAACATCAAATTTTCGCAACCAAGCTTTTCTTTGATACGCTTTGTATAACCGACTGGAATTGTTGACTTGATAACCATGACTGCATCAGGATTAATCGCCATAACGTCTTTAATTACCGCTTCAACTGAAGACGTATTAAAGTAGTTATTTACAACATCATAATCTGTTGGAGTAGCAATAACTACATAATCTGCATTTTCATAAGCAGAAAATTTATCCAAAGTAGCATTAAAGTTAATATCTTTTCGCTGTAGAAACTCAGTAATTTCATAATCAACAATCGGAGATACACGATCATTCAACAGCTTTACTTTCTCCTCGAGAATATCAACAGCCACAACTTCATTATTTTGAGCCAACAACATAGCATTAGACAAGCCGACATATCCTGTCCCAGCGATTGCAATTTTATAAATCATAAAGTCCCTTAATATAATGAGCAATTTCTTTCTGCAAGAAAAAATTTTCTTTACTGTAAGGCTTTAAGTTTATGGAGCTAAAATTCGTAAAAACATCATTTAATTCATCCAAACCATGCACAACCAAAGCAAAATTTTGATCACTCATATAATTCGCCAGATCTAATTGATGCTTATCAACTCTCTCCAGATTAGGAACTAAAATTATTACCTTCCCCAACTCTAATAATTGATATGTTGAACCTGCACCTGCATGTGTTATTACAACATCGGCCCATTCATACTTTCCAAGGATATCATTTGTAAATTCAAAAAAGGCAAAGCCTTCAGGCCTATATGTACCATCTGCAATTTGGAAAATATAACTATGTTCACCGTGTTGGCTAGCAAATTTGTGCACAAATTCAACCAAAGACTCAAACTTTGTTGTGCCTACAGTAACTAATATATTCATAATCTTCCGGAATACTTTGCTTTAGGATACACTTTAAGCAATGACTTATTTTGCACCAAAAATTCATTTGCTAAATAATACATCACTCTACCTGTCAGGGACTTACTGGTAAAACGAGACCAAGTTTCAATATGAATAACTTTCACACCAAATAACTTTAAATATAAAGCAGAAAGTACTGAGATGCCCGGACCAGTTGAAATAATAACTTTTAAGCGATTCTCTTTTTTCACTTTCTTGATAGATGATAATATATTAATGAAACTTTGAAATTTAAACAAACCAATGCGTTGATGCTTACCCCGAAGCTCATTTGCGATATAGTGTTTTACTGACCACTCAGCTTGTACTTTAGAATCAGACAATGATATGAAATCAAAATCCTCAAGCTCTATTTTTAATAGCTTTGCTAGCCTGTTTGCTTGAGCTTGATGCCCACCTTCACCATAAGTGAATAAAACTACTGGTTTCATAATTAATGGTTTACAGATTGTAAAAAATTTAAGATATCTTCAGCTGCTTCTGTTGACTCTATTGAATTTCTCTTCAAGTCGACAAATAAACCCGAGACTAAATCTAATCTATTCGTAAGGTATTTTTCAATAATATCATCCCATACAAAAGAATCTGAGACTGATTCTAATTCCATTAGATATGAGGAATTTAACAGCATTTCATGAACTTTTTTAAGCTTATGCTCAATATTAATAATTACCGTTGGAACACCTAACATTGATGGAACAATAGCACCGTGAGCACGGGTTGTAATAATGCATTTACACGAATTCAAGAAAGAAAGAAATTCATCCATCTTTGTGCTAACTGGATCCCATGTAATTACTTCAAATCCTTCATCTTGAAAATACTCAATTACATTTTTGTCATAATCAGCATATAAGGACACAAACTTTGGTTTAAGTCCCTTTGACTCTAATATAGGAACAAGATTTATTAACTTCTTTACAAGTTCATTTTTACTTTGGTCAAAAGGCCAGTCGCGTATTATTATAGCCACATCGTTTGTATCAGACGAAATTATATTTAAATCTTTTTTCCATAAATCAGAATTAAAAATTGGGTCAGAGAATTTTTTCACATCCCTTACACCAATAGATTCGGATAATTTAAAACTATCCGAATCACGTACCGACAAATATGAAAAATTTGGTAATTCAATTTTCGCCAGGTCATATAATCGATCGTGTTCATTCTCAAACGGTCCCAATCCAAGACAAAAGCCAACATCATGATTTGATATCCAACGTCGGTTAAATCGCTTTCGAATATAATATCCTGATATAAAATCGGTTAAAGTCATACCACTATTTAGCAAAGAGGAAATCTTCTCGAATTTGGTTTTCTTTTTTGATAAATTGGAAGAAAAACTAAAATATTGTCCTCCTCCACCCAAAAAAGTGACCTCTGATTTTACAGGAGATGAAAATGGAACTAAATTGTAATGCGGTAAAAATTTTTCAGCTTTTGATATGTCATGTACAGTTACTGCAATATCTTTCTTATCATATATTCTCTCTAAAATATTCAATGAAGATATCAATAATAAATCATCACCAAAGTTGCCAGGGCCATAAGCTCCTCTTAGACAACATTTAAACTCTCTCATTTACCCACCCTTAAAACTTTAAATAATATTACCAAATATAATAAAGCCACCAGAAATACAATCCAAAAAAGTGCCTTATTCATTATAATAATTGACAATGACACTAATAACGACAAGCAAGAATAAACGAAATGTTTATTCTTAATCATTGCAGGCTTAAGAACTTCTAAACCAATAAAATACTTATAAAATATCAGGAAGTGCAACACCTGAGCAATAAAGAATGAAAAAGATATAGTTAATGCATTTAACTCTTTTCTTGAAAAGATAAATACAAATATAAAAAACAAAACACCGAATGCTAAATTACTAAACAAACTAGTAATGCCTTGCTCTCGAACAATTAATTGCCTTGAAATTGGAGATTTAAGAGCAGCTACAATTCCCGAAGAAATCATAAACGCAAGAACATTAGTATTGTATTGATTAAACTCCAAATTAAAAATGTAAATAATGACAGGCAGTGTAAGAAAAAGTATAAAGCCTAGTAGTGATGTTAGTGCCGCATTTGCCTTCCAATCAAACTCGAAAGTAACTTCATTTCTTGTCAACTTTGACAAAAGTAATGCTGAGAATATCATTGGAAAAAATGATATCAACATTCGTACTTGATTAGAAACATTAAAAATCACAAGCTCTTGTCCAGATTCATCTACATCCAATAACATAATTGATAATATTGATATAAGTGGTAGGAAAGCCAATGACGTCAATAACTGTGGTATTGTGACCTTTTTAATTGCTGTTCCGGCAAGATTATCAATCTTCACATTATCTTTGGAATACAATAAAAAAGATGAAATAATCACACCAAATAAAAAGACACAAAAGTAACCATACAATATCCAATTAACGCCATATTTAGATGCCGCCAGTGAAAAAGCCAATAATATAAGAAATAACAAAAAATTAATTAATGCTGCGGCTTTATTTTTACTCGCTGAATATAAACAACCAAAGTTATAATTATAAACGACACATAAAAAAGCACACAAAGAAAGCACTAAAATACTTACGCTATCAAAGTGCTCATCAAGAAACAAATTTGATGTTATATATGTAGATAGTGCTGTTATTAATGCGAAACCATAGAAATACTTAGTTAAGCCTTGCCTATTTTTTTTATCATAATATCGATTAGAAGTTGTGAATCCGGCTAATCCAATTGTACCTGAAACAAGGTTTATAACCGTAAAAATTAATGCGTAGTATGCATATTCTTTAACCGCGAGTAAATTAGCAGCCAACGCTGAAACGATTAAAAACCCACCTTTCCCAAACGCAAATGATATTACAGTAAAAAGAAAGTCACGTTTCATCAATCAACCTGCTTACAAATTTTGGCATTAAATTATCAAGTGAAAAATCTGAATTACTTTTAACACCAAAATCACTCTTAACTTTAATAGCTTGAGTTATACTTTCAACATTATTCTCTTTTATCAACACACATTCATAAAAGCGGCTTAAGTAATTGGATAAGAACGTTTGAGTAGTTATTAAGCTTACTTTGCACATAATAGCATCAAAAAGTTTATTAGGACTATTTAATCTATTATTCACACAATTGGACTCATAGAGAGCAAACGTAACATTTGATAGTGCCATATACTCTTTCAGTGTATTATTATCAACTTTTCCGGTGAAAACTACATTAGTTAAACCTATACTGTCAACTAATGCATCTAACTCTATTTTGAATTTCTCGTCAAAATAGCCAACCATATATAAAATAGAATTATTCAAGTTAGCTTTTTTAAAAGCAATCATGATTTCATTAATTGATCGATTCTTTATGATTGCACCACAGTAAGAGACAATATACTTTTCATTATCAATTGAGTGCTTATTCCTTAAAGAGCATCGATCATATTTATTCTTGTATGTTGTGTTATATAAATAATCACATTTTTCATAATTAATTTTATATAATCGCCTCAAAAATTTCATGCGATATTGATCTGTTGCAATAAATTTCTGAGCTGATCTAGCGACCATAGACTCAAGCTTAAACCATAATGGCTTCCATCTACCAGTAAAGAACCTATGTTTAGTACCTATAAATATTTCTTGTGTTTCATACACATACTTAGTGCCTGTCAGTTTAAACAAAAAATATGCCGCTAGCCCTGAAATTGGGTTAATCGCATATATTAAATCAATTTGGTTACGGTTTCTGTAAAGACAAAAAATAAGATTTAAGTATGCAACTATGACATTCACAAGTTTTCCGGCTGCATTATTTCCATTGAAAATATTAACGAAAGAGGTGTCGTAGTCTTGATTTAAGTCATTTTGCTTAACAACACCTCCAATTCTCACTTTCAGATTTTTTTTCTTTAATTCATCTACTAATGACTCGACTCGTGGAGCACAGTTTAACGATATTCCCGAGTATAATAAAATTATATTATTCATTTTTTTCCACATTCAAACAAATTATATAGCAAATATAAAACCCTAAAAAAGCCATATGATAATAAACTGATGAAGTAAAATACTGAATCAAAATGACTGTAACAGAGCAGAAGGCTACTTTCTTATTCTTATTAAAGAAAAAAAGTAAGGGCAATAAAAACACAAAGAAAGAAATCAACCCATACTTAGAGAAAAAGTTCAAATAAGCAGTATCTAGCTGTATAGAATAATTGTTTATATTTTCTCTATATTCAAACCATGGTATATAAAATTTTTCACCAAACCCATACCCAACAAAGTAATCCAACTCACTCATAATATTAATTTTATCTAATGCCGGTGAATATCGATTATAAAAAAACGCATCAAGACCTTGATCAAATAACAAGTAAAATTTTTCAAATAAGCTAGAATCGGATAAAAAGAGAGTACCAACTAACATAAAGAAAATAACAGCCATTTTCCTTATGGTAAAACTACTAACAAAAAACCACACTAAAAGGGGGATAATTGACAGTCCGAGAAGCATTCTTGACATACTTACAATGATAACAATATATGCAAGAAAGATGTGCTTAATATCAACATCTCGCTTAGAAAATGAAAAAATCAAATAAAATAAACAAAAATATGTTTGTAATCCTAAATATCGAAACTCAGGCTGATAAAATCGATCATCTGAATTAAGTAAACCAAAATAGGAGAATCCTCCCCATACAAGTACAGATATTAAACAGACCTTCACTCCAGCATTCAGTAATGAAGAATATATCTGAAGATTACTAGTAAGAAAACCAAAAGTGATTACTATAAGGAAAAAAAGTAATGGCCTATAATCTTTTAAACTTTCAACCTCATCAAAGCCTCGATAGAAAAAGGATAATGAGTATATAAAAATAATAACTATAGGTATAAATAAAGAAAGATACCTTCTATCTATTATCAAATGTTGTGATGTTATCAAGCTTAATAAACAATAAATAGAAAGCACTAAAGTTAATATATCAACCCAGTATACTCCAGACACATAAACCAGACTGCCAAACTGCAAACTGCTAGGCAATATTAATAATAGTGCTAGAACAAAATAAAATAACCTCTTTCTGTTATTTATAAAAAAAGCACTAGTCAAAAGAATAAAAAAAGATAAATATAGCAATTTTTTCTCTACTTAGCAGTTTACAATTTTAAGGTAATACCATTATTTTATAAGGTTTGACAATATTCTTTTACACGCAAACCCATCTCCATATGGGTTATGAGCATAGCTCATCAATTTATAAGACGATTGATCGTTTATTAGTTCTGAAATACTTTCAACAATTTTTTCAACATCAGTACCAACAAGTTTTACTGTACCAGCATCGACTGCTTCTGGTCGTTCTGTTGTTTCTCTCATAACAAGAACAGGTTTACCTAACGATGGCGCCTCCTCTTGAATTCCTCCCGAGTCAGTCAGAATTATATGTGCTCTACTCATCAGGTAAATAAATGGCAAATATTGTTGAGGTTCAATTAAATGTACATTTTCTACTCCAGCTAATATCCGATTAACGGGCTCACGTACATTTGGATTTAAGTGAACTGGATATAAAATTTGAACCTCTTTATGTTGTCTCGCTGTTTCGGCTAATGCCTTACAAATTCGCTCAAAACCACCACCAAAACTTTCTCTACGATGGCCAGTGACAAGGATTAATTTCTTGCTTTCATCTAAAAAAGGAAATTTTGATGCCAATGTTGCTTTTAAATCTTCATCGGAATCAATTTTCTCTTGTATCATCAACAAAGCATCAATGACCGTGTTTCCTGTTACGTAAATATCTGATGGACAAATATTTTCTTTGAGCAAATTTTCTTTTGATGTTTCTGTTGGTGCGAAGTGGAACTTCGTCAGTGCACCCGTTAGTTTACGATTTGCTTCTTCTGGCCAAGGCGAATAAATATTCCCCGTTCTCAGACCTGCTTCTACATGCCCAACAGGGATTTGCTCATAGTAAGCAGCCAAACTTGCTGCAAATGTAGTGGCTGTATCTCCATGGACCAAAACAACATCTGGCTTAAAATCTTGGAGTACTGGTTTTATTTCCAATAAAATACGTGCTGTGACATCATTAAGTGTTTGCCCCGGTTTCATCAAATTTAGATCGTAATCAGGTTTAATTTCAAACAGCTCAATTACCTGATCTAACATCTCTCGATGTTGGGCGGTTACACATACTTTAGCTTCGAAACGATCATCTTTTTCTAGTGCGTGTACAAGCGGCGCCATTTTTATCGCTTCTGGCCGTGTACCAAAAACAGTCAATACTTTTTTCTTAGTCATAAATTTAATGTAACCCCGATTAGTTTGACTCATAACTATAGTTGTAGTAACCACCGCTATAATGTGATTTCGCAGTTCGCAATACCGCATTGAGAATAAAGCCTTTCACTTCAATGCCATTTTGCTCAAAGCGTTGCTTAGTCACTTCAATTTCTTTTACCGCATTCTGGCCAAAGCGGCCCACCAGCAAGGTGGTGCCAGCATGGGTACCCACAATAGCAGGATCGGTGACGGCCAGAATTGGTGGGGTATCCACAATCACAATATCGTAATTGTCCGATGCCCAATCCAGGATGTTTTTGAACCTTGAGTGCATCAAAAGCTCAGACGGATTCGGTGGTACTTCACCGCGACCGATAAAATCCAGATTGTCCACGCCTGGCTGCTTGATAATCTCTTCTATTGCGGCTTTATCAACCAGATAACTCGACAGGCCCGGCGTGTGAGTCACTGCCATGTTCTTTTCCAGCCGGCCTTTACGCATATCGGCATCAATCAGCAACACACGCTGACCGGCTTTGGCTATCACTGCCGCCATATTGGATGACACAAAAGACTTACCAATACCGGGGCTGGGGCCGGAAATCATCAGAATATTGTTTTTAGCATCCATCATGGCGAAATGCAGGCTAGTGCGCAGGCTGCGCAGCGCTTCAATCGACAGATCCGCCGGGTTGGCGACCGCCAGTAAACTCTCTTCCACGCTCAGCTGACGCTTGGTTTTCTGTTTCTTTTCCATGTCACTCTGCCAGTCTGACAGCGGGATACTGGCATAAACAGGTAAACCAATGGCTTCAATTTCATCTGGGTTTTCGACTCCACGGTGAAAAGCTGCGCGGATCAAAACCAGTGCCACCGCCAGCATACCGCCCAGCATAGTCGCTAGAATCACGATTAAGGCTTTCTTTGGCTTAATGGCGTTTGTATATGACTGGGCAACATCCAGAATACGGACATTACCGACTGTGCTGGCTTTGAGAATGTTCAGCTCCTGCACTTTGTTCAGCAGCTGTACGTAGATTTGCTGGTTAACTTCCACATCCCGGGTTAAACGCAGTACTTCACGCTGGGTTTTGGGCAGCTTTTGCACCTGGCGGTTGAGTTTCTCGCGCTCGCCAAGTAAGGTTTTACGTTTATCCAAAAGCGCAATATAGGCTGGGTGCTCTTTGGTGAAGCGCTGGGAAATTTCACTTTCTTTAAAGGTCAGTTCATTAAGCTGGGATTCCAGGGTGACCATCACCTCCAGAGTCGATTTGGCTTCCAGGCCCAGATCAATCGAATCGTTAGCCTGACGGAATTGATTAAGCTCATCTTCTGCTTTGGTCAAATGTACTTTGACATCCGGCAGGTGACCACGCAAAAACTCCAGGCTCTTTTCCGCTTCGGCCGAATTACGGGCCACATTCTGCAGAAAATAGTTCTGGCTGATGTCATTCAAAATCGCGGTGTTCTGCGCTTTGTCCGGCCCGGTAAACGACAGCTGCAAAATACCGGTTTGCTTACCGCGCTCCGAAACTGACAGGCTCTGCTGAATCCACTGGATGGTATCTAACCGGGAACGTTTGCTGATGCTGAACTCTGACCCTGCCTGTTCAGTAGTCAGTTCAGATACAAACAGCTGATACTCACCCGATGTTGCCAGTTCGCCGACTTTACCCGATAAAACTTTCTGCTCTTCATTGTCGAACAGAATATAAGTTCCGCTGTCCGGGTCATCCACCACCAGGGTATACACCAGTTCTTCTGTGTCCTGAGGGATGTCAAATCGACTGATTGCAATGCTGTCTTTATTACCGGACAAACGATGCAGCCCCTTACCAAGCAAAGGCAGCGCAGCAGGTTCAGCCAGTGTGGTCAGGTTGAGCTTGTCCACGGTTTTACCGAGGATCATACGCGAGCGGATAATCTCAATCTCAGTATTCGAAGAGGATTCACTTGAGAACAGATCGCCCATCTCCCCCAAGGCAGACAGACCATTGCTTTTTTCTTCAACCTGAAGCAGGGCATCGGCTTTATAGATAGGTGTCGCCAGCAGTGCATAAGCAATGCCGGCAACCGCAAAGGCGAACGTAATGGCGATAATGGTCCAGCGCCTGTCCAGCAATATGCCAAACAGCTTGCCCAGATCAATCTCGTCGGAGTCGGTTTGTTTCACCGACACTTGTTGCGAAACAGTCATAGTGTCTATCTACTCAAGCTACTCATGATGGTGGATGTCATGGTGATCGTCCTTGTCTGAAACACTGTCGCTCAGGGTTCGAGCCGACAGTTTTTGATCACTCACTAAGCATCACTGTAAGCATCAGTCTGTAAAGACTGATGCTAGGTGTTACAGCTTTTGCGCCCAGGCACGGGCGGCTTTGTCGATCAGCTGATACGCATGTTCGTATGCTTCCCGGCTCAGGCGGTAGGGGTCGGGAATGTCCTGCTGACCGATCCATTGCCCAAACAGCATGGTTTTGCCTCTGGCTTCTGGCACTATGGACGCCACGGCATCCAAATGGCTTTTTTCCATCACCAGAATCAAATCGACGTCACGGCACATCGCCGAAGTCAGTTGCTGAGCCTGATGCCCGTCAAGGGACACCCCATTTTCGGCGGCAATCTCGCTAGCTGTGCGATCTGCAGGTTTTCCCTGCAGATTGCCTTTCTCTGTGCCTAACCCTGCCGACTGAATATTTTTCGCCGGCAGTAATTGTTTCAGCAGCGCTTCCCCCGACGGAGAGCGGCAAATATTGCCAACGCACACAACAAGAATATTATTAAACATGGCTTACCAATCCCTCACTCGTACTGCCCCTTCGGTCAGCTGGTTAAACCCGGTAATGGTTGGCAGCAACTGGCGTACTACACGGTTCCAGCGCGCAATCGGTGCCGAGGTGACATACACCACATCGTAGGGTTCCAGTTCAAATTCAGTACCCAGTACCAGTGCCGCGGCATCTTTGATATTTAACTGATAAATATCCGCCAATTGCGCGTTGTCTGCTGTGGATACAGTATTTGCCTTGTTATTTTTGCGTACGTTACGAATCACAAAGACACCGGTCGCATCCGCTTCCAGCTCGTTAATACCGCCGACACTGCTCAGCGCCTCGGTCAGCGTCATACCAGCACGGTCAATTTTCAGCAACTGCGGCGCGTTCACCTCACCCATCACAAATACTTTTTGCGCATCGTTGCGCGGTACATGCACTATGTCACCAGGGCGAAGCAGGCGGTTTTGTGTCAGATCACCACGCTGCATTAAGGCATACAGCGAAATATCCTGTTCTATGCCATGGCGTGTCAGGGTTACGTTGCGCCAGTCCGCATTTTGTGCCAGGCCACCTGCACGGTTAACAGCATCCAGCAAGGTCATTGGCACATTAGTAATCGCTTGCTGGCCTGGCTCGTTTACCTCGCCGGTCACGTACGCTTTTTGCGAACGAAAAGCCGCAACATTAACATCCACTTGCGGGCTTTCAATAAAAGCCGCCAACCGACGGGAGATTTCATCACGGATTTGCGTCACGGTTTTACCGCCGACCTGAACCGTTCCAATATAGGGATAGAAGATACTGCCATCGGCATGGACCCAGTTACCAGACTCACTGGAACTGCGGTATGAACCGGCAGGAATGGTCAGCTCAGGGTGATCCCAGATAGTAATATTCAGAACATCACCGGGGCCGATGTAGTACTCATAGCCCGTGAGTTCAGCATCCAACGCTGGATTGGTTCTGGCTGTCACTTCTGGTCGTCTTGACTGGTAAATAACAGACGGTGTCAACGGATAAACGTTAACCTGTTCAGACACATTGAACGCTTCGTTGTCTGCTTGTTGTTTATTGTCGGGTAACGACAGATGGGAACCGGGAACAACCGTACAACCTGCTAATAACAATGACGCCACAGCAGTAAAAAGGAGCTTCTTAGAGAAATCCATATCCAGTCAACGTTGATAAATAAGAAAAAATGGAATTTTGATCGAAAAACTAATCGCAATATGCAAATTGCAGTTGCCAATTGACAAGTTAGTCACACATTATGCAAACAGCTGAATCACACTAAGGTGACAACAACGGCTTAATTAGATAAACCTGATGGAGTGATAAGCATGCCCTGGTGCATAACACAAGGATAAGAATTGAAAGCCAGTTAAGAAAGAGACTGCGTTGAACCCGGTATTTCAGTTATTCCACTAACCGGGAATAAACGAATACTTACCCTTTCAGGCATGCTACCGCCCTTAGGTTACAGCTCCCAAACGCCTTCAATACATCCATGTTTTCTGCAAAGTGCAGGTTACCGTTTTCACATGACAATCGTGTCAGCCAGATGACATTTTTTTAGAAAAATGTGATTTAGCTTACATTTGCCGTAGTTTTAAGCAAAACCTGTAAAAATGCCTGTATCACCCCATCACAATCGTTGCAGGGCGTGTAAAAATGCCCTAATTGACTGTCACTTTGGCTGCCGCATTCTACACAATCACACCCGACTGAGAAACCATTAAATGCAACTAGTATCAAATTAGAGTAATTAGTCATCGTCAGGCCATTGTTCGCAGGTAAATTAGTCTTTTTTGATACATTTAACAGAAACTCACCAAAGAGATTACTCTCTCTGGCGATATTCAAACAATACTTTTTTCACCCGCACTTTATTATTTAGAACGCACATTCTAACTGAGTGTTTTGTTTTAAAAATGCCATAATCCTCAATCTTCACATTCAATACATTGCTATCCTTGATATATCGAAATATCATTGAAAAGCGCTTTGCGTTATCAACAAGCCGAAATTTTTAGAATTTATCACTCAACACAAATCAATAAGGGAATAGGATGAACAAGGTAATCGTTTCTCTGGCTGCGCTGCTAATGGCCAGTTCAGCGTTTGCAGCTACCGAGACAGGTACTGCAACAGCAACCACTTCAACAACGACAGCAACTACTGCCTCAACCACGGCGGCGGGTACAGCAGCCGGTACTGCTGGTGCAACGGCTGCCGCTGTTGGCGGTATCACTGCTACAACGGTTGCTGTGGGCGCTGCCGTGGCAGTAACAGCCATCGCTGTTATTGATGCCAACGACAACGACACAGCAACATCAAACTCTACAACCAATAAGGGCTAAGCAAACACGTTTTGCTGTCTCTGATTCTATAACCGCACATCTGTGCGGTTATTTTTATTTCTGTCATTGACCAGTGACTACTATTGACCTGTGACTCCCATTGACCTATGACTAGCGGATACCTAATGTTCGACGCCCGTCTTTCTGTAAACAGACGCTTTCTGGTACTCATCGCCCTGTTACCGCTTTTTTTATCCGGATGCAGCCAAAAATTTCAGAATGTGTCGGATACCTTTCGTCTTGCTGTCAGCGGTGATGATGACACGGTGAAACCCTCAGCCTGGATTGAACAACTCCCTTACGCCAGTATGTACGCCCGTATCGGAGACGGCCCTCAGGCCTTTATGGTGCTGGCACTGGCAGAACCTGCCGCGGTTCTGACATCGTCAATCACTGCTACTGAGCCAAAAGCTGCGACTGAGCCAAAAACGGCTACTGAGTCAGAA
Source organism: Photobacterium sp. WH77 (assembly GCF_022014395.1). Classification (NCBI taxonomy): domain Bacteria; kingdom Pseudomonadati; phylum Pseudomonadota; class Gammaproteobacteria; order Vibrionales; family Vibrionaceae; genus Photobacterium; species Photobacterium sp. WH77. The sequence continues at coordinate 542,730 of NZ_JAKLTE010000001.1, read as the reverse complement.
ACTACCGAGCTGGCTATGCAGCTGAAATGGCTGGCCGCCGACAAAGGCATGCTAGTGACGGAGCACGGGCGGCTGGTGAAAACCCTGAACCTGCCCCTTGGCAATCTGGTGCAGGTTACAGCAGAAACGCCAGACCCGGTCGCACTCGGACTGCATTTGCCCTCTACACCGACAACCTGGACCCGCCGCATCGACTGGCAGCCCGGCTATCACTTTGGTTATCAGCTCACCTCCCGCTTTGAGGACAAAGGGCTGGTGACTATTAGGATCAACAATATCACTCAGTCTGCTCGCTATTTTGTTGAGACGGTTGATGTACCCAGTCTGGATCTGCAGTTTGACAACGTTTTCTGGATTGAGCCCGCCAGTGGTCAGGTACTGAAAAGTCGCCAGCTTATCGCACCCGGCTTACCTGAAGTCGAAACACAATTGCTTAAAGCTTACGGACGATAACGATTTATGAATCCAGACAAGCACTTATACCGGATATTCTCGCCTCACCAGACATGGTTTTGCACCCCCGGAACTATGATAAAAGCTTTGATACCGGCTGCTTTTAAACTGACGGCTTTGATACTGATCGCTTTGTTAGGGATACCACCAGCCCTGACACCTGCTGCCATGGCGACGCCTGTTGAAACGACACCCACCTTCGTCAGGGTACAGCTAGACAACGGCGATAAAGAACTGCAACTGCGCTACCCTGATACCGTCCGCCTGGATCGGGTTCAACAAGACGCGCTATCCAATGTATACCAGTTATCAACAAAATCAGACAATACTGCTCAGGCTCTGTACTGGACCGGATCCTTTTTATGGAAAGCCGATCACCGTGCTAAGCAAGCCCTCGCCCTGCAGCAGCAAAACGTGGACAGGCAGATCCGAGCGCTGGCCGATCACTGGCGCTACCATCGCCCGGCTGCCAGTGAGACTCTTATTCAGCTGGCGCAAAGTCTGGCTTCGCCTATGCCGGGTGAGCGCATTTTTCTTCCGTTAGACAGCGATCGCGTGCGTATTGTGCCGGATAACAACCCTGCGCTGAACGGGCCTTTTGTGTTGCGATTCGCCACCCGGCCCAATACCGTTAAGGTGACAGGGGCCCTTAAGCTGCCGGCCGGCAGCAATACAGCTGATCTTTCCCTGCCCTGGCAGGAGAGGCAGGATGCCGCTGGCTATCTGAAACAGATACAAACGTTATCGGTGGCCAACCGGGATTATATCTGGGTGATTCAGCCCGACGGCAAAGCCGAACAACACAGCATCGCGTACTGGAACCGGCAACATAAAGATATCGCGCCGGGTGCCATTCTTTATCTTGCGTTTACCGATCTGCCAGCGAGTGCGAAGTCGTTAAATTCTCAAATTATTCACTTGCTTTCACAAAGGCCTTTCTGATGGATCAGCCTGTTATGTCTTCCTGTACCAAGCGCCTGGGTCTTCGTTTTCCGAGTCTCCATTTTCTGTCAGGATTATCTCTGGGGATTATCACCCTTACGGCCCATGCCGATGAATTCAGTTATCCTGACTTTTCCGTTTCCCAATCCGATTTTGGTGGCGTTGGCCTGATCCAGATGCCTTCCGGTCGTGTTGCGCCGGAAGGCGAATTCACCTTTGGTACCACCTATAACCAAGATTACCTGCATTACAATGTGTCACTGCAGCTGTTCCCCTGGCTGGAAACCACCATACGCTACACGCTGGTTCAGGATGTTCTCTACAGTGAGGACGAGGACTTCAGTGGCGATACCAAATACACTGACAAGGGCATAGACTTTAAGCTTAGGCTATTAGAAGAAAGCTTCTGGATACCAGAAACCTCTGTCGGTATTCGTGATTTTGGCGGTACCGGATTGTTTGACGGCGAATACATTGCGGCCAGCAAGCACTGGGGAGCGCTGGATTTTACCCTGGGGCTGGGCTGGGGCTATATCGGCAACAGTGCCAACCTATCCGGCGATAAAAGCCTGAGCAGCGACTGCGGCCGTAATACCGAATATAAAGGCAAAGGCGGCAGTGTCGATTTCGAGCGCTGGTTCTCCGGCTGCATGGCGTTATTTGGCGGGGTGGAATACCAGACGCCCTGGCGGCCTTTACGACTGAAACTGGAATATGATGGCAACGACTATACCAGTGATTTTCCTGTGACCCGCGCGGACTCTGATATGACTCAGGACAGCCCGATAAACCTGGGGGTGTTATACCGCCTGGGCGACTGGGGCGATCTGCGGATAAGCTATGAGCGCGGCCATACCTGGACCGCCGGTTTTAACCTTAATACCAATTTTAATCAGCTGACAGCCTCCTGGCGCGATACACCTGCCGCCGCTTATGCGCCCGACAGGCAAAAACGCTCCACCACCAGCGCAGACTGGCAGAACATCGCGAATCAGTTGCATACCAACGCCGGTTATGAAAACCCGACCCTATACGCGGATGGCCATACCGTGACTGTAGAGGCGCCGCAGAACAAATACCGGGATCGTGACCAGGGTTATCAGCGTGCGGCGACCCTGCTCAGCAATCAGTTACCGACAGATCCTGACACCAGCCTGCCGCTTTATAGCGAGTACCGCCTGATCGAAACCAGCAACAAGCTGCCGGTCAAAGAAACCCGCATTAATGTGAAAGCATTTGATCAGGTAGCCAGTCACAGCTATGTCAATGCCTCTATCGACGATGCCATCACTCATCAGGTACCGGCACAACCACAAGGCCGGCTGATTGCTACAGACACTGACAAATGGGACCTGAGTGTGTCCCCGACCCTTCAGCAGTCTTTTGGCGGCTCCGAAGGGTTTTATCTGTACAACTTAGGGGTGACGGCTGGAGCCAGTTACCACATGACAGACCATTGGGAGCTGGGCGGCAGCGTCTATCTCAATCTGTTCGATAACTACGATAAGTTTCTCTACGATGTGCCGCCCGATGGCACAGATTTAAAACGTGTTCGTACTCTGGTTCGCCAGTACATTGATGGCAATCCGATCCGGGTCAACAATCTTCAGCTGACCTGGATGGATCAACTGGCGGATAACTGGTATGGGCAAGCGTACACAGGTTATCTGGAAATGATGTTTGCCGGTGCGGGCAGTGAAGTGCTTTATCGCCCCATGGGAAAAAACTGGGCGCTGGGTGCTGATATGAACTACGTGATTCAGCGAGACCCGGATACCCAGTTTGGTCTTTTCCATGACGAAGTGCATTTTGACCCCATCACAGGACGTGACTACAAAGTGCAAACTGGCGCGCTAACCGGCCATGCCACTTTCTATTACCAGCCACAGTGGACTTTGTTACCCAATACGCTGATGAAAATCAGTGCCGGGCGCTATCTGACAGAAGATGTGGGTGTCACCTTCGACTTCTCCAAGCAGTTTGACAGCGGGGTGATTGCCGGTGCCTTTGTGACCAAAACCAATCTGTCGGCCGAAGAATTTGGTGAGGGCAGTTACAATAAAGGCTTTTACATCTCGATCCCTTACGATCTGATGACAGTAAAACCAAGCCGCAACCGCGCCAATATTTCCTGGCTTCCTCTGACGCGTGACGGCGGGCAGATGCTCAACCGTAAGTACCAGCTCTATAACATTACCGATGCGCGTTATCCCTGGTACAGCCGGAAAATGATGCAAGCGGAATAAGTATGAGGATCATGACTTTATAGTCAGGTGACACTGGATGGCCCGCCTCGGCGGGTCAGCTTACTGCTGAGATCGCAACCGCTCCTGCTTTTCTGCCCTCTTCGCTTTTTCTCCTGTTTTTTAGCTTTCTTTATATCCTTTCAACTCTTTTTAGTTGCTCTGAGTGTCTGATTTTGCCAACAATTAACCCTGAAGATTAAATGGATTTATTGCACTCATGCGCTGTAGTTTTACTAAGTCGATCAGCTGAACAGTTGCACCGGGATCCCGTATCGGCAATATAGAAAGTGGCTAAATATTAATCTTCATCAAATACTGTCGCCTTCCTGAACTGATGGAGTGATCTCGTAATCGACGTTTGTGAGGTAGAAATATGTTCAGAAAGTATGCTGTTTTTTCGGTAACATTTCCCGTACTGCATAAAATCAACCTGTTGCTGGCGATCGCGTTTTTTGCCACCTGCTGCTACCAACTGGTGGTTCAGGAAGATATCGTCTTCAGTCTGGGGCTATTGGCCGTCGTGTTCCTGCTGACTCTTTTTGCTGGTTCGTCAAACTACCGGCGCAAATATATCAGCTTCCCCTATTCAGTCGATTGACCCTGACATTCATTGCAAATGAAAGCGAACATCGTAAATCAAAGCAAGAGCCGGGCTCGGCATCCCATGTCTTAAGGCCACGCTTAGCTCATGTTGCTTTTTTGTATAAAAAGTAACTTTTAATGGGCTTCGATTATCCGATTTTTTTGTCAGGGATCACGGATAGTAGAAACTTGTTCAATAATTTCCTGCGAGTGGCCTATGGCTGCTTGCTTCCGCTAAGAGCACCCACCTATAATTTGCCTTGTGAGTACATATTTACTTAATTCTAATGCTCTACTGAACACATTAAGATAAAATTACAAAGATAATTTTTTACTTTTCTTCTTTATCGCATCACAAATTGCAGTTATCAATGGAAGTGTCATAGTGACAGATACACACACAAAAGCCGTCCCGTCAGGCCCTCAACTTGTTCATCAATCTAATCAAACTATGCCAACACCAGACAGCACTGATGAAATTGATCTCGTCCAGCTGGTAAGAACACTGTGGCAAGAAAAGCTGCTGATAGCGCTGATTACTGTTGTTTTCGCCATCGCAGGTGTTGCCTACGCACTGACCGCGCAGGAATGGTGGACGGCCAAAGCCAAAGTGATTCAACCTCAGATCACCGACTTTGCTCAGCTGCAACGTGAAATCAGTGCCTTCCAGCCTGCGTTTGATGTCTATCAGGCTGACGGTACCGTACTGGTCAGCACTCAGCTTCTGGATGTAGCTGATGCCGAAGTGCTGTTTAAGCATTTCATCAACGGCTTTAATTCGCTGGAAAACAAGAAAGCCTTTTTGATGGACAACGCCGATTTTCAGCAGTTTTTATCTGACAACACCATTAGCTCAGAAGAAGATACCGACAAAGAGTTAGAAAACTGGTTCGATAAAATCACCGCTCAGCAGGCCAGCAAGCAGGAATCCGATACCTTCGTGATTAATCTGCAGGCGACCACCAGTAACAGCAGCTTTGATATGCTGAAACAGTACATCGATTTCGTTTCTGCTAAAGTCTATAACGATACATTAGCTAATGTGCAGGCGCTGGTGTCAGCCAAAGAGTATGAGCTGAAACAACAGCTTAAGGTACTGCGCAGCCAGGCCAATAGCTTTCTGCTGGTTGAAAAAGAGCGTACCCAATACGCCCTGAATATCGCCAGTGCCGCGGATGTCAATCAGCCGGTTCAGAACCTGGGTGATAACGAGATTTTTGCCATCAACTTAGGCGCCAAAGCACTGGCGGCCAAGGTGAGCGCCCTGGAATCGGTAAAAAACCTGAGCGTGGTTGAACCCCGTATTCAGCAGGTAGAAGCGCGTCTGTCGCTGCTGCAGGGCACTGAACTGAATAAAAATATCAAATTCAAAACCTACCGTTTTCTTGAAAACGTAGAAAAGCCGGTGACCAAAGACAAACCTAAACGCTTACTTATTGTGGCTATCGCGACCCTGCTGGGCGGTATACTGGCTGTGGCCTTTGTTCTGATTCGCTCTGCGTTCAGAAATCACGACTGATTGCCAACACAAGCAATCAGAGACGGCATAAACAAAAAGGCCAGTCCGGGTAACGGACTGGCCTTTTTGTTTCTATTTGTACTTCTGTTTCAGTTACTGGCAATGTGCCTGGATTACGGCAATCTAACCAGAACGGTTATTCAACCGCCGACTGTTGCAACTGAAGCCACAGTGATTTCACCAGTTGCTGATCGGCAGGGTTCAGCTCAGACTGCGCATTCTTCAGGCTGTCATTCACCGCCTGGTTCATCGCATCCAAAGACGCAATGCCGCCACGTTCACACTCTGCTGCCGACAACGAAATGTGGCCACGCAGGTAACCGCCTGCAAATAACTCGTCATCCGATGCGGTTTCCACCATCAGGTCAATCAGGGTGAGCAGCTTTTCTTCGTATTGCTGGATCATCTCGTCACTCTTTCGTTTTATCTGAATCTGGCCCTGTGCGGATCAGAATAGGTTTACTCACGCCACTGATACGCATTGCTGTGATGCGAATCAAAGCGGCTCAGGAAAATCGTCTGCGCTGAGCGGTTGGACACCATAATGCTGACGCAACACTTCTGACAGTATGCCTGCTCGCTCCGGTGTATTGCCATTCAGGTAATGCAGCACCTGCTGGCGGACTTTGCGGGTAAATGCTACCCGATCCGGCTCATGATCACCACTCAGGTTGTCGCAGCTGACCTGAAAACGAAAGCCGCAACTGGCCGACAACAGCCACTCTACCGCCTGAGGTTTCACTTCAACCTGCTCAAACACTGCCTGCTGATCAGCGTCCCGCCCGTCTGGCAAATACCAGTAGCCATAATCTTCCAGCAAGCGACGCTCGGGGCCGGCAATACACCAGTGCGCTATCTCGTGCAGTGCAGAGGCGAAGTAACCACGGGCAAACACAATTCTGTGATGCGGGTGCCCAGTATCGGCAGGAAGATAAACCGGCTCATCACCGCCCAGCACCAATTCGGTGTTGAGGCTGGTTAAGAAAGTGCGGTTAAAGAGTGTTATCAGGTCGTTATAATCGTGAGGCATGGACTGTGTGGCTTCATTTAACATCTGGGAGGTCAGCACTGATTATCCCAGCCCCTCCCGCAAGAATGCCGCCGATTATAGCGGGTTTGGGATCATAGTGCTAACCGCAACACATAAGCCTTATATCACGAGGAGACTCACGCTAGCACTGAAGCCCATGGTATGATGCAGCCTTCCTGAACGCCTAGTAGCAAGATAATGCAAATTATTATCCAAGCATACTGTTGCCCGTAATATCGACATCGCGATTTTCCATGCTCACAGAATCACTCATGCCAAAAACCACTATAAACATCGAAACATTGTTAGACCGTGAACAAGTGCTGCCTCTGACATCGCTCATGTCAAAAAATATTACCGGCAAAACCGTGATGATTACGGGTGCTGGAGGTTCAATTGGCTCAGAGTTATGCAGACAGATCATCCCACTGAAACCCAGAAAATTAGTTCTATTTGAGTTAAATGAATTTAACTTATACCGCATTCATCAGGAAATCAGCTTGCAACTCAAAAACCTGGGCCTTGAGATTCCATTGGTCGCAGCTTTAGGTTCTGTTCAAAATCAGCAGAGAACTCAATCGCTGATGGTAAAACATCAGATAGACAACCTTTATCATGCTGCAGCATACAAACACGTCCCTATGCTTGAAGAAGAGCAAAACATTATTGAGGGATTGTATAATAATGTCTTTGGTACTTTGGCATTAGCAAAAGCCGCAATACAGGCTCAAATCAGCCACTTCACCCTGATTTCTACCGATAAAGCCGTACAACCTATTAATATAATGGGTGCCAGCAAACGACTGGCAGAGCTTATAGTGCAATCTCTGGCTCAGTATCAGAACACAACACTATTTACAGCAGTACGATTTGGTAACGTGCTTGATTCTTCCGGTTCGGCCGTACCGTTATTCAGGCAGCAGATCCAGCAAGGCGGACCAGTAACTGTTACGCATCCTGATGCAACTCGCTACTTCATGTCTATTCCAGAAGCTGCGCAATTGGTGATTCAAGCAAATGGAATGAGCGAAAACGGACAGCTGTTCGTTCTTGATATGGGGAAACCGATTAAAGTTTTAACATTGGTTAAACGACTGATTCAGCAATTTCACCCAGTGAATACTCACCAGGCCAGCCCCGAGATAGAAATCATTTTCACCGGGCTTCGGGCTGGAGAAAAGCTCGAGGAAGAGCCGCTTATCACAGACAATGCAAAAAGAACTGTGCATCCCAAAATCATGGTATTATCAGAAGAACCGAGCCCATGGTCTGAAACAGAAGCCTATTTAAACCAACTCAGCCAATATTGTGCTGACACAGATTTAGACGGTATTCGTTCCCTTTTAAGCCACTTTATGTGCCCAAGAGCCGCTGGCGATTGTCTGAAACAGTAACGAACAACAAAAAAAGAGGACGCCCCAACGTCCTCTTTTTGTTTAACTTGCCGCTCTGAATCAGATTATTCTATTTCTTTCAGCTTAGGCGTCGAGGTCATCACATCGGCGTTTTGCGCGCGGTGGCGCAACAGGTGATCCATCAGGACGATAGCCACCATAGCTTCTGCAATAGGTACGGCGCGAATGCCGACACACGGGTCATGCCGACCACGGGTCACCACTTCAGCGCTTTCGCCCTGCTTGTTGATTGTCTCGCCCGGCACGGTAATGCTGGATGTGGGCTTGAGTGCCAGATGGGCGACGATGTCCTGACCGGAGGAAATCCCGCCTAAGATGCCGCCAGCGTGGTTTGATTTGAAACCTTGCGGTGACATAGCATCGCGGTGTTCGCTGCCGCGCTGTGTCACAACGTCAAAGCCATCGCCAATTTCCACGCCTTTCACTGCGTTGATACCCATAAGCGCATGAGCAATGTCGGCATCCAGACGATCAAACACCGGCTCACCCAGTCCAACCGGGACATTCTCAGCCACGACTGTCAGTTTGGCACCGATGGAATCGCCTTCCTTCTTGAGTTTGCGGATCAGCTCATCCAGCGCATCGACTTTCGAAGCATCCGGGCAGAAAAACGCATTCTGCTCGACCTGATCCCAGTCGACGCTATCAATGCTGACGTCGCCCATTTGCGATAAGTAAGCACGCACTTCGATACCGTGAACCTGTTTGAGGTATTTTTTGGCGATTGCGCCAGCCGCTACCCGCATCGCGGTTTCACGGGCGGAAGAACGGCCGCCGCCGCGGTAATCGCGGACGCCGTATTTTTGCTCGTAGGTATAATCAGCATGGCCGGGACGGAACAGATCTTTAATCTGGGAGTAGTCTTTTGAGCGTTGATCAGTATTTTCGATCATCAGACCGATAGAAGTACCGGTTGTCTGGCCTTCAAACACGCCGGCCAGGATTTTGACCTCATCCGGCTCACGGCGTTGTGTGGTGTACTTAGAGGTTCCCGGCCGACGACGGTCGAGATCGTGCTGCATGTCGGCTTCTGTCAGTGCCAACCCCGGTGGGCAACCATCAACGATGCAGCCCAGCGCCAGACCATGGCTTTCGCCAAAGGTGGTGACGCGAAAAACTTGTCCAATTGTGTTGCCTGCCATGACTTCCCCTGTAACTTTGCTTCTGGCTTTTTGTAATCATTGAATAGTGCAAAGTTGCGCAGGGGAATGCAAGCAGAATCGGCGTTGAGCCATTACTGGTCTTTCTTAGACTTCCATTTTTTAATGCCGGGCGATGTCGACTCATGACCTGAACGGTCCTGACGACCACCTTTCGGCCCTTTGCCCGCTTGCCCGCCGGATTTCTTATCGTGCGGACGCTGCGGCGATTTGCCCGGTTTGCTGCCTGGACGACGACGCTCGACCTCGCCTTTACCTTTATAGGTTTTGTACCTGACCGGCGCTTCCTGCTCACTCTGCTGGCGGGCATCGTACAGTTTAGCGTCTGTGGCTTTGCTGATGGCCTGCCCCTGGCTGTCGACCCGCGACGCTTCTTCTGTCTTGCTCGACAGCGCCAGTAAACGGTGAATCTCGGCCATTTCATCCTCGGTCAGATAGCGCCATTTACCGTTTGTCAGACCGTCAATGGTGATATTCATGATGCGGACGCGGCGAAGTTTATACACTTCAAAGCCCAGTGCTTCACACATACGACGGATCTGGCGGTTAAGGCCCTGCGTCAGCACAATACGAAAGGAATAGGTGGTTTCCTTGGTGACTTTACACGGCAGAGTGACGGTATCGAGAATCTCAACACCGGAGGCCATTTTGGTCAGAAACGCCTCAGTCACCGGTTTATCCACCCGAACTACATATTCTTTTTCGTGCGAGTTACCGGCGCGGAGGATCTTGTTGACGATGTCGCCGTCATTGGTCATGAAAATCAGACCATCAGACGCCTTATCCAGCCGGCCGATCGGGAAAATACGTTTGCGGTGGCCAATGAAGTCAACAATATTCCCTTCAACATGCCTTTCCGTGGTGCAGGTGATCCCGGCGGGCTTGTTCAGCGCAATATAAACAGGCTGCTCTTTGCGGCGCAGCGGTTTGTCATCCACCAGTACTTCATCATCCGGGCCGACTTTCACCCCCATTTCTGGCTGCTGGCCGTTAATCAGCACCCGGCCTTGCTCAATCAGTTTGTCGGCTTCCCGGCGCGAGCAGTAACCTGTGTCACTGATAAATTTATTCAAGCGAACCAGACTGGTGTCTGAGGATGGTGCGTCATTACGAGACTGAGGTTTATTTTCTGGCATGATGATCTTCTTCATTGTGCGTTTCACAACGCGTTCGGAAGCAGGGATTTTACCTAATGTCTGTTTAAATAGAAATCTGTGAAGCGGATAAGTTAAACAGCCATTCCCGCACTAACCCCGTCATCCCCGCGCAGGCGGGGATCCAGTAAAGCGTGCTCAATGTTCAGAAGATGGCTGATGTTCTGGTGAATGATTTCAGTATTTCTCTGACCTGACCACTCACTGCCTCATGGATTCCCGCCTGCGCGGGAATGACATAACATTTTGATTTACAATCAATTACTTTTATTTTAAATCCTCCAGTGGCAAATCACCATGGCTGCGACGTCCGACATAATCATGCTCCAGGGCTTTTTGCAGTTGTGCCGCGACATGGCCCGGTGACTGGGTTTTCGCGCACACCAGGCGATACATGGCCGGGATCACGAACAAAGTCACCAAAGTCGCAAACGCCATGCCGAAGAACACCACAGTACCGACCGAAATACGGCTTTCATAACCTGCGCCAGTCGACAGCAGCAGTGGCAAGGCACCAAACAAGGTAGTGAATGCCGTCATCAGGATTGGGCGTAAACGCCGTGCTGAGGCATCGACAATGGCCTGCTCAAAGGCGATGCCTTTATCCCTGAGCTGGTTGGCAAATTCCACAATCAGAATGCCGTTTTTAGTTACCATACCAATCAGCATGATCATGCCGATCTGACTGTAGATATTCAGGCTCTGCCCCATCAGGATCAGTCCCAGCAAGCCGCCGAAGATCCCCAGCGGCACGGTCAGCATCACCACCATAGGGTTAATGAAGCTTTCGAACTGCGCCGCCAACACCAGATAAGCCACCAGCAATGCCAGACCGAAGATCATCGCCATACTGCTCTGGTTCTCGCGGAAATCTTTCGATTCGCCACCATAGTCGATAACAATATCACTCGGCAGCATAGACAAAGCCTGCTCATCCATAAAGTCCAGCGCTTCACCCAAGGTATGGCTGGGCAGCAGGTTGGCAGAAATGGTGATCGACTTCTGCTTCTCGTTATGGCTCAACTTGCGGGCCGCCGCCACTTCTTCGACTTTCGCCACACTGTTGAGCGAAACCAGCTCACCGTTCTTGGCACGGACGTAAATCCGGCTCAGATCCATCGCATTGTTAAAACTGTTTTCATCACCGCGCAGATACACATCGTATTCCTCGCCGCGCTCGACAAAGGTGGTTTCACTGCGCCCGCCCAGCATGACTTCCAGCGTTTCTGCGATATCCGACTGCGGAATGCCCAGCTCGGCTGCCCGCGGGCGATCAACCGTTACCACCAGCTCTGGGGTGGTTTCGGCGTAATCTATGTCCACGCCGTCCATCATGCCGCTGCCCTGCGCGACATCTTTCAGTTTGGTGGCCCAGGCAAACAGCTCGTCGTAATCGGCACCATTGAGGATAAACTGCATCGGCTCGGAAGAACCGCCCCGGAATCCCGGCATGAATGGCCAGACACGGATATCCGGAATGCCCTGCAGTGCTTTGCGGATCACCCCGAGCGCCTGAGTCGCGCTGACATCGCGATCTTCCCAGTCTTCCAGCTGCATGATCACAAAACCGGTCTGATCCCCGGCCCGGCCGCCAAAGGCCGGGGTCTGGATGCTGACAGAGCGGATCAGCCCTTTGCCTACCATGGGCAACAAGCGCTGCTCAACCTGCTCGATATTGCCGACCATGCGGTTATAACTGGTCGCTTCCGCGCCGCGGACAAAGGCAAAGATCACCCCTCTGTCTTCAGAGGGCGCAAGCTGGCTCGGCACCATTTTGAACAGCCAGACACTGGCGCCTACCACAGTGACAATCAGCAATGGCGCAGCCCAGCGCCAGCGAACGGCCTGAGTGACGGCTTTGCGGTACACAGCCTCCAGTGCAGCAAACTGACGGTCGACAAAGCGGTTAAACGGCCCGGGTTTGACATTGGCTTTGAGCAGCTTACTGCCCAGCACCGGACTTAAGGTCAGTGCCACCAGGGAGGAGAACAGCACAGACATCGCCAGCAGCACGGAAAATTCGGTGAACAGCGGTCCCACCATGCCATCCATAAAACCGATAGGCAGGAAGACCATGACCAGTACCAGCGTGGTGGCAATTACGGCAAACCCGACCTCTCTGGTGCCTTTAAAGGCAGCCAGCAAAGGTGGCTCGCCCCTTTCGATATGGTGGTAAATGTTTTCGACCACCACTATGGCATCATCCACCACCAGGCCGATAGCCAGAATCAGGGCCATCAGGGTCAGCAGGTTGATGGAAAAACCGAGATAGTAAGCGGCCATAAAGGCGGAAATCAGCGACACCGGCACAGTGACCGCCGGGATCAGGGTCGCCCTTGCCTGACCGATAAATACATACAGCACCAGCACCACCAACGCGCCTGTGATCAACAAGGTGTTGTAGACCTCGTTGATCGAGCGTTCAATAAAGATGGTCGAGTCATAATCCACTGCCAACTGGGTACCGTCCGGCAGAAAACGCTGTAATCGGTCCACTTCTTTTTGTACCGCATCGGCGGCTTGCAGCGGGTTGGCGTCTGACATCGGCACTATACCCAAGCTCAGGCTCGATACGCCATTGCTCTTGAAGGTGGCATCTTCGTTTTGCGCACCTATGGCCACATCGGCGACATCTTTGAGGTAAATCGGCGTGCCGTCTTCAGTATGCCGCACCATCAGGTACGAGAAATCTTCTGCGGTGCGGTACAAACGTGCAGTTCGCACCGACATAGTGGTCGCATCGTTACGCACTTCGCCGCCCGGCAGCTCGACGTTTTCATCACGCAGGGCATCGATAATATCCGTGGTAGTCACGCCGCGTCCTGCCATCTGCTCAGGCAACAGGCGGACATACATGACTTTGTACAGCGCGCCGGTCAGTTGCACTGAGCTGACACCATTGATCAGGCTGAACCGGTCGGTTAGCACCCGATCGGCGTAGTCCGTCAGCTGCGAGCGATCCATTTCACTTGAAGTCAGATTGATATAGATAGCCGCTTCGCCTGACCCGTCATCTTTGGAGACAATCGGCTCGTCTGCGCCATCGGGCAGACTGCGTCGGGCACGGGAAACGGCGTCACGTACGTCGCTGACCCCTTCGGTCAGGTTCCAGCCCATTTCGAACTCAACGCTGATCCGCGAGCTGCCGTTACGGGTGGTAGAAGTAATGCTTTCAATGCCGCTGATGCCCGACAGCTCGTCTTCAAGCACAGTGGTGACACGGCTTTCCATGATGGTTGCCGATGCCCCTTCGTACGAAGTACCTATGCTGATCACCGGATTTTCAACGTCGGGCATTTCCCGGACCGGCAGTTTGCTGAATGACACCAGACCAAACACCACCAGCAGCACGCTCAGCACAATTGCAACTACAGGGCGTTTTACTGCAACGTCAGATAACCACATCAGGCATTATCTCCCGCTTGCACTACACTGGCCGCTTTGGTCTCAGACGGGTTGCCAAGACTGACGTCCTGCACGGCCAGACCGTCGCGCATATTGACCAGTCCCTGAACCACAATACGATCACCGATCTGAATACCCGATTCGATCACCACTTCGTTTTTCACCCTGGCGCCCAGCGTCACTTCAGTTCGGTGTGCAATGCCTTTGGCATCAACAAGGTAAACAAAACGCTTGGTGCCGGAATACTCCAGCGCCTGAACCGGAATAATCGCGGCCTGCTGCGGGGTAAAATCCAATGCTGCCGCCATCAGCATGCCGGGTTTGAGCTTGCCGCTGGCATTGTCAAACGAGACGCGCACCCGGATATTGAGTGATTCGGCCTGCACCCGTGAGTCAATGGCCTGAATCGTGCCGTGAAAGGTGTCGTCCGGCCATGCCTGACTTTTCGCCAGTACCGCCATACCAGGTGCCAGTTTCGACAGATATTGCTCAGGCACTTGTACATCAAGGCGCATTTGTGACAGATCATCCAGGGTAAACAGCTCACTGCCTACCGTCACGGTATGACCTGCGCTGAAATCAATCAGGCCAACAGTGCCGGTAAACGGTGCACGAATCTGGTGATCATCCAGCTCTGCTTTGGCCGCATCAAGACGGGCTTTGGCGATACTCACGCTCGCCTGCTGCGCTATCAGTTCGGTCTGGGTCAGCGCCCCGCGCTTCACCAACCGCTGATATTCGGTGTATTTCCGCTTTTCGTCGTCATAATAGGCTTTCGCTTCGTCGTAAGCGGCCTTGGGTTTGGCGTTATCGAGCTGAACCAGCAACTGCCCCTGTGTCACTTTCCGCTCGGTATCCACCACGATGCGATCCACCTTGGCGGCCACTTCCGTGGCAATGGTTACTGAACGCTGAGCGGCCAGTTTACCCACCAGAGAGACAGAACTGACCACTTCGTGTGACGTTACTTCGCCTGTCGCAACCGGCACGCTGCGACCAGGCTTGGGCTGACTGGCGGCTTGGGCAGCATGAGACTGCTGCTGAAAATAGAAATACCCCCCGCCGGCCAGGGATGCCGCTACCACAACGGCCAAAACAACTTTCTTCATGCTTACGCATCCTGTTCTTTGTTATGGGCTAATCATATCTGACCCACAGAATAATCGGGGTAAAGAAATGTAAAGCTAAGCAAGTTTTCCTCACAAAAAAGCACAAACCGCAGACGTAACTTGCAAAACGACGAAAAATCCAGCAAGCAACGATGAATATTCAGAAAAAGGGTTTACAGTCTTCACCTGTTTGCTATTATCCGCACCGCACTTGTGGAGGGGTTCCCGAGTGGCCAAAGGGATCAGACTGTAAATCTGACGGCTCCGCCTTCGAAGGTTCGAATCCTTCCCCCTCCACCATTTTTTTATGAAAGTGGTACGCTGTACGGCTTTCACGGCTGATAAAGCCAGACAATACGTAAAAAATCCCGTGGAGGGATTCCCGAGTGGCCAAAGGGATCAGACTGTAAATCTGACGGCTCCGCCTTCGAAGGTTCGAATCCTTCTCCCTCCACCATCTTTTATGAGAGTGGCGCTTTGCTGCTTTCACGGCTGATAAAGCCAGACAATACGCAAAAATCCCGTGGAGGGATTCCCGAGTGGCCAAAGGGATCAGACTGTAAATCTGACGGCTCCGCCTTCGAAGGTTCGAATCCTTCTCCCTCCACCATCTTTTATGAGAGTGGCGCTATGCTACTTTCACGGCTGATATAGCCAGACAATACGCAAAAATCCCGTGGAGGGATTCCCGAGTGGCCAAAGGGATCAGACTGTAAATCTGACGGCTCCGCCTTCGAAGGTTCGAATCCTTCTCCCTCCACCATCTTTCAAGCCAGTGCATCGCGCTGGCTTTTTTTATTCCTCTCTTTTTCTTTCTCTCCGTCGTAAGCCCTGCACAATTCTCACTTTTGCGACTTTATGCTTTCTTGCCCTCCAATCACCACATAGCACAATTTTTCACCACAAAAACCGACTACACTCAATCTATCTAAAGTGTGACTGCCGCCGCATTTGCATGCAGTTGCATCCTGGTTGCTCTGAGGACATAGGATGGCTACCCGATTGCACACCATGAGCCTTGCTCCCCCGCCCTGGCATAAACTGAAAGTCTTGCTGGTCGACGATCAGCCCAGTGCCCAAAGCCTGATGAAAGGGGTACTGGTGCAGATTGGCCTGCGTCACATTGACACCGCCGCCAACTATCGTGAAGCCATCAAGCATTGCCAGCGTTCGGCCTATCATCTGCTGCTGGTCGATTTTCATTTAGATAACACCCTGACAGGCAGTGAATTGCTGACCCTGCTGCGGAAAAAACAGCTGCTCAGTGCCGATTGCGGGATAGTGATTTTTTCGGCAGACACCAGTGCCCGAGTGGTGCTCAATGCACTGGCGGTTGAACCGGATGCCTTTGTTACTTTGCCGCTGCCGCTCAACACACTTGAGCAAAAACTGAGCCACACATGGCGCAACAGTCAGGCCCGCCAGCCTGTGTATAAACAATTGAGTGAGCATGGTCTGGATCAGGGGATCCGACACTGTAAACAGCAGCTGCTGCAACATGGTCCGGATTATCAGCTGGAAAGCCTGCTGCTCGATATGCTGATGGAGAAAAAAGACTGGGCGCTGGCCCGTCGTTATATCAGGCTATTTCAGAGCTATCACCCCTCAATCAAAGTCACGCTGGCGGAAGCCAAAGTTGAGCACCAGTGCGGTGACTCAGCCAAAGCCCTGCAACTGCTGACGCACCTGATCGGGAAACACCCTTTATGCCTTGAGGCGATGGATTTACTGGCAAACTACCAGTCCGGGCAAGGGCAACCGCTGCAGGCACTGGCCACAGCCCAGCGGGCACTGAAACTGTCCCCCTCTGCCAGTCACAGGGCCCTGAAAGTTGCGCAGTTGGCAGCCAAGTGCCAACAACCAGATGCATTCGCTCAGGCCGGGCTCTCACTGGCCACCCATTTACCCATTATTGATGTTGGCTGGATTATCTGCCTGGCCGAATTCAGTGCCAGCTTCGAGCAACTGTATTTCAGTCTGGATGATCAGCGCACCCGCCGTCAGCTCCACCAGACGCTGAGCCAGATAGCCCAGCGTGCGCATCACAGATTACTGCCCGCTCAGCGCCCTTTTCTTTATTGCTTCAAGCAGTTACTGATCGCCCGATTGCTGCTGGCGCAAGGCAAACAGCTGAAAGCCAAACGCCGCCTTCTGCTCGGCTTATCCGGCTATTTCGAACGCCTCAATAAGCTGCCGTCAGTGATTCTGGCCGATGCGCTGCCGCTGCTGTTACAACTCGGCGAAACCCGTTTGATTGCAGATATCTGCCAGGTACTCAAACACAGAGACAGCTATGACGGTCACAGCCAATTAAGGCTGCAGGCATTGCGGGAAAATACTCACGCTTTTGACGCATTGCGCTGGCTGGAGTCCACCTTCAAACGCGCTCAGGCCATTCGCCACTCGCAGCCATCCCAGGCGCTGTTTCATTTTGATGCCATCATTCACGACTATCCGCTCTGCAGCGAAGCGCATCTGGGACGTCTGGATTGCCTGCTCAGGCTTCAGGGGCCGGGTCTGGCAGCCAGTATCCGTCCCAGCCTGCTTGCCGTCAGCATGATGCCTCTGCCTGATGCGCTGGCTCAGTGGCGCGGCGAGATACTGAGCCAAATGCGCGCCGGCAGACAATCCAATCCGGCGACAGGCGGTCTGTCTGTGCCACTGCCTTACTCGGTGAATCGGGACTTGCCGCCGGTCCGCATTGAGGTCTGGGCGCCATTGCTCCATTAGGGGGTGCGTCAGGACAGCATTAGGAAGTCAGGTTGAATCTGTCCCTGCCGTGCGGCGAATCCAGATCCAGCTCTGGCCCCTGAGGCACCACGCCGGTTGGATTGATCATCTGATGGCTGAAATAGTAATGGCGTTTGATGTGGTAAAAATCGACCGTATCAGCCACACCCGGCACCTGATACAGTTCCTTCAGGTAGCCCTGTAAATTCGGATAATCAGCAATGCGCTGCTTATTACATTTAAAATGGCCCACGTACACGGCATCAAAGCGGATCAGCGTGGTAAACAGCCGCCAGTCGGCCTCAGTCAGCCTGCTGCCGGTTAAATACCTGTGATTGGCGAGATGCGCATCGACTTTATCCAACGCCGCAAACAACTCAGAAAAGGCCGTGCTGTAAGCCTCCTGAGTGGTTGCGAAGCCGCACCGGTACACACCGTTATTGATCGACGGATAAATAAACGCATTCCACAGCTCGATTTCGGCCTGAGCCGATTGGGGATAGTAATCATCCTGGTTACCGGTGATCTCGTTGAAAGCGCTGTTCAGCATGCGGATAATTTCTGAGGATTCATTGCTGACTATGGTTTGGGTTTCTTTGTCCCACAGCACAGGCACTGTTACCCGGCCGGTATAATCGGGTTTGGCTTTGGCATACAGCTGGTGCATAAAGTCAAAGCCATACAGTGGCTCAGGCTGCGCAAACTCCCAGCCGTGTTCCAGCATGTCCGGGCTGACCACTGTGACCCCGATATGCGGCTCCAGCCCTTTCAGAGTACGGAATATCAGGGTCCGGTGCGCCCAGGGGCAGGCCAGTGAGACATAAAGGTGATAGCGGCCGGATTCCGCCTTAAAACCTTGCTGGCCCTGTGGTCCCTGACGGCCGTCCGCCGTTAACCAGTGACGAAAGCCGGCATCTTCACGCACGAATTCACCGTCGCTTTTATCTGTGTCGTACCACACATCGTGCCACACACCCTTGATCAGTTTGCCCATATTTGCCTCACCGTTGACTTTCACTTGCCTTGATTATAGGTAAGGCAGAGTCACCAGTCGGCGCAGAAAATCCGGTAAAGATCATCAAGATATTCGAACAGCTCAGCGCTGGCCTTACGCTATGACAAGCAACTGTGCTAGGATTGCTTCATTCTAAACCCTGACAATACAGAATCATCAAATGAAAGTTATTTCTTTTAATATCAATGGATTAAGAGCAAGACTCCATCAACTGCAAGCAGTCATCGATAAACACCAGCCGGATGTGATCGGCTTGCAGGAAATCAAAGTGCATGACGAAGCCTTTCCGCTGGAAGACGTAGAAGCCATGGGCTATAAGGTCTACCACCACGGCCAGAAAGCCCATTACGGTGTTGCACTGTTGTGCAAGCAGGAACCGGTTCATGTACGCAAAGGGTTTCCGACCGATGATGATGAAGCCCAGCGCCGGATGATTATGGCCACTTTTGAGCAAGAAGACGGTAAAACCGTGACTGTGCTGAACGGCTACTTCCCTCAGGGTGAGAACATCAATCACGAAACCAAGTTTCCGGCCAAGGAAAAGTTTTATGCTGATCTGATGACCTACCTCAATACCCATCACAGCAGTGATGAAGAACTGGTGGTCATGGGTGATATCAATATCAGCCCCATTGATCTGGACATCGGCATTGGCCCGCAAAATGCTAAGCGCTGGCTGCAAACCGGTAAATGTTCCTTCCAGCCAATTGAGCGCGAATGGCTGAAAACCCTGATGGACTGGGGATTTGTCGATACCTTCCGTCAGCTTCACCCCACCGCGGATGACAAATTCTCGTGGTTTGACTATCGCTCTAAAGGCTTTGATGACAACCGCGGCCTGCGCATTGATGTGGTTCTGGCGACCCCGTCGCTGGCGGCCCGTTGCCAGGAAGCCGGTATTGATTACGAACTGCGCGGTATCGAAAAACCGTCTGATCACGCACCTATCTGGTCTGTTTTCAAATAATCACCGCCATAAATCCCCTGCCAGCCCCTTTCATCCGGGGCTGGGTTTGACGAGGTTTGAATAAATGAAACTCTTTGTTTTCGATCACTGCCCGTATTGCATTAAAGCCATGATGGTGGCCGGGCTGAACAAAGCCAATGTTGAGCTGGTTTTCTTGCAAAACCATGATGTGCAGGCGCGTATCGATAAAGTGGGTGCCAACATGGTGCCTATTCTGCAAAAACCTGACGGCAGCTATATGGCAGAAAGCCTGGATATTGCCCGCTACCTTGACGAGCAGGATGGTCAACCTCTGCTGGCGAAGGCCCAGCATGAGGCACGCATTGCCGAGTGGTACGACGCCGCCCGGCCTTTCAGCAGCCGTTTAGTGTATCCGCGCTGGCTGATGATTGACCTGCCTGAGTTTCAGTGCCAGGAAGCCAAAGACTGGTTTGAAAACAATAAATCAGCCATGATCGAACAAAGCTTTGATGACGCCTTTGCGCAGACCGCTCAGTATCTCAGTGGTATGGAAGCGGTGCTTGCTCAGCTTGACTGGCTGACCCTGCCTTCCGAGCGCGATAATGTGCTCAGCTATGACGACGTCAATCTGTTCCCGACCCTGAGAAACCTGACTGTGGTCAAAGGGCTGACTTTCCCTTCCCGGGTGCGCCAGTACCTTGATCAAGTGACCGCGCTGACTGGCATCAGCCTGTACGATGCAGTGGCGGTGTAGGTGGCAGTGTAATTGCTGAGTTCGCCATGCGATAAGCTGCCATAAACAACTAAGCCAAGGCATCTGCCTTGGCTTAGTGTTTGAAGCGCGAGGAGATCTTATCAGCTCAGCGCTTTCATGTGACGCAGGAATCGCCCTTCAAGCTTGCGGAAAGCCCAGATCACAGTGAACGTCAGTACCATGTAACACAATCCTGCAAACAGGTAAGATTCAAAAGGTGCGTAATAGCGGGAGTTCACTATCCGTGCCGCACCGGTCAAATCCACAATGGTCACGATACCAGCGACCGCCGAGCCGTGAATCATGAAGATCACTTCATTACTGTATGCCGGTAAGGCGCGACGCAGCGAGCTTGGCAAAATAATCCGGCTGAATGCCTGCCAGTGACTCATACCATAAGCTTTCGCCGCTTCCACTTCCCCTTTTGGCATACTGTTAATGGAACCCCGGACGATTTCTGCCGTATAAGCGGCGGTATTGAGCACAAAGGATACCAGAGCACAAAACCAGGCTTCTTCCCAGAGCGTGCCTTGTACATTTAACAGCTGGCTCATGCCGTAATAAATCAGATACAGCTGTACCAGCAGCGGCGTACCACGGAAGAAGTAAATGTACGCCCAGGCGGGCCCTGAAATCAGCGGATTCTTGCTGTTTCGTGCCACACCGATAGGAATGGAAATCACCAGACCAATGGCAAGTGCCAGCGCTACCATCCACAGTGTGGTGTAAAAACCTTGCAGATACAGCGGCCAGCTATCAGTCAGAATACTAAAGTCCATCTCTTACCTCGTATGGATACTGAACCGACGCTCTGCCCACTTCAGTACCGAAGTGGAAAGCGAGGTAAACACAAGAAACAACACAGCAATTGCCATGTAGAAGGTAAATGGCATCTGAGTCGTACCGGCGGCCAGTGCCCCCTTACGCACCATGTCATCCAGACCAATAATAGAGACCAGAGCTGTGGTTTTCAGCAACACCAGCCAGTTATTACCAAAACCCGGTAAGGCATGGCGGATCATTTGCGGCAACAGGACACGGCGGAACGACATCGCACTGCTCATGCCATAGGCTTTCGCCGCTTCCAGCTCACCTTTGTCCACCGCCATAATGGCACCGCGGAAGGTTTCTGCCATGTAGGCACCGAAGATAAAGCCAATGGTCAGTATACCCGCGACAAATGGGCTGACTTCGATATAGTCAGGCAGATAAGCTGTCCATTCATGGCTGGGATCTGATGACGCAAAATAATTGTTCAGCCACTCATTGATGCCATACAAACTGTTGTTCAGCAGTACCTGACCGCCAAAGAAGATCAGCATCATGAGTACCAGATCAGGAATACCGCGGATGACAGTGGTGTAAGTGGTCGCCGTTAAGCGGGCCAGGCGATAACGTGACAATTTTGCCAGCGCACCTATCATGCCCAATACCATCGCCAGCACCAAAGACAGCAAAGCAACCTGCAAGGTTATCCATGCGCCTTCGATCAACGACCATTCGTATCCTTTTAAATCTAACAAGGGGTCACTCCTTTAAACTGCAAAGAGTCAGCGACAGATAGTAAAAGTGCCGAGCCACCCTCGACCCGGCACTCTTATTCGTCTCATCACATCGCTCGTACACCGGGAGACATATTGATGTCTCTGAGTCCACTGTCAGCGATTAGTCACCGTATACGTCGTAAGAGAAGTACTTAGATGCCAGTTGCTGATAGACGCCTTTTTCGCGCAGCGACAAGATGGCTTTATCCAGTTTTTCTGTCAGATCTTTATCCTGCTTACGGGTTGCAATCCCGAAGCCTTCACCGAACCACTTAGGATCGGTCAGAGAAGGGCCGATGAACTCATACCCTTCGCCGCCGTCTTTGTTCAGCAGACCTTCTTCCAGCGCAGAGGCATCACCCAGCACGGTGGCGATACGGCCGGCTTTCAGATCCAGATAAGCATCATCAAAAGAACCGTAACGTACGATCTCAACAGCATCACCATAGTTGTCGGTCAGGTATTTATCGTGCGTCGTTGCACGCTGAACACCAATTTTGACGCCTTTCAGACCTTCTTTGCTGAAGTCAATCTGTGTGCCTTTCTTGGCCACATATTTATTGGGGATCAGAGCGTATTTGCCAGTGAAGTCCACTTTCTTTTTACGCTCTTCCGTGATTGACATAGCGGCAATGATTGCATCGTATTTACGTGCCAGCAGAGACGGGATAATACCGTCCCAGTCCTGGGCGACGATCTTACATTTTGCTTGCAGTTCTTCACACAGCGCATTGGCCATGTCGACGTCAAAACCTTTCAGTTCACCGCTTGGTTCGGTCCAGCTGAATGGAGGATAGGCGCCTTCGATACCGAAACGAATTTCTTTCCACTCTTTCGCTTGAACTGAGGTGGCCCCCAGAGCAGAAACGACGGCGGCAGCCAAAATCCATTTTTTCATTGTCTTACTCCTGTTGTATTTGCATCCACCCCTTTGTGAGTCAGAGATGGTTGTAAACCGCTGAAACAGCGAAGTTGTTAATTATCGGGATTGAGTAAAACTCACATCCCTATTTTAGTAAATGGAGGAAATAAATTGTTTTAATCTTTCTGAATCCGGATTCTGGAACAGCTTTTCAGGATGTCCCTGCTCTTCAACCAGCCCCTGGTGTAAGAACATCACCTGATTCGACACATCGCGGGCAAACGCCATTTCGTGTGTCACCACCAGCATAGTGCGTCCTTCCTGGGCCAGATCCTGCATGACGCCCAATACTTCACCGACCAGCTCAGGGTCAAGGGCGGAGGTAGGTTCGTCAAACAGCATCACTTCGGGGTCTACCGCCAGTGCGCGCGCAATGGCGGCCCGTTGCTGCTGACCACCAGAGAGGTGACCCGGGTAATAATGGCGTCTTTCGTACAAACCCACTTTCTTCAGTAAGGCTTCGGCTTTTTCGATAGCTTCTGCTTTAGGCACACCGAGGACATGAACAGGTGCTTCGATGACATTTCCCAGCACAGTCATGTGCGACCAGAGATTAAAGCCCTGGAAAACCATTGCCAGCCGGGAACGAATACGCTGCACCTGACGATCATCAACAGGCAGGAATTCACCCCGGCGATTGTTCTTCATTTTTATCAGTTCGCCATTGACCCAAATTTCACCCTGAGTTGGCGTTTCCAACAGGTTAATACAGCGAAGAAATGTACTTTTACCTGAACCAGAAGAGCCAATGATAGAGATGACATCCCCGCAATGCGCAGTGAGCGAAATCCCTTTCAATACTTCATTCTGGCCAAAAGATTTATGTAAATCCTTTACTTCAAGCGCTACTGCTTCTGTCATGCGCTTTGTCTCCTGTTGCTTGTCAAACCCAAATACTGCACCTGAAACAAATGATGCAAATGTGGCTGAGTGCGCTGAATACTGTCGGCTAAAGTCTTTATGCATGATAGTGAAAGTTCGTAAAACATCACTATTAACACTAGATCAACATTAGCAGAACGATATTTGTTACCCATTGTTATTCCTGGTAACTCATCACTAATACACGCCACGGATAACTTTATCTTTTTATCAAGCCAGTTAGTGACGCTACCATTCATCCTGCTCCTCTCGGTAATCCGACAGTGAGAAAGTCTGTTTTCGCAGCCCTTTGACGAAGGTATCACCACGAACTTTGCTTGACAACATTTTGTTAACTTTCGGATTTTAGCATTATAAGATGGAAAAATCGCATATTTAATCAATAAAACACTGCAAACGATTATTTAATAAGCGCAATAGATTCTCACTATTTTAGTATAAAAAATCAGTTTCATACATCCGGGCGAATTATCCGCTGCGTGCGATAAAAAGAATAAACATCAGACTCAGCTAAATAAAAGCACGACAGGGAGTCTTCTGAATTTACGGGTGATAAAGGCAACAGTTTGGATTACGTCAGGATGTAATCGATATCGCGCCATTAAGAGAATAATAATCCCGCCGTACCCAATCATTCCTTCTGTTTGCTTCAGCAAAATGAAAGTGGGCAAACATGCAGAATGAGTAACTGATAATGTGCTTTATGCTAAATATAAAATTCGTCATAACATGACGAGGCTTGCAGAAATTGAATTTGTTCATCCCGCGAAAATGGCCGCAGAGGATACGAGCATTGCGTTTTTCTGCGCCGTATCCTGTCCGTTCCCCCCTCCCCTTTACGTCACAAAGATATAAATTTACGTAATAAAATTACAAACAAAGCCAAAATACCTACTCATATCTCACCGAAAACGGGTTTTTACGTAGTATTTCTTCATACAAGAGGCATGGATGATCAGGATCAACTTTTCCTGGGAATCCGGGGAGTAAACTGTCTTCATTGTCAGTAATTGATACCAGAACATAAATCAGCACTGGATTCAGGCCATACCCCCGGTGCAGAACACAAGAATTATAGACTTGTAGAACGAGGCCCTTATGTCATCACACCTTCATTTCGGTGACGTCCAAATCGATGTGGACTCCGAGCGTTATTCGTCCCATCACAAACCCGCCAGCTGCTTTCCCAGCCGCTCCCGGTATCTTGATCATGAACTTCAGATCCTGAATCCTCGCCGGTGGGCACTGAACCTGCCCGGTCGAGATTTCCGTTTTGAGTGGGAAGATCTGGTGCCCGCAATAGCCGGTACTATCGGCATTATTGCGATGTATTCAGCAGTGATGTCCTCTTATGCCGCGGCCTACGGGCTTGGCCCGGATTTCGTGGTTGAGAACGTCAGGGTAGAGATGCTGATATCGGCATCGCTGTTTTGTATTCTGATATCCGGTTTTATGAACCCGCGCGCCAATCTGGCGGGCAACCATGGCCCGATGATCCCCATGATAGGCATGATTGCAGCCGCCGGTGGTCACCCGTTGGCACTGGCTATTTTGCTGGGCGGTTTCGGCCTGGCGCTCAGCCTGTGTAAAGGCGGCTCCCGACTGGTCAAACTCACCAGCGATGGTGTGGCTGGCGGGCTGCTGATTTTCCTTGGTTTTGTCGGCTCCAGCGGGCAGATAAAAAGCCTGCTGAGCTGGGGCAGCGACATCAATATGGGCTATGTCGCCACTTTCATCCTCTTTATTTCTATTGTGCTTTATGCCTTTCTGGCCCGAATCGGCAAACGCTGGCTGGCGATTCCTGTCTGCGCAGTCACTGCCGGTATCATCGCCGCCATCATGGGCGCCCCGTTCGAGTTCCATACCACACCTGGCCTGCCTAATCTGAACCCGGCCTATTGGTGGGGATCGACTGAAACAGGCTGGAAACTGGGCATGCCGACTGTGGAGCACTTCATTGCGTCGCTGCCGTTTGCCCTGCTGGCCGTTGCCATGTGGTCACCCGACTTTCTTGGTCACCGCATTTTTCAGGAAATGAACTACCCTGAAAAAGCTGAGAAAGCCCTGATGGATGTCGATGACACCATGACAGGCTGCTCGGTTCGCCAGATAGTCGGCGCAGCATTTGGCGGCGGTAATGTCACCTCATCCTGGGGGACCTATATGATCCCTGCCGCCATCGCCAAACGGCCGATTCCTGCTGGTGCTATTTTGCTGGGCAGCATATGCATCGTTGTGGCTATTATCGGCTACCCTATGGATATTGCGATTTGGCCGCCGGTGATGACGATTGCCCTGCTGGCTGGTGTGTTCCTGCCGCTGCTGGAAGCTGGTATGCAGATGGTAAAAGATGCCAGGTCCAGCCAGTCGGCGGGGATCTGTATCTTCGCATCCATGGCGGTGAACCCTGTGTTCGGCTGGGCTGTCACTATGCTGCTGGATAACAACGGTCTTATTGGCGACAAAGAGCGGCCGAATCACCTGACACTGGCTGACCGCATCATCATCCCGGGTCTGACACTGCTTGTGTGCCTGGGAGCCATGCTGGCGGTCGGCATGATTCCTGGTATCCCCGCCCTTCTGGGATAAAGCAGGAAAACAAAACGTTCCGACCTATCAGTGCGGTAAATCAAAAAGCCGCACTGGCAGAAATGATACAAATTGCACAGGCTGCAGACTCATGGCAGCACTTGCAGACATTTTCTACTGACGAAAACAGGTAGGTATAATATGGCAGATCAATTTGCTACGGCTTGGGAAGGCTTCAAGGCCGGTGAATGGCAAAGCGAAGTCAACGTCCGTGACTTCATCCAGAAAAACTACACCCCTTACGAGGGCAATGAAGACTTTCTGGTCAGCGAAGGCACAGCGGCAACCCGGAAGCTCTGGGCTAAAGTGATGGAAGGCATCAAACAGGAAAACGCCACGCACTCTCCTGTTGATTTCGATACGTCAATCATTTCTACCATCACCGCACACGATGCGGGCTATATCGACAAAACACTGGAAACCATAGTCGGTCTGCAAACGGATGCCCCGCTGAAACGGGCTATCATTCCTAACGGCGGCATCCGTATGGTCGAGAGTTCCTGTAAAGCTTACGATCGCGAGCTGGATCCTCAGGTGAAGAAAATCTTCACTGAATACCGCAAAACCCATAATCAGGGTGTGTTCGATATTTATACCCCTGACATCATGAAATGCCGTAAATCAGGCGTGCTGACCGGTCTGCCCGATGCCTACGGCCGTGGCCGTATCATAGGCGACTATCGCCGTGTGGCTCTGTACGGTATTGACTATCTGATGCAGGACAAACTGGCCCAGTTTACCTCGCTGCAAGCGCGTTTCGAGCAAGGCGAAGATCTGCAGATGACCATGCAGCTGCGCGAGGAAATTGCCGACCAACACCATGCGCTGGCACAGATGAAAGAAATGGCCGCCAAATACGGCTACGACATTTCGCGTCCTGCCGACACTGCGCAAGAGGCGATTCAGTGGACTTACTTCGGCTATCTGGCGGCGGTGAAATCGCAAAACGGAGCAGCGATGTCACTGGGTCGAACCTCGACCTTCCTTGACATCTACATGGAGCGGGATCTGGCGGCCGGTAAGATCAGCGAAGAGCAAGCGCAGGAAATGATTGACCACTTCGTGATGAAACTGCGTATGGTTCGCTTCCTGCGTACACCTGACTACGATGAACTGTTCTCCGGCGATCCCATCTGGGCGACAGAATCCATTGGTGGTATGGGGGTTGACGGCCGGACACTGGTATCAAAAACCAGCTTCCGCTTCCTCAATACCCTCTACACCATGGGGCCAAGCCCGGAGCCGAACATCACAGTGCTCTGGTCTGATCGCCTGCCGGAAGGCTTTAAGAAATTCTGCGCCAAAGTGTCTATCGATACCTCATCTATTCAGTATGAGAACGATGATCTGATGCGTCCGGATTTCAATTCAGACGATTACGCCATTGCCTGCTGTGTCTCACCTATGGTGGTCGGTAAGCATATGCAGTTCTTCGGCGCCCGGGCCAACCTGGCAAAAACCCTGTTGTACTCCATCAACGGCGGTGTGGATGAAAAACTGAAATTGCAGGTCGGCCCGAAAGCGGCTCCGATGACGGATGAGGTGCTGGACTATGACAAAGTGATGGCCAGTCTGGATTCTTTAATGGACTGGCTGGCGACACAGTACGTCACCGCACTGAACGCCATTCACTTTATGCATGACAAATACAGCTACGAAGCGGCATTGATGGCACTGCACGACAGAGACGTGCGTCGCACCATGGCCTGTGGTATTGCCGGCCTGTCGGTGGCAGCAGATTCTCTGTCTGCCATCAAGTACGCCACAGTGAAACCGGTGCGCGACGAAGACGGCATTGCCACTGACTTTGAAATCGACGGTGACTATCCGAAATTCGGTAATAACGATGCCCGTGTCGATGATATCGCCTGCGATCTGGTCGAACGCTTTATGAATAAGATCCGTAAGCTGAAAACCTATCGCGATGCCATTCCGACTCAGTCTATCCTGACCATCACCTCCAACGTGGTATACGGTAAGAAAACCGGTAATACCCCGGACGGTCGTCGTGCCGGCCAGCCCTTCGCACCGGGTGCCAACCCTATGCACGGTCGTGATGAGAAAGGGGCGGTGGCCTCGCTGACATCAGTGGGTAAATTGCCGTTCGCACACGCCAAAGACGGTATCTCTTATACCTTCTCTATCGTGCCCAATGCACTGGGTAAATCTGACGATACCCGCCGCGCCAATCTGGCCGGTCTGATGGACGGTTATTTTCACCACGATGCCGGTATTGAAGGCGGCCAGCACCTGAACGTCAATGTGCTGAACCGGGAAACGCTGGAAGATGCCGTGAAGCATCCGGAGAAATACCCGCAGCTCACCATACGGGTATCCGGTTATGCGGTACGCTTCAACTCACTGACGACAGAGCAGCAACAGGACGTGATTGCACGTACCTTTACTGAGTCGCTGTAACCCTTGCCGGGCAGCAACGGCACTGCACTGCACTTTCCCCGCGGCTTGCAAGAGTCGCGGGGATTATACTTAAACCGCCATGCAATTTTTTATCTGGGAGCGCCACGTTATGACAGTAAAAGGCCGTATTCACTCCTTTGAGTCCTGCGGTACTGTGGATGGCCCGGGCATACGCTTCATCGTGTTTATGCAAGGTTGCCTGCTGCGATGCCAGTACTGCCACAACCGCGATACCTGGGATCTGGAAGGCGGACGTGAAATCACAGTGGATGAGCTGATGAAAGAAGCCCTCTCTTATCGCCATTTCATGACAGCCTCAGGTGGCGGTGTTACCGCATCCGGTGGTGAGGCGATATTACAACCAGAATTCATTCGCGACTTTTTCCGGGCGGCCAAAGCCGAGAACATCCATACCTGTCTGGATACCAACGGTTATGTCCGTAAGCATACCCCTGTGATTGATGAGCTGCTGGATGCGACGGATCTTGTGATGCTGGATCTCAAACAAATCGACGATGAGATTCACCATGATTTGGTGGGCGTACCCAATAAACGCATTCTCGACTTCGCCCGTTATCTGCACAAGACAGGCCAGAAAACCTGGATCCGTCATGTCGTGGTACCCGGTTTTACCGACAACGACACCTCTGCCCATCAGTTGGGAGAATTCATTAAGGATATGGACAATATCGAAAAAATCGAACTGCTCCCCTACCATCAGCTAGGCGCGCACAAATGGGAAGCCATGGGGTATGACTATCCGCTGGAAGGGGTCAAACCGCCGTCAAAAGCTGTGATGGACAGGGTAAAAGCCATCCTGTCGCAATATCATCCCAATGTGATGTATTGATTGCGCTGAGTTCCCGGTAACAGGCCGTACCGGCCATTTTGCCGTGGCTGAGATATAGATTCCCGCCTGCGCGGGAATGACAAATTATCACATAAAAATCATACTGTTATGTTTTATTAACAGCATTACTTATCCCGCTGGTAAATATAATCCCGTTCATAAAAGGTTCTCACCCACTCAGGTTTATACACCACCAGCAAGGTGGTCGACATACCGTTGAGCAGCGCTTCAGGAAACAACAGCAAGGGAATGAGCAATAAATAGTTATCGACGATATATTGCCAGCTGTATTCTCCTTCAAGCCAGATCCAGCTTCCAGTCAGCAGCATATGAACCACTTGCGACAGGGCGCCGTTAAAAAATGCCGCGACAAAAATATAAATAAAAAGATGCCGGCTCAGGTAACGGTAACTCAGCAAGAAAACCCAATAACTGATCAGTACGGGTACCACCACGCTGGTCAGATTCACCAGCCCCAGCTCTTGCCAGTCCTGAATACCGAATGCCACCAGCAGCAAACCAGGCACCGCGGCTATCCATATGGCGATTCGCCAGCCATGGGTCAGGGTTAGTACAGTCAAGGCCAGAAAATGGACTTTCAGCCCGTCGACCAGTCCGGCCCTCAGGCTCCACAACAAAAAGAGTATCACCACAGTCCCTGAGACCAGGTGCTGATAGTCTTTCTGGTGTTTGAACTTGGGATAGAATTCTCGCGGATAAGAGAAGAACAGCACGGCCAGCCATACGGCCCAGCCAGCCCAGGGAAGCATTGTCATTGCCAGCATCCTTGCATTGTATTCACCCAGTTGAATCACACTTCATTCTGGCCAGTGTAACGCAAAAGCAGTCGGTTTTTCTGTAATGTCGGCCGCAAACCCGGCTCAGATCAAAGCCGCTCGACGACTTGCTGCTATGCTGAAACCAGTAAAATCATTGCAGGATACCCTTATGGAAATGACACATGCACAACGTCTCATTTTGGCTAATCAATATCGACTGATGGCGCAGCTCGATCCCGAACATGCCGGCAAGTTTCAGCGTCTGCAAACCATAGTAGAGCACGGATACGGGCTGCAGCTCAGAGAGCTGGATAAAAACTTCGGGGCGATCTCAGAAGATGAATGTAAAGAAATCCTACAAGTGATGGAAATGCACCATGCCATGCAAGAATCCTGCAAACAGTTAAACGCAGCCGAGCAGACCCGGATTGATACTCGCCGTCTGACATTCCTGGGCTTTGATGCCGCCAGTGAGCCCCAGCAAATGCATTATGTTCGTTTCCTGACAATGGTAGAAAATCTTTATCCGCATTTCCTGCCTTCAGAGCACAGCTTTAACAGCCATGTGCCAATGCAGAGTAAATATCGCCGCATGCTGGGCGTGTGGCAACAGTGCCCTCGCCAGTATCATCTCTCCGCCACCGAAATACAGCAGATACTGAGTGCCTGACAAATTAGCCCGGATGACGAACAATGTCTCCCGCATCGCGGCCTTGATTTGATTCGGGCCGCCTTCCACGCCTGAACTATCCCTGTATCCTTCTGAGACAACAGCAAGACGCCGTATTACTGGCATATCTTTTTTACAATTTCCCCATTGGCGAAATCTGCTGTTCTGATAGATTTGCGCGGGCTATCGCAAAGTGAGTAATGATTGGGTCACGATTGGCACATTTTATGGCATGGAAAGCACTAAAGAGCTAGCCGACCATAACTTCAGCCATGATAATCGACTTTTTACTGTTCCCTACGGCCCCTTACTTGTATATAAGCGCGTAACGAATATCTCTTCTGTCTGCCATCTGCAAACGACGAGTAAAGGTGGGAAATAAGGAATGAATCAGGCTACGTAAGGAAGGATTCTTTGTCATGTTATACCGGCTTCTGATCTTAGCATTACTGGCGATCTCCCCCCTGCATGCCAGTGAAAAAAAGCAGCTGGTGATTCTGACCACCTTCAACCCTGCCCTGCTGAGCAGCAGCATTGAGATTTTTGAACAACAGCATGCTGGTTTGGATGTCACTATTCTGCAACGCCGGGAAAGTGAAGGACTGGCGTTGCTGGCGCTGCCGGATCATGGCGTGAATGTGGTGCTTTCCTCTTCCCGTCGTCTGTTTCAGCCACTGGCCGACAGCCATTCTCTGGTGCCTGTTGCCGAACTGACCGATGAGCACAGCCAGCTCGATTCAGACTACATTGCCGTTCTGGGGTACTCAGGCTGCGGCATCATATGGAACCAGCGTTATATCGACAGGAATGCACTGCCAGTTCCGTCGCGCTGGGAGTCCCTTATTGCCCCTGTCTACCACAGCCACCTGGTCATGAGCAGTCCCTCCCGTTCTGCGACCACGCACCTGATGGTGGAAAGCCTGCTGCAGCGTTATAGCTGGGATCAAGGCTGGCGCTTGCTTTTACAGCTGGGAGGCAACCTGAATGCCATTTCAGCCAACAGCCAGCGCGCCACCGATCTCGTCGCCAGCGGGCAATCTGGCATCGGTTTGGTTATCGACAGTTATGCCAAAGAGCAGCAAGATCATTTCCCGTTTATTCATTTTCAATATCAACCCAACAGTATTGTCCTGCCGAGCTATATCGCCGCACTGAACAGAAAACAATCCGATCAGCTGGGTATTGAGTTCGTGCGATTTATGCTGTCTGCCTCTTCGCAGGCGCGCATCGAGCAGTCCCCCAATTACAAGCATCGCCGAACGAAGATACCAACCATAGACACAGCGACTTTCACTGTCGATACCGGGTTAATGGAAGAGCGGGCGGTAGCTGTACAGCAACTCTTTGATATCAGTATCAGCCAACAGCAGCCCCTGCTGAACTATGCCTGGCAGCTGATCCATAAAATCCAGTTACTGCCGGGCCTGACTCCTCAGCAAACCGAGCAACTGGAACGATCCGTTGCGCTGGCTTCAACCACGGTGATCAGCGCCGAGCAAGCCGCGACTGAGGATTTTTTGTCGCTGCAAGACCCTGTGCGTCACCCGGCATCTGCCCGTACCGTCGGGCTCTGGCAAGAACAAATGAGCCAGCAATTACAGCAATCCATCCGTTTATCCCAAGACATACTCATGTCGTACAAGCAGGAGCTGTGATGCTAAAGCGCAAAACGATCGGAAATCGCCTGATTAGCGCCATCAGCCTGATGGCATTCCTGAGTATAGGCGTCAGCCTCATCGCGCTGATTACCTGGGAAAACCTCGATGATCAGATAGATGCCATTGTCAGTAAAAACCTGCCAACGCTCAGATCCAGCTATCACCTGGAACGCAGCACAGCGGCGCTGAAAGACAGACTGCATAATATCGGGGGCAATCAGGACCCGGCCCGACATGCTGAGCTGAAACAACAAATTCAGCTCGAAGCTGAAAGGATCACCCATTCCATTGCGAATACAGCCAGCCTGTCTTCCTATCCGGCGCTGAAAATTGAACACGTCAGCTTGCTCAAAGACATAGAGACATACAGCAATTTGCTGAGCAAGCGGTCGACCTTGCTGCTGGCGTTGGCGCAATCGGAAAGCCGGATCAGCTGGTTGCACCAAAAAGTGGTGGATGAGCTTGCTCCCATTCGCCAGGAAGTGGAATGGCAATTAACGCGTACCACACCCCATCACCTGGACAGTGACACCATACGGGAAACGGTCAATGAATTTTCTCTCATTCAGTCCATCACAGTAAAAGAGAGTGAGCTGTACCAGCTGGTGCAGGAAATGTTTCATCGGGACGATAACCGGGACATCGCCAACGCTTTTCACTACATTGGCTTTAAAACCCAGCAACTGAAAACCATGAGTGATTCCCTCAGCCACTACCCATCGACGCTGGCGTTCCGGCAACAGCTCAACGAGATGATCAGCCAGGTTGAGCCCAATGGCCCGGTGGCAATGCAACTGAGCGTGTTGTCTGCACTGGAAAAAACAATCCGAAGTTATAAAAAGCGCATCAACAACCGTCTGATTTATCAGGAGGATCTGATCCAGACTATGGTTGACCAGGCAGATTCCTCTCTGCTCACTCTCAACGATCACACCCGTCGGTCTGTCATCATCAGCAGCTACATTCTGCTTGGCGTGGTACTGCTGGCCATTACGCTGTCCGTCTTTCTGTCTGTCTATCTGGTCAGCCGCGGGATTGTCGCGCGTTTGAATCAACTCAGCCAGGATCTGTATGCCGTGGCGCACGGCGATCTCAATGCAAAAATTCAGGTTGATGGTGATGATGAAATTGGCCTGCTGGGTGACAGTCTGCGTCAATTCCGCCAGCAAATGCTGGAAATGCAGCGAGCCAATGCACTGAACCTGATCAATAACACTCAGGCCAGTATCATCACCTGTGATTTATCCGGCATCGTAGAATCGGTCAACCCCAGTGCGCTATCGCTGTTTGATGCCGAAGCTATCCCCGCCAATCAGACCATCTGGGCGCTGTTTAACCGCGTCATGGAACCCCGTCTGAAACGGCTGTTTCTGCCCAGCAGCCCTTTGCAGTCCAATGGCGCCTGCAACCTCACCATCAAACAGACACATTCCAGCGAACCGCGCTATCTTCGTCTGGACTTTCGCCTGTTCAAACAGGGGCGGGAAGCCAAAGTCATCATCACTGTGACAGACATTACCGAACAGGAAAGCGCGGCCCGCTGGCTGGAAAACATGGTGCAGGAAAAAACCGAGTCACTGACCAAGCGAAACCGACAGCTGAAAGCCGAAATCGAAGACAGAAAGCGTATTGAGGAAGATTTACGGGCCACACAGGATGAACTGATCCAAGCAGCAAAAATGGCCGTGGTCGGGCAGACCATGACCTCGCTGGCGCACGAGCTGAACCAGCCGCTGTCGGCCATGACAACCCATATCTTTGCCACGCGAATGGCCGTAGATAAGAACAACCTCACTCAGCTTGCAGCCAGCCTGGACAAGATGGACAGCCTGACTGAACGCATGGCCCGTATCATTGCCAGCCTGCGCAACTTCGCGAAAAAACAATCAGCCAACAGAATGCTTCAGGCTGTTGATATTCAAGAGTCGATCAATCACGCCCAGCAACTGATAGAAAGCAGGCTGAAAGTTCAGCAGACCAGTCTGATCAGCGGAATAAACAGCCCGTTTCAGGTCATCGCCGATCCCGTTCAGCTGGAACAGGTGCTGGTTAACCTGTTCATCAATAGCTGTGATGCGGTGGCTGGCTGCGATACCAGAGACATTTACGTAGAACTGCTTAATCACTCTGCTGAACGCCAGACATTCAGTTTAGCCATTTGTGATACAGGCCCGGGTTTTGCGAGAGACATTATTGAAAAACTGTTCACCCCCTTTACCACCACTAAAGATGTGGGCCTGGGACTGGGACTGAACATTTGCCGTTCCATCATGAACCGCTTGAACGGCGATATTTTCCTTGCTTCCACCTTACAAGGAGGCGCAATGGTTGTTTTGGAGTTAAATAAATATGACGATTAGCGATAACATTGAAGTACTGATCATTGATGACGATCAGGATGTTGCCGATGCTTACCAGCACCTGCTGGAAGTAGCTGGTTATCAGACCCGGACAGCCACAGATCCGTTGCAGGCTCTGACCTTGCTTCATAAAGAATGGCCCGGCGTAGTGATTACCGATATGTATATGCCAGGTATGAACGGGAAAGAGGTGCTGCATCGCATTAAATCACTGGATAGCACCCTGCCTGTGATACTAATCACCGGCCATGGCGACATTCCTATGGCAGTAGACGCCTTGCAAAACGGGGCGGCCGACTTTCTGCAAAAGCCATTACA
Organism: Photobacterium sp. WH77; assembly: GCF_022014395.1. Taxonomy (NCBI): domain Bacteria; kingdom Pseudomonadati; phylum Pseudomonadota; class Gammaproteobacteria; order Vibrionales; family Vibrionaceae; genus Photobacterium; species Photobacterium sp. WH77. The sequence goes on along the minus strand of NZ_JAKLTE010000001.1, from coordinate 507,298 downwards.
GCCCGCTGAGCTGATCACACTGCTGGACAAGCATCTGCCGAAGCGAAAGCAGCTGATTGAACACCGTAAAAGGCTCAGGCAAACAGCCAGCGACGTGCTGCTGGGTGACAGCCCGCTGATAGTCAAGCTCCGCCATCAGATTGCAGCTGCGGAAAACAATGACAAAGATGCCCTGATTGAAGGAGAAGCCGGAACGGGACGCCACACCCTGGCCCGCTTGCTTCATGCCCACACAAAAATGGGTAAAGGCCCGTTTATTAAATTGTGCGGCAATAAAGTGCAGCGCACCTCTGATTTGCAACGGGCAATGCTCAATGCCCGCGAGGGCAGTCTTTGCATCAGTAACCTGCCGGCTATGCCGACCGACGCACAGCACTGGTTATGCCGCTTTCTCCTTGAACAAGAGCGCCTGGCGAAAAGAGAAGTACGTGTATTGGCGCTTGTTGAAGGGACGGCGGAACAAGCGGTCGAAAAAGAAACCTTAGTGCCTGAGCTGTTTTACTTTCTCAGCCAGGCGCGGTTTGTCATACCGCCACTAAGGCAAAGGGCAAGCGATATTACACTGCTGTTCCGATACTTTCTGGAGGCCAGCTGCCAGAAACTGAACAAACCCGTCCCTGTGGTGGATAAAGCCTATATCAATACGCTGAACCGGCACACCTGGGAAGGTAACGTTCTGGAATTACGTAACGTGGCAGAGCTCTACGCTATCGGTATCGTCAAACTCACCGGACAAGAACGGACCAAGTCGCTGGATCAAATGAGCAGCCCGCTGGATGATCTGATTGATGACTATGAAAAACAGGTGATTGAAGATGCCCTGTACCTTTTCGGCGGCAGAATTAATGAGGTTTCAACTTACCTGCAGATCCCACGTAAAAAGCTCTATCTGAGAATGAAAAAGCACAATCTGGATAAAGCCGATTACAAGGCAGGATAAATCACCTCAGCGCAGAGACAACAAAGGCCGGAGCAGATCCGGCCTTTTTATTGTCTTTGTTGCGAGCGGCTTAGAACTCGTAACGAATACCCAGTTGGTAGAAGTCTTCGTCGGCATCACCGCCGAAACCGCCTGAAACACCATTTGTACCGTCACGGAATACATAGCTGGTGAACAGAGAAGAACGGCTGGTCAGGTGATACTGAGCTTCCAGCGTAGTGTCTTTCAGCTCCAACTCGTCACCGTCTGTGTTTTCCAGGTTGCGGTAACCAGCACGCAATGTCCAGTCGGTGTTCAGATCATAGATGGCAACCACTTCCCACACTTCATCTTTACTCTTGCTTGGGCCGCCGGCATCAACTTCGTCTTCAGAGTACTCTGCACCTAAAGTGAATGCATTGATGCTGTAGGTGGCACCCACACCCCAGAAGTTATACTCATTACCGTCTTTGTCTTCGCTGTACTGATACGCCAGCACAGGCGCCAGGCGTCCGCCCTGCCCCAGATCCAGCGTATAGCGCAGCGCGGCGTTCATACCGTTATCCAGTGAATTACCGAACGCGTTTTTATCATTGTTACCAAAAATATAGCCAAGAGAGAAATCTAAGCCATTGATACTGTTTTGGTATTGCAGCGTCGCATCCTGACGGAAAACCTGGACAGCGGTACCATCGACCACCTCTGCCTGACGGGCTGCGGCGATATCAGACAAAGCAAACACATCAACGATGTCGGTAAACATGATAAGACCAGAAGCCACACGGCCACCCGTCACTTTACCCATTTCTTTACCGTCGATACCGGCCCAGACATAACGAGGTGACAGGCTGTCACCACCAGAGTTTTCGGCTTCTGCCGCATTAACCTGGTATTCAGCCCAGCCAATCACAGAAAACTGATCATTGATTGGCTGAGAACCACCCAGGCCAAGACGCGCATCAAATTCACCGTTGGTGTCGCCATCATCGGTGGCTTTGTCTGTAATGTTGTAGCCAAGACGGCCGTAAAGATTCACTTCACTACCATCTTCGCCTTGATAGATATTCGCCGCGTAGCTTGCGCCACTGGCAAACACGCTGGAGATAATTGCCGCTGCTAGTGTTTTTTTCATTTTGGTTTCCTTGAGTATGTGTTCTGAGTGACCACAACGCTGATGGCACTCTAAGCGCAAAAAACAGGTTAGGTTGCTGAGCCAGACACAGGGAAAAGGCAACCAAAGCCTGTTGCCGGCATCATAAAAATGCATAACCCAATCCAAGCATAGAGCAGAGGTTCACTTTATGCGCGACCAGATTATCTTTTCTCCCTGAATAAGCCCTTAATAAAACTAGGTATATGGGTTATTGATTAATTAGGATATTTTTCTGCGAGAAAGATCACCTTTTGTCTCAGGCTATTGGGCTTATTACTCAGGCCGCCGGATCTTTCCCTGCGCTTCTATGCCATACCCAAACAGGTTACAATCCTTTGTTTTCAGCGTTGGTGCTTTCTTATGTCCTATCAATGTCCCTTATGCCATCAGCCTCTTCATCATCAGCAACATCAATGGCGTTGCCAAAATAATCATCAGTTTGATCAGGCTAAGGAAGGATATGTCAACTTAATGCCTGTTCATCATAAAAGCTCAAAAAATCCCGGTGATAACAAAGAGATGATGCAGGCAAGAAGACAGTTTCTTGAGGCAAATCACTACCGGTTAATGAGAGAAAACATTGTTAAACTTCTGACTGTGCATCTGCCGGAGAACAGCAAGAAAATGCTGGATATCGGGTGTGGTGAAGGCTATTACACCTCCTCCTTTACAGCTCTGAGCGCCAGCCACCCGAGCCTGGAAGTGCACGGCCTGGACATTTCCAAAGTGGCCGTACGTTATGCCGCCAAACGCTATCCGGATTGCCACTTCTGCGTGGCATCCAGTCACAGACTGCCGTTCGCCGATCAGAGTCTGGATGCCATGGTGCGCATTTATGCGCCATGCAAGGCGGAAGAAATTGTCCGCACGCTGAAACCCGGTGCGATTTTATTAACAGTGACACCCGCTCCGCGGCACTTGTATCAATTGAAAGCACTCATTTATGACGACGTCAGGCTGCATGATACTCAGCCTGAAGTTCTGCCGGGTATGTCCTTGGTGCAGGAAGAACGGCTGCATTACACCATGAGCTTAAATGGCAGTGAAGCAACGGCACTGATGCAGATGACACCGTTTGCGTGGAAAACCAGTGACGCTGTCTGGCAGCACCTGGCGCAGCAACACGCATTCAGCTGCGAGGCAGATTTCACCCTGCGCGTTTACCAAAAATCCGCAACAGTGGATGATTCCGAACAGGATAATTGCAACTAATTCTCATTTCTATTGAGTCTGTCGTCAGTCTTCAATATCATACGGCCCATGACATAACCCCCTGAGGCTATCATACTGATTCTTAATATAAGCTCGGTAAGTATGCTTCAGACAAAGGATGGTATACATGAAGACTGGCTACGCAATGCTATTAGCCGCCCTGCTGAGTGGCTGTGCCACACAGCCAACATCCAGCACGACAACGGCTGCGACTCCTCCAACTCTGTACGATTACACCATTCGATCTCCTTCCGGGGCCGAACTGACAGAACAAGCCCTGGCGAATGTGCTGTCCGATGCGGATATCGTACTGGTGGGTGAATGGCACAGCCATCCGGGCACTCACCTGCTGCAAGCCCGGCTGCTGGCGGCACTGTATGCCAATAGCCCCAGACTGGCTTTGTCCATGGAGCAGTTTACCCGCGACAAACAGCAGGTCGTTGACCAGTTCCTTCACGGCGAAATCGGTGAGCAGGTACTGATCAAGCAGGGCAATGCCTGGCCGAATTACGAATCCGATTACCGTCCCCTGGTCGACTTTGCTCGCCAGCATCAGCTTGATGTGATCGCCGCCAATGCGCCGAAATCCATCGTCCGCTGTGTCGGCCGTTACGGGGCTGAATACCTGAATCGACTTCCAGTTACTGAGCGTAAGTGGGTGGCCCAGTCACTTACACTGAGAAATGACAAATACAAAGAAAAATTCACTGAGTCTATGCATCATGGTGATCCTGCCCAGTCTGAACGACAATTTGCTGCTCAGACCAGTTGGGACGACACCATGGCTGAAAGCATGGTCAACTACCTGCAAGCCCACCCAGACCACCAGATAATGCACGTCGCCGGGCGCTTTCACACCGCAGAAGGACTCGGCACGGCATCGCGTATTTTGTCGCGCAATCCGGCATTGAAAGTGGTGATGGTCACCCCGGTCACCGCCGACAGCCCTATCGCTGCAGATGCACCGGATTTTCAGGTTGAAGTCATGCCTCTGCCGCCCCGTTATATTCAGGAAGCCAATATGAAAGCGGCTTTTGCCCATATCGGCAAGCGCAACAATACACTTCAATGTATTGCTGAATAACATCTTTTTCCTGTCATGGCAGTCTGTACAGACTGCCTTCCTCGAACTTCCCCTTGCTTTGCTCAGAGTCTCACCACACCAGAGAATTGTTCATAATTCATCCAGCCGTGCAGCCGAATTCGCTCCTGCTGAGTCATAGCTCATCATGCTCACAAAAATACCAATAAAAAACATGACTCTGATTTTCACTGGCATTGTATATTTTTCAACCTGAAAATCATCTAAAACACAATATAATCCCCCACATATAGAGTATTTAGCAGTTACTTAGCCCCGCTCAATGTTACAGTGTTGTTAATTTTTGGATGTTCTTTCTTTTCTCATTGCGCTAAAACATTATGCCAATGATGGGTGTTTCTGATGGCACAGCTCGCCGGCCCATCTTTGTCATCACACCAGTACAAGGATTGCATACTATGAAGGGAAACAAATTGCTTTCGGCAGCCTGCATCGCTGCGGCGTTAGCCCTAACGGCGACACCAACCTTAGCCGAAATGGCCAAAGTGGCTGTGTCTCAGATCGTTGAACACCCGGCGCTGGACGCCACTCGTCTGGGCCTGCTTGATGGCCTGAAAGCGAAAGGCTACGAAGAAGGCAAGAATCTGGAATTCTCCTATCAGACCGCTCAGGGTAACCCTGCGATTGCGGTGCAAATCGCCAAACAGTTTGTCGGGGAGCAACCGGATGTCCTGGTGGGTATTGCAACACCAACAGCACAGGCACTGGCTGCAGCCACCCGTTCTATTCCCGTCGTTTTTACTGCAGTCACCGATCCTGTTGGCGCCAAACTGGTGCGTAATATTGATCAACCCGAGCGCAACGTCACCGGTCTGTCTGATTTATCCCCTGTCGCACAACACGTCGCACTGGTGAAAGAAATTCTGCCAGATGCCAAACGCATTGGTGTCGTTTACAACCCGGGCGAAGCCAATGCCGTCGCACTGGTTGATTTACTGCGCAAAGCCGCCAAAGAACAAGGCATGGAAGTGGTAGAAGGAACAGCCCTGAAAAGTGCTGATGTGCAGTCAGCAGCGCAAATCGTTGCCTCAAAAGCTGACGCGCTCTACGCACCAACAGATAACACTGTGGCCAGTGCCGTTGAAGGCTTAGTCAATGCCGGCAATCAGGCAGGCATTCCAGTTATCGGCGCCTCTACTACCTACATTGAAAGTGGTGCACTGGCGGCGCTGGGCTTCGACTATTATCAGGTGGGTGTTCAGACCGCAGACTATGTGGATGCGCTGCTCAAAGGCAAGAAAGTCTCTGAACTGCCGGTAAAAGTTGCTGTGGGTTCAGATCTGGCTCTGAACCAGAAAGCTGCCACCAAACTGAACATTACCTTCCCTCAGGCTCTGGTTGACCGCGCGACCTCTATCGCCAAGTAACCTTACCTCTCTATCGGGCACCGGCGTTCCAGCCGGTGCCAGCAAGGAATAAGGAGTTGTATATGTCTTTCTTTGCTTTGATCGGTACCTTAGAAATCGGCTTGGTTTACGGCTTGGTTGCTCTGGGGGTTTACCTGACATTTCGGGTACTGGACTTTCCTGATCTGTCTGTCGACGGCAGTTTTCCAATGGGCGCAGCCGTTGCGGCAACAGCCATAGTGGCTGGTGTGAATCCGTGGATGGCAACAATGCTGGCAATTCTAGCCGGCGGTATGTGTGGCCTGGTAACAGCCTTTCTGGCAGTACGTTGCGGTATCTTGCACTTACTGGCCAGTATTCTGACCATGATTGCTGCTTTCTCTATCAATATCCGCATTATGGGTCGACCAAATCTGGCCCTGCTGGGTGACGATACTATCCTGACCCCATTCGAAAACTTTGCCTTCGAAAGCGGCCTGGATGCGGGACTGGTACGCCTGGCTGTGGTGCTGGCTCTGGTCATATTCAGCGGCTGGTTCGTTACCCGGTTGCTGGCCAGTGACTTCGGCCTCGGACTGCGCGCTACCGGCGTAAACAGCCGTATGGTGAGCGCACAAGGCGGCAGTACGGCGCTGTATACCTATTTTGGCCTGGCGCTGTCGAATGCCTTTGTCGGCTTCTCCGGCGCTCTGTTCGCGCAAACCAATAACTTTGCCGATGTCACCTCGGGTGTGGGTACGATAGTGGTGGGTCTGGCAGCGGTTATTCTGGGTCAGACACTGATTCCGGGCCGCAAGATCTGGGTGGCCGTTATCGCTGTGATTCTAGGCTCAGTGCTCTACCGGCTGGCCGTTGCGTTTGCCCTGAGCAGTGGCATGTTTGGCCTGCAGGCTTCGGATCTGAATCTGATCACTGCAGTACTGGTCGCCCTTGCTCTGATTGCGCCTAAGATGAAACGCAATTTTCAGCGAAAAAAGAAGCAAACCGTCGCAGCAAAGAAGCTCGCGTAAGCCGGAAAAGAAGGTAGTAACACTATGATTGAACTCAGTAATATCCGCGTTACCTTCAATGAAGGCACCATTCTGGAAAATCAGGCCCTGCGCGGGGTTAACCTGACAGTGCCGGAACGCCAGTTTGTCACTGTTATCGGCTCAAACGGTGCCGGTAAATCGACCCTGCTCGGTGCTGTCAGCGGTGAAACGCCTATGTCAGACGGCAAGGTGGTCATTAATGGTGTCGACGTGACCAGCAAAGCCGTGCACGAGCGGGCGCAATATGCTGCCCGGGTGTTTCAGGATCCACTGGCCGGCACCTGTGCTTCACTCACGATTGAAGAGAACATGGCGCTAGCTGTCCAGCGTGGCAGCCGCCGTACCTGGAAGCTGGCATTATCTTCCGAGCGCCGTAAGCTGTTTCAGGAACGCATCAGCATTCTGGGGCTGGGACTGGAAGATAGGCTGAGCGACAGCATTGGCCTGCTGTCCGGCGGCCAGCGTCAGGCTGTCAGTCTGGTCATGGCCACACTGGCAGACAGTAAACTCTTGCTGCTGGACGAGCATACCGCCGCGCTCGATCCGCGTATGGCCGCTTTCGTGCTGGAGCTGACCAAACGGGTAGTCGAAGAATTCGACCTGACCGTCCTGATGGTCACCCACTCAATGAAAGATGCGCTGGCATACGGCGATCGTACCGTGATGCTGCACCAGGGCAATATAGTGCTGGATGTGGCAGGACAGGAACGCGCTGATATGGACGTGAAGCACTTGCTCGACATGTTCAGTAAAGTGCGTGGCGAAGAGCTGGCCGATGACAGTCTGCTGCTGGGCTGATCCCGATACCCAGTTTTCGATAAGACCTGCAAAAGGCGGCTCATCCCGCCTTTTTTATTGCTCTTGTTTATTGCTCTGGCCCTGCTTTTTGTAATACCGCCCCTTCATAGCCTCCGAGCTCAATGTAATTCATCGGCTCGCTGGTGGTACCGTCGTAAAAGATCCGGATATAGGTACCCGGCAGGGAGATGCGCATCGGTTTCGCTTCCAGAAAGCGACTCTGACCCGCTTGCTGAACCGCCCGGTAAAGCACCAGCCCATGCTCATAGCGACGGGCAATCACCCCCTCTGAGGGCTGTTTGCCAAACCAGCCAGTGCGGTACAGCCAGAACCAGTGAACAGACGCGACCTTGTAGCTGCCCAGCACAGAATCGCGACTGTCACCACTGAGCGGCTCAGCCTGCCACCAGACAGGCTTATACCCTTTGGGTGCGGATACCGGCTCGCCGAGATCCACCCTGAGCATGGCAGTCGGCTGATAGACCCAGTTTTTAGGCAGCCCTGGCCGGTACCAGTCCCGCATACTGGTATTGGTACTGTCAACGCTCAGGCTGCCGCTCCAGTTGTGATAGTAAGTCTGGCCCGGCAAATTAAACAGGTAATAGAGTGCAAGCCCGGTTTCGACATCCTGATGCCAGGCCCTTTCATCTCCCGGATGGAGATAGCTGTGGCCATCACGCATCGACACCATCAGCACACTGTTGGCTCCTTCGGTACTCAGCGCAAAATGTTGCCAGCTTTGCTGAATACGGGCCAGCCCCATTGCCGGTGTTAGAAAGCGAGGGCGAACCCAAAAATCAACCTGGGAGCGCAATGGCGCGGAAACCGTCTCATCGGGCCATAACGCCAGTCCGGAAGTTGAAACGCCCAGAAGGGCAGGATCGAGCTGTTGCTTTAACTGACCTAAAAACTCAACCAATTGTGCCAAATACCGCTCTTCTGCTTCCGGGGTACCGGCCTGTAATGACAACTCCAGGATCTGACCACCACTCACTACCGGCAGAATATCAGGCCCGAGCAAAGGTCTCAGACGAGAGGTATAACCGCCGTCTGCTGCCACCTGCCGCCAGTGGTAGCGATACCAGTTGATCAGTTGGGTTCGAACGGCAGAATCAGAGAGGTTAGTCCGAAAGGTGCAGATGCCGCCTTGCAGCCGGCCGGTCAGCAATACCCGGGCCTGATACGCAAACCGAGCGCTGGCCAAGGGGTTCAGCCGCTGCTGATATTCCGCGTCGCTCAGTTGTCCGTTACTGTCTGTGTCGTTCACCGGATCCCAGCCCGGAATGGTCAGGGTATCCGCGGTCCTGCTCAGCCAGGGTTTGGTTTCCAGCAGGCGGTCTAATTGCAGGTTTGTAGCGCTGAGTGACAGCCGGGTATCTTGCGCAAAATGCAGGAATGCACTTTCCGGATCCCGGCCATTTGCGCCGGCCTGCTGCGCCAGCCAGCGCTGTTGCTCATCGGGCTCACAAGACAGGTTTTGAGCGTGAAAAGGTAGCAGTACTGTACCAGCTTCATTCAGCGCGGCCGATTGCCAGTTACCCAGCACCAAATCGGCATGGCGGAACTCCCAGCGCGTCACCGCTTCGGCAGAATCAAACCGTGAGGTAGACAGCGGCTCTTCCCACCCTCCCGGTGTCAGCCAGGCACTGCCTGTCGACGGATACACCTGCGCCCGGGCAACACCGGCCAGCAACAGTAGAACGACAAGGATCAGATTCACTCTCTGCATCTTATTCTCCCAGGATCCTCTCCCTGGTTCAGCTTAAGGATAGTGTGAATCGTGCTGTGAAGTTGGGTTAAAAATTGGACAAAAAAAACCGTGCAGCTTGCACGGTTTGAGGGTTTTACCTGCTGTGATTCGCGGCTACCAGCCCATCCAGTGGCCCACGCCCCACAGGGTGATCATAGCCATAAAACCAGCGAGAATGTCATCTATCATGATACCCAGCCCGCCGTGGACATTTTTATCCAGCCAGCTGATCGGCCAGGGTTTTACCATGTCGAAAAAGCGAAATAAGATAAAACCGCTGACGACCCAGGGCAGACTCATAGGCGGGGCAACAGCCATGGTGATCCAGAAGCCGACAAACTCATCCCACACTATGCTGCCATGGTCATGCACGCCCATATCCTGGGCGGTATTACGACAAATCAGCACCCCAATCACTGCCGCTGCCAGCGTAATGCCGATATAAGCCGCATAAGGTAACTGAGCCAGCAAGTAATAGAGCGGGACAGATGCCAGTGTACCGACAGTTCCCGGAATCACAGGAGACAAACCGCTGCCAAATCCCGTGGCCAGAAAATGCCAGGGATTAGTTAATTTGATATAAAGTTTGGGATCTCGCACTACTTACCCCGAAAAATGATCGTATCCACGCAGCTGCCAGTCCAATTGCAGCCCGTTTCGCTCAAGTACAACATTGCTGCCGGGCCGGATCTGGCCAATACAGGTTGCTTTCACCCCGGCATGAGACAGAGCAACATCCAAGGTACCACGGTTATGGGCTGGCACGGTGAAGCACAGCTCGTACTCCTCGCCGCTTGTCAGCGCCATCTTGATGGCCGCATCCCGGTCGCCGCCACAAAATGCCACCAGCTCGGATGACAATGGCAGGTTATCGACATCTATCACCGCCCCTACCTGAGAGCGGTTAAGGATATGGCCCAGATCAGCAATCAGACCATCGGATATATCCAGTGCCGAAGAGGCAATGCCCCGTAATGCCTGACCGGCCAGCACCCGCGGCTGAGGTTGATAGTGGCGATTAAGAAGATGTTCAGCTAATGCAGCATCAATATGCTTTGCCTGCTCCAGCAACACCGCCAGCCCTGCCGCACTGTCGCCAAGACAGCCAGTGACATAAATCCAGTCCCCGGAACCTGCCCCGTGCCGCGTCAGCGCTTGCCCGTGAGGCACAAATCCCTGAATGGTCAGTGTCAGGCTCAGCGGGCCTTTGGTGGTATCCCCGCCAATCAGCTGTACCTGATAGTAATCGGCCATCTCAAAAAAGCCTTCACAGAACCGGGCTAACCAGGCTTCGTCGGCTTCCGGCAGAGTCAGCGCCAGAGATACCCAGGCAGGCGTGGCACCCATGGCCGCTAAATCACTTAAGTTCGCAGCCAGGGCTTTTTTAGCCAGCAGCGCGGGATCCATACCGGGCAGGAAATGGTTACCGCAAACCAGTGAGTCGGTACTGACCGCAAGGTGGCTACCTGCAGGTGCCTCAAGCAAGGCGCAGTCGTCACCGATGGCCAGCACCACATCCCGGCGCTGGACCGGCTGGCGGGCAAAATAACGGGCTATCAAATCAAATTCATTACTAGCCATAAGAGGTCAAGTCGGTTGCTGAAACTCAGAAAAAAGGCCAGCAGAGCTGGCCTCAGTTCGCATCGAAGCGATTATGCTTTTTTACGTAAAACCGGGGCCAGCTTATCCAGCACACCGTTTACGAATTTATGGCTGTCTTCGGCACCGAAGATTTTCGCCAGCTCAATCGCTTCATTAATCACAACTTTGTACGGTACGTCTTCACGCTTCATGATTTCGTACAAGGCCAGACGCAGTAGCGCCAGTTCCATCTGGTCCAGATCCTGCAAAGGACGTGACAGATAGGGACGCATCTTGCTGTCCAGTTCCTGATAGTTCAGCACCACTCCGGTGAACAAGTCACGGAAGTACTCAACATCAGTGTGCGGTGCTGCCAGTACAGGAGCATCAGCCCGATGAGCTTCTTCTTCAAACTGTTCGCCAGACAGAAAATGCAGCTCGATATCGGCAGCATTTTCTTTGGTGATTTGCCAGGAATAAATGGCCTGGACGGCAAAGTGTCGTGCGTTACGACGTGCGGCTGGTTTCACTCTAACCCCCATTAGGATTCAATTTGGGACAGGACATTTACCATCTCAAGCGCGCTGAGTGCAGCCTCTGCCCCTTTATTACCAGCCTTGGTACCGGCACGCTCGATGGCTTGTTCAATTGTGTCTACAGTCAGAACACCAAATGAAACCGGAGTGTTGTACTCCAGAGCCACCTGAGCCAGACCTTTATTACATTCACCGGCAACATACTCGAAATGCGGAGTACCGCCACGGATCACAGAGCCCAGTGCCACGATAGCATCGTAGCGATCGCTTTTAGCAACTTGCTGGGCGACCAGAGGCAGCTCATAAGCACCAGGACAACGAACAACGGTAATGTTGTCGTCGCTTACCTGTCCCTGACGTTTGAGTGCGTCCAGCGCACCCGCCAGCAGGCTGTCATTGATGAAACTGTTGAAGCGACTGATAACAATAGCAATTTTTGCGTTGGGTGCCGCAATGGCGCCTTCGATTACCTTCATGGGCCTTCCTGTGACTATGTCTTTTCTTTCCGGATTGAGAAACCGCGGGAGTCTATCACAATTTATACATGATACCAATTGACTTCACTGTCAAGGCACTCCCGGCAGCGTTATGCGATCTCTATTCCGGATTAGGGATTAATAAAAACAGTGCGTTAGGGTCAACAAACCTTAATCGCAAATATATTCCACCACTTCCAGTCCGAAACCGGACAGTGAGTGATAGCGCTGATTGCTGGACGACAGCAGACGCATTTTGCCAACACCTAAATCCGCCAGGATCTGCGAGCCGACACCCACCTGACGTGACGGGTTCTTCGGATTCAGTTTCACACCAGGCTGACCATCGGCCTGGGCTGCCAGATTCTTCACTTTGGTGATAATGCCTTCCTGGGTTTCATGGCGATTGAGAATCACCATCACCCCGCCTTCCTCAGCGATACGCTGCATGGCCATCGGCAAAGTCCACTGCGACGCCCCGGAATGCAGAATATCTTTGAAGGTGTCCTGCAGGTGAACGCGAACCAGCGTCGGATTCGATGGATTTACGTCCCCTTTACGCAAGGCATGGTGAATTTGGTTGTCGATAGTATCGCGATAGGTGATCAGATCGAAATCGCCAAACTCCGTTGGCAGACTGCATTCGGCCACACGCTCAATCGTGGTTTCGTTATTGTTACGGTATTCGATTAAATCGGCGATCGTCCCCAGCTTTAGGCCGTGCTCGGCGGCGAACACTTCCAGATCCGGGCGTCGTGCCATGGTGCCATCCGGGTTGAGGATCTCAACAATCACACTGGATGGCTCAAGACCTGCCAGACGGGCGATGTCACAACCCGCTTCAGTATGGCCTGCGCGGGCAAGCACCCCGCCTTCCTGCGCCATCAGAGGGAAAATATGACCAGGCATGACAATATCGGCAGGAGACGCATTCTGGGCCACCGCAGCCTGCACAGTACGGGCACGATCCGCTGCGGAGATCCCTGTGGTCACGCCGCTGGCAGCTTCTATCGATACGGTGAAATTGGTGCTGAACTGTTCTGCGTTATCCTGCACCATCAGTGGCAGTTTCAGCTGCTGACAGCGGGCCTGCGTCAGTGTCAGACAGATCAGGCCGCGACCGTGAGTCGCCATAAAGTTGATCGCTTCAGGGGTAATTTTTTCCGCGGCAATGATCAGATCGCCTTCATTTTCCCTGTCTTCGTCATCCATCAGGATAACCAGCTTACCCTGACGTATATCTTCAATGATGTCCTTCGCGCTACTCAACGCCATGTTGTATTCCCTCTACCCAAATGATTGTCGTAGTACTTAATCTTGCTCAGGCTGCATCATCAGCCCAGAAACCCGCTACGGGCCAGCAGCGCCATACTGAGTTCAGACGATGGCTCAGACTCAGCCGCTTTCTCTCCCAGCATCAAACGCTCCAGGTAACGGGCAATCACGTCCACTTCAAGATTCACTTTACGGCCTGGCTTAAAGTGTTCCATAGTGGTTTCCGATGCCGTGTGAGGCACAATCGTCAATTTGAATTCCGCCCCGCGGACGGCATTCACTGTCAGGCTGATCCCGTCAATCGCCACCGATCCTTTCTCAGCAATGTAGCGGGCCAGGGTATCCGGTGCTTTGATCCAAAACTCAATCGCCCGCCCGGTCTGAGTGCGGGAAATGATCTCCCCGACATTATCAACGTGGCCGGAAACCATATGGCCGCCAAAACGGGTGGTCGGCAACATGGCTTTTTCCAGGTTGACCCGCTGACCCGGGCTGTAATCGGTAAAGGCCGTGCGGTTCAGGGTTTCCAGTGACAGATCGGCGACATAGCCTTTGCCGGTCAGTTTCACCACGGTCAGACACACACCATTGGTCGCTATGCTGTCGCCCAGTTTGACATCCGCTAAATCCAGCTTGCCGCTGTCGACAGTCACGGACACATCTTGTCCGGTTGGCGTGATGGCCGTAATCGTACCTACGGCCTCAATAATACCTGTAAACATTCTAATTTTTCCTTACCCGGCACCTGTCGATGCCATACACAGACGTATTCTGTTACGCAGGGTGAGCTATAGTGCCACGGATCCGAATATCGGCACCAACCATGCGCACATCGCTCAGCGTCACATCCGGTACCTGAGACATAGCCGTGAATTGTGTCAGATCTATCAGGCTGCGACCATGGCTGCCCATGAGTTTGGGTGCCTGATAAAGAATGAATTCGTCCACCAGCCCGGCATTGAGCAGGGCCCCGGCCAGACTCGCACCTGCCTCTACCCAAATATGGTTAATATCTTCCGCTGCCAGCGCTTTCATCAGTGCTGTTAAGTCTAGCTGACCGTCCGGCTGAGCAGGCACCAGTAATTGCCGCACCTGTTCCGGCCATAGTGCTTCATCAGTTTGTGTTCTGGCCAGCAGCACTTTTCCCGGTAACGCGAATAAACGCTGTGACGGCAACAAGCGGTTCTGGCTGTCAGTAATCACCCGTACCGGCTGGCGTACCTCAGATTCCGGATAGTCAGACTGGACGGCTGCCCCTAATTCCTGCCAGCGCACATTCAAGGACGGGTCATCGGCGAGTACCGTTGCGCTGGTTGACAGAATCGCACCCGCCTGGGCGCGAAAACGCTGAACATCGGCACGGGCCTGAGGGCCGGTTATCCACTGGCTGACACTGTTTGCCAGCGCGGTTTTACCATCCAGGCTGGCCGCCAGTTTTAGCTGAACATAAGGCAGGCCGGTTTTCATTCGCTTGATAAAACCGGGATTCAATGACAGTGCATCGGCTTCAAGCAGACCCGTCTCAACGGCAATGCCCGCCTGTTTGAGCATCTCAACACCGCGTCCCGCCACCTTCGGATTAGGGTCAACCATGGCGCAGACAACCCGGGAAACGCCCGCTGCTATCAGGGCTTCGGCACAGGGCGGTGTACGGCCGTAATGGGAACAAGGCTCTAGGGTGACATAGGCCGTCGCCCCTTTGGCCTGCTCGCCAGCGGCACGTAATGCAAACACTTCGGCGTGCGGCTGGCCCGCGCGGTAATGATAACCTTCGCCAATAATGTCGTTATCTTTGGCGATGACGCAGCCCACATTCGGATTCGGGGCGGTCGTGAAACGGCCACGCCGGGCAAGGCTAACGGCTCGGCGCATCATGGCGTGATCAGTAGGCGTAAACATCTTGGTTTATTTTTCCAGTTTAGCTATGGCTTCGCCAAACTCGCGGAGATCGTCAAATGAACGGTAGACAGAGGCAAACCGGATGTAAGCCACTTTATCAAGCTCAATCAGGGCATCCATGACCAGATTACCAATCATATCTGATTTTACTTCCCGCTCACCCGTTGCACGCAGACGAGATTTGATAGTGTTGATGGCGCGTTCAATGTCATCAGCGCTGACAGGCCGCTTTTCAAGCGCACGTTCTATACCGCCGCGCAGTTTCTCTTCGTTAAACGGCTCGCGGCTGCCATTGGTTTTGATGACATGCGGCATCACCAGTTCCGCGGTTTCGAACGTTGTATAACGTTCACTGCACGCCAGACACTGACGACGTCGGCGAACCTGATGTCCATCAGCGACCAGACGGGAATCGATTACTTTGGTGTCATTGGCACCACAAAACGGACAATGCATCTTGCCTCCTCAATTTCGTCGCCTCAGTGTACCCCAAATCAACCGCTATGCGAGGACTTAGCCCATTATTTTTATCAACAAAAACGGCATCCCAGGGATGCCGTTGAACAAGATAGACCCAAGAGCGGATCGGTCTTTAATGGTGTTTAGTGACACCCATTGTGCCGGCTTATGCGTAAACCGGCAGGCGCTGGCAGATTTCCAGCACTTTGGCTTTGGTCGCTTCGATAACCGCTGGGTTATCGATATTGTCCAGCACATCGCAAATCCAGTTCGCCAGTTCTTTGGCATCTTCGGTGTTGAAGCCACGGCGGGTAATTGCTGGTGTACCGATACGGATACCGGAAGTCACAAACGGGCTGCGCGGGTCGTTCGGAACACTGTTCTTGTTGACCGTAATGTTGGCCGCACCCAGTGCTGCATCGGCGTCTTTACCTGTGATGTTCTTGTCAATCAGATCAACCAGGAACAGGTGGTTTTCGGTGCCACCGGAAACGATTTTGTAACCGCGCTCCAGGAACTGGCTGACCATGGCTTTCGCGTTATCCACCACACGTTGCTGATACGCCTGGAACTCTGGCTCCATCGCCTCTTTGAACGCCACGGCTTTGGCTGCAATCACATGCATCAGAGGGCCACCCTGACCACCAGGGAATACCGCAGAGTTCAGTTTCTTATACAGATCTTCACCCGCGTTTGACAGGATCAAACCGCCGCGAGGACCGGCCAGTGTTTTGTGGGTTGTGGTGGTGACCACGTGCGCATGCGGCACAGGGTTAGGGTAAACACCTGCTGCAATCAGACCGGCTACGTGCGCCATATCCACGAAGAAATAAGCGCCGGCTTTGTCTGCGATTTCACGCATCCGCTTCCAGTCAACGATTTGCGAGTAAGCGGAGAAACCACCGATGATCATTTTCGGCTTGTGTTCCAGTGCCAGCGCTTCAACTTCTGCGTAGTCGATCTGGCCGGCTTCATCAATGCCGTAAGGAATCACGTTGTATAGCTTACCGGAAAAGTTAACCGGTGAACCGTGCGTCAGGTGACCGCCGTGTGCCAGGCTCATGCCCAGAACGGTATCGCCGGCATTGAGCAGTGCCATGTATACAGCGCTGTTGGCCTGAGAGCCTGAATGCGGCTGAACGTTGGCATATTCGGCACCAAACAGCTGGCAGGCACGGTCAATAGCCAGTTGCTCGGCTTTATCAACATACTCGCAGCCGCCGTAATAGCGCTTGCCCGGGTAGCCTTCTGCATACTTGTTGGTCAGCTGTGAACCCTGTGCTTCCATTACACGCGGGCTGGTGTAGTTTTCAGAAGCAATCAGCTCAATGTGCTCTTCCTGACGGGCAGTCTCTTCCTGGATGGCCGCAAATAGTTCTGCGTCATAATCAGCAATATTCATGTCACGCTTTAGCATCAGTCTCTCCTGACTCAGATAGTTCTCAAATTCGTTGACCTAAGTATCAGACAAGGCCAGACACTTAGGTCAACGCGGGATAATTGGCATTTTTCCTCATTCAGACAAAAAACACAACCCCAGTAACCACGGCGACGCAAACGTTTTCGTCACACCGGAAGATTAAGCCGCATTTTAGCGAATTTGCTTCTCTACAGGTAGCCCTTTTCTGGTTTTTTAACCGGTTTTTTTGTTCGTTTTTTTCATCTGGAAGATGAATTTATTTCACGTTGTTACCGGTTTCCATTAAAAACATGACAGAGAAACCGTGATTGCAACCATGAAGCGAAAATAATGATTTACAAAACAGTAAAGAATTCATTACGAGTGGTTTTTCTTTAAGTTAGATCACACTATTCTTTTTTTATTTTCACTCTATATCATATCGCGCGCATTACCTTTCAGCATCAAGGCCACCCCGACTGGCAGGCTGTAAAGGAACCATTTTGGAGGTACAGATTGAAACACCGCGGTCACTCTCGCAAAGAAAACCTAATCGCTATTCTTACTGGTACATTCATCGTCGCGCAAGGCGTTTTTTTCTTACAGCAAGCCCACTTACTGACAGGTGGTACAACTGGCTTAGCACTTTTGCTTACCCATTTTGTTGATTTCAGTTTCGGCCAGCTGTATTTCGTTATGAACATTCCGTTTTACATCATGGCCTGGTGCCGGATGAACCGCCGTTTCGCACTGTCCAGTATTTGCTGCGGCGCATTAGTGTCTGTGATTACAGATAACCTGCATCACTTTGTTGAGATCAGTCAGTTTGATCCTGTGTACTGCGCCGTGATGGGAGGGATGCTGATGGGACTGGGTATGCTGATCCTGTTCAGGCATAACACCAGTCTGGGCGGATTTAACGTACTGGTGCTGTATCTGCAGGAGAAATTCGGGGTGTCAGCCGGTAAGCTTCAGATGGGTATCGATATCAGTATTCTGCTCTGTTCCTATGTCCTGATGACACCCACCATTCTGATGCTGTCACTGCTCGGTGCCGTGATGCTCAATCTGGTACTGGCCATGAACCACAAACCTGGCCGCTACAACGACGGCAAGGCCATGGCTAAAACCGCAGACTGATCACACGGCAACTGGCTCATGCAACAGTCCGGCATGGGCCAGTTTATCGAGTAATATTCCCCTCGCCTGGCGGCGTAAATCCCGGTCCAGCACATTGATGTTCACCGGCACCGTAATTGTCTTACCGGCGTCAATATCGATCTGAATTCTAAGCTGGTTTTTAACAACCGCCACGGCAGACACCTGGGTATAAGGCACCCGATAGCAGCCCAGCCAGGGGTTAGGCGTAATAAATAATGCCTGAGGGGTCACCATCAGGGCGGTTTTCTTTTTACCGGCCAGGTTGCGGACAAAAATCACCACGCCCGCCACTACAGCCAGTCCGCCAAAGGGAGTACCGACTATCATGGTCAGGATACCTATGCCGCACAGACCGAAAGCTAACGGGTCTTCATCGCAAAAACCAAACTGCGGATACTCAGGTTTCAGCTCGGGTTTGACTTCCTGCAACAGCCGCAGCTCCCAGCGCTTACAATCTGCCAGATAACAAATATGGAAGTACAGGCCAAAGGGAAACAGAACGAAGGTTGTCAGCAAACTCAGGCATTTGCCGGTGAGCGGGCTTCTTGTCAGTAGCCAGAGGCTCACGCCCTGAACCAGCACAGCGGCCGCCGCCAGCAAGGGCCAGAGTGACAGGATCTCCCGGTGCTCTTTGATAGCGGCAGCGATAAATCCGTTAGGGTTAACACTCAGGTTATTTGTCAGTAGTGGCGATGCGATCAGTACCGCGACTGCCGTCGTCAGCACCGAAATGGCAAGCCCGCCGCAAGTGGACAAAGACACGTGCTTCATGATGACTCTCCTTGAAGACACTGAAACAGAAGGATGATCAGACTGTTTTCAACGTCAGATACAGGCAACGTCAGCAAACAGGCAAAATCAGATTGGCTAAGGCATCAATGCGGCAGGGAAAACTGGATATTAAATAATCAGATCGAGAATCAGAGATGGCTCCATAAAGCACAGCCCCGGCACAAGGCCGAGGCTGCAAGGAGTAGCATAATGTTTGCGAAAACAATTCGTTACAGAGCAATCAGATCGCGTCTTCGTCTTCTTCACCGGTACGGATACGGACAACACGTTCAATATCAAACATGAAAATTTTACCGTCGCCGATCTTACCGGTTTGGGCCGTTTCGATGATGGTGTCGACACATTGCTCGGCCACATCATCGGTCACCACGATTTCCAGTTTCACTTTAGGCAGAAAATCCACCATGTATTCCGCACCGCGGTACAGTTCAGTATGGCCTTTCTGACGACCGAAACCTTTCACTTCGGATACTGTCATACCCGTGATCCCCACCTCTGCCAGGGCCTCACGCACATCATCCAACTTGAATGGCTTTATAATGGCTTCGATTTTTTTCATATCACAATATCCTTTGCTCAGCGGGGGTCGATTAAACAGGGACCGTTTTCGACGCCGGAAAGGCCCCATTATCACAGATTTTTCATAGAAAACTCAACGGCTCCCTATAAACTTACACCATTTTCTGATTCGCCGGCGCCTGCTGTCAGCGCAGAAAAAAACCGCTGCGAAATGCAGCGGTTTTCCTATCATCAGCCAGTCAGACATCAGGCTGCGAAAGATTAGCCCAGATTGACGCGCGCATTACGGAACATACGCATCCAAGGGCTGTTTTCGTTCCAGTCATCAGGATGCCAGGAGTTAGCCACAGTACGGAACACACGCTCCGGGTGAGGCATCATGATAGTCACCCGGCCATCCTGGGTTGTCAGGCCGGTAATGCCGTTAGGGGAACCATTCGGGTTGGCCGGATAGTTCTGCGTGACATTGCCGTAGTTATCAAGGAAACGCAGCGCAACCGTTCCTGACTGCTCAATGGCCGACAGATGCTCAGCATTACGCACTTCCACGCGACCTTCACCGTGCGACACTGCAATTGGCATACGCGAACCGGCCATGCCGTTCAGGAACAGTGAATCGCTCTGCTGCACTTCTACCAGGCTGAAACGGGCTTCAAAACGCTCCGACTCATTGCGCACGAAACGCGGCCACAGCTCAGCTCCCGGGATCAGGTCGCGCAGATTAGACATCATCTGACAACCGTTACACACGCCCAATGCGAAGGTGCTGTCACGGTGGAAGAAACGCTCAAACTGATCACGGGCCATGTTATTAAACAGCACAGACTTGGCCCAGCCTTCACCGGCACCCAGTACGTCACCGTACGAGAAACCGCCACAGGCCACCAGACCATTAAAGCCATCCAGTTCCACACGCCCGGACAGAATGTCACTCATGTGAACATCGCGGGCATCGAAACCAGCACGATCGAAGGCTGCTGCCATCTCAACGTGGGAGTTCACACCCTGCTCACGCAGAATGGCCATCTTAGGACGGGCACCGGTAGCGATAAATGGCGCGGCCACATCTTCGTTGATATCAAAGCTCAGCGAAGCACTCAGACCCGGATCCTGGCTGTCTTTCTTAGCCTCAAATTCCTGCACAGCGCCAGCAGGATTATCACGCATCGCCTGCATCTGATAGGTGGTTTCCGCCCAGATAGCGCGCAGCTCAGTGCGGTTTTGATCCAGCACCAGATCGTTCCCGTTCCAGATACGGACTGCGTCTTCGTCAACCACAGTCCCTATCACATGGCTGCACGATGCCAGACCGTACTTCGCCAGCTCGTTTTCAACCAGTGCCAGATCATCAGTCCGCACTTGCAGGACTGCCCCCAGCTCTTCGTTGAACAGCATAGCCAGTACATCGTCACAACTGTCGCCGTCTGTGGTGTTGATATCCACTTCAACACCGGTATGACCGGCAAAAGCCATTTCAGCCAGCGTCACATACAGGCCGCCGTCGCCACGGTCATGGTACGCCAGCAGTTTTTCGTCCCGCACCAGCTTTTGTACTGCGTGGAAGAAACCTTTCAGCAGTTCAGGGCTGTCAACGTCCGCAGGCTTATCACCCAGTTGTTTGTAGACCTGCGCCAGTGCTGTCGCACCCAGACGGTTCTTACCGCAGCCGAGATCGATCAGGATCAGGCTGGAGTCGCCTTGGTCGGTACGCAGCTGTGGGGTTACGGTTTTACGCACATCTTCCACGCGACCAAAGGCCGTGATCACCAGAGACAGCGGAGAAGTAACTTCTTTCTCTTCGCCGTTCTCCTGCCACTTGGTCTTCATCGACATGGAGTCTTTACCCACCGGAATGGTCAGGCCCAGCGCCGGACACAACTCCTCGCCCACCGCTTTAACGGCTTCGTACAGACCGGCATCTTCACCCGGGTGACCGGCTGGTGACATCCAGTTGGCCGACAGTTTAATCCGCTTCAGATCGCCGATATCGGCACTGGCAATGTTAGTGAGCGCTTCACCGACAGCCAGGCGGGAAGAAGCGGCAAAGTCCAGCAGCGCCACAGGGGTACGCTCACCCATAGACATGGCTTCGCCATGGTAGGTGTCATAACTGGCTGCGGTGACCGCACAGTTGGCAACCGGCACCTGCCAGGGACCGACCATCTGATCACGGGCAACCAGACCGGTCACCGTGCGATCGCCAATGGTGATCAGGAAGGTTTTCTCGGCAACGGCTGGCAGACGCAATACGCGATGGCTCGCTTCTGCCAGTTCAATCCCGGCACGGTTAATCGCACTGCCCTGCACCTTCTGTGTGGTCACATCACGGTGCATTTTAGGTGGCTTGCCCAGCAGAATGTCCAGCGGCATGTCGATTGGCGTGTTATCAAAATGACTGTCATCCAGCGTCAGATGACGCTCTTCCGTTGCTTCGCCCACCACAGCATACGGTGCACGCTCACGCTGACAGATAGCATCAAAGACAGCCATATGCTCAGGGGCAACCGCCATAACGTAACGCTCCTGGGATTCATTACACCAGATTTCCAGCGGGCTCATGCCTGGTTCGTCGTTAGGAACATCACGCAGCTGGAACTTACCGCCGCGCTCGCCATCGTTCACCAGCTCAGGCAAGGCATTGGAGATACCGCCCGCGCCGACATCGTGGATAAAGGCAATCGGGTTGTCATCACCCAGCTGCCAGCAACGGTCGATCACTTCCTGACAACGGCGTTCCATTTCCGGGTTTTCACGCTGTACCGAGGCAAAATCCAGATTTTCCGCCGACTGGCCGGATGCCATGGAAGATGCCGCGCCGCCGCCCAGACCGATATTCATTGCCGGGCCACCCAGCACGATCAGCTTGGCACCAACCGGAATTTCTTTCTTCTGAACATGATCTTCACGGATGTTACCCATACCACCAGCAATCATAATCGGCTTGTGGTAACCGCGAATTTCTTCGCCATTGTGGGAAGTGACTTTTTCTTCATACGTCCGGAAGTAACCCAGCAGGTTAGGACGGCCGAACTCATTGTTGAATGCCGCGCCACCGAGCGGGCCTTCCAGCATGATATCCAGCGCAGTCACGATACGGCCAGGCTTACCAAAATCCGTTTCCCATGGCTGCTCAAAACCCGGCACACGCAGGTTAGAGACAGTAAAGCCCACCAGGCCGGCTTTGGGTTTACCGCCGATCCCTGTTGCGCCTTCATCACGAATTTCACCGCCTGAACCGGTCGATGCACCCGGCCAGGGTGAAATCGCCGTCGGGTGGTTGTGGGTTTCCACTTTCATCAGGATGTGCGCCGCTTCCTGATGGTAGTTGTACTGGCGGTTTTCCGCATCCGGGAAGAAACGCCCTACCTCAGAGCCGGTCATCACAGCGGCGTTATCTTTATAGGCCGACAGCACATACTCGCTGTTCTGCTCATAGGTATTTTTGATCATCTTGAACAGTGACTTTTCCTGATCGACACCGTCGATAGTCCAGTCAGCGTTAAAGATTTTATGACGGCAGTGCTCAGAGTTTGCCTGGGCAAACATCATCAGCTCAATGTCGTTCGGGTTGCGACCCAGCTTGGTAAAGTTCTCAACCAGATAATCAATTTCGTCCTCGGCCAGTGCCAGGCCCAGTGCGATATTGGCGTCTTCCAGCGCGCGGCGACCGCCGGCCAGGATATCCACGCTCTGCAGCGGTGCCGGTTCGGCATGACGGAACAGGGCTTCAGCCTGAGCAACATCGTCAAAGACGACTTCCATCATACGATCATGCAGCAGCCCTTTAAGCACAGACAGCTGGTCTTGGCTCAGCGCTGCGTCGGTTTCGACATAATATGCCGTGCCGCGCTCAAGGCGTTTGATTTGCTCCAGACCGCAGTTATGGGCGATATCTGTTGCTTTGGAAGACCAGGGAGAAATGGTGCCGGGACGCGGAGTGACCAGGAACAAGCTACCCGTAGGTTCATGTTCGGCAATCGTAGGGCCATAGGTGAGCAGGCTGGTCAGCGTACCCAGCGCTTCGCTGTTAAGCGGCGATGCCAGCTCAGCAAAGTGCATGTATTCGGCGTAGATGCCGGTGACAGGCAGACCGGACTCTTGGCAACGCGCTAGCAGCTTGTTGACACGAAACTCAGACAGTGCGGGTGAACCACGCAAAATTTCCATGTGCGTACGACTCTCGATTAGCAGTTGAATGAAGGTGATATTGGCCTGCTCCCCAGCCGGGAATCACGTCAATGTCACCTTGTTCAGCGCCCTTTTTTCTCACTTGTCCGGGAGGAAAAATTACGATGGGCGATAGTATAAGGGAAAACACAGTGTGACGTAACACCTGACGCAACCGTTTGCGCTATTTTTTTTCAATCCGGCTGATATCCACAGCGATCTTTGACTACCAGCCCAAAATCGGACATTTTTTCACCTAAATCCAGACCGCCGGATAAGATCAAAGGGGGTCGGCTTTGTCCTGAATGCGACCTTTGGTATAAAGAACGACTGAATAAATAAATGAGCATGCATTATTGAGACGAGTAGTTTTTGCCACTAATCTCCGCGCCTTTGTCGCCATACTACTGACAGCATTGACATTATCTGGCTGTCAGTGGGAAAGCGACACCCGCACTGAGCTGGAACGGATACGCGACAGTGGCGTTTTGCGCATTGGCACGCTGAATAACCAGATTTCCTACTATATAGGTCCGGACGGCCCTACCGGGCTGGATTATGACCTTGCGCAGCGCTTCGCAGACAAACTGGGGGTAAAGCTGGAAATGCAGCCTTTGTTCTCCTTATCCGGCCTGTTTCCGGCATTGAAACGGGGTGATGTCGATCTGCTTGCTGCCGGCCTGACCATGACGCCGGAGCGTGTACGCATGTTCCGGGCTGCGCCGGCCTATTACTATGCCAGCCAGATCCTGGTTTACAAGAAGGGTCAATGGCGGCCGCGTGATCTTGCCGATCTGTCTCAGAACAAGGGGTCTCTGACCGTCGTTCGCGACTCCAGTCATGAGAAAACGCTGGATGTTGTCAAGAAAGACCACCCGACCCTGGTGTGGCAGACCATTGATGAAATTGACAGCGAGGAGCTGCTGCGCCAGGTCGCCGCCGGTGAGCTGGACTATACCGTCGCAGACTCGGTTGATGTCGCCCTCAGCCAGCGTATCCACCCCGATATTGCTGTGGCCCTTGAGCTGACAGATGACGAGCCCATAGGCTGGTTCATGGAACAGAGCAATGACGATAGCCTTTATGCGCTGCTGATTGAGTTTTTCGGTGAACTGAAACAAAGCGGTGAACTCGCCAAGCTGGAAGAAAAGTATTTCGGCCATGTTGATCAGTTCGATTATGTCGATACGCGCGCCTTTTTAAGGGCGCTGGAAACCAAGCTCCCTCGCTGGGAAGGCACATTTAAGAAGTACGCCAGCGAATTTGACTGGCGATTGCTGGCAGCCCTGTCTTATCAGGAATCGCACTGGAACCCCAGAGCCGTTTCGCCCACAGGGGTGCGCGGCATGATGATGCTGACACTGCCAACGGCCAAATCCGTCGGGGTCCAGAACCGGTTGGATCCGGAGCAGAGTATCCGCGGCGGTACGGATTACCTGAGAAAGATGGTCGCCCGCGTGCCCGACAGCATTGAAGAGCATGAAAAGGTGTGGTTTGCCCTGGCCTCTTATAATGTCGGCTTCGGCCATATGATGGATGCCCGCCGCCTGACCAAAAAGCAAGGCGGCAACCCGGATGCCTGGAGTGATGTCAAACAGCGGCTGCCGCTGCTACGGCAACGTAAATACTACCGGCAAACCCGCTATGGATATGCCCGTGGCGATGAAGCGCTGCTGTATGTGGAAAACATCCGTCGCTACTATCAGAGCATCATAGGCTACGAACAGGCGCACAGTCAGCCGGTGAACAGCGAAGGGATCCGTCTGGTTGATGACTGGCAGACAATTACCCCGGCCGAGCAGGAAGGCAACGCAAATAATACAGTTAGCGACACCGCCGAACAGACGCTGGATGAGGTGCTGGATAAAACCAAAGCTAACAAAAGCGTGAGCCGCTGATCCTTTCAGCGGCAGATCTTTCGGGGAAAGGCGCGCCACTGCCGTAACAGGGAGTGACAGAACGAAGTAAACGGGTGGCAGGCTTTGTCACCCGTTTTTTATGGGTCTTTTTTGTGGCTGTCCTGAGTTGCAGGGGCCTGATCGGCCTACTGCCTCAGGGCTTTTTTCTCGGCACGGCGGCGTTTAAAAAAGGCCTGCAGCTGCTGGCGACACTCAGCATCCAGCACCCCGCCCTGAAACGCCACATGGTGATTCACCCCTGAATAACTGAGCAGGTTCATCACACTGCCCGCGGCCCCGGTTTTCGGATCCGGCGCGCCGAAAACGACCCGGCCGATGCGGCTGTGCACCATGGCCGCTGCGCACATAGGGCAAGGCTCCAGCGTGACATACAGCACCACATCCAGCAGGCGGTAATTGCTGCATACTTTTCCGGCCTGACGCAACGCCATGATTTCTGCGTGTGCCGTGGCATCATGCTGACCGATGGAACGGTTCCAGCCTTCACCGATCACCCGGCCATTGAGTACAGCAACGGCGCCGACAGGAACTTCACCTTCGGCTTCAGCCAGGCTTGCCAGTTCAATGGCACGCCGCATAAAAAATTCATCCTGACTGTTGATGTCACTCACCACGGTGTCTCTGATCTCACAAGGTTTGGGCGGAGGATTATAAGCCAAGCGCCGCCTCCTCTCCAGTGCCTAAGCGTCATGATGACAGCGACCCGCCCCGCAGTGGGCACAATGGCTAAATCTCTCCTACTTTATATGAATAGTTACCGCTGCTGAGAGACCACCATCATGGACACTATTAAATCCCGGGCCGCCATTGCCTGGGGACCGAATCAGCCCCTGACCATAGAAGACGTCGATGTCCAGCTCCCCAAAGCCGGTGAGGTACTGGTGCGTATCGTCGCCTCAGGCGTCTGCCATACCGATGCGTTTACCCTGTCGGGAGAGGATCCGGAAGGGATCTTCCCCGCCATTCTCGGCCACGAAGGGGGCGGCATTGTTGAGAAAATCGGTGCCGGGGTCACCACAGTACAAGTGGGCGACCATGTTATTCCTCTCTACACCCCGGAATGCGGAGAATGTAAATTCTGTCTGTCGGGCAAAACCAATCTGTGTCAGAAAATTCGCGACACCCAGGGCAGAGGGCTGATGCCGGACGGCACCACACGTTTCTCCCTCAATGGCGAGCCGATTTATCACTACATGGGCTGCTCAACCTTCTCTGAATACACTGTGCTGCCTGAAATTTCAGTGGCGAAAGTGAATCCGGCCGCCCCGCTGGAAGAAATCTGCCTGCTCGGCTGCGGGGTCACAACCGGAATGGGGGCCGTGCTCAATACAGCGAAAGTGCATAAAGGCAATACAGTCGCCATTTTCGGCTTAGGTGGCATTGGCCTGTCCGCCATCATAGGCGCCACCATGGCCGGGGCATCCCGCATTATTGGTATTGATATCAATGACCATAAGTTCGCTCTGGCTAAAAAGCTGGGCGCCACCGACTGTGTGAATCCCAAGGATCACGACAAGCCTATCCAGGAGGTCATCATTGACATGACAGATGGCGGCGTCGATTTTTCTTTTGAGTGTATCGGCAATGTCAACGTCATGCGCTCAGCACTGGAGTGCTGCCACAAGGGCTGGGGAGAGTCGGTTATCATAGGCGTTGCCGGTGCGGGTCAGGAAATCTCCACCCGGCCATTTCAGCTGGTCACTGGACGGGTCTGGCGCGGCACCGCCTTTGGCGGCGTTAAAGGCCGTACCCAATTGCCCGATATCGTGGAGCGTTACCTTCAGGGTGAATTTCAGCTGCACGATTTCATCACACATACCATGCCGCTGGATGATATCAACCAGGCCTTTGAACTGATGCATCAGGGTAAGAGTATACGTTCTGTGATTCACTACTGAACCGGGACCATGGCATGAAGCTGGACAATGTCAGTGACAACAAATGTTTTATCGCACAGCGCCCGGCAGGTACCGGGCGCTGTAGTATCTGACTGGCACTTAGGCCTGATCAGAAACCCAGGGGCAGACCGAAGGCAAAGAAGATCACCAGCACAACTGTCCACATCAGCAGGAAAGCCGCCGAGTAAGGCACCATCATGCTAATCACATCCCCGAATTTCAGTTCAGGTTTATATTTGCGCATAAAGGCCAGCACAACACCGGCATAGGTCATCATAGGGGTAATGATATTGGTTGAAGAATCGGCAACACGGTAAGCGGCGGTCACCAAATCAGGGGTTATATTCGGGTTCACCTGATACAGCATGGGCACAAAGATCGGCCCCAACAGCATCCATTTCGACGTCATGCCGCCCACAAACAGGTTGATGAAAGCCGTGGTCAGGATAAAACCGATAATCAGCGCAACCGGGAATGACTGCAGTCCCAGCGAGCCTAAGAAGGTCGCGCCCAGATAGGTCACGTAAGTGCCAAGGCCGGAGTAACTGAGCATAGCCAAAAAGTTATAGCAGAAGAAAGTCAGCACCAGAATATAGCCCATGGTATTCATTTGCTTGACCATGGCTTTGACCACATCCTGCAGCGATGTGAACTTGCGGGTAGTCACCCCATAACAAAGGCCCACCACAACAAACACAAACGAAATCAGCAGAATGACATTGTCCAGATATGGCGTAACTTGCTGGCCAGCAGCATTGGTATAGGGAGCCAGCGGGCCTGTCGCCAGCAGATAAATACCCAGCAGAGCCGCAAGCAGCCCCAATCCCGCCATCCGCAACCCTTTTTGCTCTTGCGCCGTCAGTTTGAAATCATCCAGTTTGAGATCATCCGGCAGCTCATAGCTCATGGCAGACAAGCGCGGGGCCACAAAACGTTTGGTCACCCAGGCGCCAACCAGGGTCAGCATAATCGTCGAGACAACGATAAAGTAATAATGCATGGTGGCAGGGTTAAGTGGCTCACCGCTGGCCGTGGTAAATGGCACACCCTGCGATTCGGCAAAAATACGGGCATTGACACCCAGGATGACATCAGAAGGCGTCGCTGGGATCAGGTTCGCACTAAAACCCGCCGACACACCGGCAAATGCTGCAGCCATGCCAATCAAAGGGTTCTTGCCCAACCCGGCATACAAAAGGCCAGCCAGCGGGATCAGCACCAGATAACCGGCATCGCTGGCAACGGATGACATGATGCCCAGGAACACGACCATATAAGGCAGCCAGCGATCACTGATGTGCAGGCCGACTTTCTTTATCAGCGCGGCCAGTAATCCGGAATGTTCTGCAATGCCCACCGCCAGCATCACAATCAGAATCACGCCCAGCACACCGCGCCCAAACGCCAGCCAGTTCTGCAGCAATGCATTATCGAACAGCCAACGGACATGCTCAGTATCCAGCATATTCTTAATACTGTGTGTGACTGCACCGCCGTCAGCCCCCATCACGTCAAACTGCATACCGCCAATCAGGCTGGTCAGCACCAGCACAACGGCGAACAAGAACATGAAAATCACCACAGGATCGGGGATTTTCTGCCCGGCGCGTTCAATGAACGCGATAATGCCCCGCGATTTTTGGCCAGGACTCAAGGCTTCACTCATAGTCGTACTTCCTTATTAAATCGAATGAGTATAAAAATCGCTAAAGACTACCCCATCAATGCAAGTCAGTAAAACCATTAATGATTAATATAGAAGCATAAAGATAAGACAAAAAATCAAATAATTAGAATAAATAACCAAACGGTGATTTATTTAAAGTTTGTTAAACCGCAATAAGTCTTAAGGTATTCCTGATGACAGGAAAAAGAAAAAGGCGCCTTGCAGGCGCCTTTCTTCAATAATTATGACTGTATTTGAATAAGGAAATTATTCCCACTCAATCGTCGCTGGTGGTTTACCGGAGATGTCGTAAACCACGCGGGAGATACCGTCCACTTCGTTGATGATGCGGTTGGATACCTTACCCAGGAAGTCGTATGGCAGGTGTGCCCAGTGGGCTGTCATGAAGTCGATGGTTTCTACCGCGCGCAGCGATACCACCCAGTCGTACTTACGGCCATCGCCCATTACACCGACAGAACGAACCGGCAGGAAGACAGTGAAGGCCTGAGAAACCTTGTTGTACAGGTCGGCTTTATG
Organism: Photobacterium sp. WH77; assembly: GCF_022014395.1. Taxonomy (NCBI): domain Bacteria; kingdom Pseudomonadati; phylum Pseudomonadota; class Gammaproteobacteria; order Vibrionales; family Vibrionaceae; genus Photobacterium; species Photobacterium sp. WH77. The sequence goes on along the minus strand of NZ_JAKLTE010000001.1, from coordinate 477,700 downwards.
CAGTTCTTCAATGAAGATGGCATCCGCACGGCGCAGCAGGTCACAGTATTCTTTCTTCACTTCGCCCAGCACACGCACACCCAGACCTGGTCCAGGGAACGGGTGACGGTACAGCATGTTGTACGGCAGACCCAGTTCCAGACCAATCTTACGCACTTCGTCTTTGAACAGCTCTTTGAGCGGCTCAACCAGACCCATAGCCATATCTTCCGGCAGGCCACCTACGTTGTGGTGCGACTTGATGACATGTGCTTTGCCGGTTTTAGACGCCGCAGATTCGATCACATCAGGGTAGATAGTGCCCTGAGCCAGCCACTTGGCGTTTTGCAGCTTCTTCGATTCTTCATCGAACACATCAACGAACACGTGACCGATGATCTTACGCTTGGCTTCCGGATCCGCTTCACCGGCCAGAGCCGACAGGAAACGCTGTTCTGCTTTGACATGCACAATGTTCAGACCAAAATGATCGCCGAACATTTCCATCACCTGCTCACCTTCGTTCAGACGCAGCAGACCGTTATCAACAAACACACAGGTCAGCTTGTCGCCGATAGCACGGTGGATCAACATAGCCACAACCGATGAATCAACACCGCCGGACAGGCCCAGAATCACTTCATCGTCACCTACCTGATCCTTGATGCGGGCAATGGCATCCTCAATGATGGTAGATGGCGTCCACAGCTTCTCACAGCCACAGATGTTGAGAACAAAGTTTTCCAGCAGACGCAGACCCTGACGGGTATGAGTCACTTCCGGGTGGAACTGCACACCGTAGAAGTGTTTCTCTTCGTTCGCCATCGCGGCGTACGGGCAGGTCTCAGTGGCGGCGACTTTCACGAAATCAGCAGGGATTTCGACTACTTTGTCACCGTGGCTCATCCAGACGTCCAGCAGGGCGTTACCGTCTTCTGCCACAGCGTCTTCAATATTTTTCAGCAGCGCCGTTGGCTCAATCACTTCAACCTGCGCATAACCAAACTCACGCACGTGGGAACCGGCCACTTTTCCGCCCAGTTGCTCAGCCATGGTCTGCATGCCGTAACACACACCCAGAACAGGCACACCAGCTTCAAAAACATACTGAGGGGCGCGAGGTGAATTCTCTGCCGCGACACTCTCCGGACCACCAGACAGGATAATACCGTTAGGATTGAAATCGCGGATATCCGCCTCTTCCACATCCCAGCTCCACAGTTCGCAGTACACGCCGATTTCACGGATACGACGTGCGATCAGCTGTGTGTATTGGGAACCAAAGTCCAGGATAAGAATACGTTGATCATGAATATTTGTGGTCATTCGGGCAGTCTCAAATATCAATTGCAATCAAAAGGGGCGGCTCACCACCCCAGGAAAAATCGTCGGATTAACGCAGACCGGCTGCCTCAGCAACCGGTCCAGTCCGTGTGTTATGAGCCCATACGGTAGTTAGGCGCTTCTTTGGTGATAGTCACATCGTGAACGTGCGACTCTTGCATACCCGCACCGGAGATACGGACAAATTCCGCTTTGGTGCGCAGGTCTTCAATCGTTGGTGAGCCGGTCAGGCCCATGCTTGAGCGCAGGCCGCCCATTTGCTGGTGTACGATTTCTTTCAGGTGGCCTTTATAAGCGACACGCCCTTCAATACCTTCAGGTACCAGTTTGTCAGCCGCATTGTCTGTCTGGAAGTAACGGTCAGAAGACCCTTTAGACATCGCACCCAGAGAGCCCATACCACGGTATGACTTGTAGGCACGCCCCTGATACAACTCGACTTCACCCGGCGCTTCATCGGTACCGGCAAACATAGAGCCGACCATAACGCAGGATGCGCCCGCCGCAATGGCTTTACACATGTCACCGGAGAAACGGATACCGCCGTCGGCAATCACAGGGATATCATATTCATTAGCGACAGCCGCTGCATCAGCAATCGCCGTAATTTGAGGTACACCCACGCCGGTCACGATACGGGTTGTACAGATTGAACCCGGGCCAATACCCACTTTCACTGCACTGACACCGGCTTCGATCAAGGCACGCGCACCTTCTGCCGTCGCCACGTTACCGCCGACAATCGGCAGCTCAGGGAAAGCCGCACGGGTTTCGCGGATACGCTGCAGTACACCTTCAGAGTGACCGTGAGACGAGTCAATCAGCAGCACATCGACACCAGCTTCTACCAGCGCTTTCACGCGCTCTTCGTTACCGGCACCTGCGCCAACGGCAGCACCCACACGCAGACGACCCTGCTCATCTTTGCAGGCATTCGGCTTACGCTCGGCTTTCTGGAAGTCTTTGGCAGTGATCATGCCTTTAAGCTGGAACTGGTCATTCACCACCAGTACTTTCTCGACGCGATGCGCTTGCATCACGGCTTCGACTTCTTCACGGGACGCACCTTCCGTCACAGAAGCAAGACGCTCTTTCGAGGTCATCACGCTTTCTACTTTCTGTGTCAGGTCGGTCACGAAACGGATATCACGGCCGGTAATGATACCCACCAGCGCGTGGTTGTCATCTACAACAGGGAAACCGGCAAAGCCGTTTTCTTCCGTCAGACGTTTCACATCAGAAATGGTTTGGTAAGGCTTCACCGTCACCGGCTCCTGCACGACACCGGCTTCAAATTTCTTCACCATGCGCACTTCACGTGCCTGTTGCTCAATTGACATATTCTTGTGAATAAAGCCAATTCCCCCTTCCTGGGCCAACGCAATTGCCAGTCGGCCTTCCGTTACTGTATCCATGGAGGCAGATACCATAGGGATATTCAGAGTAATGGTCTTGGTCAGACGGGTGCGCAGATCGGCAGTGTTAGGAAGAACAGTCGAATGTGCCGGAACTAGCAGGACATCATCAAAGGTCAAAGCTTCTTGTTTGATACGTAACATCGCAATATCTCACACCATGTAAGGTTTTAAAGAAGGGATAAAATATTGCGAACAAATTATACGTACGAAGCAAACGTTTGGCTAGAAAAAATTAAATCTTTTTTATTGACACTTTTCCGTTGATACGTAATATATTCCGGTTTAAGTGACCAAGCTGCGGGCCGTAGTTCAGGGCCTCTCTGCGCCTGTACGCTTTTCAGCCTTCCTTGCGGCTACATTCATTTGATACTGCTATCAAAATCGTGCACCATCCTCTTCAGAACTAATTTCCTGCAACCACAGGTTTCCTTGTCGTGAGTCTTTACAGTACTGCCTCATCCCAGAATTCGCGTATCTATACAGTGTCCAGTCTGAATGCTCAGGTTCGCCTTTTGCTTGAGAATGAAATGGGGGTTGTCTGGCTGGTCGGTGAATTGTCTAACTTTTCAGCGCCGGTGTCCGGTCACTGGTATTTCACCCTGAAAGACGCCCGGGCACAGGTTAAATGCGCCATGTTCCGGGGCAACAACCAGCGTGTCACCTTTCGCCCGGCGAACGGCAACCAGGTGTTAGTGAAAGCGCGGCTGTCGCTCTACGAGCCACGGGGCGATTATCAGCTGATTATCGACAGCATGCAGCCCGAAGGGGATGGCCGTCTGCAGCAGCAGTTCGAAAAACTGAAAATGCAGCTGGCAGCAGAAGGATTGTTTGCCCAGACACTGAAAAAAACGCTGCCTGAGCAACCTAAACGGGTGGGCATTATCACCTCAAAAACCGGGGCTGCCCTGCACGATATTCTCCAGGTGCTCAAGCGCCGGGATCCCAGTTTACCTGTCGTTATCTACCCCACTATGGTACAGGGTGAAGGCGCCGCTATCTCGATTGCGCAGGCCATAGGCCGAGCCAACACACGCCTGGAATGTGATGTGCTGATTGTGGGACGTGGCGGCGGCTCACTGGAAGATTTATGGGCCTTTAACGAGGAAATTGTGGCCCGCACCATCGCAGCCAGCCAGATCCCCATTATCAGTGCGGTCGGTCATGAAGTGGATGTGACGATCGCAGACTTTGTCGCCGACATGCGGGCACCCACACCTTCCGCCGCCGCCGAACTGGTCAGCCGCGATCTCAGCGCACAGATGCAGAAAATCCATCAGCACCAGCAACAACTGCGGCATGCAATGCGGCACTATCTGTCCGTCAGGCAAAGCCAGCTCGTTCGCTGGCAACACAGGCTGGATCGCCAGCATCCGCAAGTACAACTTAACCAGCAAAGCCAGCGCCTGGATGAGCTGAGAAGCCGTCTGGAACGGGCGATGCGCAAGCAGGTGTCAGACCGTCAGCAACACCTGCATCGCAGTGACTATAAACTGATGCTGCATTCACCGGCCCATCAGCTGGAAAGGTTAGGTACTCAGCTGGCCACCAACCAGCGTCGTTTACTCGATGCCATGGACCGCAGGCTCGTTAAAGCCAGCCACCAGCTGGCTCTGGCGACTGAAAAACTCGATGCCGTCAGCCCGCTGGCAACACTGGCCCGGGGTTATTCGATTACCCGCGACGAGAACGGCCAGGTGATCCGCAGTGCCAGCCAGGTTAACACCGGTGATACACTGCAAACCACGCTGGCCGATGGCAATATACGCTCTATAGTCAGCGACTAGTATCATCGCTCATCCTGTCAGGCAGCGACTTCCACCAACATACAGGCGCTGATCAGACGTTGGGTATACGCCTGCTGCGGATGGTCAAAAATCTGCTCAGGCGTACCCTGCTCGACCACCTCACCACGCTGCATCACCATCACATGGTCTGAAATGGCACGCACAACGGCCAGATCATGGCTGATAAAGACATAACCAATGTTATGGCGACGCTGAATGTCTTTGAGCAACTCCAGCACAGTGAGCTGTACCGAGCGGTCTAACGCCGATGTCGGTTCATCCAGCAGAATAAACTTAGGCTCAGAGACCAAGGCGCGGGCAATCGCAATCCGCTGTCGCTGACCGCCGGAAAACTCATGCGGATAGCGGTTGATACTGGCGGGATCCATGCGCACCTCGTCCAGTGCTTTTCGCGCCTTCTGGATGCGCTCACTTTTTGTCATTTGGGTAAAAACAGTCAGAGGTTCAGTGATGATCTCACCGATGGTCATCCGGGGTGACAGTGAACCATAGGGGTCCTGAAAGACCATCTGCATGTGACGCTTGAGTTCAAAACGCTCTCTGGCCGTCATCTCGCCCAGTTTCCTGCCATCAAAGCTGACAGCACCACTAAACGGCAGCAATTGCATCAGAGCGCGGCCGAGAGTGGATTTTCCCGAACCGGATTCACCAACAATTCCCAGCGTTTCTCCCTGCCGTAATGTCAGACTGATGCCCTTCACCGCATCCAGGTGTTCGATCGGCTGGCCCAGCCAGTTTGACTTCAGCACATAGCTGACTTTGATATCCTGGGCGTCCAGGATAACGGGGGCGTGATGCTTATCGCTCACCTCGCCCGGCTTAGGCTCAGCGTCAAGCAGCATTTTGGTGTACGGGTGCTCTGGCGCATGAAAGACCTTGTCAACATGACCGGCCTCAACCACTTCGCCTTTACACATCACCACCACATCATCGGCAAAATGGCGCACCACACCAAGGTCATGGGTAATAAACAGAATTGCCATCCCCATCTCAGCCTGGATCTCTTTAAGTAACGACAGCACTTCTGCCTGCACTGTGACATCCAGCGCTGTGGTCGGCTCATCCGCAATCAGCAGGTCAGGCTTATTCGCCAACGCCATGGCAATCATGATCCGCTGTAGCTGCCCGCCGGAGAACTCATGAGGATAGTGACGAAGTCGCTTGCGCGGCTCAGGAAGCTGTACCCGCTCAAAGAGCACCAGCGTTTCTTCCATCGCCTCTTTTCGCGTGACATCGCGGTGGCAGCGAATCGCTTCAGCCACTTGCTCCCCAATTGGCATATAGGGATTGAGCGAAGTCATAGGCTCCTGGAAGATCATTGCTATCTTACCACCTCGGTAGCCCCGCAACACGTTTTCCGGCAGCGATAATAAATCGGTTCCCTGAAAATGAATCTGGCTGTCGGGATCGACCCAGGCATTTTTCGGCAGCAGCCCCATGACAGCGCCAGAAGTGACGGATTTACCTGAACCCGACTCCCCCACCAGTGCCAGAGTCTGGCCTTTGTCCACACTAAAGCTGATTTGCTTTACCGCATCAACGATGCCTGTCTCCATGGTGAATGATACTGACAGCTTGTCTACCGTCAGCAGCGGACACTGCTTATCCATACCGGAATCCTTTTCCTGATCTTAATAAATGATAATTATTAGCAAATGAGAATAAATCAAAGGAGTGGAATTGGCTATCAATGAGTATGGTTCATGCGGTAAAAAGTGAGAAAACCCGTCACAGATCGGCTTTCGCACTGGTAGTAACAGGTCACTCCGTGGTTTTATCTGCCAGAGTATAAGTGATCAAGGCTTGAGACTTTGACTTGAGTTCATTGCAGTGCGCACAGAAATAACTGGTGGCACCACAAGCATTGAGGCTTTCTAACGGGTGTCCGCAATCGTGACAAGTGGCATGTTTTATCGCCCTGCGTTCGCAGTGAAGACAAAAATAGCCTTGATGCTGCCAGACAAGATTGAGCCGGCATTCCGGACAAAGTGGCTGAGACATATCGCACGCTCCTGAGTATGCAGATCAGTGTTATCTGCTTAAGTGTATCAATAGCAGAGATCGGCAACAGTGGCTTGATCAACGACAAAGTCCCGGCTGATCAGCGATCACCTCCAAAAAGAACATTTATCAATACAGTTCCCGAAAGCATAAGTTACATGTTCTGTATATGAATTTTAAACAGCACAAAAGTCTAACCAAGTGTTCTATTTAGATAAGATCCAGCATATATGGAAATTCGAAATCAGTTCGCTTGCTCGCCTGTCAGTGCTGTATTTACAGGGGCTTAGCGTCATAGTGATACGATCAAAAACAAGTCTGCTAACAGGATAATCTTCGCTCATCGATCCCTTTCCCCCGGTAACATGATCCTCTGGCGGTTTGCTCTGATCAAAAAAAACCCGGCTCAATCAGCCGGGTCTGGGTGTTTACTGGTTGCGGTCCCTGTTCTTCAGGGCATTGGTCAGGCGTTTACGCTGCCGCTCCTGAGACACAGTCAGCTTCTGACGTTTCTCATTACCAAATGGGTTATCACTGTTATGGAAGTGAATCCGGATCGGTGTTCCCATCATGTCCAGTGTCTTACGGAAGTAGTTCATCAGATAACGCTTATAGGAACCCGGCAGGTCGTTCACCTGGTTCCCATGCACCACAACGATGGGCGGATTATAACCCCCTGCGTGGGCATATTTCAGTTTCACCCGGCGGCCGCGGATCATAGGCGGCTGGTGGTCATCCTGTGCCATTTGCATAATACGGGTCAGCAGGGAGGTACTGATACGCTTAGTCGCCGACTGGTACGCTTCCTTCACAGATTCGTACAAATGGCCCACACCCGTGCCGTGCAGGGCAGAGATAAAGTGGATGCGAGCAAAATCGACAAAGCCAAGCCGGCGATCAAGCTCTGATTTCACCCGCTCTTTGACTTCGTTATCCAATCCATCCCACTTGTTCACTGCGATAACCAGCGAACGGCCGGAATTGAGCGCAAAACCAAGCAGGCTCAAATCCTGATCCGAAATATTTTCACGGGCATCAATGATCAGCAGCACCACGTTGGCATCTTCAACGGCTTTCAGTGTCTGGATAACCGAGAATTTCTCTACCGCTTCATTCATATTCTTGCGGCGACGCACACCTGCGGTATCAATCAGCACGTACTCCTGACCGTCCCGCTCCATCGGAATGTAAATGGAGTCACGCGTGGTGCCGGGCATGTCGTAAACAACAACACGCTCTTCACCGAGAATCCGGTTAGTCAGAGTCGATTTGCCCACATTCGGGCGACCGATAATCGCCAGTTTGATAGGTTGTTCCTGCAGTCGCTTATAGGCAGCTTCTGCATCTTCTTCTGTCAGGTTAGCCTTTTCGATGGCATTGGCGGAATCCAGGCTTTCGATATCGACAAAGCCGTCATCTTCCTCGGCCTGGCGTGCTTTCCATTCTTCAACGAAAGGTGCCAGTGCACGCTCCATCAGCGCGGTCACACCACGGTTCTGGGCTGCGGCGATCTGATACATAGCATCCACGCCCAACTGCCAGAAATCCGCACAGGCGCTGTCGGCATCAATACCGTCAATTTTATTCACAACTAAAAATGTCGGTTTCTGACGGCTGCGAAGGTGCTTGGCAATGGCTTCATCCGATGCGGTAAGGCCAGCACGGCCATCAACCAGAAACAGTACAACATCTGCTTCTTCGATGGCGGTTAGCGATTGCTCCGCCATTTTGGTCTCGACACCTTCCTCGGAACCATCAATACCGCCGGTGTCGATGACAATGAATTCGTTCTCTTCGAGCTCTGCTCGACCGTACTTACGATCCCTGGTTAGGCCAGGAAAGTCAGCGACCAGCGCATCCCGGGTGCGGGTAAGACGGTTAAACAACGTCGATTTACCCACATTCGGGCGCCCGACAAGGGCAACTACAGGAATCATAATGAGTTTACCTCTATCTTTTTCATCATCTTAATGACAGTAATGTCTGTCTCAAACGACAATCACTACGTCAAGGGTAGAATAACAACGGCCCCTGATGTGAATACAAACAGGAGCCGAAGCGTTAATCTTATCACAGAATATGCCTGTGACTAAGGCAAATGCATTTTGCTCAATTTGCCTTCTCGGGTCACCACCAGGTAGCCATCTGACAGCGCTAACGGCGGGATAGCAATGCCGCTGCCATCGGTTTGCTGCTGGGCAAGAAATTCACCCGTATGGGTATCCAGCCAGTGCAGATAGCCCAGGCTGTCACCCAGCACTAATTTCCCATTGATCACAGACGGAGCACTGAGAATGCGGTGAGCAAGCTCAGTATTTTGCCACAGCTCTGTGCCACTGCGAATATCCACGGCTACCAGGTGATCCTCTGCCGTTACCAGAAACAGCAAGCCGCTGTCGATCACAAAGTCAGTCGCTGAAGAGTAGTTGCGTTTCCACACCTGTTGGCCACTACGCAGATCAATGGATACCAGATTGCCGTTGTATCCGGCAGCATACAGGCGGTCACCGTTAATCACAGGTGCAGCATCGACGTCGACCAGGCGATCAATTTCCGTCGCTCCCTGCGGCTGGCCGATAGGCTGTTGCCACAAAAGCTGGCCGTTACGAATGAAAGCACCCGCCAACCGACCGTTGGCCTGCCCCCAGAATACTCCGCCGGAGATAGACACAGGCGAGCTGTCACCACGCAGCGTCAACGATGGTACTTCGCTGCTGATTTGCCATTTAGACGCACCGGTTTCTGCATCTAAAGCCTGTAGAATGCCGCGGCTGGTGTTCACCAGCAGCAGGCCTTCATCCGCCAGTGGTTTAGCCAGCACTTCGCCATCAATATCAACACGCCAGGCTTGCTCACCGGTTTCTGCATCCAGCGCAATAACTTCAGCATTTTCACTGCCGATAAAGACTTTGTTGTAAGCCACCGTCAGGCCGCCAGACAACTTAGCATTGTCGCTGCCGGCAATCTCGTGCTCCCACACGCTCTTACCCGTCGCCGGATCTAAAGCTTCCACCTTGCCTTCACGGCTGGCTACAAACAACTTCCCGTATCCCGTCACCGGAGACAGACGCGAGTAATAATGCTGTACGCCTTCATCAATATTGCGTGTCCAGTCCTGAACAGGCGTGAACTGGTTTTCAACCGCAGGAAGAGGTGCCATTTGCACCGCTTCTTCTTCACTGGCACAGCCGCTCAATACACCAATAGCGACAGCGAGCGCTACAGCTTGCTTCAATAGCTTTCGCATACTCTGTCGCCTTTACTGGGCCAGATCGTCAAGTTTAATTTGCAGTGCCGGAGAAGCGCCCAGTTGCTGTGCGCTGATATAAGCATCACGAGCTCCTGATTTATCCCCTTTCTGCAGCAAAATATCACCGCGCAGTTCAGCCACTTTACCCTGCCAGCTTTCCGCTTTCACTTTGTCCAGTTCCGCCAGTGCATTGTCGTAAGACTGCTGAGCCGCCAGAATTCGCGCCAGTCGGGTGTGAGCCACAGGCAACAGAGCAACATCTTCTGTATGACTGATAGCCCAGTTTAACTGCTCTGCTGCAGCGTCCAGTTCACCTTTATCCACCTGCACTTTGGCCAGTTGCAATGCAGCCAGCACCGCATACTGACTGCTTGGGTTATCATTGATAAACGTCTGAGCCTGACTGACAGCCTCGTCGCTGCCACTGTCCAGAGCCTGTACAGTCTGAGTATAAGCTTCAGAAGCCAGTTCCTTAGCAGCCTGCACTTCTCCCTGATAATAACGCCAGCCATACAGGCCGCCCAGGCCAAGTACGGCACCAAGCACAACGGCTTTACCGTTCTCTTTCATCCATGCCTTGATGGATTCAATCTGTTGCTCTTCTGTGGTATTGACGTCCACGTCCTGTCCTCTCTTAAATCAATTCTGCCAGCTTAGCGGCAACCTCTGCCTGAGCCAATGTTTGCTGCTCACCGCCACGGAGATCCTTAACGACTACAGTACCTTCTGCAATTTCGTTCTCCCCCAGAACCAGAGCAACAATCGCACCCACGTTATCTGCGCGTTTAAACTGTTTCTTGAAGTTACCGCCACCAAAGTGATTCATCACTCTCAGTCCCGGTACGGCTTCGCGCAGGGTTTCAGCCAGCTTCATGCCTGCCATCAGTGTACCTTCACCGGCAGTCACTACGTAGACATCTACACTGCGGCGAACGTCGGTCAGCTCCAGGGTTTCCAGCATCAGTACCAGACGCTCCAGGCCCATAGCAAAGCCCACGCCTTGCGTCGCTTTGCCACCCAGCTGTTCAACCATACCGTCATAGCGGCCACCACCACATACAGTGCCTTGGGCACCCAGGCTGTCGGTGATCCACTCAAAAACCGTGCGGTTATAATAATCCAAACCACGCACAAGGCGTTCATTTACCTGGTATTCGATGCCAGCAGCGTCTAATAGTTCACACAAACCTGAAAAATGCGCCTTGGAATCATCATCCAGATAGTCAGACAAGGTCGGCGCATCGGTCAAAATCGCTTGTATATCTTTATTTTTGGTATCCAGCACACGAAGAGGATTGGTGTACATACGGCGCTTGCTGTCTTCATCGAGCACGTCAAGATGCTGCTCAAGGAATGCAATCAAAGCATCGCGATACGCGGCACGGGCTTCAGAAGAACCAATAGAGTTCAGCTCCAGGCGTACATGCTTATCAATGCCCAGTTCACGCCACAAACGTGCCGTCATCATGATCAGTTCTGCATCAACATCCGGCCCTTCAATGCCAAACACTTCTACGCCAAACTGATGGAACTGGCGATAACGGCCTTTCTGCGGACGCTCATGGCGAAACATGGGGCCCATATACCACAAACGCTGTTCCTGATTGTACAGCAGGCCATTTTCTATACCGGCACGTACACAACCTGCTGTCCCTTCAGGGCGCAGTGTCAGGCTGTCACCGTTGCGGTCTTCAAAGGTATACATTTCCTTTTCGACCACATCGGTCACTTCACCGATGGCACGCTTAAACAAATGCGTCATCTCGACAATCGGCATACGAACTTCATTGTATCCGTAAGCGCTGACGACTTGTTTCGCGGTATTTTCCACTTTCTGCCAAAGCGGAGACTGAGTTGGGAGGCAATCGTTCATGCCTCGAATTGCTTGAATTTGTTTCGCCACGTTGATTCTCAATTAACCGATGGGGATTAAGTTCGAATGAATAGAACTGAATATATAAGTTATGCAGGACGTTGTGAACCTTACCCCGAAGGATTCCGGGGTAAGTCAGACAGAAAAGGCTTACTTTTCGATGACGTCAATCCGGTTCCGCTGATCCATCATGGACGCTTTGGCCCGGATCTTGGTTTCCAGCTGATCGATCACATTGTCATTATCAAAACGCTCTTTCTGGCGCACACCGTCTTCATAGAAGGCGCTCTTACGGTTACCGCCGGCAATGCCCATATGGGACACTTCTGCTTCGCCCGGCCCGTTAACCACACAGCCAATGACAGAGACGTCCATAGGAATAGTGATATCTTCCAGGCGCTGTTCCAGCTCGTTAACTGTGCCAATCACATCAAATTCCTGACGTGAACAGGTTGGGCAGGCAATAAAATTAATGCCGCGGGAACGGATTCGCAGGGATTTCAGGATATCAAAACCGACTTTAATTTCTTCGATGGGGTCGGCGGCCAAAGAGATACGCAGCGTATCGCCAATTCCCTCAGCCAGCAGCATGCCCAGGCCAACGGCAGATTTGACGGCGCCGGCACGCGCGCCACCGGCTTCAGTGATACCCAAATGCAAAGGTTGTTTGATCTGCTTTGCCAGCCTGCGGTACGACTCCACAGCCAGAAATACGTCAGAAGCTTTAACACTGACTTTGAATTGATCAAAATTCAGCCGATCCAGAATTTCAACATGACGCATCGCCGATTCAACCAGCGCATCAGGCGTTGGTTCGCCATATTTCTGCTGAATATCTTTTTCCAGCGAGCCGCCGTTTACACCGATCCGGATTGGAATATTGTTGTCGCGAGCACAGTCCACCACAGCACGGATACGATCTTCACGACCGATATTGCCAGGGTTAATGCGCAGACAGTCCACGCCATACTCCGCCACTTTCAACGCAATGCGGTAATCAAAATGAATATCAGCCACCAAGGGCAGATTCACCTGTTGCTTAATCGCTTTAAAAGCTTCAGCCGCATCCATAGTGGGCACTGAAACGCGGACAATATCTGCACCGACTTTTTCCAGTGCGCGGATTTGTGCGACCGTCGCTGCCACATCTGTAGTACGGGTGTTGGTCATTGACTGCACCGCAATCGGTGCACCATCACCAATTGGCACCTTACCCACATAAATTCGGGTGGAAGGACGGCGTTTAATCGGAGACTCGTTATGCATCTTTCATTCTCTGTTTACAACGGCAACTTCAACCTGGCGACTCTGCCAGCCGGGTAGCCGCTCAGATCAACTGGTTCACCTTTGAAGCTCATTGTAACAACACTCGGCGCACCGAGCACTATCTTAAACGGGGCCTGTCCTTCAATAGAGACAACATCGCCGCTGGATTTGATACCTGTATCAAGTTGTTTGCCATTGGCATCACGGATATCAATCCAGCAATCACCGTTAAAAGTCAGTTGCAGATCAGGTGCCGGCGCTTCTTCCGCAACCGGGGCTGTAACGCTAATCAGTGAGTCATTGGCTTCATCAAAAAGCACATTGCCTTCATCATCAATCACGCTGCCCGCAGGCATCTCGCTGGTGCTATTGTTAGCAGCTTCATCGAAGGTGTTGAGCGGTAAATCATCACCGCCAGCAGTATTGCTGTATGGGTCGTCAGCGGGACTCTCTTGCGTTGCCCCTTCCGCAATCGCACTCACGTCGTCTGTGTTCAGCGTTCCCGCCATGTCATCGACCGTACCGGCCAGTGATTCATCCAGAGGCGGATTCGCTGGCGATACTTGCTCAGAAATAACCGGGGTTTCCGTTTTTTGCTCAGTTTGCCACCACCAGGCTGCTGTCATACCGACGATCACAGCCCCCAGCAGCCAGGTCAGGCCCATGACACGGTTATCGTGTTTGTCACGCTTGGTTTTACGTGAAAAACTTTGCATAGTCTGGGCTTGCGGCTGCCCCTGACCAATGCTTTCAAGTTTGTTCAGTACTTCGTTAACATCAAGACCGACAAATTTTGCATACGAGCGGACATAACCACGGGTAAAGGTGGCCATCTGAGCTTCATCAAACCGGTTGTTTTCAATGTCATCGATTACAGACATCCGCAAGCGCAGTCGGCTCGCTACATCCTTTTGAGAATAGCCAAGCTGCTCACGCGCCTGGCGTAGCATATCTCCGGGACGAATGACGTCTTCCGTTACTCGTTCTTCGTTCTGTTCAGTATTCATTGGCTAGATAATTCTGATATTGCTGAGAATCAGGAAATTGTTGTCGCAACAATTCGGCATATTTTTCCACCCGATCAAGGCGACCGCTCTGGCGTGACGACTGAATTTTAAGAACAAGACTATCAGCAGTCTCTCCGTATCGCAGACTGAATGCATCCAGCCTGGCATCGGCCAGCTGGTAATCACCACCAGTCAACTCCAGTCTTGCCAGCTGCAACATAGACAGCGGACGGTAAGGCTCATGATCCAATGCTTTTCTGAAATAATCTGCAGCTTGTGTCGCATCACCATGTTTTATGCTGCACAAAGCCGCATTTTCATACGTCGCTGAAGCCTGAAAATAATCCGGCTGTAAAACAGCACGCATAAAGGCGCTATCTGCTTCATCAAACCGTGCTTCATTACACAAGAATACACCATAGTTATTAAGCACATCGCCATTTTTGGGGGAATATTGCAATGCTCGGACATAGAGCGCTTCAGCTGAACGGTTTTCACCCACTTGTTGGTAATAATGTGCCATGGCAAGTTGTGCTCTGGGGTGATCCGGCGCAACGTCTAAGGCTTTCTGTAAATTTTGCTGTGCTCTCTGCCGCTGACCTTGTTCAAGATAACTGAGTCCGAGTGTCACTCTGGCATCCGCCACCGCAATGGGATCCACACTGCGATCCTTCGCTGTTGGGTCAACGGTTACACAGCCCACTAGCAAACAAGCGGCAAAAAAGCCGCTTGTGATCGGATACAGGGTCCAGCGTATCATAACAACTCCTTGCTCACATCCATTCCGAGCTTTATGTTATTGTTATCAGACTGCTTTTACTGGGATTGGTTCCCCTTTAGCTTGTTTTGCCAGGGTACGTTTTGTGCGGTCAATCACATCACCAACCAATTGTCCGCAGGCGGCGTCGATATCATCACCACGTGTTTTACGCACAGTCACAGTGAAGTCGTACTCCATCAGTGTTTTCATGAAGCGGTCAATCCGTGAATTGCTTGGCTTACGATAAGGGGAACCCGGATACGGATTGAAAGGGATCAGGTTAATTTTCGCCGGGGTGTCTTTCAGCGTATGCGCCAGTTCCCGCGCGTGTTCCATGCCGTCGTTCACATGATCCAGCAGTATGTATTCCACCGTGACTTTGCCGCGGTTGGCATTCGACGATGCGATATAGCGACGTACCACATCCAGGAAAGTTTCGATATTGTACCTGTCGTTAATCGGCATGATTTCGGAGCGCAACTGGTCATTACCGGCGTGCAGAGAAATAGCCAGTGCCACATCTATCTTACCTATCATCTGCTCAAGACCAGACACGACGCCTGACGTTGACACAGTGACACGGCGCTTCGACAGACCAAAACCCAGGTCATCGAGCATGATTTTCAGCGACGGAATCAGGTTTTTCATGTTCAGCAATGGCTCACCCATGCCCATCATGACCACGTTGGTGATAGGACGACGGCCCGTTTCTTTCTCAACACCGATCTCTTTGGCAGCGCGCCATACCTGACCGATAATTTCTGACACTTTCAGGTTACGGTTAAACCCTTGCTGTGCAGTAGAGCAGAATTTACAGTCCAGCGCACAGCCCACCTGAGAAGACACGCACAGGGTGGCACGGTCATCATCGGGAATGTACACAGTTTCAACATCCTGATCGCCGACACGCATGGCCCACTTGATAGTGCCGTCGGCCGAGTGTTGCGCTTCAGATACATAAGGGGCACGAATCTCAGCCACGGCTTTCAGTTTCTCGCGCAGCTTCTTATTGATGTTGGTCATTTGATCAAAGTCATCGCAACCGAAATGATACATCCACTTCATGATCTGATCCGCGCGGAAGGCTTTTTCGCCCAGCTCTTCGGCAAAATACTGCCGCAGTCCTTCGCGATCGAAATCCAGCAGATTGATTTTGGCATTCGTCATCGGTTGTCGCCTCACTAAAAAATGACAGATCCTGCACCCGGTATGTCAGGGAACGCTGACCCAGGGTGGCCCCAAATAGCGGGAAGATTCAAGGCGCGAAATTGTACAGACTTTATCGGCGTGTTTCCACTTTTGCTGCTAATGTCAGCTAAGCAGCTGATTACAGCTTAGCTGACGCCAGCCAGCGCCTCCATCAAACCTTAATAGATAAAAAAAGATAAAAAAACGGGAAGCCTTGGCTTCCCGTTGTATCCGGCTTTCAGATCATGAATCAGTCACGAGGACAAATTTCATCCTCGGAAAAGAAATATGCAATTTCACGGGCTGCAGACTCTGGGCTGTCAGAACCGTGTACGGCATTCAGGCGAGTACTTTCTGCGTAATCGGCACGCAGTGTACCGCACGCAGCTTCTTCCGGGTTGGTTTTACCCATCAGCTCACGGTAGCGCGTAATCGCATTGTTGCCTTCCAGTACCTGTACCATCACAGGGCCAGACGTCATGAATTCAATTAACGGCGCGTAAAACGGCTTGCCTTCGTGCTCAGCGTAAAACCCCTGTGCCTGCTGTTCAGTTAAACGCAGCATTTTCGCCGCAACAATCGTCAGACCAGCGCTTTCTAAACGATGATAAATTGCACCGATCTGATTACGGCCTACTGCATCCGGTTTTACAATTGAGAAGGTACGTTCAATTGTCATTATTATATTCCTTATACTCAGTTCACTTCTGGCAGGCAGGTTTCCCTGTCCCATAGCGCTTACTGTAACAGCAACGCGGCAATATTTGCCACCCCAAGCCCCGTCGCGCCCGCTGCCCAGCGTGCATCAGCACCGTCACGGAAGCAAGAAGCCAGATCGAAATGAACCCAGCGGCTGTCATCGCTGACAAAACGGGACAAAAAAGCAGCAGCATTCGAAGCACCGCCCATACCACCACCTTTCACAGCACGGCTGTTGGCGGTGTCTGCGTAATCAGACGGACAATTATTCTGGTGCCATTTTTGCAGCGGTAACGGCCATGCGGGCTCATTAACCAGCTCAGACAATTGCTGCGCTTTGCGCAGCAGCTCAGGCTGCATGGAGAAGATAGCGTTATAATCCTGACCCACAGCCATCATAGCCGCACCGGTCAGCGTTGCGGCATCTATGATCAGCGGTGCCTTCATTTCACCGGCTTTGATCAGGCCGTCTGCCAGTACCAGACGCCCTTCAGCATCGGTATTGACCACTTCCACCGTCAGACCATTCTTATAGGTCAGAATATCGCCCAGCTTGTAGGCATTACCGGCGACCATGTTTTCGGCACAGCACAAAATCAGTTTAACGCGCTTTTTCAGGCCTTGTTCAATGGCATAGGCCAGAGCAGCTGTCACTGTTGCCGCACCGCCCATGTCGCATTTCATCGCCACCATACCGGCACTGGACTTGATGCTGTAACCACCGGAGTCGAACGTAATTCCTTTACCGACCAGGCAGGCATGCACAGGTGCATCCGCATCCCCAGTAGGGTTAAAGTCCAGCGTCAGCATCACAGGCGGACGGCTGCTTGCACGGCCAACACTGTGCGTACCAATCCAGCCTTCGGTCAGTAGTTCGTCGCCAACCAGTACCTCGTGGGTGATATTGTCGCCGGCCACGCTTTTCAGGAAAGTTACCGCATCCTGCGCCAGTTTTTCCGGGTACATGTCTTCCGGCGTCGCATTAACAACCTGACGTACCCAGTCTGCACTGCGACGGCGTGCGTTCAGCAACTCCAGCTCGTCGTCATCCTGGGAAGCCCATTGCACGTCCACCGATTTGCGTGTTGCGGCAAAGCCACAATAAAACGCCCACTGGCGCTCGTAGCTCCAGCCCTCGCCGCTCAGGCTGACCTGAGTCGCCCCCTGAGAAGAAAGCTGACGAGCAGCCTGCTGAATGCGGCGCAGTACAAAATCATCCTGAAAGTGAATGATCACGCTGTCCTGCTGGTAAGAGACCAACGCTTTATCGCCCCAGGCACCCTGACTCGGTTCTGCGGAAAGTAGTACGGTAAGCATATCTGTGTTCCCTAAGTTGAAAACGCACAACAGCGTGAACTGTTGTGCGTAAAAATAGACCGGAGAATGAAATTAATCCTGGGCCAGAATGTTCGCCAGTGTGCGTACACCCATACCCGTTGCGCCCACGCCCCATTTATCACTGGCCGATTTACGGTAGGTACCGCTGCAGTCTAAGTGCAGCCAGCCATGCTTATAGTCTTCGACAAAGTAAGACAGGAAAGCCGCCGCTGTACTTGCACCCGGCATGAAATCGCCGGTTGAAATGTTGGCCAGATCAGCAAAGCTGGATGGCATCATACGACGGTGATGTTCGCCCAGAGGCAAAGGCCACAAACCTTCGTGCTCTTCACTGGCGGCAATCAGTGCTTTCTGCGCCATGCTGTGGTCAAAACTGAACAAGGCATGGTAGTCATTACCCAGGGCATTCTTCGCCGCGCCGGTCAGGGTCGCACAGTCAATGATCAGGCCCGGCTTTTGGGCACTGGCATAAATCAGGCCATCCGCCAGTACCAGGCGGCCTTCTGCGTCTGTGTTGAGGACTTCAACCGTCTTGCCATTTTTGTACGTGATGATATCGCCCAGTTTAAAGGCACGACCCGATACCATGTTTTCCGCACAGCACAAGATCAGCTTAATGCGCTTTTGCACACCGCGGGCAATCGCCAACGCCAGACCACCGGTGGCCATTGCTGAGCCACCCATGTCGGCTTTCATCGCCGCCATCCCTTCAGAAGGCTTCATGCTGTAGCCGCCGGAATCGAAAGTAATGCCTTTACCGACCAGGCACGCAGCAACAGGTGCTTCAGCGTCACCGCTTGGGTTGTAATCAAGAATGAGCATCGCAGCCGAGCGTTCTGAGCCACGGCCAACAGTATGAATACCGATCCAGCCTTCATCCAGAAGATCGTTGCCTTTAATCACTTTGTAACTGGCATGATCAGGGGCCAGTGATTTGATAAATTCACCGGCACGGTTCGCCAGATGCGAAGGATTCACCACTTCTGCACTCTGGTTGATAATATCGCGAACCCAGTTGGTGGCAGTCAGACGCGCCTGCAGTTCCGCTTCATCTTCATCATCCAGCTCAGGCCAGCTGACACTGTTGCCCGGCTTGGCATTACGGTGTCCCTGAATGAAAGACCAGATGGTTTCCAGATCCCACTCTTCGCCACTCAGAGTGACTTGCTTGATACCCTGACCGTCCAGAGTCCGGCCGGCACGCTGAATCAGATTCAGCACATCGTCGTTGGTCACATGAATCTGAACACCGTTAGCGGTATAAGAAACCAGTGCATTCTCACCCCACTGCTCAGCAGCAGCGTCCTGAGTCAGAAATACTGACATAGTAGAAGACATGTAAAACTCCTTGAGTATATGCCCAACGAGCACTCACAGCTCGTACAGGCGGCATGCTTAAGACTTCCAGAAAGCCGGATTCTGTCCTTCGGCTGTCTGTGCCTGATAGGCCATAGCCCGCATCCAGTCACACTGAATTTACTGTGTTTATGGTGCATGAATGCGTAATTTCAAGTTAAGCAATGCGAAAATACAACAAAGCGGACCTTTTGGTCCGCCATTTAGTTTTGTCAGTGCAGGCAATTTGCTGGCTGTCACTCACATATCAAAGCGATTGGTTTACCTTGCCGTCAAATAGACAAATAAACAAGGCATTTGCCACAAGATTAAGAGAATGATCGACTATTAACGAATATCCACTCAGTCCTTTTCTTCCATCCAGCACAATTGCACCGCTTCCAATACTTTTTCCCCGCAGTGGTTTGGGTCATCATCAAACTCGTCCAGCGCCAGAATCCAATCCCGTAACTCGACAAAATGAATGCTTTGCGGGTCAACGTCCGGATGCTCTTCCAGCAAGGCAATGGCAATGTCTCTGGAATCAATCCACTTCAGTCCCATGATTCACCTGCCCCCGTTGCAAACAGAAAGTATTAAAAGTGTAGCAAGCCCGTCACCAAAGGGGGACGGGCTTGCTGATTAATGGTTTTCGCTGGCCAGATTGATGGTGTAGCGAGGAATTTCAACCACCAGATCTTCATCAGACACTCGGGCCTGACAGCCCAGACGAGACTCAGGTTCCAGGCCCCATGCCTTATCCAGCATGTCATCTTCCAGTTCTTCACTTTCGTTCAGTGAATCAAACCCTTCACGGATAATGACGTGACAGGTTGTGCAAGCACAGGACTTTTCACAGGCATGCTCAATACCAATGCCGTTTCGCAGTGCCACATCCAGCACAGTTTCGCCACTAGATGCATCCAGCACAGCGCCTTCTGGGCAAAGTTCTTCATGGGGTAGTACAACAATTTTAGGCATGCCTAAACCTCATCAATCGATTGACCGGCCAGTGCCTCCCGAATGGATTTATCCATACGGCGTGCGGCAAATTCCTGGCTTGCTTTATCAGTTTTCTTAATACCGGCTTCAATCGCACGCGGGTCTTCCCCCTGACGCAATTGAACCAGCTCCATCATGGCGGTTTCCAGTGCTTCACGCTCTTGTTTCGACAGCAGAGTCTCGCCATCGGCAGCCAAGGCAGCAATCAGCCCTTCCAGTACCCGATCCGCCTCTACGCGCTGCTCAGCCAGTGCACGGGCATCTTTATCTTCACGAGCATGTGTCATCGAATCGCGAATCATGTTAGCAATCTCGTCATCCGTCAAACCGTAAGACGGTTTGACCTGGATGGACGATTGTACACCAGAGCTTTTTTCCATCGCGGTGACCGACAGCAACCCATCCGCATCTACCTGGTAGGTGACGCGCACATGTGCCGCGCCCGCGGCCATCGCAGGGATACCACGCAGGGTAAAGCGGGCCAGTGAACGACAGTCTGCGACCATTTCACGCTCACCTTGTACCACATGTACAGACATCGCCGTCTGGCCGTCTTTGAAGGTGGTGAATTCCTGCGCGCGGGCAACCGGGATAGTAGTGTTACGGGGAATGATCTTTTCGATCATGCCGCCCATGGTTTCAATACCCAGTGACAAGGGAATCACATCCAGCAGCAGCATCTCAGAATCGGGTTTGTTGCCGGCCAGAATATCGGCCTGAATTGCCGCACCGATAGCGACCACTTTATCTGGGTCAATCGATGTCAGCGGTGTTTTGCCAAAGAACCCGCCCACCATCTCACGCACCAGTGGCACGCGTGTTGAGCCGCCGACCATCACGGTTTCAATCACTTCATCAAGTTCGATACCCGCATCTTTCACCGCCCGGCGGCAAGACATCAGCGTCTTTTTCACCAGCGGCTGAATCAGGGCTTCAAACTGAGTTCGGGTAATCTGCCCCTGCCAGCCCAGCACGTCAATCTCAGCACTGTCGCTGTCGGTCAGAGCCACTTTGGCGTCTGTGGCCACATCCTGCAGTGCACGGCGCTCGGACGCTGTCAGGACGTCACTGTGACCACTTTGTGCCAGAATCCACTCCGCCAGCAGATGATCGAAATCATCACCACCCAGTGCTGTATCACCACCGGTTGCCAGAACTTCAAATACGCCTTTAGACAAACGTAAAATCGAGATATCAAAGGTACCGCCACCAAGGTCATAAACGGCAATCACACCTTCCTGACCAGAATCCAGACCGTAGGCAATGGCTGCGGCGGTGGGTTCGTTCAGCAAACGTAATACTTTGAGGTTGGCCAATGACGCCGCATCTTTGGTACCGGCACGCTGAGCATCGTCAAAGTAGGCAGGAACCGTAATCACGACACCTTCCAGCTCACCGCCCAAGGTCGCTTTCGCACGCTCAGTCAGGGTTTTCAGAATATCCGCAGAGACCTGAACTGGATTGACCTTACCGCGGCGAGTCAGCAATTGCGGTAAACCTGACTCTGATGCCTCAAACTGATAAGGCAAATTAGGGTAACGTTGCTGAATATCGGTCAGCGAGCGTCCCATCATGCGTTTAACGGAAATAATGGTATTCGCAGGATCCTGCTGGGCCAGTTTTCTGGCTTCGTCGCCAACGAGAATGCTTTGCTCATTATAATGAACAACAGAAGGTAGAATTGACTTGCCTTGCTCGTCGGGCAGGGTCTCGGCCACGCCACTACGCACAGCAGCAACGAGAGAGTTGGTCGTTCCCAAGTCAATACCTACCGCCAGTTTATGTTCGTGCGGTGCAGCGCTTTGACCAGGTTCAGCAATCTGTAACAGTGCCATTGTCCTTCCTGTGGGCTTTAAGCTGATAAGTAAATAAAATCAGTCGAACAGCGTCTCTTCCAGACGTTCGACCTCGACTCGCAGCTTTTCGATGAATTTGAGTTTACGTACTGCGTCTGCTGCTGGTTCCCACTCGCTGGCTTCCAGCAATTGTTTCAACTCACTGAGTTGGGCTTTCTGCAAACTGACTGCCTGCTGTTCAAAATCAAACAGAGCGGACTCAGGATCCTCAGCGGAAGGGATCTCTTCCAAGGCCTCACGCAGTTCCATTTGCTGCATCAGAAATTCAGGATCCTGCAAGGTCTGCTGTTCGGCGCGAATATCAACGCCGTTTTCCGCCAGCATATACTCAGCACGAGTCACCGGGTTTTTCAGGGTCTGGAATGCGTCATTGATGTGAGCAGCTTTTTGAACGGCCATCAGTCGATCGCGCTCAGAAGCTGTAGCAAAGTTATCCGGATGAAAACGTCGCTGCAGGTCGCGGAAACGTGTGGCAAGAAGGCTACCGTCCAGTTCAAACTGGAAAGGCAGGCCAAATAGTTCGAAATGATTCATATGGCGTCTGATATCGGTTTACAAGCAAGAGGCGCGAAACAGAATGCTCGCGCCCAGGCAATGTCTCGCCGTCAGCGAGTATTAAACGTTGAAGCTTTCACCACAACCACATTCGCTAGACACGTTAGGGTTGTTAAATTGGAAACCTTCATTCAGTCCTTCTTTGACGAAATCCAGCTCTGTCCCTTCCAGGTAAACCAGGCTCTTGGCATCGACGATCACTTTGACGCCGAATTGCTCAAAGACCTCATCGCCCTCGTCGATATCATCAACGAACTCAAGGACATAGGCCATACCAGAGCATCCTGATGTTCGGACACCCAAGCGCAGGCCTAAACCTTTGCCCCGATTTTCCAGGAAAGCCGCAACACGGCTCGCTGCAGTTTCAGTGATGGTAATGGCCATGAACAACAACCCTTATTTCATTAATTACTTTGATGTTTCTTTTTGTAATCGCTAACAGCGGCTTTAATGGCGTCTTCAGCCAGAATTGAGCAATGAACCTTCACTGGCGGCAGCTCAAGTTCTTCAGCAATCGCTGAGTTTTTGATCGATGCGGCTTCGTCTAAGGTCTTGCCTTTCACCCACTCAGTGATAAGTGAGCTGGATGCGATAGCAGAACCGCAGCCGTAGGTTTTAAAACGTGCATCTTCAATAATGCCTGCATCAGACACTTTGATTTGCAGTTTCATTACGTCGCCACATGCTGGCGCGCCAACCATACCGCTACCGATATTTTTATCATCTTTATCAAATGAGCCCACGTTCCGCGGGTTCTCGTAATGATCAATTACTTTGTCACTATAGGCCATGGTAATTTCCTCGAATTCGTGAAGACCGCAACTTAGTGGTGTGCCCACTCAACTGTGTTCAGGTCGATTCCCTCTTTGTACATATCCCAAAGCGGTGACATCTCACGCAGTTTATCTACTGCGGTACGGATCTGCGAAATTGCGTAGTCTACTTCTTCTTCTGTCGTGAATCGACCAAAAGAGAAGCGAATTGAACTGTGAGCCAATTCATCATTCAGGCCCAAAGCACGCAATACGTACGAAGGCTCCAAACTGGCTGATGTACAGGCAGAACCGGACGAGACCGCCAGATCTTTCAGCGCCATCAGCAGTGACTCACCTTCAACAAACGCAAAGCTGATGTTCAGATTGTTAGGAACACGCTGCTCCAAATCACCGTTGATTGTCATCGCTTCAATGTCTTTTACGCCGTCCAGCAAGCGGTTACGCAGAGCCAGAGCATGCTGACGGTCCAGGTCCATATCTTCTTTCGCGATACGGAAGGCTTCGCCCATACCAACGATTTGATGGGTAGCCAGGGTGCCGGAACGCATACCACGCTCATGACCGCCACCGTGCATTTGTGCTTCCAGGCGAATACGTGGTTTACGACGCACATACAGTGCACCGATACCTTTAGGACCGTAAACTTTGTGCGCAGACAGGGAAATCAGATCAACTTTCATTTCCTGTACATCAATCGGCAACTTACCAGCAGACTGAGCGGCATCAACATGGAAAAACACGCCACGTTCGCGGCAAATTTCACCAATCGCGGTAATGTCCTGAATCACACCGATTTCGTTGTTCACATGCATAATGGAAACAAGAATGGTGTCTTCGCGGATGGCGTCACTCAGCTTAGCCAAATCGATCAGACCGTTTGACTCAGGCTCCAGGTAAGTCACCTCGTAACCTTCACGCTCCAGCTGACGGCAAGGATCCAGAACCGCTTTATGTTCTGTTTTGCAGGTAATGATGTGCTTACCTTTTTTGCCGTAGAAGTGCGCAATACCTTTGATCGCCAAGTTATCAGATTCTGTTGCACCTGAGGTGAACACGATCTCACGTGGGTCCGCATTCAGCAGGTCTGCCACTTGCTCACGGGCATTATCAACCGCTTCTTCAGCCTGCCAGCCAAAACGGTGGGAACGGGAAGCCGGGTTACCGAAGTTACCGTCCATTGTCATGCATTGCACCATTTTCTCGGCAACGCGTGGGTCTACAGGGCAAGTAGCGGAATAATCTAAGTATATTGGCAATTTCATCTTCATCTCCAAAAACACGGGCCGCTGGGCGCTAGGAGCGAACATCGACACCTATAGTGGCGCTGTCGTGTGTATTCTTATGTCCAAAAGACGACTTCTGAAGGCGCTGATCCTGGCGGTCTGACACCGTCAGTACGTCGTTGTCCTGCATCAGTTCACCGAGCGTAATATTGTTCAGAAAGTCACTGATGCGCGCGCTGAGGTCATGCCACAGGGTATGAGTCAGACAGCGTACGCCACCCTGACAATCCCCTTTACCGTGGCACTTCATGGCATCAACTGATTCGTCGACGGCCGCAATTACAGTGCCGACAGCAATTTGATGCGCCTCTTCGCCCAGTCGGTAACCACCGCCCGGACCACGCACGCTGGCCACCAGGCCGGCTTTACGCAAGCGAGCAAACAATTGCTCCAAATAAGACAGTGAAATCCCCTGACGCTCTGAAATATCAGCCAGAGGTACTGGACCGTCCTGAGAATGCAGCGCTACGTCCAACATGGCCGTGACTGCATACCGTCCTTTTGATGTCAATCTCATAACACACCGCTACCTACTCGAATCTATGGCAGCAGTGTCGCATACCCGACTAAAATGGTCAAGTATATACCTGACTAATTTAGTCAGGCATTATCTGTACGTTAAACAACTACTTTTTCTGTCCGGCGAGGGATTTTTGTACCGATGACAGCACACCGCGCAGGATATTCAGCTCCTGCTCTTCGGGTCTGGCGCGCACAAACAGGCGCCGTAATTTTGCCATCACCATGCCGGAGCGGCTGCTGATGAACTGTGTCTGCTCCATGACGTCATACAAATGGTCAAAGAACTTTTCCAGTTCCATGGTGCGCGGGTATTCAGGCAAACTGTTATCGGCAGGAAACGCTTGAGATTCCTTATCCAGATAGGCCATACGCACTTCATAACTGATCGTCTGCACAGCCATCGCCAGATTCAGCGAACTGTACTCCGGGTTAGCGGGAATATACACGTGGCAGTGGCACTTTTGCAGCTCTTCGTTGGTCAAACCAGTACGTTCACGACCAAACAGCAAGGCAACCGGGTGAGCCGGCGCTTCCTCAATGGCTTTAATGCCACACTCGCGGGGATTGAGCTGCGGCCATTCCAGACTGCGGGAACGGGCGCTTGAACCGATCACCAGGCCGCAATCGGCAATGGCTTCATCCAGGCTGTTAACAATACGGGCATTTTCGACAATATCTGCCGCGCCGGCAGCCAGCGCGATAGCCTGGCCATCAATTTCACAAGCGGGCTCGACCAGAACAAGCTGGCTCAACCCCATCACTTTCATCGCTCGTGCCGCTGAGCCTATGTTGCCTGAATGTGATGTGCCCACCAGCACCACGCGGATTTGATCTAACATGACGGCCTGTTTTCCAACTCTGATTCCAAAACCGGGGGATTTTAGCACAGCCTTCTGTAAAGTGGGGAAAACATTGTAAGCGAAGCCTGGCAGTTAATTCCGTCCTTATGCTGGATAAAAAATCACCACTTCCTTTTTACTCAGGCTCTGATATACTCGCCGCCGCTTTTTAGTTCTTTAACATCCGTTGGGAAGATCCTATGCATCCGATGCTAAATATCGCGATCCGTGCTGTCCGTAAAGCCGGTGACCATGTCGCTAAGTCTTTAGAAAAACCGCAAGGCATTGAAGTAAGTAAAAAAGGCAACGACGTTGTCACCAATATCGATCACGAAGCAGAAGCTATCATCATCGATACTATTCTGAAGTCTTATCCTGATCACTGCATCGTCGGTGCAGAGTCCGGCACCAAAGAAGGCCGCGACAAAGAATGCCAATGGATCATCGACCCAGTGGATGGCACCAATAACTTCGCTCGCGGTATCCCGCATTATGCAATTTCCGTTGCCCTGCGTATGCGCGGCCGTACTGAAGTCGCCGCTGTTTACGATCCTGCCCGTAACGAACTGTTCACCGCAACCCGCGGTTCTGGCGCACAGCTAAACAGCCAGCGTATCCGTGCCTCTCAGCCACGTAATCTGGCCGGTACGGTTCTGGCAAGCAGCCTGCCTTTCACTGCCAAACAACACTCTGAAAGCTACGCCAAAATTCAGCAGGCGATGTTTGTTGAATGTGATGACATGCGTTTGTCCGGTTGTACCGCTTTGGATCTGTGCTACCTGGCCGCCGGCCGTGTAGACGGTGTGTTCAAGCTGAGTCAGAAGCCTTGGGAAATGGCAGCCGGTGAGCTGATTGCCCGTGAAGCTGGCGCCATCTGTACCGACTTCACCGGTAACACCAATTACCTGACCTCTGGCAACATAGTTGCCGGGAATGTGCGCGTCGTGAAGCCTATGCTGGCGAAAATCCGTGAACACGGTAGCGAAGCACTGAAAAAATAATACTGCACTGAAAACCACTGTCTGTACGGTGGTTTTCAGCAGCCATACAAAAAGCCCCGGCAATCAGATTGCCGGGGCTTTTTTACGTCTTCGCCAACGTTTAAGGGCAGAATTTAACCTGCCCCAATCGCCATTACGGCATGGCGTCGAATTCTTCGCCTTCTTTTTCCACTTTTGGCGGCATCAGGTGCTCACGGGTTATACCCAGTTTCAGCGCCAGTGCCGAAGCGACATAGATAGAAGAATAGGTACCGACGGTAATACCGATCAGCAGTGCTGTGGCAAACCCGTGGATCATAGTGCCACCTTTCATAAACAGGGCGATCACCACGAACAAGGTGGTCCCTGAAGTGATCAGGGTACGGCTAAGGGTTTGAGTAACAGAGTTATTCATCACCTCTGCCGGGCCACCTTTACGCATCTTGCGGAAATTCTCACGGATACGGTCAAACACCACTATGGTGTCATTGAGTGAATAACCGACAACCGTCAGCAGCGCGGCGACAATCGTCAGGTCGACCTCAATTTGCAGCAGTGAAAAAATACCAATAGTAATGATGACATCGTGAGTCAGCGACAGCACAGCACCGGCGGCCAGACGCCACTCAAAACGCATGGATACGTACAGCAGAATACAGATCAATGAGACCAGAATAGCCAAACCGCCCGCTTCCGCCAGCTCATCACCGACGTTCGGGCCGACAAACTCAATCCGGCGCATTTCGACACTCTGGTGCGTGCCTTCACGGAGTGCATCCAGGATTTGATTGCCCAGGGTTTCACCTGCCACGCCTTCACGCGGCTGGAGACGCACCATGACATCACGGGCCGTTCCGAAATTCTGAACAATAGCATCGCCAAAGCCGGACGCTTCGAGTGAATCACGAATCTGGCCCAAATCCGCAGGCTGTTCAAAACCCACTTCAATCAGGGTACCGCCTGTGAAATCCAGCCCCCAGTTCATGCCTTTAGTGACAACAATAGAAATGGAAGCAATGATCATCACTGCAGACAAAACAAAGGCCAGCTTCGACCAACGCATAAAGTCGATCACTTTATCCGCTTTCATTAATTGAAACATGTCAGCGTCTCCTTAGATCGACAGTTTATCGATGCGCTTACCGCCATACAGCAGGTTCACCAACATACGGGTGCCCACGATAGCCGTAAACATAGAGGTCAGAATACCGATAGACAGCGTCACCGCGAAGCCTTTAATCGCCCCCGTACCTACCGCAAACAAAATAATAGCGGTGATCAGCGTGGTGATGTTGGCATCAGCGATAGTGCTGAAAGCATTGGCGTAACCTTGCTGAATCGCCTGCTGCGGGCTGCGACCATCACGCAGCTCTTCACGAATCCGCTCGAAGATCAGCACGTTGGCATCCACCGCCATACCTACTGTCAGTACAATACCGGCAATACCCGGCAAGGTCATAGTGGCGCCCGGAATCATGGACATCACACCAATGATCAATACCAGGTTCATCGTCAGGGCCAGGTTGGCAATCAGACCGAACTTGCGGTAGTACAGCAAAGTGAACAACATCACGGCGACCATACCCCAGATACAGGCCTGGATCCCCATGTCGATGTTCTGCTGACCCATAGAAGGACCGATAGTGCGCTCTTCCACAATTGAAATTGGCGCGATCAGTGCACCAGCACGCAACAGCAGTGCCAAATTGTGCGCTTCAGCCTGGCTGTCAATCCCGGTAATACGGAAATCACGTCCCAGCGCGGTCTGAATAGTTGCCTGGTTAATCACTTCTTCGTGTTTTTCCAGAATCACTTTGCCAGCCGGGGAACGCTTGCCGCTGTCTTTATATTCAATGAACAGCGTTGCCATCAGCTTACCCACGTTATTACGGGAGAAAGCTGTCATTTTATTGCCGCCTTCACTGTCCAGCTTGATGTTCACCTGCGGGCGACCATACTCGTCATTGCTGGATGTGGAATCGGTAATGTGTGAACCTTCGAGGATCACCCGCTTTTTCAGCACCACAGGATTACCGTCACGGGAGGTTTTCACCTCGCTGCCCGGTGGTACACGTCCTGCAGCGGCGGCAGCCAGATCCACATTGGTGTCCACTTCACGGAATTCCAGGGTTGCGGTTGCACCCAGAATTTCTTTGGCACGTGCCGTATCCTGTACGCCCGGCAGTTCCACAACAATGCGGTTAGCGCCCTGACGCTGAACCAGTGGCTCTGCTACACCCAGTTCGTTAACCCGGTTACGCAGAATAGTAATATTCTGAGCAACGGCATAGTTCCGAATTTCCTGCATCCGCGCTTCAGTGAAGCTGGCGGTGAGTGCAAAACCACTGCCTTCAACGAACAGCATGTCCGGGTGCGAAGCCGACAGTGTACGCTTGGCTTCTTGTACTTGCTCGTCGTTACGAAGCCGGATTTCCACCCCGTCGCCTTTCACTGAAATCGCACGGTAACGGATACGGGCTTCACGCAGCTCAGTACGGAAAGTATCTTCTTGCTGGCCCAGCAGTTTATCCATCGCAGCATCCATATCCACTTCCATCAGAAAGTGCACACCGCCGCGCAGGTCCAGGCCGAGTTTCATTGGGGTGGCGCCCAGGCTTTCCAGCCAGGCAGGAGTTGAAGGTGCCAGGTTCAGAGCAACAACATAGTTATCGCCAAGAAATTGATTCATTAAATCGCGGGCACTGATTTGTGTCTCAGTGTCTTTGAAGCGGACCAGAATAGCCCCGTTTTCGAATGCGACAGATTTGTAGGAGAGTTTATCTTGATTAAGCTGCTCGGTAACTTTATCCAGCGTGGCCATTTCTACCGAGGCGCCACGCGCCCCGGAGATTTGAATCGCTGGATCTTCACCGAACACATTGGGAAGTGCATAGAGCAAACCGATGAGCAGTGCGAACACCACCATCAGGTTCTTCCACAAGGGATACCGGTTTAACACTGAGAAGATCCTTCAAAGCCATAAATTACAGTGATTTCATTGTGCCTTTTGGCAGAACGGCAGAAACAAAATCCTTTTTGATGGTAACTTCAGTTGTGTCGTTCAGTGCGATCACAATGTAGTCATTTTCCGCTGAGACTTTGGTGATCTTACCCACCAGGCCGCCATTGGTCAGCACTTCATCACCTTTGCCCATGGCAGACATCAGGTTTTTATGCTCTTTCACCCGCTTGGCCTGCGGACGGTAGATCATGAAGTAGAAAATTACAGCAAACAGAGCCAGCATGATAAACAGCTGCATACCGCCACCTTGTGGAGCGCCTTCTGCTGCTGCATGTGCCTGAGAAATAAAAAGACTCATTTATTCACGTCCTCGTTATAGTTAAACGTTTTTTAATGGTGGAACTTCGCGGTCCCGGCGCGCGTAGAACTCTTCTACGAATGCGTCGAAACGATCTTCTTCAATCGCCTGACGAATGCTTTCCATCAAACGCTGATAGTAGCGTAAGTTGTGGATTGTATTAAGGCGTGCACCCAAAATTTCATTACATTTATCCAGATGATACAGGTACGCCTTCGAGTAATTGCGACAAGTGTAACAGTCACAGTGCGGATCCAGTGGACTTGTATCCGTTTTATGTTTCGCATTACGGATCTTGATCACACCGCCAGTCACAAACAGGTGGCCATTACGGGCATTACGGGTTGGCATCACACAGTCGAACATGTCGATACCACGGCGCACACCTTCAACCAGGTCTTCCGGTTTACCGACACCCATCAGATAACGCGGCTTATCTTCCGGTAATTTCGGACAAGTATGCTCCAGCACACGGTGCATATCTTCTTTCGGTTCGCCAACGGCCAGACCGCCCACAGCGTAACCGTCAAAGCCGATCTCAGTCAGGCCTTTGACCGATACATCACGCAGATCTTCATAGACGCTGCCCTGTACGATACCGAACAGAGCATTCTTATTACCCATTTTATCGAAATGGTTACGGCTGCGTTTTGCCCAGCGCAGTGACATTTCCATCGATGTCTTCGCTTCGTCATGCGTCGCCGGATAAGGCGTACACTCGTCGAAAATCATCACCACATCAGAGCCCAGATCGTACTGAATTTCCATCGACTTTTCGGCGTCCATGAAAATCTTGTCACCGTTGACCGGGTTACGGAAATGCACCCCTTCTTCGGTAATTTTGCGGATATCACCCAGGCTGAACACCTGGAAACCGCCTGAATCGGTCAGAATCGGGCCTTGCCACTGCATAAAGTCATGCAGATCGCCGTGCAGTTTCATCACTTCCTGACCAGGGCGCAGCCACAGGTGGAAAGTATTACCCAGCAGGATCTGTGCACCTGTGTCTTTTACTTCTTCCGGCGTCATACCCTTTACGGTGCCGTAAGTACCCACAGGCATGAATGCCGGCGTTTCTACCGTACCGCGTTCAAAGACCAGACGGCCGCGACGTGCACGTCCCTGGGTTTTATCTAATTCAAATTTCACAAAGCCTCCAAAAGCCAGAGAAACAATCTGACATTAAGTCGATGCAAAAGGCCCATCGCCTGATGCACTGCAACCCCCAATCAATCAGGATCGCGAACTGTCCGGTCCAAGACCAGACAGTGATATTGAGTAAAAGTTCAGCTATTCAGGCTGCCGCGCCAGAATTCGCGCACACAGCCAGACACTGGCTCAGCGCAGCCGATTCAGCGCTGACGCCGGGTGATGAACATAGAATCCCCGTAACTGAAGAAACGGTAACTGTGTTCAACAGCCTGCTGATAAGCGCCCATGGTATTTTCATAACCGGCAAATGCGCTCACCAGCATGATCAGGGTGGATTCCGGCAGGTGGAAATTGGTGATCAGCACGTCCACCAGCTGGAACTCGTAGCCAGGGAAGATGAAAATATCCGTGTCGCCAAAGAAAGGGACCAGTTCGGTACCGTTCTTCAGGGCATCCTGAGCCGCACTTTCCAGCGAACGAACAGAAGTGGTTCCCACTGCAATCACCCGGCCGCCACGGGCTCGGGTGGCCTGAATCGCATCAACCACCTCTTGCGGAACTTCGACGTATTCCGCGTGCATATGGTGATCATGAATATTATCAACCCGGACTGGCTGGAAGGTGCCGGCACCTACGTGCAAGGTCACGAAGGCAAACTCGGCCCCTTTTGACTTGATATCCGCCAATAGTTGTTCATCAAAATGCAGCCCGGCGGTCGGAGCAGCCACTGCACCGGGTTTGGCATTATAAACCGTTTGATAACGCTCTTTGTCTGCTTCTTCGTCCGGACGGTCGATATAAGGCGGCAAGGGCATGTGACCAACCTGCTCCAGAATCTCCAGTACCGTCAGCGCACTGTTGAAGCGAATTTCAAACAAGGCATCGTGGCGGGCAACCATTTCGGCTTCAAACTCGTCATTTTCGCCCAATAACAGTTGGGTGCCCGGTTTGGGTGCTTTAGAAGCCCGAACGTGAGCCAGAATGCTCTTATCATCAAGCAGTCGCTCGACCAGCACTTCCAGCTTACCGCCACTGGCTTTACGGCCGAACATACGCGCCGGGATCACCCGGGTATTGTTAAATACCAGCAGGTCACCGGGACGCACCAGATCCAACACATCTCTAAACGATTTATGGCACACATCACCGCTGTTACCGTCCAGTTGTAACAGGCGGCTGGATGAACGCTCCGGCTGCGGATAACGTGCAATCAATTCATCGGGAAGGTCAAAGTGAAAATCTGAAACTTGCATTTTTTAGGCCCTAACTTACAGCAGGCAGCTAGTATAGGCCGCCACACTGCAATATCAAGCCCGGAGAAATGTTATGAAATGATTTGTTGTCAGCCTTTCTTGCGCGAACGCCACAGAAGCAGGCCGACGAGTCCCAGCAGCCATGCCAGCGAATAGCTTCCCCCGCTGTCATCGCTACCACTGCTCTCCACCCGAAACTGTTCCAGCCCCGCATTGCTGTAGTCTTTCAGAAAAGGATTCACGCTGAACACAGCTGCCGGATTGGGACGGAAATCGCTGCCAGCGACAGCGGCTATCCAGTCAAAATAGGAAGGGACTTGGGTATAGACTCCGGGCAGATTGCCGGCACACCCTTCGCCGAAGCTCACCAGCCCCAGCAGACGCAGGCCAAAATCCGGATCACTGCTGGCCTGCGGATCCTGCCAGACTAACGGCCCGCCTGAATCACCAAAGCAGCTGTCGCGGGATAAATTAGGTGACGGAGGAGAGGCGCAGACAAAAATACTGTACACCCCGGGGTGCACCGAACTCCCCCACAAGTTGTCACAGACCCGGTCGGGTACGCCAGACAATACCGTCTGTTGCAGCTGAGTTGAACCCGCAGAATCCGGATCCGGTGTCACACTGCCCCACCCCGAGATCAGTAAATTGGCTGGACGGTTGCTGTTTGCCACCCAAGTATTGGCAAATTCAGCATCCGCCCGGTTCTGGGTCGGGACAGACGCTATCTGTATCGGGATCGCGGTTTCCGGCAGATCCAGGCTCAGGCGGATGATGGCAATATCGTTGTTAAAATTACTGCTGTTGTAACTGGGATGCACATTGATTGCGCTGACAGGGACAGCATTTCTGCTTGTCGCACTGAATACCGATGTAATACCGGCCCAGACTTTCACACGCAGGGGAGTGGCAATTCGGCCGCCATTGATAATGCAATGCGCCGCTGTCAGTATGATGCGAGGAGCAATCACCACACCGCCACACAGGTACACTTCTGTGCCGTTATCAGAAAAATCAATATTGATAAACGCCTGCCAGGGAATATCTCCGGGCACAGCGGATATACCACCAACAATTCTGGCTGTTGGTTCGAATTGCTCCGCCTGGGCAGGCGACTCATCAGTCTGTGCCTTCGCCAGCCCTGACACAAAAAACAGGAAAGCCAGCAATAACAGACTGTTAGTTATGGGGGCTTTCATAACTGCTACCCTCATGATTTACAGTCGCTTAATTATAATTCTCACTGTTATTGCGCCATTGTCACTTATTGAGAATTTGGACGGATAGTTCATTGCAGAGGATAAAGCAGGCAGAGTGGCATCAGGCTCTGGAGGGACAAGCATTCAATACCGTTGATAATAAAAATAATTTTACGGGGCAGTTGTTAATACGCCTCTCAGATACTGAGCATACTGAACTGCCCTTGTTCAGCTTTCACCGCCCTGACTTCTGCGCCACCAGAGCATCCCCAGCAGTGCAAGCATGCCTCCTGCCGTTACGCTCCCCCCCGATCGACTCGCCATAGCGCTACTCAATGCACTGATAGCACTGTCTTGGCTGTTCTGAGTGTCTGTCTCAGACGTCACTGAGGTATTTTCGGCATTGAGGGCAAACGGATTAAATGCAAAAACAGAGTCCGGGTAAAAGTTAAAACCGTCTCCCGCTATCAAAGCAATCCAATCACGATAATGAGAAACCTCAGTATAAACAGCAGGGAAATCCGCTCCGCATTCCGTCCCAAAGCTGACTAAGCCCACCAGCCGAAAACCCAGATCACTATCGGCGCTGGCCTGGGGGTTCTGCCACACCAATGGACCGCCGGAATCGCCCTGACAAGTGTCACGCTTAACCGCAGGATCTGGCGACATCGCACACACAAACATTGCACTCTGAGACGGTTCAACCACTGAGCCCCATACCTGTTCGCAATAATCGTCCGGCACGCCAGCAAGCAACGCATGCTGCAACTGCCGGGCCGAGGTGGCCCCGGGTTCAGTTGAGGTCCGGCCCCACCCGGACACCAGTAAATTCTGACCGCGCTGGCTGTCGGGCACAAAAGTATTGTCAAATGCCGTATCGGCCTGTTGCTGTTCACTCACAGTGGCCAGTTGGATGGGCTGGGATCCTGCCGGAATATCCTTGCCCAGGCGCAGCAAAGCAATATCATTGATAAAAGTCTCTTCATTAAAACCCGGATGTAGATCAACCGCTGTCACCGGCAGGGCATTGAAAGCAGTCACAGAGTCCGTCGAGGTAATACCCGCCCAGACAAATATCTCATCTTGCTGCGCTGCGACTGAGTTTTTGATAATGCAATGTGCGGCTGTCAGTACTGTATTCTTATCTATGATGACACCACCGCACTGAAAGACATCATGGCCGTCGTTGCCGGCGTCAATATATACCAGCGCCTGCCACGGAATGTTTTCCTGATATGTCGGGTTGCCGCCAATGATCCTGGCTACCGGTTCAGTACGGGCTGAGGCACTGGCTTGCTGCACTTGCTGTTCGGCCAACACAGTGCCTGAAATCAGCGGCAAGGCCAGTATTGCGGCTAACAGCATGAATGAAAAGGCGTTCATAGTATTCCCTCACTCCCTGGGCAAAGCATTGCAGCAAAAGGGTTACATAGGAACTCATGAGTCTATTAATATGACTCAGGCAATGCGACTAAGCTAAGGCGACCAAACTGCTTGCTTTAACTAAGGATAGTGGCGTTTTTTCGCAATAAAGTCCGCAACTGCGAAAAGAGATCCAAAAAGTTTTACCAGTGCCTCAGAATGACAGCATCATTATGTTTCACTCTACACTGTATCTGATACTGCACACAGTCACTGCACCGCAGCCCGGTATTGCTACTACAGTGTCAGGCTCACTCTTATCTAACGGCAGCAATAGATGTTGAATTCACTACTATGAACTTCCTGGCACACCTTCACTTGGCTGATCATTGTCAGAGTCATCTGGCGGGCAACTTGCTGGCCGATTTTGTTCGCGGCGATCCCTACCGCGATTATTCTTCTGATGTGGCAGCAGGTATCAAGCTTCACCGCTTTGTCGATAGCTATATCGACAGCCAGCCTGAAATCAGAGCCTGGCGCAGAGCATTTCCGCCGGACATCCGCCGGGTAAGCGGTATCGCTCTGGATATGATCTGGGATCATTACCTCGCCCGCCACTGGCAGACTTTCCATGCCTTACCCTTGGCCGCATTTGTTGAACAGGCGCGTAAAAACGTTGAAGGCTTTGAGGGAAATGAACCGGACCATTACCGGCAAATGACACAACGTATGTGGCAGCAAGAATGGCTGATTCAGTATCAGCAGGTTGCCAGTATTCATCAGGCATTGGAACGCATGGCAATTCGCCGCCCGAAATTAAGCTCGCTGGCTGAATGTCCGCCTTTTCTGGCCGGGCATTATCAGGAGCTGGAACAGAGCTTCTTCATTCTCTATCCAAGGCTGATGGATGCATCCCAAGCATTCTGGCTGACGCACAAAGAGGTACTGCTACGCTCGGAAAAGTAAGCGAAGGCAAAAAGCAGAGATAAGTCGAAAATACCGATTAGAAAAATCAGAAAAGAAAAAGGGGAGCCAGAGGCTCCCAAGGCGATAACAATTCGTTAAGTGAAAGCGTTATCAGACTAGGCTTGACGTGAACAAGCCTGATCACAGTCGATAACGTTAATCGCAATCCCCTCTCGGGTAACAGCTGCGAAACGGTCTTACTAGGATAGATTGCTTATTGCCGGTCAATTCAATCAGAATTGATCTTCTTCAGTTGAACCTGTCAGCGCAGTCACAGAAGAGTTTCCACCCTGAATAACGTTCGTCATTTTGTCGAAGTAACCAGTACCCACTTCCTGCTGGTGAGCAACAAAGGTATAACCCTTCTCTGCTGCCGCAAACTCAGGGCGCTGTACTTTCTCAACATAATGGCGCATACCTTCACCCTGAGCATAAGCGTGTGCCAGCTCGAACATGTTGAACCACATGTTGTGAATGCCCGCCAGTGTGATGAACTGGTACTTGTAGCCCATGTCAGACAGTTCTTGCTGGAATTTGGCAATCGTATCGGCATCCAGGTTCTTCTCCCAGTTGAAAGAAGGTGAGCAGTTATACGCCAGCAGCTGATCCGGGTATTTAGCATGGATAGCTTCAGCAAACTTACGCGCTTCTTCCAGACAAGGCGTCGCTGTTTCACACCAGATCAGGTCGGCATACGGAGCATAAGCCAGACCACGGGCGATAGCCTGATCGATACCGGCACGAACGCGGTAGAAACCTTCCTGTGTACGCTCACCGGTAATGAAATCGGCATCATACGGATCGCAGTCTGAGGTCAGCAAATCGGCAGCGTTCGCGTCGGTACGGGCAATCACTAGCGTCGTTGTGCCGGAAACGTCCGCCGCCAGACGGGCAGCAATCAGTTTTTGTACCGCTTCTTGCGTAGGTACCAGAACTTTACCGCCCATGTGGCCGCATTTTTTCACCGAAGCCAGTTGATCTTCGAAGTGTACGCCGGCAGCTCCTGCATCAATCATGCTGCGCATCAGCTCGTAAGCATTCAGTACCCCGCCAAAGCCGGCTTCCGCATCTGCAACGATAGGCAGGAAGTAATCAATGCCGCCTTCTTCCGGGCTGTTGCCGTTTGCCCACTGAATCTGATCAGCGCGGCGGAAAGAGTTATTGATGCGCTTTACAACCGCTGGCACTGAATCGACCGGGTACAGGGACTGGTCTGGGTACATGGATGATGCCGTGTTGTTATCAGCAGCTACCTGCCAGCCTGACAAATAAACAGCTTCAATTCCCGCTTTCGCCTGCTGAACAGCCTGGCCGCCGGTCAGAGCGCCAAGACAGTTCACATAGCCTTTCTTGGCAGAGCCGTTAACTAAATCCCACAACTTATCAGCACCGCGCTGTGCCAGTGTGTTCGCCGGTACGACCGAACCACGCAGATTAACCACTTCTTCCGCAGTATAAGTACGCTTAACATGTTTCCAACGTGGGTTCTCCGCCCAATCCTTTTCAATGGCTTCGATCTGTTGCTGGCGAGTCAGTGTCATAATAAATCCCTCGTATTATGTGGCGATATTTCGCAAAATCTGGACGTTCTGCGCTTCAGTTCTACTCAGTTTTCTTGGGCTTCCTCTGCCCGGACTAAGCCGGGCAGTACTTGTTGCACTATGTGCTTTTTGTTATGTGTTACAGTTCCGGTTTGAATGCTTGCTTCACTGTTATTCCAGGTATTCATAACCAGGCAGTGTCAGGAAGGTGACCAACTCATCACTGGTGGTCAGGCGCGCCATCATGGCAGCCGCTTCCTGGAATTGTCCTTTGCTGAAACGCTCAGTACCGATTTCCTGCTCCAGGACTTGCATTTCTTCATCCAGCAGCTGTTCAAACAGTGCTTTGGTAACTATCTGGCCGTTACTCAGCGACTTTCCGTGCTTCATCCACTGCCAGATGGAAGCACGAGAGATTTCAGCGGTGGCAGCATCTTCCATCATGCCGTAAATCGGCACACATCCGTTGCCAGAGATCCAGGCTTCGATGTACTGCACAGCAACACGAATGTTATGACGCATGCCGTCTTCTGTTCGTTCGCCGTCGCAGGGTGCCAACAGCTCAGCCGCCGTGATCGGTGCATCCGAATCACGCGTCACATCCAGTTGATTTGAACGTGCACCCAGGCACTTATCAAAAACGTCGCGGGCGGTATCCGCCAGCCCCGGGTGGGCAACCCAGGTGCCGTCATGGCCGTTATTGGCTTCCAGCGCTTTATCGGTCTGGATCTTGTCCAGTACCCAGGCATTACGCTCGGCATCCTTATAAGGAATAAAGGCTGCCATGCCTCCCATTGCAAACGCTCCGCGGCGGTGGCAGGTTCTCACCAGCAAACGTGAGTAAGCGTTGAGGAAAGGTTTTTCCATGGTCACCACCTGCCGATCCGGCAAGATACGATCCGGGTGGTTACGCAGTGTCTTGATATAACTGAAGATGTAATCCCAACGGCCACAGTTCAGACCCACAATGTGCTCTTTCAGGCTGAAAAGAATTTCATTCATTTCAAACACCGCCGGCAGAGTTTCAATCAGCACAGTGGCCTTAATCGTGCCTCGCGCCAGGCCAGCCTGATCTTCGGCAAAACTGAACACATCACTCCACCAGGCCGCTTCCTGGTAAGCCTGCAGCTTGGGAACATAGAAGTACGGCCCGCTGCCGTTTTCCAGCAATTGCTTATGGTTGTGGAAGAAATACAAGCCAAAATCCAGCAGCGCACCCGGAATCGGCTGACCATTCCAGAAGAGGTGTTTTTCCGGCAGGTGCAATCCACGGACGCGACAGATCAGTACTGCTGGGTCCTCTTTCAATTCATACACTTTCCCTGTGTCAGGGTGGGTGTAAGAAATAGTGCGCTTCACCGCATCCCTAAGGTTACGCTGGCCGTCAATCACTGCACTCCAGGCGGGGGCAAAGGAGTCTTCGAAATCCGCCATGAATACTTTTACATTGGCATTCAGCGCATTAATCACCATTTTGCGATCAACGGGACCTGTGATTTCCACACGGCGATCCTGCAGATCAGACGGAATGTTCTGAATGGTCCAGTTACCTTCGCGGA
Organism: Photobacterium sp. WH77; assembly: GCF_022014395.1. Lineage (NCBI taxonomy): Bacteria > Pseudomonadati > Pseudomonadota > Gammaproteobacteria > Vibrionales > Vibrionaceae > Photobacterium > Photobacterium sp. WH77. Next base: position 438,272 of record NZ_JAKLTE010000001.1, on the reverse strand, counting down.
TATCCCGGGTGTCAGGCAGGAAGTCAGGTAACTGCCCGGCATCAATAGACTGCTGACGAACTTCACGTGCTGCCAGCAGTTCCGGCACACGGGAAGCAAATCGACTGACCAGTTGCTCAACAAAAGTCATTGCGTCATCACTCAGGATGTCTCGCTGTGACTCTGAAAGCGGTGCGACCAACGTCAGCTGACCAAACTGGTGGTGATTTTCCATACTCATTTATGACTCCCCATTTACCCAAATCAGCCAAGTGTAACTAAATCACGACTTAAACTATGCATCGGCTGATTTCCATCATAGACCACTTTCGGCCTCAACATGGCTATTACGTTGCCTTAACAAATCGGAAAAGGCAAACCCCCTCAAAAAGCAATAGAATCACAAAAACCAAACAAACACAATAAAATCAATAATTTACAAAAAATAGAGTTATTACTCAAAACACTAAATTAAAACACTTTAAGGCGATATATTCGGTTTTTAACCTCCAGTCTGTTTCTCAACCAAAAATGTAAAGTATTACGTAATTAAATTACCAATTAACACTAAATTAACAATTGAAAATATGCCGTTTTAAACAAGATAAAATAGCAAGATGGACTGTAACGCACTCAATCTACATACATTTATAGACAAGATTTGGCAGAGTCATACATTGGAGGAATAATTTTGCGGACGAAGCGGGGAATTGTTTTACAGTACGAAACAGAAAAAACCTACAAAATGAAGCACTTGGCAAAACGACCAAACAGAATAAAGTATCAAACAAACCAGAACTCAGTAGAATATTTCACCAAAAAATAAAAACATGTCTACTGAGCGTCCTGAATGTTGTTAAAGCAGCTCTGTGACTATCTCTGCCAGGCATTGAAAAGTGGGTACACGACTGGATGTCGGTCGCCAGACCAGACCTATTTCACGATAAGCGGCCTGCCCTGGCGGATCTAAGATCACCAGATCCGGGCTATCGACCAAGCCATGCTTGATCGCCATGTGCGGAATAAAGGTAGAGCCAAGACCATTCGATACCATCTGTACCAGGGTATGTAAGCTGGTCGCCGCAAACGGGTTAATCTTTTCTTTACTGGTTAGCTGGCACGCAGACACCGCATGGCCAGTGAGGCAATGTTCTTTCTCCAGCAAAAAGACAGATTCATCCGGTAAATCGGCATAGCGCAGCGGAACATTCACCTTGGCGGCCTGATTTTTACTGATCACCATTTTGAAGGGATCGCGCCCCACTACCTGGCTGTGCATACCGCTGATTTCAACCGGGAGTGCCAGTATCAGCACATCCATGTCACCATTGCGTAACGCGCTCAGCAGGTTGTCCGTTGTATCTTCGCGCAATAGAAGATGGAGTTGCGGGTGCCTGCGATTCACCGCCTGCACTAAATCGCCCAGCAAGAAAGGGGCAATGGTCGGAATACACCCCAGCCTGACCTGACCAGCCATCTGGTCTTCACCGCTTTTCGACAGTTCCATCATATCTTGCGTTCTTGCCAGCAGTTCACGGCTGCGTACCACGACTTCTTCACCTGTGGTGGTAAAGACCAGGGCTTTATTGTCCCGCTCAATCAGCTGGCAACCAACCAGATCCTCAAGATTCTGAATCCCAGAGCTTAATGTGGATTGACTGACAAAACACTGCTTGGCCGCTTCACCAAAATGGCGGGTTTCATAAAGTGTCACCAGATAATGGAGTTGTTTCAGAGAAGGAAATTTGCTCATCGTATTTTTCGATTGTAATAATCTATTTATTCCACTTTTTTCAATGTAGCACTTTCGCTATAGTGTGTCCTGATTTATGAAGGAACTGCCCTTACGGGGTGGTACACATTCCAATATTAGGAGCACCAATATGGTACTAGTAGGTCGTCAAGCACCTGATTTCACAGCTGCTGCAGTTCTGGGTAACGGTGAAATCGTTGATAACTTCAACTTCAAGCAATTCACTGAAGGCAAAAAAGCGGTTGTTTTCTTCTACCCGCTGGACTTCACTTTTGTTTGCCCATCTGAGCTGATCGCTTTTGACAAGCGTTTTGCTGATTTCCAAGCGAAAGGCGTTGAAGTTATCGGTGTATCGATCGATTCTCAGTTCTCTCACAACGCATGGCGTAACACTGCTGTTGAAAACGGCGGTATCGGCCAGGTTAAATACCCTCTGATTGCTGACGTTAAGCACGAAATCTGTAAAGCTTACGACGTTGAGCACCCAGAAGCTGGCGTTGCTTTCCGTGGTTCTTTCCTGATCGACGAAGAAGGTGTTGTTCGTCACCAAGTGGTTAACGACCTGCCTCTGGGCCGTAACATCGACGAGATGCTGCGTATGGTTGACGCGCTGAACTTCCACCAGAAAAACGGTGAAGTTTGCCCGGCACAGTGGGAAGAAGGCAAAGCAGGCATGACTGGTTCTCCAGAAGGTGTTGCTGCTTACCTGTCTGAGCACACTGCAGACCTGTAATACAGCCTTGCGCTGAATGCATAGCCCGGCCATAGTGCCGGGCTTATTTTTATCTCATTTTCATCACTGAGATTGATCAGACACTTCGACAGCCTTCCCCTCTCCGTTTACACTCTGCCAAGGTTTACTGAACAAGGCACCCTCATGTCCGCATTTCCCCTGACTCATCTTGAAGTCTGTATTGACAGTATTGAATCCCTGCATGCCGCCCAACTAGGCGGGGCAAGCCGTATAGAATTATGCTCGTCACTGGCCTTGGGTGGCCTGACACCCAGCGTCGGTTTAATGCATCAGGCTGCGCGTATCGCTAATGTGCCCGTCTATGCCATGATCCGCCCCCGCCAGGGCGACTTTCTATTCTCCGGCGAAGATATGGAAGTCATGCTGGCAGATATACATGCCGCCAAGCAAATAGGCCTTCAGGGCATTGTGATAGGCGTGCTGACGGCGCAAGGCAAAGTGGACACCGCGCAGTTGACCGAGCTGATGAAAGCGGCTACAGGGCTGGGCGTGACTTTCCACCGGGCTATTGATCAATGCGACAACTACACAGAAGCACTTGATGCCATTATGCGCGCAGGTTGCGAACGCGTTCTGTCTTCCGGGCTGCAGTCCACGGCGCTGGAAGGGGCTGAGACACTGGCAGACATGGTACGCTATTGCGGTGATCGCCTGAGCATCATGGCCGGCGCTGGGATTACCGCCAGCAACGCCGCTAAGATTGTCGCGCAAACCGGAGTGAAAGAGTTGCACCTGTCGGGTAAAACGACACGGCCAAGCCTGATGGAGCATATCGCCGCTGGCGCCCACATGGGCAGTCAAGAGGTCGATGACTACACCATTCCCGTAACCAGCAGTGATAAGATCGCCGCGGTCATCACAGCACTCAAGTACTGAGCACATACTCGCTCCTTTTCAGGGAGCGAGTCGTCAAACTTTTCATTCCTATAGTCAACCGATCACATAATACATGACTCAAACAGGCTATTATTAGCGCAGAGTCCAGTAAACAGGAATGTGATTTACTTATGTCTGACAAGCCGTTACAAAGCAAGCTCAAGAAGAAAAACTATGAGAAAGAGCTTGAGCGTCTGCAAATTGAACTAGTGAAGTGTCAGGAGTGGGTCAAACAGGAAGGCCTGAGAGTGCTGGTGATTTTTGAAGGCCGGGATGCGGCCGGCAAAGGCGGCACCATTAAACGGATCACCGAGAAGCTCAACCCCCGTGTCTGTCGGGTGGTCGCCTTACCAAAACCGACAGAGAAAGAGAAAACCCAGTGGTATTTTCAGCGCTATGTGGAACAGCTTCCCTCTGCCGGCGAAATCGTACTGTTTGACAGAAGCTGGTATAACCGTGCCGGGGTCGAGAAGGTGATGGGCTTTTGCAGCGAAGAAGAATACGAAGAGTTTCTGCTGGCCTGCCCGGAATTCGAACGCATGCTGCAGCGATCCGGCATCATACTGATCAAATACTGGTTCTCGGTATCAGACGAAGAGCAGGAAAAGCGTTTTCTGGAACGCATCAATACCCCGATCAAGCGATGGAAATTCAGTCCGATGGATTTGGAATCACGCTCACGCTGGGCGGAATATTCGGCGGCAAAAGACAAGATGTTTGCCCACACAGATACTAAACAGAGCCCGTGGTGGGTGGTTGAAAGTGACGATAAGAAACAGGCCAGAATCAACTGCATTTCGCATTTCCTGAGCCAGATCCCCTATCAGGACATCCAGTATCCGGAAGTGATCCTGCCCGAAATCAACAAGAGTGGTTACACGCGACCGCCCATGGACGAGCAAACTTTTGTGCCGGATCGCTTTGATAAAAGCGACGATTAAGAGCAAACCGGGGAGCCGTATGACTCCCCCGATAACCTTCAGCGGTTATTATCCATGAAAATTTCCATTTCCTGTGGACTGGTATGGCGAATATCTTTGCCTTTAACGAAGTAAATGATGTATTCGCAGATATTCTGGCAGCGATCCCCCACCCGCTCAATGGAACGCGCCGACCACATCACTTGCAGCACATTCGGGATAGATCGCGGATCTTCCATCATATAGGTCATTAATTGCCGGATGATCGCCTCGTACTCTCTGTCAATCCGGTCATCTTCCTGATACACCCGAATCGCCGCTTTCACATCCATTCTGGCAAAGGCATCCAGTACTTCATGCAGCATACGGGCAGCATGCTGACCAAGGGCTTCCAGCGACACCAGCAGGTTGTATTGCTTATTGGTGAAGTTTTCCAGCGCCACTTTAGCAATGCTTTCTGCCACATCACCAATGCGTTCGAGATCAGTAATGGTTTTGATAATGGCAATCACCAGACGCAAGTCACTGGCGGTTGGCTGACGTTTGGCAATAATCCGGGTGCAGGCTTCATCAATCGCCACTTCCATCGCATTGACTTTATGATCATCTTTAATGACCCGGCGAGCCAGATCGACATCCTGCCTGTGCATTGCCTTGAGCGCATCTGTCAGCTGTTGCTCAACCAGTCCGCCCATAGCCAGGACATGGGTGCGTATACTCTCAAGCTCGGCATTGAACTGGCCGGAGATATGACGGCTAAGGCTCATATTGTCTAACATTGTCTCTACTCCTTATCCGTATCTGCCGGTGATGTAATCTTCCGTGCGTTTTTCTTTAGGGGTGGTGAAGATGTCATTGGTTGATGCGTACTCCACCAGCTCGCCCATGTGCATAAAAGCCGTGTTGTCTGAAACGCGGGCGGCCTGCTGCATATTATGGGTAACAATAATAACCGTGTACTTTTTCTTCAGATCATTGATCAGCTCTTCAATGGTCAGCGTGGAGATCGGATCCAGGGCGGAGGTCGGTTCATCGAGCAAGATGACTTCCGGCTCAATCGCAATGGCGCGGGCAATCACCAAACGCTGCTGCTGGCCGCCGGATAAACCAAATGCATTCTCATGCAAACGATCTTTCACTTCATCCCACAGCGCGGCGCCGCGCAGTGAATTTTCTACCGCGTCATCCAGCACCCGGGTATTTTTCACCCCTTGCAGACGTAAACCGTAAACCACGTTTTCATAAATGGATTTAGGAAACGGATTGGGCCGCTGAAAGACCATGCCGACGCGACGGCGCAGGGCCGCCACATCCACATTCTGATCATAGATGTTTCTGCCATGCAGCATGATCTGCCCTTCAACCCGACAGCCTTCCACCAGCTCGTTCATCCGGTTAATACAGCGCAGCAGGGTGGATTTCCCACAACCGGACGGACCGATAAAGGCCGTGACCTGGCCTTTGGCAATCTTCATGTTGATAGTAAACAGCGCCTGCTTCTGACCATAATACAGATCCAGCCCGTCTATTGTCAGGGCGGTTTTTTCTTCTGGCAGTGCGGTCAGATCGACTGGCTTAAGCCAGTCCATACTGGCGTTGAATGAAAACATCTACGTCCTTCTCGTTATTGTTCCAGATCGCGGAATTTCTCCCGCAAATGATTACGAATGCCAATGGCGGTCAGATTCAGACCAATAATGACAGTGACCAGCAGCAAAGAGGTCGCATAAACCAGAGGGCGCGCCGCTTCTACGTTCGGACTCTGAAAGCCGACATCATAGATATGGTAGCCAAGATGCATGAACTTTCGGTCTAAATGCAAATACGGAAACTGTGCATCTATCGGTAACGATGGCGCCATTTTCACAACACCGACTAACATCAGTGGTGCCACTTCTCCCGCCGCTCTGGCCACCGCGAGGATTAACCCCGTCATGATAGCCGGGCTGGCCATGGGGATCACAATCCGCCATAAGGTTTCGGCTTGTGTCGCGCCCAATGCCAGCGAGCCGTGACGAATAGAGGGCGGTATACGGGCCAAGCCCTCTTCGGTTGAGACTATCACCACAGGCAAGGTCAGAATCGCCAGTGTCAGCGCAGACCAGAGAATACCCGGCGTACCAAAAGTCGGCGCGGGTAACTGATCCGAAAAAAACAGCTCGTCAATGGTGCCGCCCACCATATAAACAAAAAAGCCCAGACCAAATACGCCATACACGATAGACGGCACACCCGCCAAATTGATCACAGCCACGCGAATTAAACGGGTAAAGCGGTTCTGTTTGGCATATTCATGAAGGTAAATCGCGGCCAGTACTCCCAAAGGCGTCACAATCACGCTCATCAGCAGTACCATCAGCACAGTGCCGAAAATGGCCGGAAACACGCCCCCTTCGGTGTTCGCTTCACGAGGCGCATCAGTGACAAAGTGACCGAGCTGACGTCCCCAGTGTGCCACTTTTTCAGAGAATGACATATCGTTGGGGTACCAGACGTCCAGTATATCCGCCAGCGGTATCTGTACCTCACGCCCTTCAGCGTCCTTCATCAGCAGCGACTGACCATCCAGTACCTGACGGACTTGTCCTAGCTCGTGCTCAACCTCACGCAGACGAGCCAGCAACTCCCCCCGTCGCGACTCGGACGCTTTATCACTGCTAGCTGCCAGCGACGCCAGTTGACGATTCAGCGGAATATACTGATTTTGCTGTAGTTCCAGTATAGCTTCTTTGGCGGCCTCAGCCTGGCTCAGCCAGTCAGGTAATAAAGCGGCACTGTGACTGCTGCCATTAACCATCACTGCCTGCGGATAACCGTAAAACTTGCCGTTACGCAGCCTGTCAATCACTGCAACCCCATGCGCCACTTCCTTTGACCGGATTTGTGTATCGAGCAGGGTCACAAAGTCTAAATCGGCTAATTCACGGTTGCCGGTTTTGATCAGATAGCGGGCAATAGTCGTATTATCATTGCCCGCCAGCTCATACCCGGCTTCCAGTAACTGCTGGCGGGGCACCTGTTTGGTTTCATAAATTTCACCCACGATCACTTGCTGATGATCAGCCAGACTGACGTCAAACCGATACACCTGTGCCGGCCAGAAGTAACTCAATCCTTTCCAGCCTATCATGAGTAACAAACCCAGCACCGCCAGCAAACTCAGGCTGACAGTACCAGCCGTCAGCCAGATCCAGGGGGAGCCGGAACGCATCCATTTCAACATCTAATCAGTCACACAGCCTCTGCCCCGGTGATCATAGCGACTTGTATTTTTCACGCAGTCGCTGACGCACAATTTCAGCCAGGGTATTGAAGAAAAAGGTAAAAACAAACAGAACAAATGCCGCCAGAAACAGGACACGGTAATGCGCACTGCCGACTTCCGATTCCGGCATTTCTATAGCAATGGTTGCCGACAGCGTACGCAAACCTTCCAGTATGTTCCAGTCCATAATGGGCGTATTGCCTGTAGCCATCAGCACTATCATGGTTTCTCCCACCGCCCGTCCCAGCCCCATCATCACAGCGGAGAAGATCCCCGGGCTGGCGGTTAGCAGGACAACCCGGGTCAGGGTCTGCCAGGGGGTCGCCCCCAGTGCCAGCGAGCCGCTGCTCAGATGCGACGGTACCGAATAAATGGCATCTTCGGCAATGGTGAAAATGGTCGGGATCACCGCAAAGGCCATGGCGATCCCCACCACCAGCGCATTTCTCTGATCATAACCAATCCCCCAGTTATTGGTCAGATAACTGCGTATATCCCCGCCAAAGTAAGCTTGTTCAACCACAGGGCTTAGCGAGAAACAAAGGTATCCGGCCAGCACCAGCGTTGGCATCAGCAATAAAATATGCAGCCCGGTTGGCATTTTTCGCTGCCAGCCGCCTGGGAGCATAGCCCAACCCAGACCGACAGCCACCATCACCAGAGGCAGCACCAGCACGCTGAGCACTATGCCTATCAAATTATTTTCAACGATAGGCGCCAGCCAGATACCAGCCAGAAACCCCAGAATGACAGTCGGCAGGGCTTCCATGATCTCTATCGTCGGTTTCACCACTTTACGCATCGAAGAAGACATAAAATAGGCGGTATAGATAGCACCAGCCAGTGCCAGAGGAATCGCAAAACACAAAGCGTAAAAAGCCGCCTTCAGGGTACCGAAAACAACAGGTATCAGGCTCAGCTTAGGCTCACTCTCGTCAGTACCAGAAGTGGACTGCCAGACATAATCCGGTTCCGGGTAACCTTCATACCAGACTTTCTGCCACAGGCTGCTGAAACTCACTTCCGGGTAAGGGTTGGAGACCTTAAATAACTGCCACTGCTGCTCTGAGATCGCCAGCAACCTGTCGGCACGGGGCGAGACAGCCATCAGATCGGGCGTTTGACTGAACAGCCGGGATTCCAGTACAGGAGCAGGTGAATCCGCCATGTAATATCCCGTCAGCCTGCCGCCATCCTGAACAGCGAGAAAGCCTTTGCGGTAATACTCAGGCACCACCAGATGCAGAGCACCTGAATCGGCTGAAAAGGTGCGAGCAGGTATCAGCTGTCGTTGCCCCGTACTCACCACTTCAAACCATTGCGTGACTTTGCCGTCATTACCGGTAATTAACAGCGAATTAGCACCAGAAAGTGCCGTCATGGCGACCGGATCCCCCGCCCCCTGACTGACATCTGTTTGTTGGCGAATCCGCCCTACGGTATGCCGCAGATCAATCACAGTAACTTGCCGGCCATTAAGCACATACACAGTACGGCCATCCGGCGTCACCACCATATCCGTTACCGGATGCCCGATTGCCGGCATAGCAAGCTGGGTTTCCTGCCACGCCTGTTCACCGGTATCCAGACCACTGCCACGATGGAAAACCTTGGCAACGAGCCGCTGATCCTGTGTGACACCAACCAAAGCCGCGACCTGGCGACGCACTGAAACCGCCAGCTGAACCAGAGGCTGACCCTGAGTATCAAGCTGAATATAAGAGGATGTCAGGGGCTTGCTCATCATCAGCTTACCCTGTCTGATCAGCGGCTTCACCACAGTGACGCCACCAGACTGATCACCATAGGCAAACACGTGCTCGTTAGGCAAAGCCGCAGCGAAGCTGGTCGGGTTAGCCATCACAGCCTGCTGCTGCGTAACCGCTTGCTGTCCCTCACGGGCACTGAGTGCGACCAGGCTGATCTGCCCCTCAGAGGAGAAGTGAAAAACATGGGTGTTCTGTTCATTGACACGCACTGCAGCGGTTAGTGTCAGCGGAATAGAAAACGACTGAACAGGTGTGATCCTGGCCGGTGCAAACACAGGCACTATCACATAAAGCAGATAGAAAAAGATCAGGACAAGAGTCAGAAGGACAGATATTCCACCGGCAATCACTCCATAACGCGCAAACCTGTCTTTTCGTTGACGGTTACGGTTATTGTCAGTCAAAAATGCACCGGCATCTGCCATTCTCACCCCATGTAAGTTACAAACTGACAAAGTATATGTCTGTTAGATGACAGTAATATTACAGCGACTTGCGGTTTATTGCTGGCCTTTTTATTGTGAGAGACTGATGGAATGACTGACATCAATTTGCAACAAAATTTCCGTATTCTTAATGATTTATGACGGTAGCCGAATTCCGGTGACTCAGTAGGTATCCTGTCTGGACATAATCTGATCGTGGTCAGATAATGAATTTAACCGCTACCAGAAGGAGACGCGACATGAAACACCTTGTCATTACAGTCATTGGTCAGGATCGCCCGGGATTAGTGGGGGCATTATCAGATACTGTTTATCAGCATAAAGGCAACTGGCTGGGCAGCAGTATGAGCAAATTGGCAGGTCAGTTTGCCGGTATTCTTCAGGTCGATATCCCGGAAGAGTCCGTCAAGCCCTTACGGCAGGCTATGTCCAAGCTTGATGGTCTGAACATTCATATCGCCGAGGATACCAAGATCACGGCGCCTCCCGCTCAACTGCAGCAGCTCACAGTCACAGGCAACGACCGCTCAGGCATCGTCAAAGAAGTCACCACTCGCCTTGGCGAGCTGGGGATCAATATTCACAAGCTAAAAACCGACACACACAGTGCACCCAACTGGGGCTACCCCATCTTCACTGCCTGGTTTGAACTTGAAATCCCGGCAGAAGTGGCTGTCTCGACCATACAGCAGCAGCTGGAAAGTCTGGCCGATGATCTGACAATAGATTTCGAAGAACCCGAAAGTAGTGAAGCGCACTAAAGGGCTGTTGTCCTTTCAAAACTGAAAGACAGGCCGCTCTCTCTGCTGTTGATTCTGATGTTAGGAAAACCATGAGTACTGAACCGCTGTATATTGACAAAGAACTTAGCTGGCTGTCTTTTAATGAACGAGTCCTCCAGGAAGCGGCGGACAAATCAGTGCCGCTGATTGAGCGAGTCCGTTTCCTGGGTATTTTTTCCAGCAATACCGATGAGTTTTATAAAGTCCGCTTTGCCGATGTCAAACGACGTATTCTGATCACCCAGGAGCAGAGCGGCAACACCAATGCCAAGCACCTGCTGAGCAAGATCCAGAGCCGGGTTCTGAAAATGAATCAGGACTTCGATACCCTGTATAACGAAATCCTGCTTGAAATGGCCCGCCGCCATATTTTCCTCATCAACGAACAACAGGTCGATGATAACCAGGTTGAGTGGCTGAAACGGTATTTCCGCCACACCATTTTGCCTCACGTGACACCGATTTTACTGACTGACGATATCGATCTGCTGCAGTTTCTCAAGGATGAATATACCTATCTGGCGATCGACATGAAGCAGGGGGACAACAGCCAGTATGCCTTGCTGGAAATTCCGACAGACCAGCTACCGCGATTTATTAAAGTTCCTGAGTCCAAAGGTAAAAACAGAAAAACACTGATTCTGTTAGATAATATTATCCGGCTGTGCCTGGATGATATTTTCAAGGCTTTTTTTGATTACGACAGTCTGGCGGCCTATTCGATGAAGATGACCCGGGATGCCGAGTACGATCTCAGCCAGGAGGTTGACCACGGTATCTTGGAACTGATGTCAGAAGGGCTGAATCAACGCCTGACGGCTATGCCGGTACGTTTTGTCTATCAGCGCGATATGCCGGGGGAGCTGATCGAAAAACTGTGCGGCTTGCTGAAAGTGTCCAGCTACGACAGCATTATTCCCGGCGGCCGCTATCACAATTTCAAAGATTTCATCAGTTTTCCGAACATTGGCCGAAGCTACCTGGAAAACAAACCCTTACCGGCTCTGGACAGTTACCATTTTGTCAGCGCCAGAAATGCGTTTGAAGCCATCAAGGCGCAAGATATCCTGCTGTACTACCCGTACCACAAATTCAACCACATGACGGAATTTGTCCGTCAGGCCGCGTTCGATCCTAAAGTCCGCAGCATCCATATCAATATTTACCGGGTCGCCAAAAACTCGCGCATCATAGATTCTATGATAGATGCCGCCAATAACGGCAAACAGGTCACTGTAGTGGTTGAACTGCAGGCGCGTTTTGACGAAGAAGCCAATATCGAATGGGCCAGACGCCTGACCGAATCGGGTGTGCGTGTCGTGTTCAGCGTACCCGGACTGAAAATTCACTCTAAACTGTGCCTGATCACACGCCAGGAAGACGATGCCATCGTCCGCTACGCACACATAGGCACAGGCAACTTCCATGAGAAAACAGCACGGATTTATACCGATTTCTCGCTGTTCACCGCCGATCCTGAGCTGACCAACGAAGTGCGTCAGGTATTTAGCTTTATTCAGAACCCGTACCGGCCGGTAAAGTTCAATCAGCTGATAGTCTCGCCGCGCAACTCGCGCAACCGTCTGTATGAACTCATCGACAGAGAAATTGCCAACGCCAAGCAAAAACTGCCGGCAGCCATTACACTCAAGGTAAACAACCTGGTTGATAAGGGACTGATTAACCGCCTCTATCAGGCCAGCAGCGCCGGTGTTCGCATTGATATGATCATTCGTGGCATGTGTTCTCTGGTGCCGGGTATTACCGGTATCAGCGACAACATACGGATCATCAGTATCGTTGACAGGTTCCTGGAACACCCCAGAGTCATGGTGTTCGAAAATAATGGCGAGCCTGAAGTGTTCATCTCGTCCGCAGACTGGATGACACGCAATATCGACAACCGTATTGAAGTTGGCTGCCCGATAAGGCAACCTGAACTGAAGCAGAAAATCATCGACATACTTAACATCCAGTTCTCAGACACAGTCAAAGCAAGAATTCTGGATAAGTCGATGAGCAACAATTACGTACCGCGCGGTAACAAGCGGAAAATCAGATCGCAGATTGCCATCTACGACTACCTGAAACAGTCTGAAAAAAAGATGCAAAAACAAGCCAGCCAGATAGCTGAAACGATGGCCTCCGAAGAGAATAATGAAAACGCAGCATGATAGAAATTGAGCGTCCCCGCGAAATAGCAGCAATAGATATGGGCTCAAACAGCTTCCATATGGTGGTCGCCCGGGTAGTGGGCCATAGCTTGCAGATTGTCAGCCGGCATAAACAGCGTGTGCATCTGGCTGAAGGACTCAACGATAATATGGATCTGGATCAGGCAGCCATTCAGCGCGGCCTGAGTTGTCTGACAATGTTTGCCGAACGCTTGCAGGGTTTTGCGCCGGAAAACGTCCGCATCGCGGCGACCTATACCCTCAGGCAAGCAAGGAATGCCCATGTTTTCCTAAAACGGGCTGAACGCGTGCTTCCCTATCCCATTGAAATCATTCCCGGCACAGAGGAAGCGCGTCTGATTTATCTGGGGGTCGCCCATACACAGCACGAACCGGGCCGCAAACTGGTGGTCGATATTGGCGGCGGCAGTACCGAACTGATCATCGGCGAAGGCTTTGATCCCCAGCTTCAGTACAGCAAGCACATGGGCTGTGTGAGTTATAACCAGCACTTTTTCCCCAACGGCAAAATTTCCGCCAAAGCCATCACCAAAGCCCAGATGGCAGCGCTGCAGAAAATGGAAAGCATCGCCAGCAAGTATCGCAAAATGGGCTGGGATACGGCCATTGGTTCCTCGGGTACCATCAAAGCCATTCGGGAAGTGGTCATCGCCCAGGGACATGCCGACGGGGTGATCACCAGAGAGCGGCTGGACGAGGTGGTCAAACAGGTTTCCGCCTGCAAACAGAGTTCTGAGTTAAACCTGCCCGGACTGACCGAAGATCGAAAACCGGTTTTTGCGGCAGGTGTCGCCATCTTAAGCGCGGTATTCAGCGCACTGAAAATCGACACTATGATTTTTTCCGATGGCGCGCTGCGTGAAGGGCTGCTGTATGAAATGGAAGACAGGTTCCGTCAAAGTGATATCAGAAGCCGGACGGCCACTGCGATGGCAGCGCAGTATAACGTGGATATCGATCAGGCCAACCGGGTAAAAAACACAGCAGAGCACTTGTACAGCCAGATTGCTGATCCGTCCGCCAGTCATACGCCTGAGCTGGCATCGCTGCTCAGCTGGGGCGCATTACTGCATGAGGTCGGACTGAGTATCAGCTATCCCGGCTTTCACCGCCATTCCGCGTATCTGTTGCGCCACAGTACTATGCCAGGCTTCAATCTTGAGCAGCAGACAGTACTGGCGACCTTAGTGCGCTTTCAGCGCAAACCACTCAAGCTCGATGAAATGCCAGAGCTGACCATTTACAACCGCAAACACATCTATCCGATGATCCGCGCCTTGCGACTGGCCGTCGCCCTGCATGGACAGCGCTCTGATGAGCCGCTGCCAGCACTCACCCTGAACGCTGATAAAGAAAAATGGCAGCTCACCCTGCCTGATGGCTGGCAGGGTAATAACCGTTTACTGGCGGCCGATCTGGCGAAAGAGAGGGATTACTGGCAAAAAACCGGTTGGGAGCTGTCAATTTCGCCGGAAGAAGAATGTGAATAGACAGGTCAAGCGAAAACCATCGCAGCCTTAGTAACCTACCCAATCCCCGCTTTGGCGGGAATTATCGTTTGAGCCTTTAACAGATACTGAGACTTACTCAGCATCTGCCAGCCCCAGCGCCGCCAGCTCTCTGGCGATCACAGCCGCGGGTAAAGGCACGTAGCCGTCCTTATCCACCAGTTGCTGACCGTCACTGGATAAAATGAACCGCAGGAATTCCGCATCCAGTTTAGGTAAGGGTTTGCCGGGCGCTTTATTAACGTAAATCAGCAGATAACGCGCTAGCGGGTAGCTGCCGTTGGCCGCATTGGCTTTGGTGGCCGCAATAAAAGGACCATCCCCCTGAGCGATAGGTAATGCCCGGATCCCTGAGGTCCGATAGCCAATGCCCGAATACCCTATGGCATTGAGCGAGGTCGATACCGACTGCACCACAGAAGCCGAACCCGGTTGCTCGTTGACATCATTGCGGAAATCGCCGTTGCACAAGGCTTTTTGCTTGAAATAGCCATAAGTGCCTGAGACGGAGTTACGGCCAAAGCGCTGGATATCACGCTGCGCCCAGCGGCCGGTTAACCCCAGCTGCCCCCAATGTGTGATTGGCGAATTGGCACCGCAACGCAAAGTACGGGAGAACACCGCATCCAGTTCCCGGTATCGCAGCCCCTGCAAGGGATTATCTTCATGCACAAAGACGGCAAGCGCATCAATCGCAACCCGTACCGCCGTAGGCTTATACCCGTAATTCTGTTCAAAAGCGGTCATTTCCCGGCTCTTCATCGGGCGGCTCATCGGGCCAAGCTGGGCTGTGGCTTCGATCAGTGCGGTCGGCGCGGTGGATGAGCCCGCCGCCTGCACCTGAACGTTCACATTAGGATAGCGCTGCATAAACGCTTCCGACCAGTAAGTCACCAGGTTGGCAAAGGTATCGGAGCCGACAGACGTCAGCACACCGGCTACGCCTTCAACGTTCTGATAAGGAGCAGGCGCATCTTGTGCAAGAGCATGGCCACCACTCAACAGGCTCATCACGCCCAGCCAGCCCCACTTCAATGTCGCCACCCAGCCTTTGTGTCTCATTTACCGCTCTTCTCCTCTGCCGGCCCCCAGGGCCGGCTGTATATCATCCCAATCTGAATCAGGCTGCCTTCGCAATCAGGCGCTGCGGCAGCGTAAACGAGAAAGTACTTCCCTCGTCAACCACACTTTCAATTTCGAGAAACGCATCATGGTGACTCAGGGCATGTTTCACGATTGCCAGCCCCAGGCCGCTGCCGCCCGTTTCACGCGAGCGTGCTTTATCAACCCGGTAGAAACGTTCGGTCAGCCGGTGGATATGCTGCGGCTCAATGCCACTGCCGGTATCTGTGACCTCCAGTCGCGGACCTTTAGGCGACAGGAACCAGCGTACCGTCACTTTGCACTCAGGCGGCGTGTGTTTAACTGCGTTATAGACCAGATTCGAAATGGCGCTACGCAGTTGATCGGCATCACCAAATACCTGAAGTGACTCATCGACATTAAATTCAAAGAGTTGATTTTTATCGCCGCTGAGCGAAATAGCCTCTTTTTCAAGCACATCCAGCATGGCGGGTACATCGACTCTGTCTTCCAGCTCCAGATGAGGAGCCGCTTCGATTTTGGACAGGGTCAGTAATTGCTCCACCAGCGAATTCATCCGCGTCAGCTGCTCTGTCATCACGCCGTGGGCTTTTTCCCACATCGGGCCAACCAGCATATCCGGGTCCCGTGACATTTCCAGATAGCCCTGCAGTACTGTCATAGGGGTGCGCAGTTCGTGCGAAACATTGGCAAAAAAGTTGCGACGCATCCCTTCCAGTTGCTTGAGCTGCGAGATATCACGCACCACCATCAGGTATTCACCTTCGGTATAACGCATGATACGTAACTCCAGCGTCCGGTCGTAATTGAGCGGCGAGGTGATTTCCAGCGGATCTTCAAAATCCTGTCTGGCCAGATAGCGGACAAAATCCGGGCTGCGCAGCAGGTTACTGACCGGCTGGCCGGCATCGTCCGGCCAGCGAAGGCCCAACAGATTCTGCGCCAGTTTGTTACACCAGACGATATTGCCCTCGCTGCGAAAAACCACCACCGCATCCGGCAGAGATTCAGCGCCATTGCGAAAGCGGCGGATTAAGGTCGCCAGTTCGCGGCGGCGTCGGCGGTTTCTTTGCTGCAGGCGGTAAATACCGTTAAACAGCGGCTCCCAGCTGCCCGAACCGGATGGCGGAGTCAGACTGCGATCCGTCCACAGCCAGCGGGACATTTTAAGTTGATGATGACAGTGCCAGCCCAGCAGAATCCAGCTGGCCGCCAGCAAAAACCAGGGCATGTAACCAACAATCAGCCCGAGGATAACCCAGGGGAAATAAAAAAAAGCCAGTTCCCGGACCAGCTTTTTCCATGACAAGCGTTCTACCATTCACCTCTCCCGCCAGTAACTGCGGCTTAACCCGGCCGTACAACCAGCTACTGACTCATCGTCCTTTTGTGTGGTCATTACACCCTTGTTGAAAAACGGTATCCGGCACCACGCACCGTCTGTACCATTTTATCGTGTCCGCCGCACTCCAGTGCCTTGCGCAAGCGACGGATATGCACATCAACCGTTCTGTCTTCAACATAGACATTGGTGCCCCAGACATTGTTCAGCAGTTGTTCGCGGCTGTATACCCGCTCCTGATGCGTCATAAAGAAATGCAGCATCTTGAACTCTGTCGGCCCCATATCCAGCGGGTCATCATTGGAAGTCACACGGTGTGAGACAGGGTCCAGTTTCAGTCCCTGCACGTCTATCACATCATCCAGTGACGTCGGTGACACACGGCGCATCACGGCTTTCAGACGAGCCATCAGCTCTTTGGGAGAGAAAGGTTTGGTGATGTAGTCATCCGCGCCCACTTCCAGCCCACGTACTTTATCTTCTTCCTCACCACGCGCTGTCAGCATCACAACGGGAATGCTGCGGGTGACCTCATCGCGCTTGAGGTGTTTAATCAGATTGATCCCTGACCCGCCCGGCAACATCCAGTCGAGCAGAATCAGCTCAGGAAAAGGTTCACAGATCTTCTCCAGCGCAGAATCATAGTCTTCTGCTTCAATTGTCTGATAACCTTTTTGTTCCAGCACAAAGCACAGCATTTCGCGGATCGGTGCTTCATCCTCAACCACTAGAATCCGTCTAACCATAATCTCGATACCTAAGTCATAGCTCTCTGTCTGGCGCCATTATCCGAATAAAGTATGACACTTTTGTGACCAAGAGGCGAAAAGCTTCACCCGATTGCTATCAAACTGTCATGATATCCGCGATTTATCCCACTTAGCCCAGGATCCGTACCCGACTGCGGCCACCGCCCATGGCTTCGACCGCCACCTGGACACCAATGCGTTCCACCAGTGTGCCGACATGGGAGATCACCCCAATCTGGCGGCCATCGGCCTGTAAGGCGTCCAGACAGGCCAGCGCCATTTCCAGGCTGTCAGGATCCAGGGTGCCGAACCCTTCATCAATAAACAGCGAACCCAGCTGGCGGGTATCAGCCGCCAGTGAAGCCAGCGCCAGCGCCAGTGCCAGCGATACCAGAAAGCTCTCCCCGCCGGATAATGACTCAACACTGCGCACTTCATCGCCCATATCATGGTCGACAACCTGCAACGCCAGCGGGCTGCCCGGCACGGGCTGAAGGGCATAGCGCGGCGCCAGATCCTGCAAATGCTCATTGGCCAGCAGTACCAGTTGCTGCAATGTCAGTCCCTGCGCCAGCGTTCTGAATTTATTCCCATTGGCAGAACCTATCAGCTCACTCATTTCCAGCCAGAGTTCAGTACTCGCTTGCTGCTGTTGCAACTGCTGAGTCAGAGTACCGGCCAGTTGTTCGGCCTGCTCCGCCTGCACCACACGCTGTCGCTGGGTAAAATGCTGCTCTTCCAGTGCCTGCTTGTCCGCTTGCCACTGAGCCTGATGCTCACTCTGGCGTCCAGCCTCCTGCGCCAAACCCTGCGCGGTCAGCCAGGCTTTGGCGGCATCCACACTGGGCTGATGATCTTTCAGCGACTGCTCCCGTTCGGACAACCGGGTCTGGGCGGCGGCCTGTGCCTGCTCAATCACTCGCAGCGCCGCTTTTTCCTCAGACAGCCACGCCTCATCCTTGCTTAGCAAGGTCATCAGTTCCTGCTCCGACATCCCCAGCTTCTGATGCCAGCTCTGCCAGCGCTGCAGCACTGAACTGTGCGCTGTTTGGGCCTCTTGTAATTGTTGC
Source organism: Photobacterium sp. WH77 (assembly GCF_022014395.1). NCBI lineage: Bacteria > Pseudomonadati > Pseudomonadota > Gammaproteobacteria > Vibrionales > Vibrionaceae > Photobacterium > Photobacterium sp. WH77. The sequence continues at coordinate 419,760 of NZ_JAKLTE010000001.1, read as the reverse complement.
TGCGTGCTGTTTAAGGCCGACTGAGTGGCGGCATGGCGCTCACCGGCCTGCCGCTGCTGCTGCTCGCTGGTGCTGAGTGACTGACGGGCCGCTTCCACTACGGCTTTATGCTGCGATTCTATAGGAGTGAGTGCCTGCTCACCCACCAGTGCTTTTCTTTCCTGCCATAGCTGCTCAAGCTGGCTCTTGAGTGCCGCTTGTTTGTTCTTCGCTTCTGCCAGTTGTGTCTGCAGATTCTGAATGCGGGTCAGGCGCTGCGCCAGCTCCGGGGCCAACGCATGCAGCTGTTTGTCTGTGGTGATCAGATCCTGCTGGCACTTAAGGTAATCCTCCGCCTGCCGGGTTAACTGCAGGGTATATTGCTCTTCTCCCTGCTGACGCAAGCCCTCCAGCCAGACCTCGCTGCCGAACTGTTTGTTCAGGGTCTCGGCTCGCTGACCGAGCAGGGTCTGCTGTTCAGCGCACTGCTCTTCCAGCGAGGTCAGTCTGGCTTGCCGGCCTGCTTCTGCCTGAGCTAACTGGTGGATGTCATGCGCGAGTTTGTTTTCAGCCTGTACCACTTGCTGATACTGCTGCTCCAGTTCTCTGGCCTGCCGCAAGTGTAACTGACCGCTTTCATACTGCTGCTGAAGCTGACGCAGTTGCGGGGATAATTGCCCGGCTTCATGTTGCCAGGCAGTCAGCTGTTCACGCAGTGAGGCCAGGGGCATCTGTTCAGTAAACTCAATGTGCAATGCCTTGGCGCAATCGGCTGCCTGAACCGCCGTCTTCGCAGCTACCGCAGCGATACTGGCCAGCTCGTCATTGATCACCGCCAGGCGTTGAGTGTATTGCGGTACCAGCTGCGCCAGATGATGGCGTTCACCTTCCAGCGCTTGTAACTGCTTCGCCAGTGCCTGCCGGCGTTGATTATGCTGTTCCAGCACGCTATCGACTGCCGGATGACTGGCGGCATAAGGATGATCAAGCCCGCCGCACAAAGGACATGGCTCATCCTGTTTCAGCAGGCTGCGGTAATCGCTCAGCTGCAGCACGGCCTGACTTTGCTGAAACTGATATTCAGATTCTTCCGCCCGTGCACTGAGTAGACTCAGCTCGGGCACTAATGCCTGCAATTTCTGCTCTGTCTGCAGGCGGGCTGACTCCAGATCCTGTCGCTCCTGCATCAGCCGGCCTTGCTGATCCAGCAAGCCACACCATTCCTGAGTGGCGGCCATCGCCTGACGCAGATCATCAAGACGTTGCTGATGGCGGCGGTAAGCCTGCTGACTCTGCTCCTGCGCCGCGCTCACCTCGTCGACATTCAGCTCAGTCCGCTGTTTTTCCAGCTGTTGCCGCTGTGTCAGCAGGTGCTCACTCTCTTGTTTCAGCTTGCCGTCATTGAGCCGGTATGCCTGCTGCTCCTGCAACCCTTGCTGCATGTCTTTCCTGAGCCGGGACAAGGAACGGTGGGCGGTCAGATATTGTTTCAGGTTATCCAGCACAGGCTGGAACTGTTCGGCTACCGCAGCCAGAGTACGATTGTCTTCCAGTTGCTTGGACAACTGCTGGCCCTGCGCCTGCAACTGCTGCTGTGCACTCTGCTGGTGCCGGTATTCCCTGTCTTCCTGCTCCAGTTGCTGTTGCAGCGCCTGAGCATCCTGCACCAGCAGCTGATGTTGCTGCTCCAGCCCCTGTCGCTGTTGATCCAGCATCTGTGCCTGTTTCAGCCTGGGCTCCAGCAGCAGCCAGTCTTGCTGTGCCTGTTCGAGTGACTGCCGGGCTTGCACTACGGCCTGATCGGCATCCAGTCGCTGCTGCTGATCCTGCGCTAACGCTTGCTGAGCGTCGTTCAGTGAGGCCTGCAAACGGCCGATTTGCTGCACAGACTGGGTCAGCAAAGTAAAGTCTGCCCGCGCCGGCTGGGCTGTCTCAAGCTTAGCCAGATATTCAGTGCGGGGAGTGGCCTGCGTACTGTGTGCGATCGCCTCAGTCAGCGTCTGCTGACTCTGCGCCACCCGCTCCTGCAGCGTTTTCTCTGTGCTCAGCGTCTGCTGATGCTGGCTCAGCGCCGCCAGCCGCGCATCAAGCTCGGCCAGCTGGGTTTTCAGGGCAGTGATCTGCGCGTTCAATACCAGTTTTTCATCGTCACTGAGCAAGGCAATATCACCCAGCTTTTCCTGCAGCTGTTGCAGTTTCAGTTTCTCTTCTCTGGCTCTTTCGTAAGCGGCCACCGACAGCCGGCCGTAAATTTCACCGCCTGTCATGCGCTCGAGCAAAGACGCACGCTCATCAGAAGCCGCTTTCAGAAATGCCGCGAACTCGCCCTGCGGCAACATCACGGCCCGGCGGAACTGCTCAAAGGTCAGGCCGATCAGACGCTCGATTTCCAGCTGCACTTCTTGTTTTTTACCCGCAAACCGCTGCCCGGACTCCAGGTTTTCCAGCCATTGCTCAGAAGGCTGCACACGCCCTTCCGCATTGCCTCTGGCCCGGCGGACCTGCCAGTGTGCCCGCCAGCGGGAGCCATCATTGGCCTGAAAGTCGACCTCGGAAAACGCTTCCGCTTTGCCCCGCGACAGAATACTGCGGACATCGTTGGCTTTGATGCGGTTCTCGTCGTCGCCGCGTCCGATTTCCGCATCATTTTTTTTGTTCGACTGTAAACGCGGAATGCGGTCGTATAACGCCAGACAAATCGCATCCAGCAAGCTTGATTTGCCTGCCCCGGTTTTGCCGGTAATGGCAAACAAACCGGCCTCGCCCAAACGCCCGTTGGCAAAATCAATCTCAAACTGTGTTTGTAAGCTGGCGAGATTTTCGCCCCTCAAAGCCAGAATTTTCATCGTCTCTGTCTGCCGTTATTTATCTTCTTCGTCGTCAATGCGCGTGAGTAATGTCTCGAATGCCTCACACATCGCACTGGGTGGCTGTCCGTCATATTTCTGTTGCCAGCTCAGGGCAAAAACCTGCTGCGGACTCACTTCAGACAAACGCTGATGTTCAAGCGAAGGCGCGTCTTGCTGCTGACGATAATGGGTGGTTATCTTCGCCAGCCGGACTGCTTTCCCCTCCAGCGCCTGCAGCACTTTCTCCCGCAGCATCGCCTGAGGTTTATCAAGCAGCACCGGCACTTCCAGATAAGGCTGGGTTTCCCTCGGACCATCCCCGCTTGCTAACGCTTTCAGGGCGTTCAGAGCCTGATCCAGCGGCTGAGGTTCAGCCGGAACTCTGAGCATATCAACCACTCTGGGTACCGGGATCGGGGTAATACCCGACAGACTTTCCCCGTCAAGCTCCAGCAATACCACCTGGTGCTTGTAGTGGCGTTCAGACATCGACAAAGGCAGCGGCGAGCCGCAATACCGTATGTGCTCTTTTTTCGCGACCCGCTGGGCAAGATGGAGATGGCCCAGCGCGGCATAGCAGAGATCATCAGGGAAGACAGAGGCTGGCAATGCATGCTGGTTACCGCCCAGCACCCGGCGCTCAGACATTTCAGATAACTGGCCGGAAGCCATATAGACATGCCCCATGCCAATCAATGCCTGACCTGGCTGCTGAACCTTCCGGGCGGCGTCGGTCACCTGCTGGTAGAGTGTTTCGACGCCTTTGATCAGGCGATCGTCATCTTCGCTGAGATCGTCAGTGCGCAGATCACTGCTGCGCAGAAACGGCACCGCCAGCACCCAGGCTGTCGTAGCGCCGCTGCGGTTGGTCAGCGGCACCAGCAATCTGTCCATCTCCAGCCGGCCCTGATCATCGCGGCTGATACCACCGACCAGATGCAGGTCAAAGGCTTTTAACAGTTCATGAGGCGCATCCAGTTTGCTGGGCGAATCATGATTGCCGCCCGTCATCACCACGTTCAGCTCTGGCAGGGTTTTCGCTAACCGGGCCAGAAAACGGTACAGCATACGCCAGGCACTGGCCGGCGGATTGGCGCTGTCGAAAATGTCGCCGGCCACCAGCAGGGCATCGACCTGTTCGCGTTCCAGCGTATCGGCCAGCCAGTCGAGAAACTGCTGGTGCTCATAATCGCGCTGATAGCCATGTAATTGATGCCCGAGGTGCCAGTCTGAGGTGTGAAGTATTTTCATGCCGTTAGTGTAAATACTGAGAGATCCAGAGAAAAGATAAGGGTCGATTGTACCTCAGCCAGGTGCTATCACGGTCAGATCAACAGAAAAAATTGCGACTGCCAGACACGATTTTCTGCCGCCAGGCCACGGGGATACCGACGGCAGCCTCTGTCCGTGCTGCTTGCAAACCTCACTGAACCTAGCAAAGTGAGGCAACTTGGGTATAAGATTGTCGGCCCAATGCACACACCTAGGATCAGTCACAACTATGCTGTGGTTTAAAAACCTGCTTACCTATCGCTTCAGTCGCGAGATTGAATTCAAACCGGAAGAGCTTGAGAAGCAACTGGAAGAATTCCGCTTTACCCCTTGTGGTAGCCAGGATATTCAAAAATTCGGCTGGGTTTCAGCACTGGGCAAACACGGTGATATGTATACTCACCTTGCCGGGGACAACATTCTGATCTGTGCCCGCAAAGAAGAAAAAATGCTGCCCGCCTCTGTGATCAAAGAATCACTGAATGCCAAAGTGGAGATGCAGGAGAAAGAACAGGGCCGTAAACTAAAGAAAAATGAAAAAGACACCCTGAAAGATGAGATCGTGATGGATCTGCTGCCTCGCGCTTTCAGCCGTCAGAGCCACACCTATGCGCTGATCATGCCTGCGCAGGGATTGTTGCTGGTTGATGCCGGCAGCTTCAAAAAAGCCGAAGATCTGCTTGGCTTGCTACGTAAATCCATCGGCAGCCTGCCGGTTGTGCCTGTGACTGTGGCCAAACCAGCCGCGCAGACACTGACAGAATGGGTGCGCTCCGGCGAGTCCCCTAACGGTTTTACCATAGGTGAAGAAGCCGAGCTGAAAGCCATTCTGGAAGACGGCGGCGTGATCCGCTGTAAGCAGCAGGACCTGAGCTGTGATGAAATTCTGGCCCATATCGAAGCCGATAAAATGGTAACCAAACTGGCTATCAACTGGCAGGAGCGCATCGATTTTGTGCTGGGCGACGATCTGTCACTCAAGCGCCTGAAATTTTCCGATGAGCTGAGAGAGCAAAATGACGACATCGACCGTGAAGACATGGCGCAGCGTCTGGATGCTGATCTGTCATTAATGTGCGGTGAGCTGTCCGCCATACTGCCTAACCTGTTTGAAGAACTGGGCGGTATGGAAGAACGCGTCTGACAACGCATTGCCTTTTCAAGGGGGCGGCCAGGCGGGGGTTACCGAGCACAAATGCCAAATCTGTGCACATTTCACGAACCCCACCCTAACCCTCCCCTTGCCAAAGGGAGGGAATCATTGTGATTCCTGCAATCGGTTCAGTCCCTCCCCCTTTTCAAGGGAAGAAATCCTCACAAACACTCGCTTAAGCGTGATTCACCGGCTTGACAGTAAAGCGACCGACATCCACCGCCACCACTTCCACTTCCCGGCCTTTTTCTACCTGCTCACCGGTGTAATCGCTGCTGAGTACCAGTTTCCAGCTGATGCCGGAATACTTTACTGTCCCCGGCTGTTCATGGCTGAGTGCGGTATCAAGCCGGAACGTCAGGCCGATAAAATCACTGCTGATATTTTGTTTCGGTTTTTCCGCTTTCTGCGAGCGTTTCAGCGGTTTCCACAACAGCAGCGTCAATACGCCCGCGCCGATACCGCTGACCGCCACCAGGGCTGTCATGGTTTCAGGTACCACACCCACCAGTGCCAGCGTACCGGTCAGGATGGCTGACACACCAAGGGCCAGCAAAACAATAGTCGACAGCCCCAGCATCCAGACCTCGACGGCCAGCAGGATAAGGCCGATCACTATGGTCAGCTGAGCCGGGCTCAGTCCAAAAAAATCCGTCATCATTACTGTTCCTCTTGCGGGTCGGTTCTTTTAGCCGAATTGCCCTGCTGACGGTTGAGCTGGTGAATAATGGTCATGGCTTCTGCCACGATGTTTGACGCAGAAGAAGAAGCATCAGGCAGCAGAACAACAGAGGATTCTTTCGCAATCGCTTCTTTGGCCTGAATGGCCTTGCCCGCCAGATCCAGCTGGATTGCCTTCTGGCCTTCTTCGGTAGATGCCACCCGGCCGATAATCGCCAGCGCATCGGCTTCGGCTTTCGAGACCGCCAGAATAGCCTGGGCTTCACCTTCGGCTTTGAGAACCTGCTCGGATCTTTCCGCTTCTGCTGCCAGTACCCGGGCCTGCTTCATACCCTCGGCAATATTGATCTCGCTCTGGCGCTTACCTTCAGATTCAAGAATAACCGCCCGCTTTTCACGCTCAGCTTTCATCTGGCGCTCCATGGCGTCCAGTACTGAACGTGGCGGCTCAATATCTTTGATTTCATATCGCAGTACCTGAACACCCCATGGCAAGGCGGCATCGTTGATGGCAGACACAATCGCCGTATTGAGATTCTCACGCTCTTCGAACGTCTTATCCAGGTCCATTTTCCCCACTTCACTGCGCATGGTGGTCTGCGCCAGCTGGGTGACAGAGAAAATATAGTTGTCGACGCCATAGCTGGCTTTGTAAGGGTCGATCAGCTTGATATAGAGCACCCCGTCAACAATCAGGGAAATGTTATCTTTGGTAATGGCCGACTGGCTCGGGACATCGTACGCCTGCTCTTTCAGGGTCTGGGTGTAGGCAACCCGGTCAATCATAGGCACGATAAAATTCAGACCCGCTTCCATGGTTTTGTGGTATTTACCGAATCGTTCAACGACCACAGCAGTATTTTGCGGAACAAACTTAATAGAAGAACGCAGTATGACAATTACCAGTATTGCCATCACCACCCAAATACTAAACACAGACGAAATGATCGACGCTATATCCATTTTTTTATATCCAACTCAATGCAATAAGAAAACACCGTTAATAAGTAAACTTAAACGGCTAAGACCCCTAATACTCTTACCGCTAACATAAAAAGTATGAGACATGGCTCACATCCATTTTAAGCAGCTGTCATCTTTTGTGCTACTTAATACCCTTATCAAGATTCAGGATATTTGCCAGATCCCCGCCTTCACAGTAAAATTCGCCCTCTGTTTTCCGCCTCCCATGAATTCGCCCTGTCGGTGAGCAGGAGTGCGGCCTGATCTGACATCAGACTTTGACCCAAAAGGGAAACCCGAGTTATGTTTAAACCTGAATTGTTATCGCCTGCCGGCAGCCTGAAGAACATGCGCTATGCCTTCGCCTACGGTGCCGATGCCGTGTATGCAGGCCAGCCCCGTTACAGCCTGCGTGTACGCAACAATGAGTTCAACCACGACAACCTGAAGATAGGTATCGACGAAGCCCATGCCCAGGGTAAAAAGTTCTACGTGGTGTGCAACATTCAGCCGCATAACTCCAAGCTTAAAACCTTTATCCGCGATCTGACCCCGATTGTCGACATGGGCCCTGACGCCTTAATCATGTCTGATCCCGGCCTGATCATGATGGTCAGAGAAAGCTTCCCTGACATGCCTATCCACTTGTCGGTGCAAGCCAATGCAGTTAACTGGGCGACGGTAAAATTCTGGTCAACGCAAGGGATTGAACGGGTGATTCTTTCCCGCGAGCTGTCGCTGGAAGAAATCGAAGAAATCCGTGAAAAATGCCCGCAAACCGAACTGGAGATCTTTGTTCACGGCGCGCTTTGCATGGCCTACTCAGGTCGCTGCCTGCTGTCTGGCTATATGAATAAGCGGGATCCCAATCAGGGCACCTGTACCAACGCCTGCCGCTGGGAATACAAGGCGGAAGCCGCCAAAGAAGACGATGCCGGCCAGATTGTAGAAGTGCAACAAGCCGCTTCCGCGGTACAGATGCAGGACGTCGCGCCCACGCTGGGTGAAGGCAAGCCGACTGATCAGGTCATTTTGCTGAGCGAAAGCCACAAGCCGGATGAGAAAATGGCCGCGTTTGAAGATGAGCACGGCACCTATATTATGAACTCCAAAGATCTTCGCGCGGTTCAGCATGTTGAGCGCCTGAGCAAAATGGGCGTACATTCGCTGAAAATTGAAGGCCGTACCAAGTCTTTCTACTACTGCGCCCGCACAGCACAGGTGTACCGTAAAGCGATTGATGATGCCGCGGCCGGCAAGCCGTTTGACGAAAGCCTGATGTCGACACTGGAAAGTCTGGCTCACCGTGGCTACACCGAAGGCTTCCTGCGTCGTCACACCCATGATGCTTACCAGAATTACGACTATGGTTACTCTATTTCGGATAACCAGCAGTTCGTGGGTGAATTTACCGGCAAGCGCCGCGGTGCACTGGCGGAAGTCGAAGTCAGAAATAAATTTCTGGTGGGTGACAGCCTGGAGCTGATGACACCGAACGGTAATGTCACCTTTAGGCTGGAACACATGGAAAACCGTAAATCCGAAACCATTGAAGATGCCAAAGGCAGCGGACATTTTGTGTTTATTCCGGTTCCGGAAGATCTGGCGCTACCGTTCGCGTTACTGATGCGCAATCTCAACGCTGGCGCTACCACCCGTAACCCTAACGCGGTCTGACAGGCTTCTGTTCGCCACCGTATTGCTGTTCCTCTGCAATACGGTGGCAGACTAACTACTCACCGTCACATTGGGAATATCTGAGCATTTGATAGGAATAGTGTACCGCACACCCTGCTGCACCATTTCCTGCTGGCATACAGGCTCTGTCGTTACTTCCGTCCATCCCCAGCCCAGTAAGATAGAAACAACAATCAACGCTATGGGGTCTAATCGCACCTTCATTTACCACTCCCCCGCACAATCCAGGAGCCACTGTTCACAATGGCCATTGATATAATGCACTCAATTTCAACAATAATGTCGGATGCCGCTTTGTCAGCCATGGCATAAAAAACCAACATTGCCAGAACACTATTGATTTGCGGCTGAGGAAGAAACAACGTTAAATCACTAAATTAGCCCGTTCTTGGCGATAACAAACCCGTTTCCCCCAATTTATTGGGCGTTCCTGACTTCTGTGCTACACTTTTTGCCGCTTTAACTCCTTTCATTTTTTGGGGAAACATCACAAAGCACAGTTAACTGGCAAAGGATCGCACACCCGCTTTACCCTGTGACAAGAACCTCCTCGGACGTAAAAAATTATGGCTTTATTGATTACAGACAAATGCATCAACTGCGACATGTGCGATCCCGAATGTCCGAACGATGCCATCAGCATGGGGGCAGAGATCTATGAGATTGATCCTGACCGCTGCACTGAATGCCAAGGCCATTACGACAAACCGACCTGCCAGTCAGTCTGCCCGATCAATAACTGCATTATCCTCGATCCCGCACATGTCGAGACCGAGGAGCAATTGCTTGAGAAGTTTGTGGTGTTGCAGGGAATGGCGTAACTGCGCTACTGAGACTGCTCCCTGAGTGCGCGCTGCTCTTTGGCGTATTTGTCTCTGTCCGCATCCTGAGCAGGGGCATTCAGCATCGCCATGCAACCCGCAGGCGGAAGCGGTTTCAGCACAGGCCGTTTCTTAACCGGCTTGGCGCTGGCCGTTTTCTTTTCCGCTGCAGGTTTGGGTTGCCAGGAAAGCAACTCTGCCCCGCAGCCATCGCCCGGAGGCGGCGGTAACTGTTCCTTGCATTGCTGACTTCCCTGCGGGCAATGCAGACGGACATGAAAATGGTAGTAATGTCCCCACCAGGGTCTTACCTTGCGCAGCCAGCTGCGATCTGTCCATTGCGCGTCACACAGCTGTTCTTTTATAACAGGGTGGACGAATATGCGCGCCACGTTAGCATCTGACGCTGCCAGCTGGATCAGGTTCGCCTGGCTGGCCGACCAATTGTCTTTGATAATGCGGTATGCCTTGAGATCAACCATAGGTAAAGGTTGCAGCTCAGGCAGTGCCTGCTGAGAGGCCGGTTGCTCTAATGTCGTCAGCCAGATATCGGCATCAAGTCCGGTCTGATGACTGGCATGCCCTGAGCGAAACCGACCGCCGCGCGGCATGGCGATATCACTGACCAGCAAATTACCCAACTGCAATTTTTTCGCCTTCGCCGACAATTGCTCCAAAAAAGTAATCATGCTCTCATGACCGTAAAAGCGCCCGCGCTCCGATCTGACCCTCTGATAGCCTTCTCCCTGTTCGGGCAGGACTTTCGCACCGGCCAGACAGCCATTGCTGTAACTGCCAATCGACTGCGGACTGCCTGCAGTCGGGGCACGAAACTGCTCCCAGGGCGTCGCAGCCGCCTCTGTGCTCAGGCCCAGTCCGCCACCAAAGCACAGCAGGCAGGCAAGCAAAGCCGCTCGCCTGTCAGCCGCCAGACAAGCATGCCGTACACCACCAAAACACTGCCAGAGGGCAAGTTGACTATTTACGCTCAGCACCGGACGCCACCTTGTAATAAATTTGCGATCATAGTCACATAAGCATACACCATGAGACTGACTTTATTTGCTGTTCAATATTGAGACTGGCGTGCTGTGGCCGCTTCAGTGTCAGATGTAACAAACTACCATGTACAGCTTTTCAGTTAGCTGTCAGCTCTGTCTTGTACAGCATTTCACACGAAAGGATCATGGCAAGACAAATAAATATAACGCCTTGATATTTAATGAATGTTCAGCTTGTACAGCTTTTAGAGCATTATAACCCCAAAGCTCATTCCTGCGTATTCTACCCTTCTATAACCTTAACCGCGTACCGGCAAATTCTGCCCGTCCGCACTGACAGACAAGACTCAGTCACAGCAGAAAATTACCGCTGAAACTTAATGCAGGGCAAGCAGCATTCTGGTCTCCAGAGTCACCTGATGTTCCCGGTGCCAGCGATCTTGCCAGCTTGCCTGTACTGTCACCGTTGAGATGCCACCCGGCTGAGTGTCATGACCAACCACAGCCTCCAAAAGGATAGTGACACTATGCAAAGCATGCTGCTCTGTGTGCGTATGCTGTCCCGGCTGCGGATCAGCGCGCAGACTTGCTAAGTGCAGGCTCTCAAGGTGCAGATGTTCTAAGTGCGATTCCGCCAGATTCACCGCAGTAAGCATGACCAGAGCATTATCTACCTGTAGGTTGAGATAAGCGTGCAGCTTCATCAGCCCGGCCAGACCGACACTGACCAGCAGCAGCGACACCAGTACTTCCACCAGACTGAACCCCCGCTGTTTGTCCGCTACCGGCTTTATGGCATCAGACATCACGCCAGGACCCGTGCAGCCAGCGAATCTGATAAACCAGCCGCTCTTGCGCTTGCGGCAAAGATCCCAGAGCCACGCACTCTGGCTCTTCGCTGGCCGATAACGGCTCAGCACCTGAGTTGCACACCCTCACCACAGCAATCTGCTGAAGCCTCACCCTAGCCCTGCCATCCACTCTGGCTTCGGCGCTCACCTGATAGCTTCCGTTTGCCAAAGGTGCGATCCGCACCGCTATATGTCCGTCGCCTTGTGTTGACGGGCAAACCGCAGACCCGCTGTCAGAAAACGCCTGTGGATCGGTACTGACTGGCTGGCGCTGAAAATGCTCAGCTATCAGGCCAAGTCCGCAAGCCAGAGCGCCTTCTGCCAGCCAGAATGCCTGACGTGAAAATACAGTATTCTGAGCGCGTTTGACCTGATAAAAGCTGGTGCTGTAGCTGGTCATTACAAAGACCATGGCCACGGACAGCATCAGGCTGCTGATCAGTAAAGTGCTCATGCCTTGCTGAGTCCTGACAGCGGCTCGCTGAAATTTCATCACGGATTCCTGACCCTCAGTGCCATCGTTTCATCAAGCTGCGCGGAGCCATCCAGCGATGAAACAGAAAGACGGACAGACAGTTGCTGACCCGGAATACCTGCCGCCGGAGAAGTGTCAGACTGAACCTGCCAGCCGGTCACTGTCATCCAGCGCGAATCCAGCAGCGCCTGCCCACCCTGACATGCCTGCTCCGGGGTAGAAAAAGTGTCGTGCGACGAACGCACTCTTAATTCACCGTCTTGCCGGTAGTAGGCCTTCACCACAGTACGACCTTCCAGCTCGTAACTCATCACCAGACAGTGTCCGGCCGTAGCATGTACCGTGTGAACCGCCCCCGGCAGTAAAAGCGGTGTCCCGGACTCTGCAGTCTGAAAACCGGCCCGACGCACATCCCCCGAGAGCATGCGCCACGCATCCTGCACGTCCTGAGCCAGGATCAGCTGCAGCGAACGGCTCAGTGCCGCCTGTTTTCCGGCCATCAGCAAGTGCACCAGTAATGACAGCACCATCAGGCTCAATGCTGTCGCAACCGTCAGCTCTATCAGGCTGAACCCGCCCTGCCTGCTGAGATTTTCAGCACTGGGCATAACCGGCCTCCGCGCTCAGGCTGCAGACATAGACTCTGCCGGTGACATTGCTGAAAGTGATCCTGACCTGCGACTTGTCGTCCCGGCCGACAAAAAAGCTGCCTGCGGCGTGAGGACGTCCAGTCAGGCTGTCCACTGTCAGAACATCACTGGCAAAGCTCCGCGACAGTGTCAGGTGCGGAAAATCAGCGGCGGACAGCGGTTTTAGCACAGGCTCGCCATCTGCCAGCCTGGCAAGGATTATCCAGTCGTCAGACCCGGGCTGCGACGTCGTCATAGTATGGTGCAGAACGGTATGGTGCGGGACGGTCTCTAAACCAATCGATACATCTTCGCCGCGCATCACAGCTTCCGATTTGGCCAGGACCAGCAACCATTCCAGCTCACTGACCAAACGGTGCAGGCGCTGAGTGGCAAAGACGTCGGAAAATGAAGGCGTGGCCACGGTAGCTATCAACATGATGACAGATAACACCACTATGGCTTCAATCAGCGTCATCCCTCTGACGCTCGCAACACAATGTAACCGCATTTGCCTGAGTGGCATGTTTTCTGTCGCTGACTCCCAACTTCTCACCTGACCTGCTCCCGAACCTTTTTCACCGCGCAATAGGATGGCAAAACAACGGCAAGACGCAGCTGCAAAGCACCGACTTAGTGACATGAATCGAAAGGAAAAAAAGATGAGGAAATCAAGAAACCAGCAAGGAGTGACGCTGATCGAACTGCTGATTGTCGTTACCCTGGCTGGCATACTGGCGATGTCAGCCCTGCCGGCCTATCAGGCACACCAGCAAAAAGCCTATCTGCGTCAGGCCCAGGCCGATCTCATTATGTTGCAGCTCGCCATTGAACAGCAGCGCTCTCAGGGTCAGGCATATCCGGCGCAGTTGTCCGCCGCGCTCTGTCCTGCCTGCCGTTATGACAACCCCTTCTATTCCTACCGGATTGCACTGGAGAGTGGCACATACCGGCTGTGGGCCGAAAGCAAAGATGGGGCGCAGGAATGCGGCTCTATTGCGCTGTTACACAATGGCACCACTGTCCCGTCTGAGTGCTGGTAAAGCGGCTGGCACAAGCTGGCAGCGGCAGAAACGACAAAGGCCAGCATAATGCTGGCCTTTAAGGTATATGACTCAGAGGTTAACCGGTCAGATCATCAAAGAACTTTTTCACGCCGTCGAAGAAACCTTCCGAACGTGGCTTGTGCTTTTTGGCATCAGAGCCCGCCAGCGTGTTCTCAAACTCCTGCAACAGTTCTTTCTGGCGAGTGCTCAGGTTCACCGGTGTTTCAACCACCAGCTTACAGATCAGATCGCCAACTGCACCGCCACGGACAGACTTCACGCCTTTACCGCGCATACGGAACATGCGTCCGGTCTGCGTTTCCGTCGGTACTTTCAGGCTGACACGACCGTCGAGTGTCGGTACTTCCACTTCGCCGCCCAGTGCCGCCATGGTAAAGCTGACCGGCACTTCGCAGTACAGGTTGTTGCCATCGCGCTCGAAAATCGCGTGCTGCTGCACATGCACCTGTACGTAGAGATCCCCGGCTGGTGCGCCGAATTCTCCGGCTTCACCTTCACCGGTCAGGCGAATACGATCGCCCGTATCCACACCGGCAGGAATCTTCACCGACAAGGTTTTGGTTTCCTGAACCCGGCCCTGACCATGACACTTACCGCAAGGATCAGAAATGATCTTGCCGCGGCCATGACAGTGAGGACAGGTTTGCTGTACCGCGAAGAAGCCCTGACGCATCTGCACCTGGCCAGCACCGTGACACGTTCCGCAGGTCGTTGGCGAGGAACCTTTCTTCGCCCCTGAACCTTCGCAGGTATCACAGTTTACCAGGGTTGGAACGCGAATTTCCTTGCTGCAGCCGCGTACCGCTTCCTCCAGCGTCAGCTCCATGTTGTAGCGTAAATCGGCGCCGCGCTGAGCACGATGCTGACCACCACCACGACGGCCACCGCCACCAAAGATATCGCCGAACACATCACCAAAGATGTCGCTGAAATCTGCACCGCCGCCGAAGCCGCCGCCACCGCCCATACCGCCTTGTTCAAAGGCTGCATGGCCATACTGGTCGTAGGCCGCTTTCTTCTGAGGATCGGTCAGAATTTCATAGGCGGTTTTCACTTCTTTGAACTTGTCCGCCGCTGTTTCATCGCCCGGATTACGGTCCGGGTGGTACTTCATCGCCAGACGTTTATAAGCCTTTTTGATGTCACGCTCATTGGCGTCACGGCCTACGCCTAACACTTCGTAAAAATCACGTTTTGACATAATTAAACTGTCACCTGCTTATACAGCTACGGGCGTAAGAGTAACCCCAAACGCCCGTGCCCAAATAAGATTATGAGATCACACTCTTATTTTTTATCGTCTTTTACTTCTTCGAACTCGGCGTCTACAACATCGTCGTCTTTCGACTGAGTCTGCTCACCGCTGTCCGCTTGCTGGGCCTGAGCTTGCTGCTGGGCAATTTCCATCAGCTTCTGAGAAGCCGCGATCAGCGCCTGTACTTTGGCATCAATCGCTTCTTTATCTTCGCCTTTACGTGCTTCTTCCAGTTCAGAAACCGCGGCTTCGATCTTCTCTTTCTCATCCGCAGGCAGTGCGTCGCCCGCTTCTTCGATTTGCTTACGGGTACCGTGTACCAGCTGGTCAGCCTGGTTACGGGCAGAGACTAACTCTTCGAACTTCTTGTCCGCTTCTTTGTTAGCTTCTGCTTCCTGTACCATTTTCTCGATTTCGTCGTCGCTCAGACCGCCAGATGCCTGGATAGTGATCTTCTGCTCTTTACCTGTGCTCTTGTCTTTTGCAGACACGTGCAGGATACCGTCAGCATCCAGGTCAAAGATAACTTCAATCTGAGGCATACCGCGAGGTGCTGCCTGAATACCTTCCAGGTTGAACTGACCCAGGGACTTGTTAAAGTTCGCCTGCTTACGCTCACCCTGCAGCACATGGATGGTTACCGCGTTCTGGTTGTCTTCTGCTGTCGAGAACACTTGCTCCGCTTTGGTCGGAATCGTGGTGTTCTTCTCGATCAGCTTGGTCATCACACCGCCCATGGTTTCGATACCTAGAGACAGCGGGGTCACGTCCAGCAGCAGAACGTCTTTAACTTCACCGGCCAGTACACCACCCTGAACCGCAGCACCTACGGCAACGGCTTCGTCCGGGTTGACGTCTTTACGTGCTTCTTTGCCGAAGAACTCAGCCACTTTGGCCTGAACCATAGGCATACGCGTCTGACCACCCACCAGGATAACGTCAGTGATTTCGCCTACAGACAGGTCGGCGTCAGCCAGTGCCACTTTCATTGGCTCCAGAGAACGCTGTACCAGATCTTCAACCAGTGACTCCAGCTTGGCACGGGTCACTTTGATGTTCATGTGCTTAGGACCTGTCGCATCTGCAGTGATGTACGGCAGGTTCACGTCAGTCTGCTGAGCAGAAGACAGCTCAATTTTCGCTTTTTCTGCCGCTTCTTTCAGACGCTGCATCGCCAGTGGATCTTTACGCAGATCGATGGCCTGATCTTTCTTGAATTCGTCAACCAGATAGTTGATCAGACGGTTATCAAAGTCTTCACCACCCAGGTGTGTGTCACCGTTGGTTGCCAGTACTTCAAACGTCTTCTCGCCTTCAACTTCATCAATCTCGATGATAGAGATATCGAAGGTACCACCACCCAGGTCGTATACCGCGATAGTGCGGTCACCGCCTTGCTTGTCCAGGCCATAAGCCAGAGCAGCAGCAGTCGGTTCGTTGATGATACGCTTCACTTCCAGACCCGCGATGCGGCCGGCATCTTTGGTAGCCTGACGCTGAGCATCGTTGAAGTAGGCAGGAACAGTGATTACTGCGCCTGTCACTTTCTCGCCCAGGTAGTCTTCAGCGGTTTTCTTCATTTTCTTCAGCACTTCTGCTGAAACCTGAGGCGCGGCCATTTTCTGACCTTTCGCTTCCACCCAAGCGTCACCGTTGTCTGCTTTCACAATTTTGAAAGGCATGATTTCGATGTCGCGCTGTACTTCTTCGTCTTCGAAGCGGCGACCAATCAGACGCTTGATTGCATACAGGGTATTTTCTGGGTTTGTCACCGCCTGACGTTTCGCAGGCTGACCGACCAGTGTTTCGCCATCCTGTGTATAAGCGATGATAGAAGGCGTAGTGCGATCACCCTCTGCGTTCTCAATAACGCGTGGCTTATCACCATCCAGTACAGCTACACATGAGTTGGTTGTACCCAAGTCAATACCAATGATTTTACCCATCTGGCTTTCTCCGAAATTCGTTGGTTTACTGGCTTCGTTCTGCGTAATGCAGAATCGAGCATGGGGGCCAAGGCCCTCAATTAATTCAATTACGCTATCGTATGACTACTAAATAAGGCCATCAGAGACCTTTTCAAGGGGCAGGTCGAAAAAAAATGTAAAAAATAAAAACCCACCAGAGTGGGCTTTCATCACTCGGCCTGCCCGTCAGGCACATCAGGCCTGAGTGTCGACATTGCTGCCAGGTGCAGCCTTAGCGACCATCACCATAGCCGGACGAACCACACGGCCGTTCAGCTCATACCCTTTCTGCAGCACCATCATTACGGTGTTAGGCGCATGCTCTGCGCTTTCCTGCATCGACATCGCCTGGTGGAATTCCGGGTTGAACGCTTCACCCATAGGGTTGATCGCTTTCAGACCGAATTTCTCTACCGTGTCCGTCATGGTTTTCAGGGTCAGCTCAATGCCTTCCAGCATTGGCTTTAATGTCTCGTCGGTTTTATCAGCCAGTTCCAGCGCACGCTCCATGTTGTCGATCACAGGCAGCAGTTCACCGGCAAATTTTTCCAGCGCAAACTTACGGGCTTTGTCGATTTCCTGCTCGGTACGACGGCGCATATTCTCAATATCCGCGCGGGCACGCAGTACTGAATCCTGCTGCTCTTTCACTTTGGCTTCACTGACAGCCAGCGCGGCTTCCAGTTCTTCAATACGGGACAGTGCCAACTCGTCCAGCGTCAGCTCTTCCGCGTTGTCTGCGGCCGCTACAGCGCCTGCTGCTTCCGCCTGCGCCTGCTGCAGTTCTTCTTCGTTCAACACTTCGTCTTTCTTGCTCATGCTTTCGCTACTCCGCTAAGCTCAAAAAGGGTGATATGCATGGCCGATAAGTTACGCAAGGCGCAACTTGCCGGCCACTATTAAAACGTGATGGGCATATTATGGGGATGAAGTTCAACGATTCAACCCGATATCGACGACAAAGGGCGACATTTCCTTATTGCTAAGGCTATACTGGCCCCATTCTTACCCGTTGGATCAAGGACATGACGCGCCCTTTTGAAATCATCGCCCTGGTTGGCAAGCCGAGAAATCCTGACGCGCTTCACACCCACACCAGCCTTTACACCTGGCTGACCGCCAAAGGCTACCAGGTACTGGTTGATCATCGTCTAGCCCATGATCTGGATGTGCCCGCTGAAGCGCTGTGCGATTTGCTCACCATAGGTGACCGCGCCAGCCTGGCGATTGTCGTCGGGGGGGACGGTAACATGTTAGGCGCCGCACGGGTACTCTCGCGCTTTGATATCTCGGTGATCGGCGTTAACCGCGGTAATCTGGGCTTCCTGACTGATTTAGATCCGGACAACTTCGAGCAGGAGCTGGAAAAGGTGCTGGACGGCGAGTTCGTCACCGAACAGCGCTTCCTGCTGGAAGCCGAAGTTCACCGTCATGGCCAGATAAAAAGCCGCAACACCGCACTCAATGAAGCCGTACTGCACCCGGACAAAATCGCCCATATGATTGAATTCGAGGTCTATATCGATGAAAGCTTTGCGTTTTCGCAGCGCTCCGACGGCCTGATCATCGCCACTCCAACCGGTTCCACGGCCTATTCGCTGTCCGGTGGCGGCCCGATTCTCTCGCCGAGCCTCAACGCCATCACACTGGTGCCTATGTTTCCCCATACGCTGTCATGCCGCCCGCTGGTGGTGGACGGCAACCGCAGGATCAAGCTGATTGTCCCTGACGACGGACGCACACTGGAAGTGAGCTGCGACGGACAGGTGTCGCTGCCCGTAAGCCCGGGTGATGAAATTCACATCTATCAAAGCCCGGATCACCTGCAGCTGATCCACCCGAAAAGCTACAGCTACTACAACATACTGCGCGGCAAGTTAGGCTGGTCGAGCAAACTGTTCTGAAGTCATCCTCATTTTCCGTTATTCAAGCCAGCCCTGCGCTGGCTTTTTTCATGTCAGCAGAAACTTAACCTTAATCACAATTTTCACCATAAATCCGTTTTCCACCACTTTACTGTATGTAGATACAGTATATACTGTGCAAATAAACAGGTGTTGATTTAGACAGGTGAACACAGATGCTGGCACACATGACGATCTCTAATTTTGCAATTGTCAAAAATCTCGAGTTTGAAATGAAATCTGGGATGACAACCATCACAGGTGAAACCGGTGCAGGTAAATCTATAGCGATTGATGCCCTTGGCTTATGCCTGGGCGACCGTGCTGAAGCCAGCATGGTCCGCCCCGGTGAAGACAAAGCAGAAATTCACGCAACCTTCTCGCTGCGCAACAATCAGGCTGCCCGCCGCTGGCTGGAAGACAACGAGCTGATTGAAGGCGACGAGTGTATCCTTCGCCGTGTGGTGACCAAAGAAGGCCGCTCCCGTGGCTTCATCAATGGCAGCCCGGTGCCCGCCTCTCAGCAAAAAGCGCTGGGCCAGCTGCTGATCAACATCCATGGTCAGCATGCACACCAGTTGCTGATGCGCCCGGAGCACCAGCAGGAAATGCTGGACAATTATGCCGGTCACCATGCTCTGATGGAAAAAGTCAGCAGTGACTATCAGGCCTGGCGACATGCCAAAAACGAGCTGAACCGCCTGAGCCAGAGCCGCGCCGATAACGAGGCGCAAAAGCAGCTGATCCAGTATCAGGTCAAAGAGCTTAATGATCTGGCGCTGGGCGAAGACGAATTTGCTGAGATCGAAGAAGAGCACAAGCGCCTGTCCAATTCCGGCGATCTCGCGCTCACCAGCCAGCATGCCCTCGCCTTGCTGTACGAAGGAGATGAGGTCAATGCACTGCAGCTACTACAGCAAGCCAGTCAGCAAGTACTTGAGCTGGGCGAAATGGACAGCAAGCTCAGCACCCTGGCCCCGATGCTGGAAGAAGCCATTATTCAGGTACAGGAAGCCAGCCAGGAGCTGCGCGGCTATATGGATGATCTGGATATGGACCCGCAGCGTCTGGTCTATCTGGAAGAACGCCTGGCGAAAATCATGTCGCTGGCCCGTAAACACTATGTGATGCCTGCTGAGCTGTGGCAGAAACATCAGGAGTTGCTGCTGGAGCTTGACAACCTGGACGGCAGCGACGAAAAACTCGATGCCCTGGCCGATGCCGTGGAAGCCAAACGCATGAGCTTTCTCGACAGCGCGGAAAAGCTGAGCAAAAGCCGCCAGCGTTACGCCAAAGAGCTCAACAAGAAAATCTCGCACAGCATGCATGAGCTGAGCATGGAGAAAGCGATTTTCCAGATTGATATCCACAGCGATCCGGAACGTATGCTGACCCCGCTGGGTTTCGACACCATTACCTTCATGGTCTCTACCAACCCGGGCCAGCCGCTGCAGCCACTGGGCAAAGTCGCCTCGGGCGGTGAACTGTCACGTATTTCTCTGGCCATCCAGGTGATCACAGCCCAGAAAGTGGAAACACCCAGCCTGATTTTCGATGAAGTGGATGTCGGTATCAGTGGCCCGACGGCTGCGATTGTGGGGCGTATGCTGCGCACACTGGGCACATCGACGCAGGTGATCTGTGTGACCCACTTGCCGCAGGTCGCCGGTTGCGGGCATCAGCAGATGTTCGTTGCTAAAAAGACCGCCAAGGGCCAGACCGAAACCCAGATGAAAGCGCTGGATGAAAGCTCACGGATCAGCGAACTGGCCCGCCTGCTGGGCGGCAGTGAGATCACAGAGCGCACGCTGGCCAATGCCAAGGAATTGCTGGTAGCAGCATAATCCGGCACAGAAAGTTGGCGGTTAATCGCACCACTGATGCAACTTTCTGACCATTCCAGCGTCTGAACTCCCGCTTAATCTTTGCATTATGCGGGCGTTACCCGTCGAGTGCTTTTACTTCTGCCACTAACTTGCTTATCATCACAAGCAGAACTGATTATTTTGCCGGGATGCTATGAACTGGAAAACTTTTGCCGCGTTAGCGTTGAGCGTCAGCCTGCTGGGCGGCTGCTCTTTGGTTGAACGCTTGGTCTACCGTATTGATATCAATCAGGGCAACTATCTTGATGAAAAAGATATCGATAACCTCAGATACGGCATGAATCAGGAACAGGTGCGTTATGTGCTTGGCTCGCCGATGCTGGTAGAGCCTGAATACCCGAACACCTGGTATTATGTGTTCTATCACAAACCGGGCCACGATGAGCCGGAACAAAAAGATCTGGTTTTAACCTTTGATCAAAACCGCTTGCTGACCCGCATGACAGGGGATTATCAGCCAGGGCCGAATTTCAACGACCCGTTAAATTAAGCGGTGAAACCTGCAGATTCAGCGCCAGAACACAAAAAAGCTCGCCAAGGCGAGCTTTTCTTTTTCTTATCCGGCTGTAAATCCGACAGTAAATTGAACTGTGGCGGCACATGAAGCGCTTTTAAGAGGCCGCATCAGGGCTCAGCTCTGCTGTCCTACTCGTCTGTTGCGTCTGTCGCGTCTGGCGCATCGGATTCCGGCGCAGCGTCGCCTTTGGCTTTCTTGGCTGCCAGGGCTTCCTGCTTGGCCTGCTCGGCGCGCTTGCGGCGGATCTCTTTCGGATCGGCCAGCAAGGGGCGATAAATCTCTATCCGATCCCCTTCATGCACTCGGGCATCCAGCTTCACCGTACGGCTGAACACCCCGACCTTGTTCTTTTTCAGGTCGATCTCAGGATACATCTCCAGCACCCCGGAGCGTTCAATGATCTCCTGTACGGGCGTATCCGGGGTAATCGCCAGCTTGATCACCCGCTGAGTATTAGGCAGCGCGTACACCACCTCAACATGGATCAGATTATTCTGCTCAGAGCTCATAAACTTCCCTGGCCCTCTGGGTAAAGGCATTCACCATGTTGCTGGTCAGCTCATGAAACACCTTGCCAAACACAGCTTCCACCAGCGCATTGGTGAATTCAAAATCCAGCTTCAGCTCCACTTTACAGGCATCGGTATCCAGCTCGGTAAAGTGCCAGCCACCCACCAGTTTACGGAACGGCCCTTCCACCAGCTGCATGCTGATCTTATGAATGCCTTCTAACTGATTACGAGTCACAAAGGTTTTTTTGATCCCAGCCTTGGAAACGTCTACTGCCGCCATCATATGTTCAGTAGAGCTTTCCAGAATTTTGGTGCCAGAGCATCCCGGCAAAAACGCCGGATAAGACTCAACATCGTTCACCAGGTCAAACATTTGCTTGGCACTGAACGGGACCAGTGCAGAGCGACTGATTTGAGGCATAGTTTCTCCTTAACCCAATATCGCTGGTAATGATACCATTAGTCGGCGATCTGCCAAAGATTCAGTGATAGTGTGTCTCCATGGCCTATTGCCTCTGGGAAAAACGTTCCCCTAACAACTTGAATCCGTATAATAAGAAGCTATGGCAAAGAAAAAACCAAACAAGCCGGGCAGCAACACCATTGCGCTGAATAAGTCTGCCCGCCATGAATTTTCGATTCATGATGAATATGAAGCCGGCATTTCGCTCCAGGGTTGGGAAGTGAAGTCCCTGCGTGCGGGTAAAGCCAACATTTCCGAAAGCTATGTGTTTATCCGGAACGGCGAGGCGTTTCTTTCCGGTGCCACCTTCACACCGCTGAATGCGGCCTCAACCCACGTGGTGGCTGAGCCGACCCGTGTGCGTAAACTGCTGTTAAATCGCCGCGAACTGGACCGCTTAACCGGAGCGGTGAACCGCGACGGTGAAACTATTGTGGCACTTTCCATGTACTGGAAGGGTTCATGGGTTAAACTTAAGTTAGGTACCGCGAGAGGTAAAAAGCTTCACGATAAACGTTCAGACGCCAAAGACCGCGACTGGCAGCGCGATAAAGCGCGAATCATGAAGCACAGTTCGCGGTAGTCATTGACCTGGCAGAATTTTCTGCTACTATTGAACACCTCACTGGGGCTGATTCAGGATTCGACAGGATCAAGAAGGCCCGTGGAGCATGCAGAGGTGCGGTTTGCCTCTTTAAAAAGCCGCAAAAAAATAGTCGCAAACGACGAAAACTACGCACTAGCAGCTTAATAACCTGCTCAGAGCCTGCCCTCCCTAGCCTTAGCTCGTAGGACGGGGAATCAGGGCAGTCAAACCCAAACGAGATCGCGTGGAAGCTTTGACCTGGGAGCGGAAGCGTTAAATTTAATTCAGGTGTGTCTCAGCATAGCGTGTTTGTTCGCAGTGCTTTGGCGAGATTAAAGACAAACTAAGCATGTAGCGCCATTGGTTAGACTGATTTTGGACGCGGGTTCAACTCCCGCCAGCTCCACCAAATCGTATACGAAGACATCTTCGGATGTCACAAAGCCCGCTAAGGTCCTGACCTAGCGGGCTTTTTGTTTTTGGGATGTTAATAGACTGACCTCACACAGTATTTAACATACACCCAAAAAATAAAAATCAGCTCCCTTCAGCAAATTCCTTCCAGCTCATCTAACTCGCTGCTTTCTTTCGTGAGTGTGATTCTCTGCCGTAACATCCCGGATGGCGAACCCGTAGCACTCATCCCAAAGACGTTAGGATCACCAAACACAATCAATGAATCTTTTGCACGAGATACAGCCACGTTCAGCATATTTGACCCAGCATCATAAAACTTACCGCTATCTTTATCGTTTTCCCCATAAACACTAGAAAACAATACAATGAAACGCTCGTCGCCTTGCAAACTATGTACTGTGCCCACGGTAATATTTTCTATCGAATGCTTTGTCAGCTCAGAGCGTATAAGTGCCGCTTGCTTGCTAAACGGCGTAATGATTCCAACGGCTTTGGACAGTACTTCAGCATCAGTCTTATCCTTCAATTTCTCATCTTGCTGCCTGGCATACTCGACAATTTTTTTGCTCTGAGACGACAACCAATCGGCAATGGCTTGGGCTTCACCAGGGTTCCCACGGCTGCCACCATACGAGCGAGAAGCAGATACGACAGGTTCCATAGTCATCGTTCCCCAGGGAACGTCGTGCTTTGCATTTCCTCTTAATGGTTCAAGCACTCCTTGATAAACAAGATCGTTACAGTAACCCACAATGTCATTAAAACAGCGACGGTGTTCCGTCAGATATAAACCGCGCTGGAGCTGCTCAATTTGATGATAGCGACACTGTCTTTGGGCCACTCGCATCACATTACCACTGCTTACCAGCAAACCACTGTCCAGCCAGCTTTCGTAATCAGCGTCATCGCCGAGCAACCCATATAAAGCTAAGTTTGATCTGTCTACACCTGCAGGAATACTCCAGACAGGCTCAATTTGGTCGGTATCACCGACAATCAGTGCCTTTTTCGCTAAAGCAAAACTTGCTGCTGATACATCCGGCAATGCCTGACCTGCCTCATCGACAATCAGTAAATCAATTTCTTCCAACTGAGGAAGATCCTGCCAGACATTATCCTTGTACTCTCCGGCCATAAAGGTGCTCGGGACCATATAGAAAGTGGATACAAAGCAAGGTGTTAACTTTGCGTAGCGACGAAGCTTACGTAATAGCTTGAAGGGTGATTTCTTATCTGCATCATTCGACTCGACAAAAGACTTCGTTTCTTTCAACCAACGTGCTTCAAAGTAGTGTGTCGCTAATTTGAACAAACGAAAACGGTAATAGCGGTCATTCAGCTCCTGTACCTGTTCCGGTTTCGTTTTACTGAACAGTTTCAAATGCTTCGCGGGTGCCATCCAGCACTCTAGCCTGCCCTGTTGCGTTAAAAAGTGGTCTAACGCTTTTTCCGCAGCCAGCAACTCTTTTTGCAAGCCGCTCGTTTGAGTCGCAATTTGAGTCATCTGCTGATTGATATACGATTCAACCTGATCATCCGAGCTGACCTCAATATGTCTGTCCCACTGATTGAGCAACCTCGCCGTTTTACGTTCTTCTTGCTTTCGTATATGAGGGAGCCAGATGAAACAACGGACCCACCAAGAACGTGATTCCCAAAGGCCATATAATTCATCTAACCGTTGCTTCTCTTGTTGATAGGCCTTTGCTTGCTCTTCTAATGCGACCTTGTTTTCCGTAATCGTTTCTCGTAAACCATCTAAAGAGCCGTATTTATTATCGATGAGACTTAATGCAGACTGCCAGTTTTCCAGAAAGTCGAAGCCCTGAGAAATTTGTTTTTTCACAATCAACATTTCACGGTGGAGTGCCTTCAAGGCATCATCCACCGACTGACATTCACTTTGCTGCCATTGGCCGACTTGATTCAAAAAGTGTGACTGCGCTTCTGTGATAAAGGTTTGTGTTTGCCATGCCTCCATACAGCCTTCCCCTTTCGGGCCTGCATAACGGTAGGGATTTTTTGAGTTCGCTTTGGCGCTTGAACAGAAATACAAACCATAGCTGTCGACTTCAGGCAACCATCGCCCCTTTAATGATTCATCCAGACCATCTTCATCAATGCGGGCAAAGCTTTCTAGTATGTTGGTCACAGCCTGATTGTTATGTGAGGTCGCGACGATGAGCGGCGGTTCAGACTGATTTAACGCAGCCTGCGTCCATAGGTTGGCAACCACTGAACGTAGGAGAGTTGTTTTCCCTGTTCCCGGAGGCCCATTAACAGCCAGCACCTCACCATCAACTTGTTCAATAAAATGATGCAATGCATTGCGTTGTTTTACAGAAAGCGGAAACTCACCTGACATTTGCCCAAGGTGCTGTTGCGCTAGACTGACTGAATCTTGCTTGTTCTCAAAGGTTGAAAGCCTGGCATTCTTTCGCTCACTATAAGCCTGATAAAGTTTTGGGTAGTGTTTTCTATCGATCAGAAAATCCAGCACCTTCAGTAAATTAGCTTTTGCGCCAACAACTGGCGTATCAAGCTGAAATAAGCACTGAGCGCTTTGCGAAAAGTCATCTGAAACCAGAATCTCTGCGACTTGAGTCGATGCTTGCTCAGCTGAAGGTTCCCGAAAAGGTGTTCCTGTTGCGTGACACAACAGCCTTGCACAATAAGCCGTTAACTGTGGCCAATCTTCAACCCCCTCAAACGGGTGTTGCGTGAAAAATTCATCGATTTTCGCCATTTCAGTAAACGGCTCCGTTGATTCCTCCGAAGGCCCAATCCAGATGCGAGGGATCCAAGGAGCTTTTTTTGTGGGTTGAAGTGTGCCGTCACGGTGCAAATTAGCAAACACGACCAAAGGCAGCAGCACCGTCCGTTTTCGCTGATCATGAGCCCCCCCTTGGTATTTGAGATAATCAACACGAGGGAAAATCACAATTTCAGACTGCTGCAAGGGTTCCTTGTTTTTCCCCTGCCTTGCATCCAGAATTTGTGCCGCCAAATTCGGATTGATTCGTCCCTGCTGCCAAATCGATTGGTCGAATGCCAGATACGCATCTTTGGGATCTTGTTTCTTGTCCGGCCCCAACACCGGAAGAATATCCTTGTCTTCTGGGCACAGCCTGTCGGCATCGATAAGTGATTGGCGAAAGTAACGGCTGATTTGCGTGTGATATTGGCTCATCCCTGATCCTTCTCGTTTGAATCTCATTGTGTCAATCGATCCCTAAGGGCTGTTTTGGCAAGAATTTTTACGCGCCAGCTTCTTATAAATCCATCCAATAATCAACAGATCTCATAGCCGATCATGAGTGACACATCTCTGATTCCTGTTCCGGAACAATCAAACACACTAAAAAGCACCACACTCAATCTGTTATCCAAACCATGATGCATACTTTGCACTCCCTATCAGACACCGCCGGAATCCTTCTGTATAATCGCCGGCAGTTTAACTTTGGCTAGTTCCGAGATTCTTCATGACCAACAATAATTTCTCTCAAACCGCGGCTTTTATCTGGTCGGTGGCTGACCTGCTTCGCGGTGATTTCAAACAATCTCAATATGGACGGGTCATCCTGCCATTTACACTGCTGCGTCGTCTGGAGTGTGTACTGGAGAGCAGTAAAGACGCGGTGGTTACCGAATATCAGCGTATTCAACCGATGAAACTGCCGGAAGAAGCGCAGGAAAAATTCCTGCTGCGTGCAACGCAAACGCCGCAAAACGCGGATGGTCTGGCTTTCTTTAATACCTCGCCAATGGATCTTGGCAAGATGGGCCAGACCAACATCAAGTCGAATCTGGAAAAGTATATTCAGTCCTTCTCGAAAGACGCGCGCGAGATTTTTGAGCACTTTAAGTTTGATGAGTTTGTGGGTTTGCTGGAAGACGCCAACCTGCTGTACAAAATTGTGAAGAAATTTGCGACCACCGACCTCAGCCCAAAGACCATTTCGAACCATGACATGGGCCTGGTGTTTGAAGAACTGATCCGTCGCTTCGCAGAATCTTCCAATGAAACGGCAGGTGAGCACTTTACCCCGCGGGATATCGTGCGCCTCACCACCTCACTGGTGTTTATGGAAGACGATGAAGCCCTGACCAAAGATGGCATTATCCGCACCATTTACGACCCGACAGCAGGAACCGGTGGCTTCTTATCCTCCGGGATGGAATATGTACATGAGTTAAACCCAAATGCCGTGATGCGTGCCTTTGGGCAGGAGCTGAACCCGGAATCTTACGCGATATGTAAAGCCGATATGCTGATCAAAGGGCAAGATGTCAGCCGTATCAAGCTGGGCAACACGCTGTCGAACGACCAACTACCTGCTGACGCATTTGATTACATGCTGTCAAACCCACCGTTTGGGGTTGACTGGAAAAAGATTGAAGATGAAATCAAAGCAGAACATCTGCAGAAAAGCTTTGATGGTCGCTTCGGGCCGGGCTTACCACGAGTTTCCGACGGATCGCTGCTGTTTTTGATGCATCTGATCAGCAAAATGCGTGACAAAAAGACCACTGATAACCAAGTGGTTGATGGCGGTCGTATCGGCATTATCCTGAACGGCTCTCCGCTCTTTACCGGCGGGGCCGGCAGTGGTGAAAGTGAAATTCGTCGTTATATTCTGGAAGCCGACCTGCTGGAAGCCATTGTCGCGCTGCCGACCGACATGTTCTACAACACAGGCATTGCGACTTATGTTTGGGTGCTGACCAATAAGAAAGCTCCTGAACGTAAAGGCAAAGTACAACTGATCAATGGTGCCAACTTAAGCAGTAAAATGCGTAAATCGCTTGGCTCAAAGCGTCACTTCCTGACTGACGATGAAATCCGTGCAATCACCAAGAACTTTGGTGAGTTTGTTGAAACCGACACCCTGACCGAAAGTGGCAAGCCACTAACCGCTAAGATTTTTGATACGCACGAGTTTGGCTACCGTCGCCTAACCATTGAGCGCCCGCTACGTCTGTCAGCACAAATCACCGATGAAGCGGTGGAGTCACTGCGCTTTGCGCCTAAGCCATTTAACGGTGTGATGCAGGCTGTTTTTGAGCAGTTTGGCACTGAATGGACAAAAGACACATACGGCACACTGATTGACGTAGAAGCCGAAGTACGTGCGTTAATCAAAGCTGATTTTCCTGAGCTGAAAGAAAAGCAAATCAAAGATGTGCTGGACAGTAAACTGTGGTTAAGCCAGAAAGCCCTGATGGATGCGGCGAAAGCCCTGCAAGTTGCCGTTGGTGAAAAACTTGGTGGAAAGGCGCAACAATCAGACGACTTTAACCAGTTTGAACTGACCCTCAAAGGTGCGTTCAAGGCTACTGGCATCAAGTTCGACGCTAAGCAGAAGAAACAGTTTACTGATGCGATCACCTGGAAGAACCAAGACGCCGAGCCTGTTATCAAAAAAGTGCTGAAAGAAGACGCACAGCCGCTTTACGGAGCTTTTGACTACAAAGGCAAAGTGGTTGAGTTCCAACAAGATGGCGACCTGCGTGATAACGAGAACGTACCACTTGACCCAAGCGTAAACACATCAACGCTTATCGAAAGCTACTTCAAGCGTGAAGTGCAGCCACATGTTGCGGATGCGTGGATAAATGCTGATAAGCGCGATGACAAAGACAATGAGATTGGAGCAGTGGGTTATGAAATTCCATTTAACCGTCATTTCTATGTGTATCAACCACCGCGTGCGCTGGAAGCGATTGATGCCGATTTGGATGCGGTCAGTGCCGACATTATGAAGCTTTTAAGTGAGGTACACTCATGATCCGCATGTTCTCGCTAATTGCTTCTTTCAGTGCAATGGCGTGGTTTTGTAAACATTTAAACTTGACTAAAAATAACGGCGTGGTCAATAATGGACCTAACACGCCCACCAAGCCTATGCTTCGCATGCTCAAATTGTGTGGGCTTTTTTATGCCTACTGTTTACCCCAAACACCATCGCGGATGGTAAGCGCAGGGGTAAAATAATGGTCCAATTTACAAAGCCCGCCAAAACGTTAGACGAACAAATTACGCTGCTACAAGAGCGCGGCTTAATCATTCGTGAACCTGATCGCGCCAAGCGTTATCTGGAAGTCATTAGCTTTTTCCGCCTTTCCAGTTATATGCGCCCATTCCAAGTACCGCATGATCAAGCACACACGTTCAAAGCCGATGCTGAATTCAAGTCTGTTGTCGAACTCTATGCTTTTGACCGTGAATTACGCTTATTGATCATGGACGCAATAGAGCGTATGGAAGTAGCCGTACGCGCGACTCTGAACAACCATATGGGCACTAAATACCAAACCGAACAGCCTCATAGTGGCTCTCACTGGTATTTGAATGAGTCACTGTTTCGCCGCGACTACAACCATAAGCGCATGTTAAGCGAAGTGGAATCATGCCAGAGTAAAGCACAGCAAGAGCTAAAGCGCGACATTCAAAAAATCAATAAAAGCAACGCATCACAAGCAGTGAAAGAAGCGCATATTCAAAACCGCGTGCGAGAGAGCTACCCTCGATTCTACCAGCACAGCTATAACGAACCGAGACTGATGCCAAGCTGGGCAATGGTCGAAGAGCTCACCTTTGGCTCTATTTCCCACCTGTATCAAGGGCTTGCAAAAGATGCTGACCGTAAAGGCATTGCCAAGCGTTTTGACGTGCCGCAAGATGTCTTTCAAAGCTGGCTGCACACGCTGAACTTTGTCCGCAATTGCTGTGCACACCACAGCCGTTTATGGAACCGCGAACTCTCTATTTCCCCCAAAGTGCCACACGGTGAATTATGGCAACTGCCCGTTAGGTTAGAACCCAGCATGGTTCAGCCTAACCGTCGTATCTATGTGGTGCTATTAATCCTGGCGCACTTAATGCGTCAAATCAGCCCGGATAGCCAGTGGCATAACAAAGTAAAGGCTATGGTCACAGTGATTTACCCAAATGTGCCACTGGCACCCATGGGCTTTCCTGACGATTGGCGTACACATATTTTTTGGGGGGGTGAAGATGAGTAAATATCAGGCGTATCCAGAATATAAGGATTCTGGTGTTAAGTGGCTGGGTAAAATCCCTAGCCATTGGCATGTTATACCTATTAAGTATCTAGCTAATTTAAACCCTAGAAAATCAGCAATCGACCGAACATTGTTGAATAAAGAATGCAACTTCCTACCGATGGAGAAGCTCAAACTTAACTCCATTGTTTTGGATGAGAAGCGCCTAGTCAGCGTTGTTTATGATGGGTATACATATTTCGAGGATGGTGATGTGCTCATGGCCAAGGTTACACCTTGCTTTGAGAATAAAAACATTGCAGTTGCTTCTGGGTTGGTAAACGGCGTTGGTTTTGGTTCATCCGAGATTTACGTTCTTCGTTCTAATGAAAAGACAAACAGCCGCTTTCTGTACTACCGCCTCCAAGAAGACAGCTTTATGGATATTGCAACAGCGGCAATGACGGGAGCTGGCGGATTAAAGCGCGTACCATCAGAAGTTGTAAATGGGTATTCCCTTGGTACACCTGAGTTAGAAGAGCAAACCCAAATCGCCAACTTCCTCGATCACGAAACCGCAAAGATTGACACCTTGCTCGAAAAGCAGCAGCTACTAATCAAGCTACTGAAAGAAAAGCGCCAAGCGGTGATCAGCCATGCGGTGACCAAAGGCTTGAATCCTGACGCACCGATGAAAGATTCTGGTGTGGAGTGGTTAGGGGAAGTGCCAGAGCATTGGAAAGTAACAAAAATTAAGTATATCACTGCATTATTTGAACAGGGGTGGAGTCCCCAGTGTGATGCAAGACCAGCAGAAGCTCCTGAATACGGAGTGTTAAAGGTTGGGTGTGTTAACCATGGTTTATTTAAAGCTAATGAAAATAAAGTGCTTCCAGATACTCTGGAGCCTAAGCTGCAATATTTAATCCAGAAAGATGATTTGCTTATCTCTCGTGCAAATACAAAAGGATTGGTTGGTAGTGCCGCGGTAGTGGATGCCGACTATGATCATCTTCTCTTGTGTGACAAGTTGTACCGCTTGAGATTAAGGGAAGGATACTTACCTGAATTGGTTTCATTTTATTTATCGACGTCAAATGCAAGGGAACAGATTGAACTTTGTGCAACGGGAGCGAGTCACTCTATGCAAAATATTGGTCAAGATACGATAAAGGAACTTTTTTACGTAGCTCCTCCGACAAACGAAGCAAGTGATTTATTGGATTACATTAGAGGTCAGGTGAATCGATTTGACCAAATACTATTTGAATCGAATAAGCAAATTGAACTATTAAAAGAACGCCGTACAGCCCTAATTTCAGCCGCTGTTACTGGCAAGATCGATGTGCGCAACTGGCAAGCGCCAACCTCTCAAATTCAGGCGAGTGAACAAACCACCATCAAGATCAAGGAAGAGGTGTTGTGATGACGTCGCCTACTCCACTCTTTGCCCAAGAGGTGATTGCGCTCATTCAGCAAGCCAAGCAACGTGCGGCGGTGGCGGTTAACAGCGAAATTACCTTGTTGTATTGGCATATAGGCCAACGCATTAACCAAGAGGTGCTGGGTGGCGAACGCGCCGATTATGGCAAGCAAGTGGTGGCCAATTTAGCCAAACAGCTGACCGAGCAATTTGGTAAAGGCTGGAGCGCGCAGCAACTGCGCCATTGTATGAAGTTTGCAGAAGTACTCACCGATCAAAACATTGTCTCGACACTGTCGAGACAATTGTCATGGAGTCATTTTTTGGAGGTGATGTACCACCGCGATCCGCTTGCAGTGCAGTTTTATCTGAAACTATGCAGTGTAGAGCGCTGGAGCGTTCGCGCTTTAAGAAAGCAGGTGGGTGCCATGTTGTTCGAGCGCACGGCAATCGCTAAGCAACCAGATGAATTGATTAAACACACACTCGAAAACGCTGATGTCGTTCCCTTGCCAAGAGAGCTGGTGTTTAAAGATCCGTACCTGTTGGATTTCTTAGAACTGGATGATCGTTACATCGAAAAAGATCTCGAAGACGCCATTTTAAGAGATATAGAACAATTCCTGTTAGAGCTTGGTTCAGGCTTTACCTTTATTGCACGGCAAAAGCGCATTCAAATCGATGAAGACGATTTTTACATCGACCTGCTGTTTTACAACCGTCGATTAAAACGGTTAGTTGCCATTGAATTAAAAACGGAAAAGTTCAAGCACGCCCATAAAAGCCAAATGGAGTTGTATCTGCGTTGGCTGGCCAAATACGAACAAGAGCCAGATGAACTACCGCCTCTTGGCATCATTCTTTGCAGTAGTAAAAAGCAAGAACAAATTGAATTACTGGAAATGGATAATAGCGGTATCCACGTTGCCGAATATCTGACCGAATTACCCAGTAAAGATGTCTTTGAGCAGCGTTTGCACCTTGCCATTGAAAAAGCCAAAGAGCGTCACTCAATTCAAGCATTGCGATTACAAAACAAGAAGAATCAATAAACGGAAATACGGATGACAGACACAACACAGGAACGGATTTTTCAGGACGATATCATTACCCAGATGGTGGCCAATGGCTGGAAGCTGGGCACCGGAGCAGATTACGATCGCGAATCAGCCCTCTATCAGCAGGATGTGCTGAGCTTTGTGCAAAACACACAACCGAAAACCTGGGACAAATTCTGCCAGGTTTTTCCTGTCGATTCCGAACGCCATTTTTTAGAGGCTCTGGTCGCCCAGCTCAAAAAAGCCGATATCAATGCGACGGATCGCGCATCCCGCACTTATGGCACCTTGGGTGTTTTACGTCACGGGCTGAAAATCCGCAATGCCCGCTTTTCACTGTGTCAGTTTAAGCCAGAACATACGCTGAACCCGGAAACTCTCGCTCGCTATCAGCAAAATATCTGCCGGATTGTGCCGGAGCTAGTGTACAGTCCGTATGCCACGCAGGCTGAATTAGAAGCAACCGGAAAACAAGCAAAACGCTGGCGGATTGACTTGGTGCTGTTCGTTAACGGTTTGCCAGTTTCTACCCTTGAGTTGAAATCTGAGTTCAAACAAGCGGTAGAAAACGCCATTGCGCAGTACAAACTGACCCGTTTACCGAAAGACCCTGCCACTAAAAAGCCAGAGCCGCTGCTGAGCTTTAAACGCGGTGCCTTGGTGCATTTTGCGGTAAGCCAGTATGAAGTTCACATGGCGACTAAGCTTGCGGGTGAAGAGACATTCTTCCTGCCATTTAACAAAGGCACGCATGATGGCGGTAAGGGTAATGACATTCCCGAAGATGAGAACCGCTACGCCACGGATTACCTTTGGAATGAGGTTTTAACCCCAGACAACCTGCTCAATATCATCGGGCGCTTTATCCATCTTCAAATTGAAGAAAAGGAAGACTGGGAAGGGCGTAAAACTAAGAAAGAAACCCTGATCTTCCCGCGCTACCACCAATGGGATGTGGTCACAAAATTGGTCAATGCCGCGGTTGAAGAAGGTACAGGTAACAAGTACCTGATCCAACACAGTGCTGGTTCGGGCAAGTCGAACTCGATTGCATGGACGGCGCACCAACTCTCGACTCTGCATAATGCCAACGGCAACAAGCAGTTTGATTCGGTGATTGTGGTGACTGACCGCACCGTACTGGATGATCAGCTACAAGATACCATCTATCAGTTCGAACATGCGGATGGTGTGGTCGGACGCATCAACCGTAAAGAGGGGGATGGCTCTAAATCTGAGAAGCTGGCGACGGCACTGGAAACGTCGCAGCCTATCATCATCGTGACCATTCAAACCTTCCCGCATGTGTTAAAGGCGATTGAGAATTCAACGTCACTCAAAGAGCGTCGTTACGCCATCATTGCCGATGAAGCGCATTCTTCACAAACAGGCGCAACCGCACGCCAGCTTAAAGAAGTATTGATGACGGATGAAGCCGATGATGACATCGAATTATCGTCTGAAGATATTCTCGATGCCACTGTTGCGGCGCGTCGGGGCAGTGCTAACCTGAGTTATTACGCCTTTACCGCCACACCAAAGCCAAAGACGCTGGAGTTGTTTGGTCGCAGACCTGATCCAGAGCAGCCAGCATCTAAACGCAACTTGCCGGTGGCTTACCACATCTATTCAATGCGTCAGGCGATTGAGGAAGGCTTTATTCTTGATGTTTTGAGGAACTACACCAACTACAAGGTGATCTATCAACTCAAGCAAAAGCTGGAAGCGGAAGATAAAGAAGTAGATGCAGGCAAAGCCAAGCTGAAACTCAATAACTGGGTGCGTCTGCATGACCACAACATTTCGCAGAAAGTGAAAGTGATTGTTGAGCATTTCAAAAAGAACGTGATGGGCTTATTGGGTGGTCAAGCTAAGGCGATGGTTGTCACAAGCTCGCGTAAAGAAGCGGTGCGCTATAAGCTGGCGTTTGATAAGTACGTCTCTGAACATGGTTACGCAGGTATTCGCGCAATGGTCGCATTCTCTGGCGAAGTTGAGTTTAACGCTGCCGACCCAGACAGCACGGCGTTTATGGATCAGAAGTTTACTGAGCACAACATGAACCCTGAGCTGAAAGGCCGCGAGATGCGCAAAGCCTTTAACACTGATGATTATCAAGTGATGCTGGTTGCTAATAAATTTCAGACCGGCTTTGACCAACCGAAACTCTGCGCCATGTATGTAGATAAAAAGCTGGCTGGCGTTGAGTGTGTGCAGACGCTTTCTCGTCTTAACCGAACTTATCCGGGCAAAGCCGAATGCGGTACTTTCATACTCGATTTCTACAACGACCCGCAAGATATTTTGGATGCTTTCCAGCCTTATTATCAAGTGGCTGAACTAGAGGATGTCACTGACCCTGACAAGATTTTTGACCTAGCAGAGAAGCTGCGTGCTAGCGGCATTTTCTTATGGTCGGAGGTAGATCAATTCGTTGATGCCTTCTTTACCAAGAACAAATCAAATGCCGCAATCAGTAACATCTGTAAGCCTGCGATTGACCGTTGGCGCAAGCGTTATACCTCTGCGGTAGAAGCATACATACATGCTAAGAACGTGTTTGAACGCACCAAGAAAACAGGCGATGCCGTGTTAATCGCCAATGCGGAAAATACCTTCAAAGAGTGTAAGCAGGAGAAAGACCGTCTTGAGATCTTTAAAAAAGATTTAGGCAGCTTTGTCCGCTTCTATGAGTTTATGTCGCAGATTGTCGATTACGACGATAAAGAGCTAGAGAAGCTGAGCTTGTATGCGCGTCACCTGCGGCCAATGCTGCGCGAGAAGGTGATTGAAGAGGATGAACTTGACCTTGGTAATGTGGTCATGAGCCACTATCGTCTGTCGAAGATCCGTCAACAGGACATTCAGCTTCAAGAGAACACGCCTGAGTACAAACTGCATCCAAGCAACGATGTAGGCACAGCTAAGCCAAAGGACAAGAAAGAAGAGTTTCTGTCTCACATCATAGAGCGATTAAACGAGGTGTTTGTCACCGACAACCTGACCGATAAAGACATGATCAATTATGCCTTTACAGTGCGTGACAAGCTCACAGAAAACGAAACAGTCATGAGCCAAATCGCCAATAACACCCGCGAACAAGCCATGCTAGGTGACTTCCCGCGTGCCATAGATGATGCGATATTGAATAGCAACGAAGCCCATCAAGAGCAGATGATGCAGCTTTTGTCTGATCCGAACAAAACCAAACAATTTGCGCGGGTTATCTTCGATATGTTGAGTGGATATAAAAATTAATTATGGCCATTTACGAATTAGCCAATGACACCTTAATCAAGGTAGAAACAACTTCATTCGAAGCAGAGAAACTCAGAGAACGTCAGGATATCCAACGACTGCTCAGAGCCAATATTCAAGCCATCAGCCCGGACACCCTGGTGATTGCCGAAGAATACGGACATTTTGTTGAGTCAAATCGCCGCATTGATTTACTCGGCGTGGATAAATCGGCCAATCTCGTTGTGATTGAGTTAAAGCGTGATGACGATGGCGGCCATATGGAGCTTCAGGCCATTCGCTACGCTGCCATGGTGGCGAACTTAACCTGGGAGCATGCAATTCATGCCTATAAAGAGTTTTTAAGCCGCACAGAACAAGATCTTGACGCAGAAAGTGTGCTGCTTGATTTCCTTGGCTGGGATACCCCGCAGGAAGACGATTTCGGCAAGGAGTCGCGCATCGTTCTTGCGGCCAGGAATTTTTCAAAAGAAATCACCACCTCGGTACTCTGGCTCAACGATATGGGGTTAGATATCCGTTGTGTTCGCTTAAACCCACTGCGCCTTGACGAACGGCTGCTGTTAAATGTCGAACAAATCATTCCGCTGCCCGAGGCCATGGACTATCAGATTGAGGTCAGGCACAAAAAGCGTGAAGAACGCGCAGCGCGAAATGACGGAAAGGATCGCTCACGACTGAACCTGTATGTGAACGGTACACTGTATCAGCAAGGCTTTCGCAAATCGGATATAGGCTTGTATACCGTCCAGGCGCTTCAAACATACCAGTTGATTGATGACGCAGTATTTGACTACTTAAGACATAATAAAACCTGCTCTTTTCAGCTGTTAAAGCAGTTACATGAAATCACTGGCACAGCTGACAAATATAGAAAATACCGCTCTGAACGTGAACCTGAGTTTTTCTATCAAGACGCTGGTTACTACGTTGCCAGAAACTGGGATATCAATAATACAAATCGATTCATTGTAGAGATCCAACAGCGATTTACCGAATTACGGTTTGAATGGGATTGACCCTGAATTCCTGTACCAGCCCGCAAGGTTTTAACCTGGCGGGCTTTATCACTATCAGCCCCCACTGAAACCCCCACCCTTCCCCATTTCCCCATTTCCCCATTTCCCCATTTCCCCATTCCCCATACCCTTTCAGTTGCTTAGGTGAGCTTTTGCTTTTATCGCTGATGAGTTTATGTATAATCAAACGAGAATAAATATCATTACTGATTAAGGAAACATTATGTCCGTGCCCGACAGCAGGGAAAAACGTCAGCCGGTGTTACTTACGGTGAAATCTGTCCAGGATTTGGGCCCGCGTTATCGGCGTGTCACCTTCACATCAACGGCGCTGGCGCACTACCCACCGTGCAGTAATGGTGCGCACATCAAGATCATGCTGAGCCAGGACGGACAGTCGGAGCCTGTGCTGCCGACCATGACGGCAACCGGGCCGAAGTGGGCATCACCCGAAGACAAACCGCTGCTGCGCACCTTCTCGGTCCGCGAACTGCGCCGGGAAACCGGTGAAATGGATATCGACTTTG
The DNA here is from genome assembly GCF_022014395.1 of Photobacterium sp. WH77. Classification (NCBI taxonomy): domain Bacteria; kingdom Pseudomonadati; phylum Pseudomonadota; class Gammaproteobacteria; order Vibrionales; family Vibrionaceae; genus Photobacterium; species Photobacterium sp. WH77. The sequence continues at coordinate 382,521 of NZ_JAKLTE010000001.1, read as the reverse complement.
CCCTGCACGGCGATCTGGGTCCGGCGTCGCGGTTTGCGCTCAATGCCCGTCCCGGCGATAAGCTGGGTATCTCACCGCCGGGTGGCCCGTATCCTATGCTCAATCCGGCCTCGCAGTATTATCTGGCCGGGGATCTGACGGCCTTACCGGCGATCAGTGCGATGCTGGAAGAGATGCCGGCAGACAGCCGCGGCTATGTGGCGATTCAGGTCAGTGATGAAACCGATATTCTGGATCTCCGCTGTCCGGCAGGGGTTGAGGTTCAGTGGTTTATCGGCCAGCCGGATCAGGTTCAGCCGTTGATCGACCAGTTCTGCCAGCAGCTTTTCAATACCGAAACGAATGCCGAAACCACTGCCGAACAGATTGCCGACTGTTATTTCTGGCTCGGCGGTGAAGAGCAGATTGTCGTTGGCCTGCGCCGCTTTATTCGCCGCGAACTGGATGTCGAGCGTACTCAGGTCTATGCCATCCCGTACTGGCGCTTTGGTATAGATGAAGACAGCTATCACACCAGCCGCCACCAGGCTGTTGATAATTAATAATAATCCAGATCGAACCGGCATTTGCCTGTATGGGCACTTTGAAGCACAAGAGTGATGTCATCTCCCGATGACAACAAAGGAAACAACAATGGCTATTGACCCTTCAGTGATCCGTGCCCATTCATGGCAGGCACTACCCACACCGGCGGCACTGGCAACCGCGATCCCCTGCCCGGCCGCACTGACCGAGCATATCGCACACTCGCGCAGTACCATCAGAGAGATTTTACACGGACAGGACGACAGGCTGCTGGTCGTCATCGGCCCGTGTTCGATTCATGATCCGGACGCGGCCATGGCGTATGCCGAGCAACTGGCCCGTTACGCCGAGCGCTATCAGGATCAGCTGGTGGTGGTGATGCGCACCTATTTTGAAAAACCGCGTACCACAGTGGGCTGGAAAGGCATGCTGTTTGACCCGGATCTGGACGGCAGCGATCAAATAGGCAAAGGCCTGCAACAGGCCAGAGAGCTGCTGATCCGCATCAATGCACTGGGACTGCCGGCCGCCACCGAATTTCTTGATACCACCAGTTTTACTTATCTGGCCGATCTGATGAGCTGGGGCGCCATCGGTGCCAGAACCACTGAGTCCCAGCCGCACCGTCAGCAAACTTCCGGCCTGCCGTGTCCGGTCGGGTTTAAGAACGGCACCGACGGTAATGTCAGTGTGGCGATGGATGCCATCATTGCCAGCCGCCACCCGCACCTGTACACCACCACAGGTCAGGACGGGCAGCTTTATGCCGTTAACAGTACAGGCAATCCGGACTGCCACCTGATCCTGCGCGGCGGTAAAGCGCCGAACTACAGCGAAGAAGATATTCACCATGCCCTGCAGCAGCTGGAGGCCAAAGGGATCACCACAGGGGTGATGGTCGACTGCAGCCATGGCAACAGCCTGAAGCAGTTCCGGCGCCAGCTGCTGGTGGCCGAAGAGCTGTGCCGCCAGATTAGCAACAGCAACCATGCCATCACCGCTATCATGGCCGAAAGCTTTCTGGTTGAAGGGCGGCAGGAGATCTCAGATGACATGACCTATGGTCAGTCCATCACCGATGCCTGTCTCGGCTGGGACGATACCGAGGCCCTGCTGTCGATGCTGGCCGACGCTGTCGAAGAGCGCCGTCAGGGACATCAGACCCGGTTAGCGGCCAATGAAGGGTAAATCTGAACAGTCACACCCGCTACAGGCAGTGGTTTAGGGGTGACAACAAAAAGCCAGCCGTTTCAGGCTGGCTTCTTTTTGGACTGCGTAACTCTTTTGACTGTACAACAGGCTGCTGCTAGCCCGCGATCTGCTGCCAGTCTGCCTGACGGCGCGGCACAATCACAGGCGCATCATCAAACGGCGCTTTGAGAATATCGACATGGGTATTGTACAGCTTGTCGATCATCGGCTTGGTAATCACCTCGGCGACCGGCCCTGCCGCCACCACGCCCTGCTCACCAATCGCCACCAGCTCATCGCAGTAACGCGCGGCCGCCGCCAGGTCGTGTATCACCAGCACCACGGTTTTACCCATTGCCACCATCTGACTGATGCTTTCCATCACTTCGATCTGATGGCCGATATCCAGCGCGCTGGTCGGCTCATCGAGCAAAATCACATCAGTATCCTGCGCCAGAATCATCGCCAGCCAGGCGCGCTGACGCTGACCGCCGGACAAGCTGGCCACAGGTTGCTGCAGCAAATCGTCCAGTTTCATCCACTGAATGGCTTTGGCGACCTGAGCGGCATCTTCGTCACTCCACTGGCTGAACCAGCCCTGATGGGGATGACGACCGTACTGCACCAGTTGTTCCACCGTGATCCCGGCCGGGCTGATCGGCTGCTGCGGCAGAAAAGCCAGCGCTCTGGCCAGCGCTTTCATGGAGTAGTCCGCCAGCGATGTGCCGTTGAGGGTGATCTCGCCCTGCTGCGGGGCCAGCTGCTTGGCCATCATCTTGAGCAGCGTCGATTTACCGCCGCCATTCGGGCCGACTATGCCAACCAGCTTACCTTTGCCGAGACGAAATGAGACATCCCTGAGGACGGTCTTGCTCTCGTAGGAAAACCCTACGCCTGTCATCGATAACGCTGTCATTAGTCTGCCTGTCCTTTATCTCGCAGTAGAAATATAAATAGCATGATGCCACCCAGAATGCGGGTCATGATCCCGGTGGCCACTTCGTGGGGATCGGCCAGTACCCGCACCAGAGTATCGCTCAGCAGGAGTAACAGCGCCCCCAGTATGGCGGCGGTCCAGAGCGGCACGATACGTCCCCGCAGCAGGAAAGTCGCAATAATGGGAGCCGCCATGGCGATAAACACCACTGGGCCGCCAATGGCCGTTCCCAGTGCGGCAATCAGAATCGCCAGCATCAGAATCGCCACCTGCACCCGGCTGACGTTGACGCCCAGACTCTGGGCGGTCGGCAGCCCCAGCCGCAGCACATCCAGCTGGCGGGAGAAGTAAATCACCGCCGGACTGAGTAACAGCAGCAATCCGGCCACCGGCAGACTGACACTGTAGCCCTGACCGACAAAGTTACCCATGGTCCAGAAATAGACGCTGCTGACATGCACGATAGATTCGGTCGACATCAGAAACTCGCCCACCGCGCGCATCAGCTCCGACACCCCGATACCTATCACCACAAACAGATAGCCCTGCTCGCCGGGATTGCGGCACAGCATATACAGCATCACCGCAGCCACCACAGCGCCCAGCGGCGCCGCCCACCAGGGCCAGGAACCCAGCGTGAGGTATAAGGTAAAAAAGGTGATCGCCAGCGTGGCCCCTTCATTCACCCCCACCATATCCGGGGTCGCCAGCCGGTTGCGCACCAGCGTTTGGATCATACACCCCGACAGCCCCATGGCCGCACCTGCGACTAACACGGCCACCACACGGGGCAGACGGATTTTAAACACCATGATCTCGACCATCCGGGTCGATTCACCAAACAAAGCTTTGAGTGCCAGCCAGGGCGTGAGTTTGGCCGAGCCGATACTGACCGCCAGCAGGCTCATCGCCACCAGCACCAGCATCAGCAGCGCGCCTAACAGCACAGCCCGGCGCTCCACCAGCAGGGTCTTGTTGCCGAACTGCCACAACCACTTGCCGTACGGGATATGCCGTGCCGGTTGAGCTGGGGTTAACGAGGCCACTGGTCGCTCACTGGCAGCCATGTGCTGCGACATACTTTTGTCCATCATTCAGGCTCCTACTTCACCGCCAGCAGCGAGCGGAAACCGCCACGCCGGACCACGCCAATCAGCACAGGCGCCCCTATCATAGCCAGCAATACCCCGTTGGGCATTTCATAAGGCTGGATCATCCAGCGGGCCAGAATATCGGCGATCAGAATAAAACAGACGCCGAACAACGCCGAGAAAATGACCTGCAAAGACAGACGTACCGGCTCTACCATACGGGCGCAATAGGCCGCCAGGAAACCGACAAAACTGATCGGCCCGGCGACAGAAATGGCACAGGCGGTGAACAGAGTCGAGGCCAGCAGCACGCCGATGCGCACCCAGTGGGTATTAATGCCAAGCGAGCGGGCCTGTTGCTCCCCGAGCTGCATCATGGTGAGCTGGCGGGCCAGCAGGAAGGTCAGCACTATGGCAGCCAGCATAAAGGGCGATATCAGCGCCATCGCCGTCATATCGGCCGCCGCCAGCGAACCCAGATTCCAGAAGCGGAACTGATCCAGCACCACCTGGTTCGACAGCAAAATATAATTGGATAAACCGCCGAAGGTCGCGTTCATCGCTACCCCGACCAGAATCAGTTTGAGCGGGCTGGACTTGCCCATCACATGGCCGACCAGCAGTACCACGATATTCCCGGCCAGTGCGCCCAGTCCGGACCAGACCAGATAGCCCTCGGCGGATTCGACGCCAAAATAGGTCAGGCCGGTGACCAGCCCCAGCACAGCGCCGGCATTAACGCCCAGCAAGCCCGGCTCCGCCAGCGGGTTACGGGTGGCGCTTTGTAATAATGAAGCGGCCAGTGACAAACTGACACCGACCATCAGGGCGCACAGAGTGCGCGGCAAGCGCAGGGTATCCATCACCATGGTCATGTGTTCTGACGGAACAATGGCAGAGAAATAGTAGGCCAGCGCTTCTGCTGCGCCGTACTCCCCGGCACCGACCGACATAGACATCACAGAAAAAAAACAGACACTGAACACGCCTGCTGCCAACCAGACGAGGTGAAGTTTCGACACGCTTGCAACTCCATGTATAACAACGAAGCTGAGCATGATATCAATCCGTCTTTTCAGAGAACAGCATTAAATAAAAATAGTTCTCAATATCTTTATCAAGTACAATTTCGAGCTCTTCATTCAACTTATTGATACACATAATAAGGAGCATTATGTTGCGACTAAGCCTCTTTACGGCCCTGGCCCTGTTCTGCATGGCGAGCCAAGCCAGTGCTGCCGATACCCGCACCATAGAAGATGCGCTGGGTGAGAAAGTCACAGTCCCGGCGCACCCGAAACGCGTCATTACCCTCAGCGAGATCGATCTGGATACCGCGCTGGCGCTGGGCATGACCCCGATTGGCACAGTCAATGGCCGCGGCCAGCAAACCCTGCCCCGTTATCTGACCCCGGCCATTAACGGCGATATTCAGGTCGTCGGTGATCTGTCCCGTCCGAATCTGGAAACTATTCTTGAGCTGGAGCCGGATCTGATCCTGACGGCGCCAAACCGCCCGGAAGTGATTGAACTGCTGGGCGAAATCGCCCCGACTGTGGTCACTTTCAACTACGGCGAAAACTGGAAAAGTGTGTTTAAACGCACCGCCAATATCCTGAACCGTCAGGCCGATGCCGATGCCTTTATGGCGCGTTACCAGGCCCATGCGGAAAAAACCAAACAAGCGATTGGTGACAAGCTGGGCCAGACCATCAGCGTGGTGCGCTGGAACCCGAAAGGCCCGGCTTACATGTTCCGTGACTCTTTTGCCAGCCAGGTAATCACCGATGTCGGCATGAAACGCCCGGCCAACCAGCAGGATCCGGGGCATACCCACTCTATGTCGCTGAGTCTGGAAGCCCTGGCTGTGCTGGACGGCGACTGGATGGTGATCGGCACTCTGAGCACCTCAGGCGAAGCGGTTGAAGCGATGAAACAGGCCGAGAACACCCCGGCATTTCACCAGCTGAGCGCTATTGAATCCGGCCGCTTTGCTCCGGTTGACGGCTCGCTGTGGACCTCAGTCGGCGGCCCGCTGGCCGCGCTGAAAGTGATGGATGACATCGCCAGACTGGTCAATACCCCGGATGCCCGGCCGCTGACGCAGTAAACGCTCACAGAGCCAGCGCTGTCATAAACAGCGCAGCCAATAAAAAGCGCTTCTATAAAAAAGCGCAGCCATGAAAAAACCGCCAGACGTCAATCTGGCGGTTTTTTCCGTTGTGACAACAGGCCGCATTAACCGACAGCAAGCTGCTTGCGATCCACTTTTCCGCTGGCAGTTGTCGGCAGGCGGGCCAGCCAGACAAAACGTCCTGGGATCATATAACCGGGCAGATGGGCAGACAGAGCCTTGCGCAGTTGCAGGCGGGTCATCTCCGGCGAACCGCTGTTCCCACTGCGCTCCCCCTGTTCCAGATACGCGACCAGAGTTGCCTGCTCACCTTCTCCTTCCAGTGTGACCGCGGCATCCCTGACGGCGGCTAACCCGCGCAGGCGCGCTTCAATCTCACCCAGCTCGATCCGGTAGCCTCGCAGTTTGACCTGACCGTCCAGGCGGCCAAAATACTGATAGCTGTCATCCGCCAGCCGCCGGACGTGATCACCGGTACGGTAATAACGCAGGCCATCGGCACGGTTGATGAACTGGCGTGCGGTCAGATCCGCCCTTTGCCAGTAACCGTCACTGAGCGCATCGCCATAAATACACAGTTCCCCTTCCTGGCCCACAGCCACCGGCTGATCATTGTCATCCAGCACCAGGTGCCCATAACCGGCCAGACTGCGGCCGATAGTGATCGGCTGATCAGGTTGCACCTGTGACATCAATGACCAGACCGTCGCTTCCGTCGGGCCATAGCAGTTCCACAGCACCGCGCAGCGCGATAACAACTGCTGCGCCAGCCCGCCATCCAAGGCTTCACCGCCGGTTAGTGCAGTCAACCCGGTCTGGCCCTGCCAGCCGGTATTGACCAGCATCCGCCAGAAAGTCGGCGTGGCCTGAAGCGTATTGACCGAGGGATAGCGCGCTAAAATGGCGGCAACGGCATGGGGATCTTTATGCTCTTCGCTGCTGGTGAGCCGCAAACGCCCGCCCACCAGTAAGGGCGCAAAAATCTCCAGCATCGAGATATCAAAAGCGATTGTGGTGATCAGCAGCCAGTGACAACCGGCATCCAGATTCAGCCTAGCTAGCGCCGCACAGAGAAAAGTCGACAGCGCCTGATGGCTGATCACTACCCCTTTCGGCTTGCCGGTCGAGCCGGACGTGAACATCATGTAGGCCGTGGTGCTCGGGCGCAGCAAGGGCGAGCTCATTGGCGCTGCATTGCCCCCCGCCAGCAACGGCCATTCGCCTTCAGGTTCCACAGACAGCACCGGGCAGCAAAAGCCGATTGGCGCGGAATCATCCCCGCCCGTCTCCAGCACCGCATCCAACTGCGCTTCCTCAGCAATGTCTCTCAGCCGTCCGGCCGGAAACAACGGATCGAGCGGCACAAACGCCACGCCGGAAAACAGGCAGGCCAGCAAAGTTGCGATCAATACTGGCGAGCGCTCTACATGAATCCCCGCCCGATTGCCCGGCAGCAGCCCTGCCTGATTCAGCTGCTGCTGAACCCGGCTGACTGCTGCCAGCAATTGACGATAGCTTATCGACTGCTCGCCAAAGTCAATCGCCACCCGGCCGGATTCGGCCGCCCCGATCAGGGCTGCCTCCAGCATAGGCGCTAAGTCCGGCGCAGTATCTGCCCGGAGCTTAGCCCGAAACTTAGCCCGAAGCTTAGTTGCTGACATCCGCCACCTCCTGTTCAGACTGCTGATAAAGCGGCTCTGAACTGGCAGCACTCAGTGCCCGGCACATCGCATCCGCTGTGGCATGCTGATACAGGAAGGCTAAGGTCACAGGCTGCATGACGCCCACCGCCGACACATCATGCATATTCAGCGCATGATTCAGGCGCTGTACCAGCGTAATGGCCGCCAGAGAATCTATCCCCAGCGCGCACCAAGGCTGATGCCAGGTGTCATGCTCCGGCGTCACTGGCAGCGGGGTGCTCTGCTGCCAGACCTCACTGACCAGCTCAGCCATTTCAGTTGCAATCACGCCCCGCTCAGGATGATCTTGCACAGGCCGGACTTTCGCCTCCTGATATGGCAGGGGCTGAGTCGCTCCCTCGAACGGCGTCAGCGGCCATGCCTGTTGCGGATCGGCGGCGATCACCTGCAGCAGTTCCTCCTGCCACAGCATCAGCACCTCACTGGCACGGGACGGATCGACCTGCGCGCCATCAAATTCAAAGCGCAGCGACAGCTGACCGCCCACTTCATTGACGACCAGACTGAGCGGGATCTCCACTTTTTCAAACGCCGGGCCAAACTCGGGACGCAGTCGCCCGTCAGCTGTCTCGCTCTGACGATTGGCATTCCCCTCGGCGCGCGGGTAGTTCTCATAGACAAACACGCTGTCAAACAAGCGGCTACGTCCGGCCTGCAAGGCCATCAGCGACTGGGTCGCATGCTGGTTCAGCGCCATAGCCTCGCCCTGCAGCCCGAGCAGTTGCTCGGCCAGCGACGCCTCATTCTGCCAGTGGATGATCAGCGGCAAGGTGTTGATATACAGCCCGACACTGGCGGCAATACCGGCCACCGGCGCATCACGCCCCGGCACCACGTTACCGACAATCGTGGTGGTTTTCGATGGCTGGCCGGTCAGGCGCGCAACCAGACGGTGCCAGGCAAACTGCGCCACCGTACTGTGGGTTACACCCACCTGACGCGCAAAGTGCTGCAGGTCAGCCTGAGCTTGCGCGCTCAGCACGGTTTTCACGATTTCAGGCTGCTGCTGCAGCGGTGATGAAGCGAAATCCGGGCCGAACAGCAGGCTTAAATCATCGGCCTGAGCGTTTGTCAGCGCTTTGCCTGCCCAGAAGGCAGCAGTTTCAGGCTGGCTGCTGGCGGCATACTCGGCATGGGCCAGATAGGCCTGATCGACCGGCAGCACCCCAGAGCAATCGTCATCCTCATGATCCGCCAGTGCCTCATAAGCCTGATGCAGCGCGGCAAACAAACGCGGGCCACTCCAGCCGTCAATCACAGCATGGTGACAGCTGAAGATCACCCGAATATCCTCGTCGGCCAGGCGGAAGCAGCGCACACGCAGTAAGGCATCGCCATCGAGCGCCATACCGCGCTGACGATCATACTGGCAGTATTCGGCGATCAGCGCCTCGGCATCGTCCTCGCCGGTCAGATCCACCACCTCAAACGGCAGTACCAGCTGGCGCTGTACCACCTGGATCAGCTGATTACCGGCACGATAAGGGCCGCTCAGCACAGTGCGCAAAGCCGGGTAAGCGGCCACAACCGCTTGCCATGCCTGCTGGTAACGCGCCAGATCCAGCAGCTGACGGTAGCGGATCGGCGTCTGCAGCAGATAGGCTTCATCGTCCGGGCAACGCTGCTGATGGGCAAACATGCTTTGCTGCAGCGATGAAGCCGGCAGCAACGCTTCAATCTCAAACCGCTTGCTCAGCCTGTCCAGCTCCGGCTGCGTCAGGCTCACCAGCGGATAATCCGATGGCGTCGACTGCCGTCCGTGGGACTCGGCATGCTGCTCGCAGTAATGGATCATCGCCAGCAGGTTGGCTTTGAACGCCGTCATGAACTGCTCGCTCAATGCCTGATCCAGCACCCCGACCTGGCGCAGCGTCAGCTGACCGTCGTAAATCCCGCCATGCAGACTGAGCAGCTCCGCGCCCGGGTTCAGCGGCGAAGCGGTCTGCCCCGGAATCACAGGCAAGGGACGCCACAGTTCGGCCTGCTGGCCCTGCTTCTGGGTCTGACGGCCGAGATAGTTAAAGACAAGCGGCGAGAAAGTCAGCTGCTCCCCCTGAGGGTGATAGCAGCGCAGGGCATTGAAACCGACCCCGTTATCCGGGATCTGACGCAGGGCTTCTTTGGCCTGTTTGATGGTCTCTGCCAGCGAAGGCTGCACAGCGACAGTGCAGGGATAGGTACTGGTAAACCAGCCCACGGTGCGGCTGACATCCAGCTGCGCGCCAATCTCCTCCCGGCCATGGCCTTCGAGCATCACGGTTGACTGCTCACCCCAGCCCAGCGCATTGAGCGTCACGCTCAGGGCCGACAGCAGCAGGTCGCGCACCTCAGTGCTAAACGCAGTATTGGCCGGTCCCACCAGACGGTCAGTCTGTGTCTGATCCAGCTGCAGCATGGCCTGACTCGGAATGACGTTACCGTCATTGTCTGTATTGCGTGTAGCAGGCAGCGCACTGCCTGCACCATTACGGGCGCTCTCAAGCTGGCTGTGCCAGTAGTCAAACTGCGCCGGATGATTATCGGCATAGTCCTTCAGCGCCTCGCCCCACTGACGGTAACTGGAGGTTTTATCCGCCAGCGGCAGCCCTTGCGACAGCCGCTGCAGATCGTCAGCCAGGATCCGCCAGGACACTGCATCCACCACCCAGTGGTGCAATGCCACAAACAGACCGATCTGAGACGCCGCGCCCTCCTCACCCGGCAGATGACGGATCCGCGCCCAGGCCATGACAGGCCCGTTCTCAAGATCAAACTGCGACTGCAGCGCGGTCAGAGCATCATAAAGCTCATCTTGCGTCATGGCGGCCGCATCCAGCTCTGTCAGCTCAGGCACAGTAACAGCGGCCTGATAACGCTGACGGCGCACTCCATCCTCTTCCGTCACCCGCAGGCGCAAGGCGTCATGATGGGCCAGCAGCTGTGACATCATGGCTGTCAGACGGGCCGTATCCAGATCCGGAATCGCCAGTACCACCGCCTGATTCCAGTGCGCCGGACGGGCGAAAGGCTGGGCATCGAACCAGCGCTGAATCGGATGCAAATCAAAGGTGCCGGACAACTGACCCTGCTCAGCATCGACCGCCCGTTCCGTCTCAGCATGCGCAGCCAGGGTCCGGCACAGTTTACGTACCGTCTTGGCTTCAAACACATCTTTGACGGTACAGGCAAAACCGGCATCACGCAGACGGGTGTTAAGCTGGATACTCAGAATTGAGTCACCACCGAGACGGAAGAAATCATCTTCCACGCCCAGTTCGGTATTAAGCACCTCGCGCCAGATAGCCAGCACCTGGGCTTCCGTCTCCGTTTCCGGCTGAGCACCTTCACCCGTCACCCGCTGGCGGGCCGGCAGGCGGCTGATATCCAGCTTACCGTTAACCGTCAGTGGCAATTCATCGAGCACCAGCAGCTCGACCGGCACCATGTATTCCGGCAGAATGCGGGCCGCGGCAGACAGGATCTGGCCCGGGTCCGGCTGCTGCTGAGCCACCACAGATGAGGTTTCCGCCGTGGCATAGGCCACCAGCTGGCGCTGCGCACCTTCACCGGCGACGATCACCCGCACCTGATGCAGCTGCGGCGCCACTTTGGCGATTTGACTTTCAATTTCGGCCAGCTCAATCCGGTAACCGCGCAGTTTGACCTGCTGATCCATCCGCCCCAGGTATTCCACCTCGCCGTTATTGAGCCAGCGCGCCTTATCGCCGGTGCGATAGCAGCGCACGCTCTGTCCGGCAATCTCAACGGTCACAAAGACTTTAGCCGTCAGCTCCGGCTGGTTCAGGTAGCCCCGGGCCAGACCCAGACCGGTCAGACACAGTTCACCCGCAACACCCACAGGGCACAGCTGGCTCTGCGCATCGAGGATCAGCGCCTGAGTATTTTTGACCGGATGACCGATAGTCACCGGCTCACCCGGCTGCAGCTCTTTCACCAGCGCTGTCACTGTGAACTCGGTCGGGCCATACATATTGAGCAGGCGCAATTTACCCTGCCAGCTGGCCGCCAGAGTGGCCGGACAGGCTTCGCCGCCGAACGCGACTATGTTGAGCGAGCTCAGCGGTCGCGGTGCCATGGCGGCAAACAACGCAGTCGAGCTGATCATATGCGTAGCGCCGTGTGCCTCGGCCTGATCCAGCAAGCTGTCATCCGGCTCGCCGAGCACCAGCTGCGATCCGGCAAACAGTGGCAGAATGGCTGTCATGTTCCCGGCATCAAAAGCCAGTGACATAGGATTAAACATCACGCTGTCTGCGCTCAGCGCCAGGCGGGCAGTATGATCGGTCAGCACATTGACAAACGCGCCGTGCTCGACTTCCACCCCTTTTGGCAGACCGGTCGAGCCAGAGGTATAAATGACATAGGCCAGATCGTCCGCGCTGACAGTCACGGCAGGCGGTGTCTCGGGCAGCAGTGACAGCGGCTCAGCCATGGATGACGCTGTGATATTGATCACTTTGCACCCTGTCAGCGCGCCATGGGACTCAGCAAACTGGGTATCCGGGGCAATGATCAGGGTCAGTTGTGCGTCATCGACCAGGTGTTGCAGCCGGGCGCTCGGATAAGCAGGATCGAGCGGCACATAGCTCATTCCGACTTTCCAGGCCGCCAGTGCCGCCACCGCATACTGAGTGGTCCGGCTGGCGACCACGCCAATTTTATGCTCCGCGGGCTGAGCTTCGCTGTGCGACTGCTGAGCCAGTAAATAATGCGCCAGCCGGTTCGCTGCCTGCTCCAGCTCCTGATAGCTCAGGGTCCGGTCGAATCCGGTCACGGCCGGCTGAGCCGGACACTCTGCCGCATGACGGCTCACCTGCTGGTGGATCAGCAGCGGGGCATCGACGCGGGCCGGCAAACCTGCCAGTGCCTGAGCGATGCTGGCCTGATGCGCTTCATCCACCACAGGCAACTGCATCACATTGGCGAGAGGCGCGGCCAGAATGCCGTCCAGCAACGTCAGGAACATGTCTGCAAAGCGGGCCACTGTCTGGTGTTCAAACACCCCTTTGCTGTAGAGCCATTCCAGCCGGACGCCGTCCACCAGCTCGGTGACTTTCAGTGACAAATCGGTTTTTGCCGGCAGTACCGGCGAGGGTTCTTCCACCGCACCACAGCCGGGGATCAGATCGTTAAAATCTACCTTGGCCTGATAGACCAGCATGATCTGGAAGATAGGGTTCAGGGCTGTGGTCCGGTCGGCCCCGATCGCTTCACTGAGCGATTCAAAGCGGAACAGCTGATGATCAAACGCCGCCAGATCCTGCTCCCGGCAGTAACGCAGGTAATCGGCAAAGCTAAGGTGCTCATCAAGCTGGGTGCGCAGCACTATGGTATTGACGAAAAAGCCCACCACATCTTCGATATCGGCGCGCTCACGGTAGGCCAGCGGCGTACCAATCACCACATCCTTATCGCCGCCCATACGGGCCATCAGCAACGAGAACACCGCATGCAGGCCGATAAAATAAGAACTGCTGTTCTGCTGGCACAGTCGCTGGAACTGCTGCCACTTCGGCAGTGAGATGTCAGAGAACACCAGCGCACCGTCATTGTTGTGACTGGCCGGACGCGGTTTATCCAGCGGCAGCGCATGCACTTCCGGGATACCTTTCAGGCGCTCGACCCAGAACGGGCGAAATTCTTCGTGATAGTCGCGAAACGCCGGCGAGTTGAGCCAGTGGGCGTAATCGATATAGTTGACCGCTGTCGGTTTCACCGGCTGCTGCTGGTTATTCTGATAGGCCAGAAACGCCTGCTTGAAATCGGCAAACATGTTTTTCACCGACCAGCCGTCTGAAATAATGTGGTGCTGGGTCAGCATCAGCAGATGCTCTTCCTCTCCCAGCCTGACCAGTTCGACCCGGGTCAGGCCGCCCTGTTCCAGATCAAACGGCCGGTAGATGTCTTCCTCGACCATTTTCAGCAGTGCCTGCTCGCGCGCCGCTTTGTCCAGATGGGACAAGTCATGGTGCATCACCGTCAGCTCAGTCTGCGCCGCGATATGCTGCTCACCTTTGCCCTGGCTGTTGCGCAGAAAGCGGGTTCGCAGGCTGGCATGCTTTTGTGCCAGTGCCGAGAAGGCGTATTCCAGCGCGCCGACATCCAGCTGGCCGGTCAGACGAAAATGCACCGGCATGTTGTACAGGTGCGAGTTGTCTTCATATTGCTCAATAAACCACAGGCCGCTTTGCGAGAAAGAAAGCGGCCCGGAGGCCGCCTGTTGTACCGGAATGGGTTGCTCATAGGCCTGGCGGGCGCTCAGGCAACGGATGATGGCGTCTTTGTTGTCGCGGATCTGCTGTCCGATTTGCGGCGTCAGTGCCTGCTTGCTGCACTGAGAGATCAGCTGCCCTTTCTCGTTCAGTGCCAGCCGGACGCCTTTGCGCTCAAGATCCGCCAAAAATGAAATCATGTCTGTCATTGTGTTTTCCTGTTTCACTGTTAGGCGCCTGCTCAGGCGTTAAGAATGGCCCCGCCGTCCACCACGATATCCTGCATGGTGACATGGCTGGCCAGATCGGAGGCCAGGAACACCACAACCTGAGCGATTTCCTGTGGCTGAGCGATTTTGCCAAGCGGGATCCCCAGCTTGAACTGCTCGGGGAAACCGGCAATGGTGCGCTGCTCGGCATCCTCGCTGTGCCACAGTGAGCGCTGCATCGGGGTATCGGTCGAACCCGGCGATACCAGGTTGCAGCGCACACCAAACGGCGCCAGCTCCAGAGCAGCGCAATTGGCCAGACTGCTCAGTGCCGCCTTGGAGGCACAATAAGCGGTCATGTGCTGACGCGGAATGTGCGCGGCATTAGAGCTGACAGTCACCACAGCGCCGTGACGCTGCTGCTTAAACACAGGGATCACCTGCTGCAGCAGGTAAAACACACCGGAAGCGTTGACGTTGAGGCAGGTGTGCCAGTCATCCACTGACAGCTCCTCGGTCTGTCCCATCCGCAAAATCCCGGCGACATTCGCCAGCACATCAATCACAGGGAAGGCCGCCAGAATCCTCTGCGCCACTTCTCTGACTGCATCCGGGTTGCTGATATCCACCTCATAGGTGGCAAACGGGTGTTCAGTGCCCGCTTCACGTGCAGCGCTGAAATCTATATCCAGGCCGATCACCTGAGCGCCCAGCTGGTGGAAGCTCATGGCGACCGCGTGCCCGATGCCGCGAGCGGCACCGGTCACCCAGACCACTTTGTTCTCGAACTGACCGCTGAAGGTCATTGCTGTTTGCTGCTGCGCTGCCATCACCACACCATCTCCACTTCGTCTTCGCTTTGTTGCTGCATCTCATCGAGATAGCGGCAGAAATCACTCAGCACCGGGCGGTCAAACACATCGGACACCTTGATGCTGACGTCAAACTCCGCGCCCAGGCGGTTCACAATCTGAATGGTCTGCAAAGACTGGCCGCCCAGCTCAAAGAAATTATCCTGCGACTGAATCGCGCTAACCCCGAGGATCTGCTGCCAGACAGAGCCGACCCGGCTTTCGGTTTCGCTGGCCAGCACCTGCTCGGCGCTGTCATTCTGATAGCCAGCCACCAGAGCTTTGCGATCGACCTTGTTGCTGCCGGTTTTCGGCAGGCTGGCAAAAAAGCGGAAATCGGTCGGGATCATGGCCGGAGGCAGGTTTTCCTGCAGGGCTTTTTTGATGCTCAGGGCATCAAGACTCTCGTGCTGTTCACCAGCGACAAAGGCCACCAGACGGCGGATACCGTTGTCGAACACCATGCCCTGTACGCAGGCTTCGTCCACCCCGTCCAGAGCCAGCAGATGGGATTCCACTTCGCCCGGCTGAATGCGGTAACCACTGATTTTGAACTCGTTATCGATCCGTCCCAGATAAATCAGCTGACCATCTGTCAGAGTGACCCGATCGCCGGTGCGATAAGCCCGGCGCTGTTCATCACCCACCTGCAGGCTGGTAAAGGCCGGATGGGGCTGTCCCAGATAGCCGTCCGCCAGGGTGTCGCCCAGAATAACCAGCTCACCTGTGCTCGCCGGACGAGACTGCGCATCAAGCACCAGCACCCCGACACCGGGCAGCGGCAGGCCAATAGGTAACTGGCTGTGCTCACCGTGAAAATTCTGCAGCTCGCTGCAGGTGGCCACCACTGTGGTTTCCGTCGGGCCATAGGTGTTAAACAGACGCACGTCGTTCGCGATACCTGCCTGCTCAACCACTTTCTGCCACTGGGCCAGCGGTTCGGGGTACACGGCTTCACCGCCGATAATCACGCCTTTGAGCGTGTTCGGCAGGGTAGCTGTGCCCGCCTGCAGGCTGACTACCCATTCGTTCCAGAACGCGGTCGGCAGATCCAGCAGGCTGATCCCGGCGGCGGTGATTGAATCAGAGAAGGTGGCCATGGATTCGAGCATGGCGTCGGTTCGCAGTACCAGCGTGGCGCCCTGACTCAGAGTCACGAAGATTTCTTCAATGCTGGCATCGAAGTTGAACGGCGCAAACTGCAACACCCGATCGCTCGCATTGATGTCATATCGGGTGGCAGCGGCGGCCACGAAGTGATTCATCGCATAATGGCTGATGGCCACGCCTTTTGGCTGTCCGGTCGAGCCGGAGGTAAACATGATGTAGGCCAGATCGGTGTCTGCCGTTTCAGGCAAAGCCACAGGCGCGGCATACAGATGACCGGCCAGTTGAATCGTCACCGGCAGCACCGACAGACGGTGCTGGTGCTGGGCTTCAGTGATCAGCATGCGAATCCCGGCCTGGCTGACGATGCTGCTCTGACGCTCAATCGGCTGTTCAGGATCCAGCGGCACGTAGACCGCGCCGCTCAGCATCACCCCCAGTACAGTGGTGATACACGGCAGAGAGCGGCTCAACGCCACCCCGACTTTTTCGCCCGGCTGAACACCCTGTGTCAGTAAGGCGCTGGCGGCGGCATCGGCTCTCTCCATCAGACTCTGATAGGTCAGCGACATACCGTCCTGCTCAAGCGCGATAGTATCCGGGTGCTGAGCGGCATGGCGACGGATCGCGGCCAGCACTGAAGTCACCTCAGTCTGCCCGTGTTTTTCACCTTGAATCATGGCATCCAGTCGCGCCTTGGCATGCAAGCCACCCAGCAGAGTGTCTGTGCTCTGGCCCGGAGCCGCTAACCAGTTCGCCAGCAGGCTCAGCAGCTCCTGTTGCAGATTTGCCAGCTCATCTTGCTCGTACACCGCCGGGTTGGCATCAAAGTCCACCACCGGCAGCCCTTCCGATTTACTGTGCAGCTCGATAGTCAGATCTTCCACCGGTCCGGCACTGAGATTCAGGGTATCGGCTGCCAGGTTACCGTACTGCAACGGATGATCGAACGGCATGATATTGATCAGCGCGCCATACAGACGCTGACTGCCGCCGACCCGGTTCAGATCACGGCGCAGATCTTCATAGCGGTAGTGCTGGAAACGGCGCATTTTCTTTTTGTGCGCCGCCACTTTGCGCGCCACACTCAGCAGATCGTCGCCACCGCAGACCTCGACCACCAGCGGCACTATGTTCATCTGCATGCTGGGTACGGTCAGCGATTTAGAGCCCAGACGGTTCATCACCATCATCCCCAGTACCACCTGCTCGGTGTCGCTGTAGTGACGCAGATGCGCACAAAGCGCGGCGAGGAAAACATCAACCCAGGTCAGCTGGTGCTGATCAGCCAGGCTTTGGCACTGCTGCCAGAGGCTGTCGCTGAAGGTGCTGCTCTGACGGCGAAAGCGGGCCGCAATCGGCGCCACATCGCGGCTGTACGATGAAGGCGCGGTATTACCGGCCAGGGTATCGAGCCAGAACTGGCGGGCTTTACCATAGGCGCCGGAGTCACGCCGTTGCTGATCTTCATCCAGCACCGCCTGAAACGATCCGAACGGCGACGGCGTAACCTGTACACCCTGTACCAGCAGGGAATAAATCTCAGCGATCCGCTGGAAGACCAGGGTGGTGCCAAAACCATCCAGCGCGATATGGTGGACGCAGTTATAGAGATAATCCTGCTGCCCGCCGCGAAGCAGGGCAAAGCGGCCGGGCAACTGCTGCTCAAGATCGAACGCCAGCGTCATATCCTGCTCGGCCCAGCGGCGCACGGCCGCGAGCTCGGCGTCCTGTCCGCCGGACAAGGCAAGATCCACCACCTCAAACGCCACAGGTTCAGCGGCAGCAACCCGGTAAGGCTGCTCATTCTCGCTGCGGTAGTAACAGGACAGGCACTCGCTTTCCGCCACCGCCTGGCGTACAGCCATCTCCAGTTTTCCGGCATCCACTTTGCCGTCAAACACAATACATTCGGCGGTGTTAAACAACGCCTTGTCTTCATTGAGGGTGTGCCCCAGCCACAGCCCGTGCTGAGCGGTATTGAGTGCTGTCATCCCTGCACCTCCTTGTTCACATTGTCCAGTGCTTGTTCCAGTAAGCCCCACCAGTGATTAAAGGTCGGGGTTTCCGCCAGCTGGACAAAGTTCATTACCACCCCGTGCTTACGCCATTCGGTGATCAATGACATGATCTGCACCGAATCCAGGCCGTAGTCGATCAGGTTCTCTTCCGGATCAAACTCGTCTTCCTCTTCTTCCACCAGTCTGGCAATGCGTGCCAGCAGGCCGCTGCGGGTCAGCACTTCCGGCAACTCGCTGTGCTGTGAGCTAGCCTGCTGAGCAGTACCAATCAGCGCAGCGGTCGATACCACCATGCCAGCGCGTCCGGTAACATACTTGAGCGCCATTTCATGCTCTTCGAGCGAGAAATCGGCAATTGCATCGCCGATCATGAAAGGCTTGATGTCGCGCATAAAAGCGTCCACCGCCGTCATCAGGCAGCCAATGTGGCCGTAAATGCCGCCGATCAGCAGCTGATCACGGCCCAGCTCTTTGAGCATGTGCTCCAGCGGCGAGCGCTGAAACGCCGAGTAACGCCATTTGTCGAGCACGGTATCGCCCGCTTCCGGCGCCAGCGCCGCAACCACTTGTTGCAGCTCAGGCGATTTGTTCAGACCCGGCCCCCACATGTCGTTCAGCAAGGCCCGGTCTGCCATGTTCTGCTCTTTAGGCTGGGCGGTGTAGATCACCGGAATACCGTTGGCTTTACAGAAGGCTTTCAGGGCCACCAGATTGCTGAGCAGGGTCTGCATCAGGGCGCTGTCACGCTCATAGAAACTGACGAAGTACTCCTGCATGTCGTGGATCAGAAACGCCGCTTTTTGCGGCTCAAAGGCCCACGACACTTTGTTAGCAGGAAAGGCCTCGGCAGCAGGCATGGTATAAGTCGGTAATGCTGGAATAGTCATGATAAAACGTCCTTTTCTGGCTGAGGCTGTGACTGGGCTTGTACCTGGTTGGCAATCAACTGACGCAGGGCTTTTTTGTCAATTTTGCCGACGTGCGTCATGGGTAAGGCGTCGAGTTTCTCGATCCGATCCGGCAGCTTGTAGTCGGCGATGCCGCACGTCCGCAGGTGCTTTCGGATACTGAGGGTTTTCAGCTTGGGATTTGTGGTGACAATGAAGGCGCAGCTTTTCTCACCCATCACCTCATCGGGCATGGCAACCAGTGCCGCCTGAGTGATTTCCGGCAGAGCCAGCAGCTGGTTTTCGATCTCTTCCGCCGCCACTTTTTCGCCGCCGCGGTTGATCTGATCTTTGTCACGGCCGACCACCATCAGGTAGCCGTCTTCTGTCATCACCACCACATCGCCGGAGCGGTAAAAACCGTCCTGATCAAACGCGACGCGATTGTGCTCCGGGCTGTTGTAATAGCCACGGAAGGTATAAGGGCCGCGGGTCAGCAGGGCGCCGGGGGTGCCGCGCGGCACATCCTGGCCGTCTTCATCCACGATCCGCACTTCGTCATCGTCGCTGATCGGGCGTCCCTGAGTGTTCAGCACATGCCACTCGCTGTCGTCAAAGCGGGTGTAGTTGACCAGACCTTCGGCCATGCCGAACACCTGCTGCAAACGGCAGCCCAGTTCAGGCTCAATACGACGGGCAAGACTTTCACCAAGCCGGGCGCCGCCGACCTGCAGCCATTGCAGGCTGTCCAGCGCCGAGCGATCATCCGCGGCCGCCTGCAACCACAGTGTGACAGCCGGTGGCACCAGAGAGGTCATGGTGACCTGATGGCGCTTGATCAGCGGGAAACAGGTCATCGGGCTGGGCTCTGCTGCCAGCACCACAGCACCACCGGCGTAAAACACGCCCAGCGCGCCCGGTGAGCTCAGGGTAAAGTTGTGCGGCGCCGGTAAGGCGCACAGGAAAACTGTGTCAGTATCCAGCTGACAGATGTCTGCACTGGCACGCACACTGTAGTAATAGTCGTTATGGGTACGGGGGATCAGTTTCGGGGTACCTGTACTGCCGCCGGACAGCTGGAAAAAGGCCACCTCAGAGGCCGACAAATCTGGCCAGCTCAGGGTCTCATCGGCCTGAGCATTAAGAGCGCAGCTCTGCGACTGTGTGCCTGCTGCTATAGCCGCGGCTAACGAGTCGCCGAAACCGGCATCGCCATCGACCAGCCAGTGCTTCAGGGTAGGCACCTGCTGGCTCAGCGCCTGGGCAAACTCACCATCCGCAAATAAACTGTGGCGGGACGAGACGATCGCCAGCGTCGGCCGGATCTGTTCCGCATAGGCTGTCAGCTCATGCCGGTTATGGCTGAACAAGGCATTCACCGGCACCACGCCCAGTTTCATCAGGGCAAAGAAAACAATATAGAACTCCGCCACATTGGGCAGATGCACCAGTGCGGTCTCACCGGGTTTCACCCCCAGCCGCAGCAGTGATGCCGCCAGCCGCTCGGCATCCTGTTCAAGCTGGCGGTAAGTCCAGCTGCGTTCACCGCACATCAGCGCCCGGTGTTCGGCACGCTCATCCAGGTGGCGCGTCAGGATGTCGGTCATGGGCACATCGGTCCAATAGCCTTTCCGGCGGTACTGCTCGGCAAGCGCTGGCGGCCAGGGCGTAAAGGCAATGCTCATGCTACCCCCTGCTCGCCCAGTCCGAAGGCGTTGAGCATAGTGCCCAGTTTGGCTTCGGTTTCCGCCCATTCAGCCTGCGGGCAGGATGCGTCGACGATACCGGCCCCGGCAAACAAGCGAACGGATTTTTCGCGCACTTTACCGCAGCGGATAGTGACCGCCCATTCGCCATTGCCCTGGGAATCGCACCAGCCGACCATGCCGGTAAACATGCCGCGCTCGTAGCCTTCCAGCTCTTTGATCGCATCGCGCGACAGGTTGAACGGAAAGCCGCAGACCGCAGGGGTTGGGTGCAGCAGGCACGCCAATTGCAACACGTTATAAGGCAAGTCATCTGAATGCGCAGTTGCGTTATCCGGCGTGTTGAGCTGACCTTCAATCCGGGTCGACAGATGCCACATGGTCGGGGTGTTGATCAAAGACGGACCGGCAGGCACATCCAGCTCACGGCAGTAAGGCCTGAGTTGCTGGGCAATTTCATCGATCACCAGACGGTGTTCATACCTGTCTTTGACCGACTGCAGCAATGCTTCACTGACTTGCTGATCGGCGTCCGCACTGGCCTGGCGCTTCGCCGAGCCCGCCAGCGGATTGGACAGAATATGCAGCCCTTCCTGACGGATCAGCAGCTCAGGGCTGGCGCCCAGTAACACCGACTGATCCTGTTGCGGAATGGCGAAATGGAAGCCAGTCGGGTTTTGTTTGATCAGACGGGCCAGAATATCATCGGCTGATACGTCATCGCTCAGCTCAATATTAAGCACCCGTGACAACACGGCTTTTTCCAGCTGGGTGCGCTGAAATTTTTCCACCGCCTGCGCGACAGCCTGCTTGAACACAGATTCTTCCGGTTCACTGCGCTTTGCCAGCACCTGTAAGGGTTTGCTGGCTGACATTCCGCTGTGCTCGCCAAAGGTGTCCGGCTGATGCTCGGTCACTTCGACAGATTCGGGGATATACAGGCAGGATGGCTCAGAAACATCAAACGGAATCGAACCGATTAAAATGGGGTTTTCAATACCTTTGGCTTTTTCTTCGGCGAATTTCTGTTGAATAACCTGCTGGAATTCACTCTGGCTGTGCTCACCGTGAATGGCTGGTGTGGTGATAATTTGGCTAATCCCTTTACCTCTGACTGTTCGGTAAACAGACGAGAAGAAAAGATCACTATTCGGTGAGAATACCGGATTCAGTATTGGATTCTCACTTTGAGTATGTTGCATGTCACAACTCCCTTTTTACGCAAGAATGTGTGCAGCTTATGACGCATCGTAAACTGGCTGATTGAGTGTTAATTCGTTAGGGCTTTAATTGTTAGAAAGTGACATCACATTGCTTTTGCAGGGAAAAAAGAGCCAATGTTCATTGGCTCTTTGGGTGTCAGGTGGTCCTGACTGATGTTGTTATCAGAAGTCGTATGACACGCCGGCATAGACGCTGCGGGCTTTCAGGATGTAATCAAGCTGAGTCGCGGCTTCGTCACGCTCTTCGTTGGTCAGATTAGTGACACCCAGTTTCAGGTTCAGATTCTCAATGGCTTCGTAACGGGCACCCAGATCCATGGTGCCGTATGCCGACAGTTTCTGACCTGAACGCACATACTGAGAACCTGTGTACTGATACGAAGTGTACGCGTACAGGTTTTCCAGTGCCTGCCAGTCAAGCTGGACATTGGCAGTATGGTTTGGCGACAGAATCAGATCTTTCTTGGTGTCTTTGTCTTCAGCACTGGTATACATGTAGTTCGCCGACAGGCTCACAGTGTCTGTAATGTCCACCCAGGCCATGGTTTCCACGCCTTTCACTTCAGCTTCTGCCACATTGAAGTAGCTCAGCTCGGTGCTGACGCGGTCCCAGTTTTCTGCCTGAATCATGTCGTCAATGTCGTTCTGGAACAATGTCAGACCGGCGCCCCAGCGAGCGGCTTCATAGCTGGTACCCAGCTCATAGCTCAGCGAGGTTTCGGCTTTCAGATCCGGGTTACCGACTACGCTACAAGCACCACGGCAGGCCAGTACTGAGTAAGAATCACTGTACTGGTTCAGGCTCGGTGCTTTGAAGGCTTTACCGACGCCCCCTTTCACGACCCAGCTGTCGCTGATTTTATAAACCGCATACGCACGCGGGCTGAACTCACCGCCGTACACTTCGTGATCGTCATAACGGCCGCTCAGGGTCAGGGCCAGATTACCCAGCGAGAACTCGTCCTGCAGGTAAACTGCCGCCTGACTGTAGTTCACCGAATCAGTGTTCAGGGTCAGGTTATTCTTCAGCTTGGTATCACGATATTCCGCGCCACCGGTCAGCAGGTGCTCACCCAGATAGCCGGACAGCTGCGCATCCACGGTATTATTGGTTTGATCAATATTACCGACCGCGCCGTTGAGCTCGGAATCGTCTCTCAGCTCGGACATATCCAGGTTGTAACGCAGGCGGGAATCAAAGTTGGCCCAGTAACCATAGTGAGTCAGCGCGATGTTATAGCGCTCCATCTCCTGCACGTTGTTGACCGCAGTTCCCCAATTGTTCCAGTCCGCATCACGATCATCTTTGCTGTAGATCAAATCCAGATCGATATCCTGCTGCTCATTCACCAGCCACTTCAGGTTCGAGTACAGGTTCAGCTCGTCGCGCTCTTCCAGTACATCGGTATCCGGGTTAACAGACTTATCCGTGCGCCAGGCATCACGATCGCTTTTTTCAACGATCAGGTTACCCAGCAGGGTTTCAGGGATCAGCGCACCACTGACATACGCATTGATCTTATTGGTGTCGCCGCCGGAGCCTTCGGTGATACCGTCAAACTGGTAACCGACAGAGCCCTGCGTGTCTTCCGTTGGTTTGCGCAGGATGACGTTAACCACGCCGCCCAGCGCATCGGCCCCGTAAAGGGATGACATCGGGCCACGGATCACTTCGATACGCTCAACCGCGGACATTGGGATACTGGACAGGTCAAAGTCGTTGCCGTAGGCGCTGAGCAGGCCATCACGTGAGTTAATGCGACGACCATTGATCAGCAGCAAGGTGTAGTCTGAAGACAGACCGCGGATTTTGATTTCATTCCGGCCGTATGAGGTGCCTGGATTGATGTTGATACCCGGCAGCTTTTTGATCGCTTCGCCGACATCATTGACCACCAGATTATCCAGTTCTTCACGCGTGATATAAGACACAGAAGCAGGAGCCGTTAATTCAGGGTGCTCCGTCTGACTCGCCGTCACCACCATCACTTCTTTGTTGGCCACTTCGGCCATCGCCGTAAATGAAGAGACCATACCGACAACACATAAAGCCCGGTTCAAACGAGTTAACTTGATCACACTATCTCCTTGTTGCTGAAACATTTCAACACTCCATTAATAACAATGGCGCAAATGATAATTATTGTTATTATCAACGTCAATAAAAGTTCAATCGAATTGATAACTTTTTTTATTCGCGTTCAAGTGCAACGGAAAGACTGAGACTGATTACTTATAAAAATGATGTTTTTATATGCACTTGAGGGGATATTGGCGGGGAGAATAAAAGAGATAAAAAAACTCCGGGATTAACCCGGAGCCTGTTGTGAAACCTGAGCCTGCTTGAGCGAAGGGATAAACCAGCAGACCAGCAATGGCACGGCAATCGCGCTGACTATAGTGGCCGTTGCCAGCGTATCCAGCCCCAGCAGTTGATGCGCCGGGCCGGATGTCAGGTATACCGAACCCATGATGCTGGCGGCACCGGCAGCCAGGTTCGAGACAGTCGACTGATAGGTCATGAAGGCCGCCCGATACTGCGGAGGAGGCACCCTTGAGGTGAATGCCGCCAGCACCGCACTGCGCGCCGAGCTGGATGCCATCAGAATCATAAAAATCAGATAGACCCATTTGTCCGAACTGTCGCTGACAAAGCCGTAGTACACCACAGCCGCCACAATAGCACTGAGACCAAACAAGGCCGTTTGACCTGATCCCTTATCCATCATCCTGCCACTGTATCGCATTGCAAGTATGCTCATGACCCCGCCCAGCAGGTACAGGCAACTGATTTCGTTACGCGGGAAACCGAGGTTGAACTGGAAATAAGCCGACAGATTCGGTACTAACAGGAAATGCCCGAACAGGCTGATCCCCATCATCGCCATCGCCAGCAGAAACGGTGTTGACCCAACCATCCCGGCCAGCCCTGCCGATAGTGCTGCCGGACTTCCGGCCATTTGTTGCTGTGGCACCAGCGACGGCATACAGATCCGTACCGCTACCGCCAGTATCAGTCCCATGCCACCAAAGAAGAAGAAAGTCATCTGCCAGTTCAGCCACTGCGCCAGCAACAAAGAAGCCGGGACAATAATGATCGCCGCCAGCGAAAAACCGCTGGCAACAAAGGCCATCGCCCTGCCCCGTTCAGCCACTTTGGTTACATCAAGAACGGATGCCATGATTAATCCACTGAGCGGGCCCGAGAAACAGCCAGCGGCAATAAACATCAGCAGCAGTTGTTCCGGCGTAGCTGCCAGACCGCACAACGCAATCAGGACAGAGCGAAGCAAAAGAAACAACGTCAGTGCAGCCCGCCTATCGAAGCGATCCAAAACAGGGGCAAGAAAAAATCCAATTATCGCGGAGCCGAATGTCGCACCACCGCTGATGTATCCAATATGCTCACCTTGTAAACCAATATCCCGGACTAAATCTGGCCCCATCGGCATCACCATCATCAGGGTTCCGACCGAGAGCATATTGATAAGCAGAGCAAGCCTTAACACTGACTTAGCATTCAGCGTGTTGCTGTCCATGACGGCACGACCCATTCACAAAAAAAAGCGATTGTAACTGCCGGCCGGAACAAACTCAATAATGATAATTATTATCAGTAAAATACTCGGAACGGGTAAACGTGAACACAGACTCTGACATCCTGGAGTAATGCACCTTTCCCTGTCGGCCGGAGGGCAAAGACGCAGCCAGCTCTGTGTTCAACTCAAAGTACAGCCACTGATCATCCATGCCCAGAAACGAGACATCCAGAAAGTCGAAATAGCGCTGAACTTGCGGATATAAGGCTTTAAAAATGCTCTCTTTAGCGGAAAACATCAGGGTCATCAACCAGATTGCATTTTGTTCATCTGTTTCCAGCCTGGCCAGCTCCTGCTCATTGACGACCATCCCCTGCATGCCAGGCACAATATCCGCGTTAACGGGTAACTCAATATCTAAACCAACACCGGCCTGCTCATGATGTTGAGGACAAATCACACAGGCTGCCAGCTGGTCATGGTGGCTGATGCTGCCAGTCAGCCCCTGTGGCCAGACAGGTGCACGGTTGTCGCCAACCGCTATCTCGACCGGTGCCATTCCCCGCTCTTTCAGCAGTTGCTGCGCCAGATAACGGCCGGCCAGAAATTCCGCCTGTCGCTTAGGCACTGCCCGGCTTATTGCGTCAGGCATCTTGACGCCAAACTGGTTGAACAGGGACGGCGAGTAATGGTGCAGATCAAACCCGGCCAGTAACACTTCAGTGCCACATCCGGGCAAAGTGACTGAGCGCAGCGGCTGAAAGAAAGCGGACGGAGTCATCATAAAGAGCAAAGCCATAGCAGAGAACAATGGCTGTCATTATTATGATTGCAGTATCGTCATACAATCCTTTGTTGGGTTTATGCATTCAGATCTTCGGTGCAACGCGCGAGACTCATCGCTCAGTCACCCGATTCCGCTTTTCTTTCCTCCCACGCTTTCAGTAACTTTTCCAGCCCTTTAATACTCACATCACGTTGTGGGAATGGGATACTGACGCCCTGCTCGTTAAGCGTTTGATAAATATCGAACAGAAGTTCGGATTTGATAATCATGTACTGTTTGATATCGCGGACAAAGCAACGAAGCTCGAACAGCAAAGCGCTATCGGCCATCTCGGTAAAGACAACGGTAGGTTCGGGATAGCTGAGGATCATGCCATGCTTTTTGGCCGCCTCCATCAACACTTGTTTGACGATATTGAGATCGCTGCCGTAGGCTACACCAACCGGGACTATCAATCGGCCATGGTCGGATCGCAGGGTCATATTTTTTACGATACCGGCGATCAGATCCGAGTTGGGCACCACCACATCCTGCAGATCAAAGGTTTCGATTCGCGTTGATCGAACGGCTATCTTACGAACAAAACCCGAATGACCGGAAACCTCAATCCAGTCTCCCTCTTTGATCGGCCGCTCGATCAGCAGAATAATACCGGAGACAAAATTCGACACTATGGTCTGTAGGCCAAAACCAATACCGACCGACAATGCGCCAGCCACCACTGCCAGGCTGGATAAATTCAGACCCGCCGCTGACACGGCAATAATGATAGCCAGGGTATAACCCACATAACCCAGTCCTGTCACAATCGCGGTTTGTGCACCGGGGTCGGTCTTGGTTTTCGGCAGCACAGAATGACGCATGACGTGCTGAATCCATCGCGTGAGCAGCACACCGACAAACACCACCACCAGAAACGTAATAATAACGTCCAGAGAAATACGGACATCCCCCAGCTCAACGCCATCGGACAACAGCCGCCAGATTTCTGCGATATCGGTAAGCCGGGCGCCCCATGTTAGTGCCAGCATTGGAGCAAACAGCATGAACATAATGACAATCAGCACTATGGGTAACAACCCCTCGCTGACACTCGCTTCTGTGTCTTGCTCATTGTCACCTCCCATGATCCGGTTAATGACATTCAGCAGGCCGTAGTAAATAACCATGGCAAAGGCAATCAGCGCAATGGACATCACCATAGGTATAATGGCCTGCCGCGCCAGACTGTCGTAGCCCACGCAGACAAAAACGACACTGAGAATACTGGAGGCCTTCATCAACCACACCAGCGCGTTAAGCACACCACGACTGACATGATTCGCCTGCTCGCTTTGCTCATCGGTCTCATCGGCTTTCCTGGCGGCCTTGCTTAAAACTTTCGCCAGTTGCCACATTAACCAGCTGCCGAATACGATAACAGGCAAGGTCAAAAATGCCGAACTGGCCGCTGAAAAGGCATGATCCGTTTTGACTGCCGTCAAGAGGATAATCAGACCGAGAAACACCCCGAGCAGTTGGCAGATCCGCATGCCACGCCGGGCTGAAGCGTCATCAAGATGGATAATTCGCTGTTCTGCTGCCTTGGGCCGGAATATCAGAAACCCCAGCCAATGGCTGACAACAATATACACAGCCGCACCCGCCAGTGCGCTGATCGTCGCTTTCACAGACGGCAAAGGCAACTTCAGCTGGCCGATTGCCACAACTAATAAGAGCGCGGTGAGCAAAGGAAAGAACAGCCTCAGTAATGTTGAGAACACATTGCAGATCAGAATCTGGCTTTTCTTGGTCAGGTTATGGCTAAACCTGTCCAGCCGGTTGATCACCCAAGGCTGTATCACCAGCATAGTCAGGAGAGCCAACGCCATGAACACCAGAAACGGGGTTATGGATGCACTCATATTACGGGCTTGTTGCGGATCTTGCCTGACGGCGTGGAACTGCTGTGCTAACACTCCGGCATACTGTTTCAGTTCGCTCAGCGCGTCTCCCCACCGCCCTGGCCATAACGGGGTCGGGCTTTTATTCAGCAATTTTTCAGACAGGTTCTGGCGGATCACCTTGTCGACTTCGCCTACCAGGAGGTTGGCCCGTTCATACGCTGCATCGGCAAGAAAAATCGGAGCACTGACTGTGGCCAGTTCATTTTCCAGCTCGGCACGACGGCTGGCAATGACCTCAGGTTCGCTTTCCCCTTCCTCCGGTTCCGGACCAAGGGATTTTATTTGCGCTTCCAGCCATCGTACATCCACCGATTTATCTTGTGATAACTGATAAGCTTCACCCCGCTGTTCAGCCAGAGTGGCGCGAATGCGCTCTAGTTTAGTGGTATCTGCAGTAGTTGCCTGCAGCAGCACCCGTGCTTCTGACGCAGTGCGATCCCAGCTGACATAAGGCTCTTTTTGGTGCAGCGCTTTCAATGCTGGTGCTTCTGCGCTTGTCGCACTGGCACTAAGCAGCCCCTGAAGCAGGATGACAAAGAGGCCGCTCAAGGCGGTTGCGATGAGTCGATGCCACTGGCCTGGCCATATTCGTTGCTGCATGCTTTAAATCCAGCACAGGAACACAGACTGAGCTTATGCAATAACAGTTGGTTACGTCGTCATAAGAGTAAGAAATCCGAATCGTTATCTGTGATCAACACCAGAGTGACAGTGACAGGTTTTCCGTTCACTCAGGTATTGAATACCTCGCATAAAAAATGCCGCACCAGGCGGCATTCAAGCATTTATAGGCTGGGTGGGGTCTATTCTAAATTGGTGGCACTGATCTTGTGGATTGCCAGATCTGCGCCGTTGAACTCATCTTCTTCGCTCAGGCGCAGGCCCGACAGCTTATCCACCAGACCGTAAACGATAAACGAACCAGCCAGTGCTATCGCGATGCCTATCACAGTGCCCAGCAATTGCACCACGAAACTAACGCCACCTAATCCGCCTAACGACTGCAGGCCAAAGATGCCGGCCGCAATGCCACCCCAGGCTCCGCACACGCCATGCAGCGGCCAGACGCCGAGCACATCATCAATTTTGGTGTGATTTTGCATGTAAGTAAAAAGCCAGACAAAGATCGCAGCAGCGACGATACCGGTAATCAGCGCCCCCAAAGGATGCATCAGATCCGAACCGGCGCACACAGCCACCAGACCGGCCAACGGGCCGTTATGAATGAAACCCGGGTCATTCTTACCCAGCACGACGGCGGCCAGAATTCCGCCCACCATCGCCATCAGAGAGTTAACGGCAACCAACCCGCTGACACCGTTAATCGACTGTGCCGACATCACGTTAAAGCCAAACCAGCCGACACTTAAGATCCACGCCCCCAGCGCCAGAAACGGAATGTTAGAAGGCGCGAAGTTAGTGTGTTTGCCTGCCCGGATACGCCCTTTACGCATCCCCAGCAGCATCACCGCCACCAGCGCAATCCAGCCACCGACCGCATGAACCACAACAGAGCCGGCAAAATCATGGAAAGCGGCGCCAAACTGGCCTTCAAACCACGCCTGCAGGCCAAAGTTACCGTTCCAGATCATACCTTCAAACAAGGGGTACACCAGGCCCACGATAAAAAAGGTAGAAATCAGCACAGGGTTGAAACGGGCCCGCTCCGCAATACCGCCGGAGACTATCGCCGGGATCGCCGCCGCAAAGGTCAGCAGGAAGAAGAATTTGACTAAGGCGAAGCCATTACCGGCCGACAAAGTTTCAGCATCAGCAAAAAAGGTGGCGCCATAGGCCAGCCAGTAGCCGATAAAGAAATAAGCGATGGTCGATACAGCAAAATCAGCTAATATCTTCACCAGCGCATTCACCTGGTTTTTCTGCCGTACTGTGCCCACTTCCAGAAATGCAAAACCGGCATGCATCAGAAACACCATGATGGCGCCCAGCAGCAGGAACAAAGTGTCCGCACTTTGTGTGAGAGCCTGCACGGCTCCCGTCACCTGTGTCATAGATTCAGTCATTGAACTCTTCCCTAAGTCAC
The DNA here is from genome assembly GCF_022014395.1 of Photobacterium sp. WH77. Lineage (NCBI taxonomy): Bacteria > Pseudomonadati > Pseudomonadota > Gammaproteobacteria > Vibrionales > Vibrionaceae > Photobacterium > Photobacterium sp. WH77. The sequence continues at coordinate 352,408 of NZ_JAKLTE010000001.1, read as the reverse complement.
GCACAAAAAATGTGCAAAAATCAACCACAAGCCCCAAGTTAGGGCGAATCAATCATGAATAAGGGGCAAGCAATAACTGTTCCAATTCAATTCGTTAATTGCTAAATTCGTCAATAAAACTAAGTAACTGAAAATCAATAACAAAAAATTGTGTGCTTTGCTGCACTTCCTGTGTGCCAGGATTCTGCGCACCAATACAGTGCCATTCGATCCATAATGGTGCAATTTGTGCACCGTTTCCTGCCCGATACTGGTGAAACGGCACATAAAGATTAACAACAATGCGGCTCAGCGGTTAAGGAAAAACCTTTCCGGCAGCCCTTACTCTTTACAGACAGCTTGCTGATTGTTTGTCGCTGGGCGGGTGGGACTCATTGAATATTCCAAATTAGCATAATATGCAGTGTATTTATTGATGATTGACACATATTCACACTGAGAATGAAATCGATTTCACTTGTAAACTGAATCTGTACGCCTTTCTGTCATTCGGCAGATTTTTAAGAAATCCTGTTTAACCTTGGGTTGCATATCATAAAATATGCATAAAACCGCCATTACCCTGCTGTTTCCTTATTTCTTGGTCGGAACTGATATGTTACTTTTGTCAGCAGTTGGCGTGGTTTTTTCTTACTGGCTTATTTTACTGGAAAAAAATTGTCCCTTTTTTTACCCAACCGAGTGCAAATGTATATTCCTTTAACGAAATCCATCGCACTTTTCAGCTTGAGTAAAACCTTTAGACAAGGATATCAGTAAAATAATTTATGACTTTTGCGAATGCCTTTCGCATTCTTTTTTTACTGCGAGCGGGAAGCCATTCTTATGGAATATTTAGAGCGGATTAAGCGCCTGGCCAAGATTCAGGGGATTAGCCAGAAACAGCTGGGTGAAACTCTTGGCTTACAACAAGGCACCATGAGCCGTAAGCTGTCAGGCAAATACGGCATTGAAGTACGTGAGCTGGAAAGAATTGCTGAAACCCTGAACACCTCCATCAGCTATTTGCTGACCGGACAGATTGATTCAGGTACTCAGGCAACAACGGCCATCAGTCACGAAACGGGGCACAGCACGACATCGACTTACATTCCTATTATTCATCGCAAAGACTATCTGTCTTATCGCGATGGCGGCAAAGTCGACGTACTGAGCAAGCGGGCGATACCGCATCATTTGGATCGCGACGATTGCCTTGGCCTGCTGGTAGATAACGAAAACATCGCTCAGTGTGCGCCGCTGGGCAGCTATGCACTGGCCACACGCAAAGCACCTTATCGTCCTAAACAGCCGGTATTTGCGTCGGTGCGGGGCAGCGAGCCCGATTTCTACCACATGACACAACTGGCAGATGGCGTGGTGTTTTCCACATCCCAGCCGGATTTTCCGAACCTGTTTGTCAACCACGACGAGTTCAAGATTCACGGCTACATTATCCAATCCGACTGGTCATTCGACCGCATCTGATTGCACCGCTGGTTATCCTGCCCCCTCCCCCTGATTTGCTCATGCTCTTGCAGATGCCCGTCAGGGGTGACAGCGCCCTTCCAATGCGTACAATAACGACGTGAAATGAAGGAGCCCATCATGCACACCACCAATCCAGCACCAGAGCGCCAGATTCGCATTATTGTCGCCTCGACAAACCCGGCCAAAATTAGAGCGGTAGAAAACGCCTTCCACCAAGCCTTTCCGGCGCAAGCCCTGCAGATTAGCGGTGTTGCCGTGGACAGCGGTGTAAGAGCACAACCTATGTGTGCCGAAGAAACCCTGACCGGCGCCCGAAACCGGGTAGTGCATGCCCGGGAACTGCAGCCTGGCGCGGATTATTACGTCAGTCTGGAAGCCGGGCTTGATGGCTGTGCCACGTTTGCCTGGATGGTGATAGATAACGGTAGTCAGCGGGGTGAATCTCGTTCAGCCTCTCTGCCTCTGCCGCCAAAAGCGCTGGCCCGTCTGCATGACGGAGAAGAGTTGGGGGATGTAATGGATGATATGTTTCAGCAGCAGAATGTGAAGCAACAAGGTGGCGCCATTGCTATGCTCACAGAGCACAAGCTCAGCCGCAGCAGTGTTTATCAGCAGGCTCTGATACTGGCCCTGATCCCTTTCATGAACCCGGGTCTGTACGATCCTTCTGCTTTTCAAGCGGGAGGCTAGCCGGGGACTGGGCACAAACGCCAAATATGTGCTCATTTCACGAACCCCACCCTAACCCTCCCCTTGCCAAGGGGAGGGAATATTCAGTGCTTCAGTAAGCTCAGTACGATCCCTCCCCCTTTTCAGGGGGAGATCAGGAGGGAGGTGACAAGGCACTTCAGCCTTTCGGCTGCTGTTTCAACAGAAATTCTGACAACCAGTCGCGGATCTCCGCATCGTGGTGTTTCAGTTCATTGGAGCCGCGTGTGATAGTCGCGACGCCAACGCCCAACAACTCACTGATTTTACGCTGGCTACGCTCACCATTCAGCAGTTCATGGAAGATATTCACCCTGGCGATCAGTGATTCACGCTCATCCGGGGTTAACAGCAGACGAAGGAGTAACTCATCTTTGCCTTCAGCAGAGGCCTGACGAAACAGAGAGACTATTTGCTGCCAGTCAGAAAAGTCCGGCGTATCGGCTTTGGTTGACATGGTTTTCCTCAAAAATTGCCTGCATTGACAATTAGTAACCCACACAGGCGTTTTAATTCTGTCTGGATTCTACCCTGAACCACAGCCTTCCACCAAACCTATAGCAGCAGTTTGTCTCAATACTTAGTGTTCAGTTCCTCAGTGGTCAGCAACTGGACCTGCTGATTGGTCAGCTTGTCGTAGTAGACTTCAAACATCAGCACATTCTGGACATAACCGCGCGTCTCACCGAAAGGAATGGTTTCCATAAAGGCAAAGGCATCCAGTTTACCATCACTGATTTTTTTCCAGCTGGTGACTCTGCCCGGGCCGGCGTTATACGCCGAGAAAGCAAAGATACGGTTGTTGTCGTAACGCTCCAGCATCATTTTCAGGTAACCACTGCCCAGCCGGATATTGACCTCTGGCTCAAAGAGACTACTGCTGCCCGCATATTTGTAGTTCAGCTTACCCGCAGTTTCTCTGGCTGTGGCGGGCATCAGTTGCATCAGCCCGCGAGCGCCTACCGGCGACATTGCCTGCGGATTCAACGCACTTTCCTGTCGTGCCAGCGCCATCATAGTGGTCACAGATAGATCACGCTGCTGGCCGAATGACTTAAACGTCTCGGCAAAAGCCAGCGGGAAACGTAACGACAGGTGCTCCCACATCCGGCCATATATGGTGGCCTGCACCGTCAGATGGTGCCAGTTTTGCTTACCTGCGTAGCCCGCCAGCGGCCAGATTGCTTTCGGATCGAGATCTTTCATCAGATACCACCACTCCAGGTTGGCATCAAACACCTTATCCTGCGCAATCATTTCTTCAATCCGCTTTAACGCTGGCAGATAAGGGGTCACATCCTGCTCTGCCTGACTCAGGGATTCCACAGGGAAATCAACACCTTCCCCCAGAATCGTAGCAGCTGCGGCACTGTAAAAGTTCCGCTCGCCGAGCAATGCCTGATATTTCGGCTTGGCAACCACAGGATCGGTTTTGGCCAGCAAATGCGCCTGCCAGAATTTCCACCGCAGCGTATTCTGTTCTTCGGCCGACAATTGCGGGATCCACGCCTGCGCTTCGGTCCAGTTGCCTTCACGAAGGGCAAGACGGATGCGCCGTCCAATCAATTCATCATCACTGCTTTTGCGCAGCATGGCATCACGCCAGCGGACAAGATCGGCCTCTTCGGCATCCATCAGCCGTGACGCCGTATAATCCGCCAGCGATTGTTTCTGCCCTGTATTGAGCTTTTGCCCGTTCGCAACCCGCTCTAACTGGCTCAGGGCTTCTTGGGTATCCACGCGCGCCAGGCGCTTATAGGCTGCTACTGCCAATTGCCGGTTATAGTCGGTCACTTTGCTTTTTTTCGCGAAGTCCGCCACACCCTGCGGTTTGGCAAACAGTGCGAGCAGCGTATCGCCGTCTTTTCTGGCGTTACCCGTCAGTTGTTTGTCGAGATATTTGAGCAACCCCTGATTGCCGGCTTCAAACACCAGCAGCATGCGATCCAGAATCAGCTGATTGGTACGTTTTCCGGCTTTTTCCCAGGCATCCAGCATGGGATCGCAATCATCGTCAAGAGACTGGCCGGTCAGCCAGAGTGACTGCGCGCCCTGCCAGGCTTCGTCCTTGCGGCCCACTTTGCTGAGTGCCAGATAATACTGACACTGATAACTTTCTCTGTATGGCGGCTCAGTCTGAAAGGTCACCAGATCCTGCCAGCGGTTGGCCTCCGCCAGCACATCCTGATAGGCATAACCCAGCTTGATGGTGAAAGGCAGATCCTGAAACTTTTTGATGAATGCACTCACTTCGGCAGGGGAGCGCTTATCCAGATTGTCCTGAAACTGGCGATAGTCGAGATAAGGGGTCAGCGGATAGTCATCAAGCCTGGTGCGATAACTCTGATAAGCCGACTGATCCTTGCGTTCCAGCGCATCCTTCGCGGCTTCATACCATTTTCTCTGCTCTTCAAGCGAGGCGGCCTGTGCCACGCTTCCTCCCAACAGCACCCATACCCCCAGGCCCAGCATCCAACGGCTACAACGGTGCATAACGGCTTCAGACTGCATATATACTCTTTCCAGCTCCAGCTTCACTCAGATTAAAATTCAGCACGTTTAATTAACACTGTTATCCTAGCGTTCCATACCCTCGTCAACGTCAGCCCCGGGTCAGGCTCAGGTCAATAACGAAAACCTGCTTACAGGGGCATGTATTCATCTTAACCGTCATTGTGAGACATTGCTGTTAAACTTAGGGCCAGAATGGTTAAAATACCCCTCTCTCCAATCATTAGAGATGACCTACGGAAATGGCTGAATACGTCTATACCATGTCGCGAGTGAGCAAAGTTGTGCCACCTAAGCGACAGATTCTGAAAGATATTTCATTAAGTTTCTTCCCTGGCGCCAAAATCGGTGTACTGGGCCTGAACGGTTCCGGTAAATCCACTCTGCTGCGTATCATGGCAGGTATCGATACCGATATCGAAGGGGAAGCCCGCCCGCAACCCGGCCTGAATGTCGGCTATCTGCCGCAGGAGCCGGTACTGGACGAAAGCAAGACAGTGCGTGAAGTGGTCGAAGAGGCCGTTTCCGACGTGAAAAACGCCCTGACCCGCCTGGATGCGGTATATGCCGCTTACGCCGAACCGGATGCGGATTTCGATGCCCTTGCCAAAGAGCAGGGTGAGCTGGAAGCGCTGATTCAGGCCAAAGACGGCCACAATCTGGACAATACGCTGGAGCGTGCTGCCGATGCGCTGCGCTTGCCGGAGTGGGATGCTCAGATCAAACTGCTGTCGGGTGGTGAACGCCGTCGTGTGGCTATCTGCCGCCTGCTGCTGGAACAGCCGGACATGCTGCTGCTCGACGAACCCACGAACCACCTGGATGCCGAGTCTGTTGGCTGGCTGGAGCGTTTCTTAGTTGATTACACAGGCACAGTGGTGGCGATCACGCACGACCGTTACTTCCTGGATAACGCCGCCGGCTGGATTCTGGAACTGGACCGTGGTGAAGGTATTCCATGGCAGGGCAACTATACGTCCTGGCTGGAGCAGAAAGACGCCCGTCTGAAGCAGGAAGCCTCTCAGGAGAAAGCGCGCCAGAAAACCATTGAGAAAGAGCTGGAGTGGGTACGCCAGAACCCTAAAGGTCGTCAGGCCAAATCCAAAGCACGTATGGCCCGTTTTGAAGAGCTGAATACCTCAGATCATCAGAAGCGTAACGAAACCAACGAACTCTTCATCCCGCCGGGTGATCGTTTGGGCGACAAGGTGATCGAAGTCAACGGCCTGACCAAATCTTTTGGTGACCGTGTTCTGATCGACAACCTGTCTTTCAGCATGCCTAAAGGTGCCATCGTGGGCATCATAGGTGCGAACGGTGCCGGTAAGTCGACCCTGTTCAAGATGCTGAGCGGCTCTGAGCAGCAGGACGCAGGGACTATCGAGCTGGGCGACACAGTTAAGTTGGCCTCTGTTGAGCAGTTCCGCGACAGCATGGATGATAACAATACTGTGTATCAGGAAATCTCTGAAGGCAACGATGTGATTCGCATCAACAACTTCGAGATTCAGTCGCGTGCTTACGTGTCCCGCTTTAACTTCAGGGGCAGCGACCAGCAAAAACGCATTGGCGAGCTGTCTGGTGGTGAACGTAACCGTGTCCACCTGGCGAAACTGCTGAAAGCCGGCGGCAACGTACTGCTGCTCGATGAGCCCACCAACGACCTGGACGTAGAAACACTGCGTGCACTGGAAGAAGCCCTGCTGGAATTTCCTGGCTGTGCCATGGTGATCTCGCACGACCGCTGGTTCCTGGACCGCATCGCGACCCACATTCTGGACTACCGCGATGAAGGGCAGGTGAATTTCTTCGAAGGTAACTATAGCGAATATACCGACTGGCTGAAGAAAACACTGGGCGCGCAGGCTGCAGAGCCGCACCGTATTAAATACAAGCGTATTGCCAAATAACCGTCTCCGGACAGATTTGCAATCACTGAACGCAGGCTGCCATTTGGGCAGCCTTTTTTATTGCATGATTACTTAATAAGCAAATCATTAAAGTCGCCTGTTTCAGCACAGGATGAATCACCACTCGACTCCTCAGCGGAGCCGCGGCACTGCAAACAGAGATCACGTCAACATAGAAAAAACAGAACCAAAAAGGCCAGCAGACCCTAAACTCGACAATATAGGCTCATACAGGTAATCACAGACTATGAACGAAAGACGCCAGTTTATCCGTATTGTTTATCAGGCCCCGGCGCTGGTGCGTCAGGCTCAGTCACACTGGCCTGCTGATGTTCGCGATATCTCGCTGCATGGTATTCTGCTCGGCCGGCCTGAACACTGGCAGCCGGATGACAACGCCCCGTTTGAAGTCGATGTCAGCCTGCATGACACAGATATTCACATGAGAATGGTCACTGAACTGGTCGCCCATGACAGCGACTATCTGCGGATGAAGATAGTGAATATTGATATCGACAGCATTTCTCACCTGCGCCGCCTGATTGAACTCAACGTCGGTGACGACGAGCTGCTTTATCGCGAATTTGAACTCCTTGCCGATCTTGCTGACTGAAACCCACAGCGTTTCACCTGTGCTGCCCGGCAGACCCACAAGAGAAGATTTCTCTATGCTGGTACATCACTGTGCTATTTACAGGGCAATACTTAGCATATGATACTGCCATAAACCGGTATAACTGCTCTCACGACAGCACCCTACTGATTCAGTTATTTCTCCGCTGAGTTCATTTCTTATCACGTTATTCACATAATCATTAATGTTCATATTGACAAAACACCTGAGTTGTATGGTAAGTATGCGGTTGCTTGTCAAACAAAGCAGAAAAATACCAATATCAAAACAGAATATAATTAAAAACACTTTCTGTTACTTTAGAATCAAAAAGTCACCAGGCCAGGCTAGTTAGTAACCATGATGAATTTAGATAAAGTGGACATGAAAATCATCGAGTTATTGAGAAATAACTCAAGAGAGAGCATCCAAAAAGTTGCAGAACAGGTCAATCTCTCACGCAGTGCCGTAGACAAAAGAATACAAACACTCATACAGGAGAACGTCATAACAGGCTTCACAATCAGTACTTGCTTTGATCAGCGCTTATCCCCTTCTGATGATATCCATTCTTACCTGTTGATCAAATCCGGAAGCGTAGACTGTAAACAGATTTTCAAACACCTCAAAAGTGCCGGTTATGATTTTCAATTCGAATCTATATACGGTGAGTTCGACTGCCTGATAAGGGTCAACAGCACCCGTCTTCCGTTACTGTATGAAATTAAAAAGTTCATCATAGATATAGGCGGTATTGAATCCATCCATATTCTTCCAGTGTTAGACATTAAACATGAATAAGGGGCTTAACAGCCCCCATATTTTAGTTAGCGTAAAAGTACATTTCATTGTTCAAGCTTTCAAAGACACTGACCAGTGAACCTGATTCAACAATGAATGTATAACTGGGATCTGCCGGAGTAAACATCACTTCTTTATGATCCAATAAAGACACATCTAAAATAATCGGGATCGATGTGTCTAAAACAAAAGGACATAACGCACCGGCAATACAGCCCGTAATCGTTTCCATCTCTTCATTGTTGCAGATAGACACTCGTTCACCAATAACATCCCGAATCTTCTTTTGATCAAAGCGATTTTCTTTATGGGTAACAAACACGCAGTAGCCGCCGCTTTTACGTTTCAGAAATAAGCTTTTACTGGGCGCAGCCGTCCAACCTAACTCTTTAGAGACTTTCAGATCGGTTTCATAATCAAGTATAGGTTCATGTTTATACGATCTATAATCCAGATTTAACGTTTCAAACAGATTCACATTGATATTATATAATGTTGAAATATTCATAATCACCCTAAGCTAACTCAACCTCGGAATCACAGACTAAAGTACACTGACACAGCAATCTGTATTCAGTTGGACATAAAGCCAGAATCTCCAGTGTGCCTTTCTCATTCTCATGCACATCGCCGAGGTAATCTATATCTGTGACCGGCTTTACGGCACAAGAACCACAAATCCCACGCATGCAATTAAATGGAACGCTTCTAAGCCCATCAAATTCAAATAACTCTGAAACGGGTGTTCCTGCTGCTGCTTCTATTGTTTCATCTGTATCTTTAATGATTAGCTTAGGCACTGACCAACTCCTTGTTAAATACACCATTGAGAACATGCTCAACTTCCTTAATGTCAGATTCTAAATCAAAGGCATTATCATTAGCTAACCACACAAGACACGGGCAGGTGAATAAATCTTCTGTGGCCGGTAGAACTTGTCCTTCCTTCACTGTTACAAAATAATCAATCAGCGATGGAATACGTTTTAGCTTACTGTCACTGATGGTATCGACACCTGAAAATTTCGCAGCGTGTTTATTGACATGAAAATACACTCTACCCTGCTTAACTAGCTTAGAATCTAGTTCCGGTACTCTGTGTTCTGACACCAGTGAAGCAATCGTATCCAGCAAACTGGGAGAATAACAGCTTTCAAATAAAGATGGCGCAACACCACCATGTATCCGTGTCGCAGCTTCAATCATTACCGGCCCTTTTGCTGGGCTCAGCATCAGTTCCATATGCACAAGTCCGTACGTAATATCGAGTGCTCTGGTGGCCGCAACAGCATATTCGCGAATTGGAGCCAAATCCGGGGCATAAGGATCCAATAATTCCAGTCGATTATAAACAAATGGATTATGACCAGACTGACCTTTAACGTACTTACAAATCGCCACTAAAGCGATTTGGTCTTCATTGACTATCAGGTCTAAAACATACTCCTCGCCTTCAATAAACTCTTGAACAAGAAACTGATCATTTATTTTTCCTGTACTATTAATTTTACCCCAAGGCAAAGAAGATATTTTATTAATTACGTCATCTCTGCTATTGCAGAAGTAGACGTTTTCAGAACCTGCAGAGTTAACTGGCTTGATGATATACTTTTTGCATTTAATTTCATGAAGCTCATTAAGACCTTTTCCATCCATATCAACCAGAAATGTCTGAATATAGGCTAGTCCATGTTTTTTCAATGCATCTTGCATTTCATTTTTATTCCGGCGCAGACCGGTCGTCAAAGGTGAGTTTCCCGGTAAACCTAATTCACTGGCGAGCTTATCTGCTAGTTCAACACCTAATTCAGAGCCAGCAATAACCGCATCGTACTTTTCATTCTGCAATGCATCAATTTCAAGATGGGATACATTATTATCATAGTTTTCGATGTTAATCGTATCCAGCATGCCTTTCGGATCATGCTCTGAATCAAAATACACATCGCATTGAATATTGTTTGCTTGCAGTTTCGGTCGGATCATTTTTCCGCTGGAAGCTGGGTTTACTATCAATACTTTACTTTTCATATGCACCTTCCAATGTGATTGTTTTTTTGCTTCTGGTTAACAGCATGATGACAACAGCGGAGAAAATACCGACCAGTATCAGTGATATACCATAGGCTTGACTTGAGAATGAAAAGTAAGTCAACACCATAGTCACCAGCATTGGAATGGTTCCTGATACAATATAGAACAGATAATTAGAATGACTGATAGCACTATTGACATCACTCTGAACAGCATCAGACTTCAATATTTCCGTTCTTGATGTAATTCTCACTGAGTTCACCGCATAGCCGATGCAGAAACAGAAAAGCACTGATAAATAAGGCATATCCATCAAGAAAAGCCCGATATCCCCTACCAGTAACAGCATCGCACTGAGCAAATAAACATGTTTATTCTGAGGAAGAAGCGCTGCACATAATGCGCCTATACCAGCCAAACCTGATGCAAAACCCAGGATATCAGGCCCCCACTCCCTGAATAGCTGATAGTACACTGGTACGAAAGTGTTGAACGCACCGATGTGCAAACCGGTTAAAACCGACAAGGCAACCTGGATAATAAAGCGTTCTCTTTTCCCGGAAAGTGCTTGCTGATTGCTTGCTTCAGTTTCTGTCTCTTCTTTATCAACATCAGAAACAAACAAATAAGACACTGATAATAATATGGACATCACGGCTATATAATAAATGAAGTTTTCAAACCCCATAGCTTTGAGATACCAACCCCCAAACAGCGCGCCAAAGAAAGCACCAAACTGAATGGTTGTTTGCAGCACCCTGGACGCCTTTGAGGCTTCAATCAGTTTGTTTTTCACAAAACTGGAGTTTTTCACTTCAAAGGTATTAATACTGCAAACCATATTGCATGATGAAAAAACAGCAATCATAAATATAATGTATATCAAGCCAGTGATATCAAAATACAAGACGGTAGCCATGCAAACAAAAAAGATAGCCCTGAGTGTTGTGATAGTGGATTTCTTGTAGAAAATGTCTTTCTTTTTAATTATTTTACTGAGAATAAAAGGCGTAACAGCGCCAATACTGACAATCATCCCCATATAAACAGTAGAGCTTGTTATTTCAAGTATTTTCCAGATCATGACAATTTGAATCGACATATCAAGAAAAACAGAAAATGCAAGCAATAGATACGTCTTTAATAATGTACTATTCATTTCCCATTCCTTTATAATTTACTTTCCGACCATATATGGTAATTATCATTCGGTAACACCACGTGAACTAAATCTTTATTAGATATAGCAGGCAATGAACTTCTCTTTATACAATGCATGCTAATTCGATTGTCGTGCCAAGGGCAAACTATTGCGCCTGTTTTCTCACACTGTTTACCAAGGTGCAGTGGACCACCTCGATGCGGGCATTCAGACGGCAAGACCCAAACTTTACCGTCATGCTCAACACGTTTAATGAAAAACTTTTGGTCATTAACAGCAAGTCTGTTATTTTGCTTTGAATCTAAAGATATAACCGTCATTTACGCCACCTCAATATGCTTGACAGAGTAAAGACATTTTTCAGAAGTAATTTTCGACAGGTGCAGGATTCCTGACGGAATAATGATCTTATCTCCTGCCTTCATCTGTACCACTTTATCGGGTGAGAAATAAAGCTCTAACTCCCCGTCATCAACCATGAATAACTCATCGTTGTTATGGATATGCGATACTGACACCTCACCAAGTACTTCTTCAAATTTAATTGCACCGCTTAAATCGTGATAATTTTTCGCTTTTGCTATCAGTTCATCAAGCGAGTCATGCACCTCAATATGACGATACAACTCTTCGTCAGCTATATCTTGTAGAGATGCAAATTCTTCAAATCCTGCCAAAATATCCGGGATTATATGTTCGCCGTGTAATTCAACCAGAGGAATGATAATTTTCTCTAGCGCCATTCTGCCATGATGAATATCAATATGGCTGTGCTCATCAAAATACAAAGCACTCACCCGACCTTTAAACACATCATTAACAATCTTTGATTGACTCTTGGTGGTAAAGGCTAATGTCGCTTCGGTATAATAAAGTGCACCAAGATACTTAAAAAAACGGCTGTGATTTTTAGAAATGTAATGAAAGTAGTTAATGAGTGATAAACTACCAGGTGTATAAAAATTCCAGTAGTAATGAATCATTTCATTTAATCCAACATCTTTCATCATTCCTTCAAAGATACTGGAGTGTTTTTTCTCGTGAACGCCATATCCGTATTCATCGATCAGTACTTTAAATAGCTCAGACGTAGCAGAGCCATAATTTCCTAATACATTCCGCGCCATGGCCGATGCTTCAGACAGGAAGTCACCTGCACACTGGATAAAGAAAAACCTAGCCGCTGACTCAGGATCTTTCGAACCTGTTATTTTCTTGTAAAGTGTTGACTCACTATTGGCAACATCTTTTATTTTTGTCTTTGTGTATTTAACAAAATCTTGCAGAGTCCAGTGACCGGATACATTGATACTTTTTTCCAGAGATGAAAAAGCAAGATGTTCAAAAGAAGGTAATACAGCGGCTGCATTCTTGTAGTTTTCATCACTATAGAATGTTTTTAACTCTTTTAAATTTACAGCTTTACTGGAAGGTAGAAAGACCAGGTCCAACTCATACGCATTTAAAATTGCACGTTGAATTAACAGGTTTTCATTTGACGAGTAATTATCAAGGTTAACAGGTTTCGATAAATCCAGTGCCTTTACATCTTGTGGCCGACAAGGACGCTGATAAGGCGATGCCATGAAAACATCTTTAGGTGCATCTTTAAAATGAGAACAGCTCAGAAATGATTCAATTGCCATGTATTACCTCCTATGTAATAAGGAGATTTTACTGGAAGGCTATTGAAAATATTGACTAAAGATAAAGGGCAATTCACTTTTTTCAGTGTGAAATTAACACCTGAAGTGTGAATTTGGTTAAAAGCGGTAAGCCTTTAATTCCCCTGAACAGGAGTTAATAGCCGTGACTAACGGCAACGAAAGCCGGTGGTTGTGTTCGCCTTACACAACCACGGCCAGACAGGGGGAATCAGGAGAAGAACAAGCCTTCGTGGTTTAAACAGCGACCCGCTCAAACGCGGCCAGTGCTTCTTGCAAGTCTTCAACCGGCATGATTTCAATGCCGGGAAGCGGGCGGCTTGCATTGGCTTTCGGGATAATCGCACGGGTAAAGCCTTGCTTTGCCGCTTCCCGAATCCGTTCGACCCCGTTCGCTGACGGACGGATGTCACCGTTCAGGCCGATTTCACCAAACACCAGTACATCCTGTGGGATCGGTGCGTTTTTGAAACTGGAGAATATCGCCAGCAACACAGACAAGTCCGCCGAGGTCTCTTCGATCCGGATCCCTCCGACACAGTTTACAAAGATGTCCATGTCCGACAGCATCACACCACCATGGCGCGCCAGCACGGCAATTGACATCGCCAACCGGTTAGAGTCATACCCCACGCTCAAACGGCGCGGTACTTCCGTCATCGACTGATTGCACAGTGCCTGAATCTCCACCAGCAAAGGGCGTGTGCCTTCCCAGAGTGTGGTACATACCGAACCTGCATGGTTTTTGTTAGAGCGGCTGAGAAATATCGCCGACGGGTTCTTGACCTGCTTCATGCCGGTTTCTGTCATAGCAAAGAAACAGGATTCAGAATCAGCACCGAAGCGGTTCTTCGAGGTGCGCAATACCCGGAATTTTTCATCCGAGGTCGACGAGAGTGCGAACAAGCCATCGACTATGTGAATCAGCTGCATCGGACCGGCTACATTCGAGTCTTTATTGATGTGGCCGACAATCATGAAAGTCACGCCTTCTGTCTTGGCAAAACGGGTCAGAGCCGCCGCCGACTCTTTGACCTGACTCGGGCTGCCCGCCGCCGATTCATTGTGCGCCACTGTCATGGTCTGGATAGAATCAATAATCACGAAGGAGACTTTCTGCTCAACCACGTGATTGAGAATTTGCTCGACCGAGGTTTCAGCTACCACCTGTATTTTATCGATATTTGGTGTCGCAAGGCGCTTCGCCCGCTGCGAAATCTGGTGAATCGACTCCTCACCCGAGACATACAGCGCCTGACGGGATACCGCAACCGCCCCGATGCTTTGCAGTAACAAAGTGGATTTACCGGCACCAGGATCACCGCAGAGTAAGAGCACGGATCCCGGCACGATACCGCCACCCAGCACGCGGTCAAGCTCTGAAATACCCGAGCTGAAACGCGGCAGATCTTTACTTTCGACATCCGACAACGTCTGCACTTTGGTCGACGAGCCGGCATAACTGCTGGCAGTTCCGCCATTTGCACCGCCAAGTGCTGACTTGGTTTTGGGAATGGTAAATTCAGTAATGGTATTCCAGGCGGCACACGCACTGCACTGGCCCTGCCAGCGTGGAAAATCGGCGCCGCAATCACTGCAGACGTAAGCTCTTTTGGTTTTCGCCATTGTATCCCTTTTGAGTCTTCAAGCCGTGACCAGAAAGGGCCACTCAGTGCAGGCGACAGCCAATCTGTGGCTAAGAAACAGACAGGACATGCGTCATGCCTGACTTTCCGCCTACAAGCTTATGACAATTCTTCGTTTTACTGCACAATAGGGATCATACCCGATAGAGACCTATTGCTAAAACCACTATGTTGCTGGATGAATACAAAGGACTGATAGAACAACTGCTCCCGGCTTATGACAGCGGGGATTTTAATGACTTGTTTCAGCACCTGACCGCGGATCTCAGTGGCCCGGTACGCTTACAGGTTAAAATGGAAATCAATCGCCTGATGGCCCCCTGCCGCCAGCCTGTTGATTTACGCGGTAAGGTCAGTGGCGAGTGTCGCCCCTACGACATGCACGGTATGACGCACTGGCTGGATGATGTGGCGATGAATGTCTATCGTCGCCGAATCAAAACCTATGGCGAACAATACCGGGTCGGCCTGTTTGAATCGCTGATGAATACCCGCAACAACTTCCGGGTTATGCAGCAGCAGGACACACAAGCTCCGCCACCAGAAGAACCGGCAGAAGCGCTGCCTTTTGGGGCCGAGCTGCTGCGTTTTGGCTACCACCTCAGCCGCAGCGAACAACGTATCCAGATCACCACACCGGTTGTGCTGACTCTGCCCTATTCACAGGAAGTGAACGGCACCACATCAGATATTTCGCCTTCCGGCGCACGCTTTCGGGTGTCTTCCGCCTTCCGCTACCATACCGGTCAGGTTGTCACCGCGTTTTTCCCCGAACTGGCCAAGCAACTCAAAGACGAGCGGCTCGTGCAGGGGATCAGCTACCGGATTCTGGGGGTATCACCCCATGCAGATAACGACAGCTATATCTGGCTGCGGCTGATGCTGATTGAATCCAGTGACGCCCTTAAAGAGGCGATTGAAGCCCGCCAGAAAATGGCGGCCAGCCGATCGCGCCAGAACCATGAAGATAAAATTATTCAGTCGCGCACCCGGGGCTATGAGCACAGCTTCCTCAAGCATACCAGCAGCATACCGCTGTTTTTTGCCGGTAATGAGCTGAAGTATTGCCTGCAGACAGAGCATAACCGCCACCTGTGGGAACACTGGCATGACGAGCGTAATCAGTCGGTGATCAATCATCTGCTGTCTGAAGATCGTATCCGCACTCTGGGACAGGAAGGCCTGAGCCAGGGCAGTACGCTGATTTACAGCTTTACCCATCAGCACGAAGGCAAAACCTATTTTTATTCCGCCGCCTTGCCTGAGATGAGCGTGGAAGAGCGGCAGTTGTTCTGGCAAATCGGGGCAACAAGAGAAAGCTGGCGGGTTGTTCGCCTGACGCTTTACCCTATCAGCCAGGATGACAAAATCCAGCTGCAGGAAATCGCACCTGAGCTACTGGAAACCCTCTCCAGTCTGACCCATATCGGGGTACTGCAGAATTTAACCAACAAGGATGGCCAGCACGACTATCGCCTGACAGAAAAACCGGCACTGCCCAGCAAGTACTTACACACATTCCGTCATCCGCGAAATCCCGTTTCCGGCTCGCGTGCCATTTACTTTGATCCCAAGCCGCAGCGCAGCGAATCACGCTTTCTGTTCCGCACACCTGTCAGCCTGTCGCAGCCTGCCGCTGCGGACAAAGAAGCCAGTATTCTCAGCGGAACCAGTATTGATGTCTCCACCCGCGGTCTGAACATTCGCCTGACTGAACCGCTGGATGCCAAGCGGGGTGATGTGCTGAAAGTCACTTTCGATGAACTGCTGAAAATGGCCAAAGATGCCCCGCTGAAACGCATTCCTTATCAGGTTGTCCGTTTGAGTCCCGACAGACGTAATGTGCAACTTGAAACCGGGCGGGGCGATGACGCCACACGCAGCGAACATTTTCTGCGACGGCTCATCAAGCACAACGAAGAGCGGCTGCCTGTCAGTGAAGAAATCATGCCTGCCGGTCCGCTATTGCAGGCCATGCACCAAATGCTGCTGACACGGCTCAACTGTTTGCCCTTCTTCTGCGAAAAAATTGATAATCAGGTAAAAGTACGCGCGTTGGGCGCTAACCAGCCACTGCCGGCGCTTGGTAAACTGATGATGGAGCTGGGTAATGGCAAGCAGATCAATCTGGCACCCATTTTCCAGAACAGGGTGAAAGCTTTGCTCAGCGAACCGATGCGCCCGATAACCGTCAGTGAGCCTTATGTACACGAAATGTATCTGGCGGTACTGCCTCAACCGCTTGGTCAGCCCAAAGTGCTCAGCAAGCTTTTCAGTGATTTTCCGACAGGCGACACCCGCCGCCGATTTGCTCAGCAGGCCAGAGAGCAAGGGCATTTTCTGGCGGTACGTATCACCACAGTCCCTATGCTGGATCCGACAACCGCACTGATCAGCCGGGAGCTGGCAGAGCTGTCCCGCCTGGCCATGCACCGCGCCAGAGCGCTGGAAAATGAGTTTACCTCGCTGATGGGATTCGGTGAGTTCTACGACGTGACCGATGAAGTGCTGCTGAGGCTGGGCCTGTAACGCGTATTAGGTTGAATGAAAACACAAAAACCTGGCATTACTGCCAGGTTGATCTATCGGCCCCTCCCTCACAACAAGAATGCAGCTTCAACCTGTTTTGAGGGAGCAGGTCAGATCCGGGCTGACACACAGCCGAAACGCAGGTTAAGCCCGCTCCTTGTCGGCCAGTTCGAAATGCGCCATCTGATCCGCATAGGCTTTCTTAAAGGCCGGACGGCTGGTTAAACGAACCACGTAGGCTTCCGAAGCCGGGCGGTGACTGACAGCACGCACTTGCGGTATACGCAGCACGTCAGCCATCAGCAGGTCCGCCGCCGTGAACCGATCGCCTGCTAGCCATTCTCGCTCGCTCAGCACACACTCGAGCTGCGCCAGACGCTTGCCCATCCACCCGGTAAGTTCATTGTCGCTATGACCGGAAATCGTCAGAAACCACCAGGGTACGCTGACCATTTCGATAGAGTTGAGCGCCGCAAATACCCATTGCAGCGTGTGCGCCTGACCAATAGCATCGCCCGGCATCAGCTTGTCAGATTGCTGCGCAATATGCATAAGGCATGCGCCACTTTCAAATAACTGCAGTTCACCGTCACTCAAAAACGGCACCTGACCAAAAGGCTGACGGGCAAGATGATTAGTCTCGCGGCCATCAAAGGGGATCGTTTGCACTTTGTATGGCAGCCCAGCTTCCTCGCATGCCCATCGCAACCGCAAGTCACGCACGAATCCGCGTGGGCCTTCAGGTACCCAGTCTAACGTCCAGATAGTCAGCTCGCTCATTGTTCAGCTCTCCCGCTCAGTTGCCCAACCAGTAACATAGACTTTCACTGCATCAGGCTTTGTCACACCTGCCCAGCCTGATTCACTATGCCGCAGCCGGTTTATGATATTGATTTAATCAAGCTTAGCTTCAATATCCGCGGTGAGGTTTATCTGGGTAAGGAACTGGCAGCAGAATCATTTTAAAAGGACAACAATGCCTTGCTATTGTCCGAAAATGAATACGGGACTAATCTGTCTGAGGCAGTCGCGACGCTGTTTGGGCAGACGATACGCAAAGCTGAGGCGACATTCCAAGCACAGTCAGACCAAGGATAGCAATGGCAGCTCCCAGCCATATTGTGACATGCAGACTAAAGCCTGAATCCAGTGTCAGACCTGCCGCAAAGCTGCCGAACATAATCCCGGCGTTAATCACAGAAGCGTGCAAGGTATTGATAAAGGCCCGTTGCCCCTGTGGTAACGACATCAGTCGGCTGACCAGGGCCGGGTTGAGGCTCACCCCACAAAAGCCCAACAGTACCAGACAAATCACTGCTACCCAGCCAATGTCGGCAAACAGCGCAAACATCACAAAAACAGAGATCATAATAGCCAGGCCCCCCATGATTGTCGCTTTAGCATGTTTCACAGCCAGAGCAGCAACGACATAGTTTCCAACCAGCATACACAGCCCGTAGGCCAAGAGTAACCAGGTAACAGCCCCTTCCGGCAGAGCCGCTAAATCAGTCAGAATCGGCACGATAAAGCTAAAAGGCGCATAAACCGCACCAATCACACAAAAGCTGGTCGCAAAAACCCACCATAGCTTCACATCCAGTACCCCTTTCAGCTCTTGCTTTAACGGATGCGAAGCTTCTACTGGCAAGGACGGAACCACCTTCAGCGTCAAGACTGCGCTGAACACTGCCAGTGCCACGACCACATAAAAGCTTTCACGCCATCCCCAATATTCTGCAATCACTTTTGCCAGAGGCAAGCCGATAATGGTGCCCAACATGATACCCGCCAGCACCATTGCAACGGCTCGCAACGTATCTTTGGGGTCAACCATCCTTGAACAAAGCCCAATCGATACCCCAAAGAATGCACCGGACACCATACCCGTAACAGCACGCGCCAGCATCAGCTGGCTATAGCTGTGTGCCAGAGCGCCAAACAGCTCACCCAGGATAAAAATGGTATACAGGCAAGCCAGAATCATGCGCGGCGGGAAGCGAGAAAGTGCAAGCATGAGGATTGGGCCGCCAATGGCCATACTGGCAGCAAAAGCTGAAACCAGATAACCGACCTCAGCAATTGAAACCCCCAGATCTGCTGCCAGCGCAGGCATAAAACCCAGCACCTGCAACTCGCAGGAAATCATGATAAAGATACCGAGACTAAGAAGGTAAATCCCTGAAGGTAGAGGAGATCGCATAAATTCATTCCAAATGACGTTTGAGATTCACCCAGTATCATTTATGACATATGATCGATAAACACTTTGAAATCATTTCACTAATGACTTAAATCATGGATGCTGATCTCAATGCCATCAGGCAATTCATTAAAGTGGCCGACCATCACCCCCTTCGCTAATTTAGAAAAAGAAAATATAGCAAAACTGAAAGTCGGCATGTTCATTTTAGCGACGAATGACATCGACAGCCCCGAACTTGATATGCCTGCATTACTTGAGCATTACAAATCGCAACAGAAGGTAGAGCGAGGCTTTCGCTTCCCAAAAGCCCTGAGTTCTTAACGTCATCGTTCTTTTTGAAAAAGCCACAGCGCATTGAAGCATCGCTGATAATCATGACGTTAAGTTTACTGGTTTATGCCGGTCTTGAGCACAAAATCCGAGAGCAACTAGCCAATAGCGACGAGTTTTTACCAAGAATGGTTAAGAACAAGACAACCTCAAAACCAACCCCGCGTTGGGTATTCTTGAAATTCGAGGAGGTAGATACGTTCAAACTAGGCGGCCAAGGTTCATTACGGGCATCCAGGAAAATCAAACACGATTACTTAGGTTATTGGGCAAGCTATATGAAGCGGATTATCCCTGAAATGGCTCCGGAATATCGGATACACGAAAGCCTCAAGAATTTGAGGCTTTGAAACATAATTTCAGTGAAGTTACAGAACATTCGAAAGATACTTAGAGATATAATGAAAAACAGTGAGGTAATTTATCCCACTGAGATTCACATCAATGATTATCTTTTTATTAAAAGGATTTATTGATTGCATTCTTTAATCAGAGAGACACGTTCTCTGATTCGACTTCCCATTAAGGCAAAACCTTTTAAATTATTTTCATTATCAAAAAAACAACCCTTAAGATTGTTCTCTTCACCGTCAATTTTCCAATTTCCTTGAACATTTACCGGAGGTGGTACACAGAAGATGGGACATGCTGAGGTTTTCACTAAAACAGGAAGAAGTGGAAAATTGACTTCATCACTCAAACCATAACTATTTGTCAGAGTATTGGCTAATGACTTAATACTTAAATTTATAGGTATCAAGAACATGCGGACATCACCATTTATCTCAGCACAATCTCCAATTGCATATATGCTTTCATCACTTGTTTGTAGTGTTGAGTTTACTTTAATGCCATACCCAATGTTTAATTCAGCCGATTTTGCTAATTGAATGTTTGGCCTTAATCCTGCTGCAGATAAAATGATGTCAACGTCAATCTGTTCACCGTTCTCAGTAGTTATACTGATTTCACCATTAGTTTTTACATATGAGTCAGTGATCTTTGTATCTAAGTGAAAATTAACATTTATTTTTTCTAAGCACGCTTTTAAAGCATTTCCTAGCTTATCTGGAATTAGTTTTTCCAATGGGTAGTTATCTACAGAAATCACATGAACTTGCATACCGCTTGCAGCAAGGTCATTCGCATATTCCATTCCAACCAGGCCTGAACCAACAAGAGCAATTTTGTTATTTTTTTTCAAACTTTCTCTAAAGTCTTGATATTCAGAGAGGTTATTGATGTAGAAAACAGATGGTTGTACATTGACAGGCCACTCCAGATGAACTGGCAATGCACCTTGAGCAAGGACAAGTTTCTTATATCGATATACATAACCACCTGCTGAAATTAATTTTTCTTTGGTATTTATTGAATCTGATTTAACAAAGGTTTTAATCTCAATGTTTAGTTTTTCAGCCATTTCCTCGGCTGTATAATCAATAATTGATGAAGGTTCTAAGTTATTGCTAAATCCAGTAGATAAAATAGGTTTTGAATAAAAACTTCCATCATCCTGTGTTAACATGAATATAGACAGATTAGATTCAACTTGTCTTATTTGTTCAACAAGTCCATAGCCAGCCAGTCCGGTTCCCACAATAATTAAATCAAATTCCCTATTCATGCATTGCCTCATTTATTTAAAAGTAATCAGTATTCAAAAATAAATTTAATCGCCAATTATTATAAATACTCTAAAACTTTAACTTCATTAAGAACAAGTTGCATAAATTGTTGTACTTCTAAGGTATTATTACCATGAATAATGCCTGCTGCGGGAACTTCCTTCTTTTGATATGTTATATTTTTGGTCAATTGTTGTTTAGGCATCAATTGATTCCACTCTAACATTCTTTCATCAATACAATGCTTTTCATGTCCAGAAAGACGACAATGAGTCCAGGGATAATGGTGGCCAGGGAATACAAACCACCCATAGTTTTTTCCGGCCTGAACTGATTTTATTTTTATCGGTAAGTCAAGTTGTGTTGCGATATTTGCCTGATGTAAATTGATACCAGTTGCGAGTTCAAATGTTTTAACTACATTGGCACCACCTGCTCGATGGCCAATTTCTAAAAATACCAATCTACCTCCCGATTCGAATCCTTCCAAATGGAATGCACCAGATTTTATATTTAATGCATGAATAACAGACTGTGCCCAGACGTGAAACTTCTCTTCCATGTCAATTTGATAGGATCCAAATGCTTGGCCTTCTGCAAAAGCTAAACATGTTCCTTCATATCGACTAACTATTAATTCACTGATGAGTGAATTTTCTACAATGCCATCGATATGGATAATGGATCCAGTGATAAACTCTTCAACTTCAAACTTTTCATAAGCATGATGCTTATCAAGTAATTCAATACCTGTCTCTTTTCTGTGAATTGAACTTAAAAGAGAGTCAATATTGTCAAAAGCAATGACATTTTCACTAGATGCGCCATCTTTAGGTTTTAAAATTAACTTTATATCAGCACAAAACTTTTCTTTTCCAAATATAACATCTGTTAATTCTGAAAACTTAGGTGTATCAAGTCCGGCACTCTCAATACTTTTCTTCATAATGACCTTGTCCCTTACTTTCTTCACTTCTTGCATCTTGGGACCAGGTATATTTAAAGTGTGACGAATGTTAGCAGCGTCATATAATTGATATTCTGAAACTGCAATAACATGGTCAAACTTTTTATTCTCTTCCTTGCACAAGTTAACAGATTTTTCAACTAAATCGTCTGTGCTTTCAATGATGACACGAGAACAATGAATCTGTGGAGGTATACTGTTTATAGCACTGCTTAATCCGATATAAGTAACGTTATGAAATTGATGATCGATAACATTGTCATAGCCAACATTCTCAAATGGAACTCGATGTAAAATAAGAATTGATAAAGGGTTATTCATGCGATTAATTTCCTTTTCTTTACAATGTGCAAAGACTTATTCCAGGCGTTTTGGACTGCTGAAAACATTAATTTAGTGGGTAAGGTTGATTTTGAAGAATATACATAGACTTCTGCGATAAAATCATGATTGCTTTTAGGAATCAAAGGTACACCCTGAGGTTGGGTATTAATCCAACGGAATGATAAAATCTCAATATTATCGATAATATTTATTTCAAATTCTTTATTTATTAAATCAATATGAGGCTCTAAATCATCGATCAAATCCTCAGCTGAACCTAGCATACAAGTAATTGCTTTCCCTTGGGGTTCAAATAAAATATCGCTGAGGTTTTTTCCCATGGCCGCATCAACGAGTAACTGATATAAATTATGGCCATAAACTTTTTCTGCAAGATTCCAAATACCCATACCTCCTGGCCGGCGGTTGGCTTCAATACTTGCTGTTTGGTGAGTTGAATCGATATAACCGATTTCATTATGAAATGCACCAATTTTTTGCCCAGTTAATGAGTTCATGATTATGCCATGGCTCTTAATTCGGCTAGCTTCTTCAACACTGATATCAGCAGGTAAAACCTGACCAATTTCAACTGGATATTGACCAGAAGAGACTATTTTCTCAGTGAGAAAAGAAAATGTTGAAAAACCATCAAAGGAGAACTCCCTGTTGAAAGGTATTAAAGTTTCACAGATCAAACCGCCATGGGCATAGCATTCTAATTCTTTAAATGATTTTTCTAAATCAGATGAAATATTTAGCTTCAGGACTCCCCGGCTTGCGGCCTCACTGACGGGCTTAAGGATAAATCCTTCTGGATTATCCTTTGCAAAATTTAAGACGTCTGAAAAAGAAGTGACTTCCTTATAGCAAGGTCGGAATATATCGTCTGTTCCATAAGTGGATAGATATTTTTCTTCATGTTTTCGGAATGAAAGCTTAGAGTATGCATTTCGACCTAGTTCTTGCTCGTCACATAAAATACCAAGATTTTTAAATAATGAAGGCCCGTTTTTAATAGACTCATCAGAAAAAAGCAAACCTCCCTTAATTGGGTACTCTGAAATATTTGATAATGCACTCTCCAAGAAGTTTTCATCTGTGAGATTCATGTCAAAGACCACATCACAGATATTATAAGCATTATCTTTTGGTTTTTTTGCCAGTAAAATTGTTTTTAACTGATATGCTTGTTTAACATACAGACAAATTTGTTCCAGATCTGGGACTCTACTATGTGCACACCCAACGATTAAAAAAAACTTACTCATAATCTACCTCTAAGGCTGATTGTGTTTCGTAGACCGTATTTTTTATTTGATGAGCTTCTTTGGATATATCCCAAGACCATAGGGCTTGCGCCATAAATAGTTCACGGCTTGCATCAGGAGTTTCCTGTCCCTCCTGCATAAATATTGCCTTTTGAATAGGTGAAAAATTTGAGTTGAATTTTATTTTTTTTATTGATTTACTTGGCTCAGCAAAGAAAACTCTGAAAAATGATCCTTTTCTTCGTTCAAAAAAACACTCAGATTCAGGATTTAATGAGTTTAATAATCCCTCAAATTCTTTACAGTTATAATCAATCAGAGAACTGATCCAAAGTTCTAATAAAGAATATCCTGAATGATTAGCAACGCTTTCATTGATGAATGCGCCACCAATTCTTGGGTTGATTTCTATGATTTCCCAGGAGTCAGCTGAACATTTTGCTTCTAGATGGAAGCAACCATCTCCTAATTCAAGTGATGCAAATATCAATGAAACCCAATGATTTGCTGATTTTATTTGCTCTTTACTCAAAGAAACCGGTGGCGTAATACTTACATTCTCTAGTGTTGTCCCGTTCAGTTCACCGACTTCTAATTTTTCGTGTATTGCTATAATGTGGCAATTTTTACTATTATTTATTATTTCGAAGCAGTATTCAGTTCCAGGGATATAATCTTCAGCAATAAATTGTATTTCTTCAGTAAAGCTTGACTGATAAATTTCATCATTTTTTATTTGATCTGATATGTTAACAATTTGTTCCCACTGGGTGTTGTTTTTTAATTTAAATGCTCCGAAAGATGCTATTCCTTGGCGTGGTTTAATGAACTTTTGTTTACCTTCTTCTTTTATATTATTAAAAACAGAAGAGTCTAAAACAATAGTCTCCACAGTGCTTAAATTTGAGTCATTTAGTTTTTTACGAAGAAGATATTTATCCCTCAAGAATGATACTTGATAGGATGGCATATCATGATTGCCAATTTTTCCATTGGTGACAGCCATGAGTGAACGGTAGTTCTCCCAAACACTGATACATGCGACTGGATTTTTTCCATCCTCAATCAGATGATGGAGGAATGATAAACACTGTTCTTCATTTAAGTCAGAGCTCTCGACAACTCTGTGATCAGAGCACTTTGATTTCATATTTTCTAAAATACTAGGATCAGCTATTTTTGATGAAATCACGTAAAGTTCAAGATTTAATTTATCACAGGTATATTTTATTTGGTTGATAAATGACTTACCACCATGTACCAGCGCAATAATCCCTTTCATAATGATTCTCTCTTAGCTCAAAGACTCAATTGTTATGTTTCCATGAATCTTACATTGGCAAGCCAGGCGATGTGTGTCGCCATTCATACATAACATATCGAGCAAATGATTTTCTTTTGCATTTTTTGAATTCAAGTTTTCAATTCCTTCTAAAACATTAATAGCACAAGAGCCACATGCAGCTGCCCGACAACCAAACATGAGCTCTTGCTGTGAAGAGTTATCAAGCTCAGTAAGATTGCTATTTTCAGCTAAGTGTATTGAATCCCCACATCCTTTGAATTTTATAGTTGGCATATCTAACTCCATGATCAATTTTGATTTGTATATTCTTTGATTTTCAATTTCCTCTTAGAACGATATAAAGAGAAGAGTAAAATATTTAAAATACTGATTGATAAAACTGATGTTAATAACAAGTTTTGTGGGCCAAGTGATTCCGCATATAGAGAGATAAGAATTCCAGATAAAGGAAGTGGGATTTGGTTAAGCATGACCATTACAGAAATGACTTTTCCTCTGTCGCCTTCAGGTATAAGTTTTACTCGTTCTGCTCTCATATATACATTGAAGAAAGATAAAGCGGCCATCATCACGGCATACCCGAAAATAAATACAGAAAAAGACTTTGATAGTGCAACGACGATGCACCCAGAGAAAATGAGTATAATAGATGTCATACAAATATTAACTCCTTCCCACTTCTCAAAGACTTTACCACTAAATGACAAAGCAGAAATTGTTGCGATACCCAGACTTAATTGAACTAAGCTAAACTCTTGGTCTGTCACATTAAAAGCGGATATTGAGATAATAGAGGCTTGCCCCATTAAAACCCCAAATAAAAGGTTTACAGCCATCGACTCAAGCGTAAGATACCGAAGCTTATGCTGATTAAAAATAAGTGATACAGATAGTTGTATTTTTTTTATGAATGATACTCCATGTTCTTTATCATAAACTGGATTGTCAAATTGCAAGAATATTGTATTTAAAAAACATACAATATAAATGCATGATGCTAGAAATAGTAATCCATTTTTATCTATAATCAAAAGCATTGAAGCGCAAACGATCGGCCCAGCAATCATTGAAAGCTGTATAATAGCCTGAAGTAAAGATTGAACTTGAATGAGCTTTGAGGAGCCAAAGATATTAGGAACAAGTGACTCTATTGCTATCAATGACTGAGCTTGAAAAAATGAACTGACTATTGCAAGTGCACTTAGAATATAGAAGCTATATTCATTATGAATCGTTAACAGTAATGCGACAACAAGACAACTTATTCCTCGCATAAAGTCTGAAATAATAGATAGTAATCGACCACCAAATCGATCAGCCAAAATTCCTGAAACGGGAAGTGAGATCACACGTGGTAGCCATTCTAAAAAAAACACGATACCGCTTTGTGTGATACTTCCTGTATTTCTGTATACAATAAGAGGTATAGCAAATAATAGAATCTGATCTGCACATAGCGTGAAGAATCTTCCCAAGACAAAGCGCGAGAAGTTTAAATTAACGAATAGTAATCTAAACATAAATTATCCTATAGAGTGTTTTCACAAGTGAGGAGTCATGGCTTTATATCAATTTCATTTATGTGTTACTTACTTCAAGTTACTTTGTCAGGATAGGGATGTAACATTTGGTAGTAAATAAATATAAAAAATCGTATTATATTTTAGAGTACTATTGGAACCTTCATTCCATTGCATAAAAATAATTGAGACATGTTCTCGATTGCTAACATGTCTCATTATAATTTATGCCGCTTTATTTAAACCGACCGTTTTTTCATATAGTTCGGTGTAATACATAGCAAGAAGGTCTTGAATTTCATCGATATACTTCAT
This sequence comes from Photobacterium sp. WH77, assembly GCF_022014395.1. Classification (NCBI taxonomy): domain Bacteria; kingdom Pseudomonadati; phylum Pseudomonadota; class Gammaproteobacteria; order Vibrionales; family Vibrionaceae; genus Photobacterium; species Photobacterium sp. WH77. The sequence continues at coordinate 325,496 of NZ_JAKLTE010000001.1, read as the reverse complement.
GAATGAATCAATATCTTCTTCACAGAAAATTAATGCTTTAACAATTTCCCACATATCACCGGAATGGTCATGGCTTAGGTCCGTATTAATGTGCGCAACTTGACCTTTTATTTTTTCTGAACCAAGTTCGGATTGTAAGTTATTGACTTGATCTGGTGTGATTTTAGCCGTTACATACTCAACCAGGTAACTGTAGGCAACCGCACCCAGTGGGTTTTCATGTTCAACAATAAAATATTTAAACCCGGTTAATAAGCGTGTGCTGAACATTGGTTCAGTCGACTTAATTTCTTCTTCAGTGACACCGATTGCAAGTGCATCATTCTTAAAAAGAATGTCATGAAGCATTTCTTCATCTTGGTAGCGAGCATATAATTGAGCTGCTTCTGGAGATATTTTAGCAATTTGATGAAGAGCTTTTGCTTGAACAGTGCGGCTCATTCGAATACGCCAAACATGCTCAATCATATGGCGTTTGTAATAAGCAGTATCAACACCTGGCTCATATAAGTGTTTCGCATGAACGACTTTTTCATCCCACTCTGCCATTTTTTTATCAATGTAGGTGTCAATTTTATTTTTAACTTCTAAACTTTCCTCTGAATCTAAAAAACTTTTAGGGTGATCGAACCCAATATGATTAACTCTGTTCATCATACTTCCTTTGTATTAAAATTATTTGATAATTGAACTTTGTTGGCTTTAATTTTTCACACAACAGAAATTATTAAGACTGTTGTTTAAACGACCAAAAGATATTATTAATGATAAATATTGTCAACGATAAGATTTTGATTTATTTCCTATTTGTAAATAAGAGTTTGGCAGAAAATTATTATGCCCATCATTAGCTGGCTTACACAAGAATCACTCATTATCTTACTTTTTACGGCTAATTAGGCAGAACTAGGGGTGGGGAAATTATCATAACCATATGAAATCAATTGAATTTATATGCGATCATATTAATACGCACTATACCTCACATTGTTTTGATATTGATTCTCATTTCTTTTTGAATTTTGGTGTTATATCCTCACATCTAATGTAAATCTAGGTTAATATTCTAAATCATTCTTTAAATCCTTTGGTGTACATTTGTGACTTTGATCTAATTTTTATTGTGATCTTTTTTTGAATATTACATTACTTGCGATTGAGTAATGATCAGGCCTGAAATGTTTTTGCAACATTTCACCGGGTGCATATCGACACGCATTTTTTGTGACCGTGTTAACTTGATCCGCATTTCACCTTGAACGATCCTCCCCAGCTGTCATGTTAGTGGCATGACAAAGAAAATGCTTCCTGTTCCTAATTTTGATACGCCCGAGCAGGCGAGAGAGATAATCAGCTTCCTCAGGAACAAAATTGCTGAACTTGAAGACCGACTCAATCAAAGTAGTCGTAATTCTTCCGTGCCTCCCTCTAAAGACAATTTTGCCAACAAGGCCAGGAATACGTCCCCCCACTCGGAGAAAATCGACAAAAAAGCAAGGCGCTCAGCAAGGGCATAAAGGTCATCGCCGCGAACGTCAAAAGCATGACGAGCGACTCCTCGTTGAGCAATATTTACCTCACGACAGCAAGGATTGGGCCGCCAATGGCCATACTGGCAGCAAAAGCTGAAACCAGATAACCGACCTCAGCAATTGAAACCCCCAGATCTGCTGCCAGCGCAGGCATAAAACCCAGCACCTGCAACTCGCAGGAAATCATGATAAAGATACCGAGACTAAGAAGGTAAATCCCTGAAGGTAGAGGAGATCGCATAAATTCATTCCAAATGACGTTTGAGATTCACCCAGTATCATTTATGACATATGATCGATAAACACTTTGAAATCATTTCACTAATGACTTAAATCATGAATGCTGATCTCAATGCCATCAGGCAATTCATTAAGGTGGCCGACAACCAAAGCTTCACCGTTGCAGCCACGCAGCTAGGTATCACGCAATCGGGTATTTCCAGAGCGATAAGCAGACTGGAAGCACAGTTGGGTGTTAAATTGTTGCACCGCAATACCCGCAGCCTGAGTCTGACCGCAGACGGTGAATTATTTCTGTTTCGCGTCCGCCCATTAATCTCCGGACTTTCTGATGCTCAGCATGAAATGCAGCATCATGGCAACGCCCCCAAAGGCACGCTGAAAGTCAGTGCACCTTCCGCATTTGGACGGGCTATCCTGATTCCGATCGTCAGTGAGTTACTGGAATCCCATCCCCAGTTGAACATCGAACTGGTTTTGACCGATCGAATAGTCGACATTATTGATGAGGGATTTGATGCGGTCATTCGCAGCGGCCCCGTTGCCGATGCCCGAGTAATAGCCAGGCGCTTATCGCCAGCCAATTGGGTCACAGTGGCCTCTGCTAAATACCTTGCCAGACGTGGCGTCCCAAAGTATATCAACGAGTTATCGCAACATAACTGCCTGAGAGTTCGTTTATCTTCAAACGGGCTGGTTAACCCATGGCGGTTTACAGATAACGGAAAACCCATCAGCATGGATGTGGGTGGGAATCTGATTCTTGATCACGGCGACCCTTTGGTTGAAGCCGCTGTCTCCGGCACCGGTATTGTACAGTTACTGACTTTCTTCGTTCGGCCATATCTCGCCGACGGACGCTTACAGGAAGTACTCAGCCACAATGCACCGCCTCCTCAGCCGCTGACTTTACTCTACCCGCCATCACGGCAATACTCGGCCAAACTGACTGTGTTTCGCGAGGCGCTCATATCCCACTGGGGTGATCAGGAAGCAGGTACATGACGAGCAGGGGTGCTCCCGTTTGCTGAGATGCAGGTCTACATTTTTCATATCATTTTATACTGTTGAGAACAGAGGAAGGTCATTGTCCATTTAAGTACATTGTTATAAGAAGACCTGCTGCAACCCAATCTCATGAGCAAAACCGCCGACCAGTACCTTGCTAATCCCCTGTTCGTTCGACTCAACTGACGCGGTAATGATTGACACACAGTCCATTGCCCTTCCTTGCTCGAAAGTAAAACCTTCCGAATATTCGCTACCAAGGTGCTTGGATAAATAGCAGGCTAAAGCGCCGCTGGCACTGCCGGTTGCGGATTCTTCCGGGATGCCAAACAAAGGAGCAAAGTTCCGACAACTCGCTGTCAGCCCGCGGTCTTTGTCGCACAGTTCAAAAGCATGGAGACTGACAAGATCATGTTCTCTGCAAAAATCACTGAGTAAATCTTCATTTACCTGGATTCTATCCAGATACCCCAATGGCACGGGAACAATCATATCTGGCAAGCCTGTTGAAATAACCTCGACAGGTAACCCGCTTGACGCCAGAACTGTCGAGTCAATACCAATTAACGCTGATATCGCCTCACAATCAAACACCCCAAGGTATTCAGGTAATTTCTGCGCCATAACGATATGACCATCAGGTTCTATAGTGACGGCAAGTAAACCTGCTTTAGTCCTCTGAATATATTGCCCATCGGTTACGATCCCTTTTTGATACATTGTTGCAAATGCAGCTAAGGTGGCATGACCGCAGAAGTCCACTTCATCCGTTGTGGTAAAAAAAGACAGCTCAAAATCGGCTTCATCGTCTTGGGATACAAACGCCGTTTCTGAATAACCAACGGCTTTGGCGATGTTTAGTTTTTCTTCGTCAGAAAGATTATCTGCATGCAGCACTACGCCGGCAGGATTTCCGCCGGTGGTATTGGCAGTAAAGGAATTAACCAAATAAGCGTCAATTTTCATCGATTTTAATTTCTCCGTAAAATGTTGTTCCACAAAACCTTTATAAAAAGACATCCATTCTTGTGGAACCTATGTCGCGCTTGAGTTTGGTGTTCTTCTCGGCATTGTTTGATGCGCGCCCGGCACTCTTTGTCTGCTCAAAGAGTACCGGGGAGTCCATGTAGCCTTATTAACTGACTGCCTCAAAGCGTATGAAGTACATTTCTAAATCCACATCGATGTCCAATGAAACGTCGTAACGGCTGCCTACTATATTTTTGACCGCTGAAACCCAAAACTTCAATGCCGCTGCATTTTCCTTTAGAACACGAATTTGCCACTTACCTGGATGATTAGCTACAACCGCTAAAAGCGCCTTTTTACCAACCCCCTTTCCTTTGAACTTACGCAATACGAAATACTGCTCAATATCAAAAATCTCTGGTTCAATCGAATAATTTCGAACTAATGCAAAGCCAGCAATTTCCTTATCAACATAAATAAAGTAAGGCACATGACTAGCTTCTTTCCAGTACGAATCCAAAGTCTCAGAATTGAACGCATACAATCCTTCTGAATTTGGCCCCCACCCCATAAACTCTGACATATCATAGACATAATAAGAGAAAAGATTCTCCAATATATTACGCGAACCCAGGTCTATTTGTTTGAGAGATACTTCCACATTTCCTCTTGCCTGCTACTGCCCCTCTGAAGCATTTGTTATTTTATACTGCTGCCGAGCTTTTATAGTAGTAGCGATAATAGCCAATTAAGTTACTAAAAATAAAGAGAACTTCCATCAAGACGGCGGTTGGTGAGCCTACAACATAATTATGTATAAGCCAAAGAGCTGTACCGACAATCATAAACTCTCTTAAACGACGGTCATCTTTATTAAACGCAGCGATCGATTGAAAAATGGATGCAAAACAACTAATTATACTGGCTAACCCAGAGTAGGTTACAACAGTCGAGATAACTGATGCAGTGCAGAATAGATATTTGAGCTTTGGCGAAGTGGAAAATACGCTCACCAAATATCGAATGGTAGCGATAACCATTAGACTTGCTGCAGTCCATTGCTCAAGCAGAATAAAATGACTGGAAATCAACGTTCCAGCGAAGAACAGACAAGTTACAATTTTTCGCCTGTCTTTGAATTGGAATGACATCAAATCAAAGCAAATAGCCACAGCAACTAAGACTTGAGATAGAAAAAATGGTGTCACTAAACCTCCTGTAAATATAACGAATGACATGGACTGCCTCTCATCAGGCTTTGCCATACTAGGTTAGTCTGACTACAAATCGCCGAAGACCACCATGTCACAATCCGTCTATGGCATTGATTCAGCCAAATCATAACTTCAGTATCCGCAGTGAGTAAACCAAGGCAAGACTTTGATTCAAAATCAATAATGCAAAAAACCTCCCGATTCTGGCCAATATCCCACTGTGTTCCTTTAGGTACGGGCGCCAAAAACGATCTCAAGGATGCCGTCGCAAGTTGCGCTACTTATACCCGCCCTTCAACACACTTCGTCCGGATCAAATCAGCCAACCAGTAAGCGATTTTGCTTCTGCATCGTGACCGTGATCATTGAGTCTACAAACAAACAGCATTGCTGATAGCCGAAAAAAGCGAAACCGACCGATTTCGCTTTTTCCATTGTTTCAGAATCACCTACCAGCCGATTTTCTGCGGCCAGAGTGAAGCGGAAAGAATACACAGCACGCCGCCGAGATCGGCGTAGCGGACGGCGGCTGGTGCGGCTGCTACCACTTTGGGTTTGGCATGGTAAGCGATACCCAGCCCGGCAGCGGCCATCATCACCAGATCATTGGCGCCGTCACCGACCGCAACCGTGTTGTGCCTGGCGATATCGTATTCTTCTGCCAGCTCGCGCAGGATATCGGCCTTGGTTTGTGCATCAACCACGCTGCCGAGTACCTGACCGGTTAGTTTACCGTCAACGATTTCCAACTGGTTGGACTGGGCGTGAGTCAGGTTCAGCTCGTCTTTGAGATAATCAGAGAAATAGGTAAAGCCGCCGGAAGCAATCGCGGTTTTCCAGCCATAATGGTGCAGCGCCATCACCAAATCGCGCATTTCCGGCATCAGAGGCAGCTGGTTGCGAACTTGCAGCAGAATGTCAGCACTGGCGCCTTTGAGTGTGCCGACGCGCTGGCGCAGGCTCTGTTCAAAATCCAGCTCCCCCTGCATGGCTCGCTCAGTCACTTCCGCCACCTGCTCACCGACACCGGCCAGTTTGGCAATTTCATCAATACATTCGATTTGAATCGCCGTGGAGTCCATATCAAACACCACCAGACCCGGCTCGGACAAATCCGGCAAGTCTTTATAATGGGCGTAATCAATCTTATTGGCGTCCAGCGCACTGATCAGGGTGTCGGACAAGGGATTGGTCAGCAGCAGCACATCGTACTCGCCCACCTTCCAGGCGGCCACCGGCGACAGGCTCTCACCAGTCTGGGTTTCAAGACGATCGATACGATCTGTGGTCAGAGATTTACTGTAAATCACTGAAGCCACGTGTTTAACATCCAGATTACTGCTGGCAACACAGTCTGGAAAGCGGGTATGAAGCGAAGTATGTTTTTTTATGGTCAGCACTGTATATCACATCCCTGTAAAGGCGTATTCAACTCCCTTCAAAGTACCCTATTGCAATTTGTCAGGGCAAGTCCCAATATTGCTCAGTTAGCCTTATCGAAGAAGTCACGACTATGTTTAAGTTCAAAACTGTACGCATGCAGCGTATCTGGCAGTTTCTGGTATTAGCCGTTAGTTTTGCCGGCTTGATTACCATGCTGGAGTACGGCGCCCGGCTGAATCAGAACAACTTCAACATGCTGAGTGAGCAGACGCAGTCGCTGTCTCGCATTATCGCCCGTCAGGCGGCCAGCACAGCAGCTGGCGATATTCTCGACAAACAGCAGGACAAGCTGCAGGATCTGGTCAACCGTATTTCCGATGAACCCCTGATACTGGACGCCAGTATTTATGATCTTGAAGGTGTTCCGCTGGCGCAAACCGAAGATGCGATGCCGCTTGAGCAGGTGTCCGGCCTGACCACCCCTCTTTCTACTGCCAGTATCGGCCGCCAGCAACTGGTTCAGCCTGTGATGACCGATGAGGGGCAAGTGGTCGGCTTTATCCGCCTGACGCTGGAACACGGCAAACTGGTCCAGCACGCCGCGGATCAAATCGACACTATGACAAACACGGTGCGGGGCATGCTGCTGGTTGCACTGTTCATCGGTTTTATTCTGGCTTATACCTTCGGGCGCCGAAAAGACGTGTGGCATTTCCCCTTCCTGCTGACGGCCAACGCCAAGGATTAGCTATTCTTTCCGATACGGCGAAAGCGCTTGCAGAGCTGCATTGTCCCACGTGGTATGAGCAAAAAAAAGACGACCATGCGGTCGTCTTTTGCTTTGAGTCAGAGGCCGAAGCCTCTTTTGCGCGTCCGCCTGTCTCCACAAGCGTAGACTCAAACTCAGGCGTCTTTATCACCCAGCAGGACAGATTCCAGGGCGATTTCCATCATCTCTAAAAACGTGGTCTGACGCTCATCAGAAGTCGTCGCTTCGCCACGCAGAATGTGGTCAGACACAGTACATATGGTCAGGGCTTTGGCACCGAATTCCGCCGCCACACCGTAAATCCCTGCCGCTTCCATTTCCACACCCAGAATACCGTACTTATCCATGGTCTTGAAGAAGTCGAAATCCGGGTTGTAGAACAAGTCGGCTGAGAACAGGTTGCCGACTTTGACTTCAATACCTTTGGCTTTGGCGGCATCCACGGCATTTTTTACCATGCCAAAATCAGCAATGGCCGCAAAATCGTGACCACCAAAACGGATGCGGTTCACTTTAGAGTCGGTCGAGGCTCCCATGCCGATCACCACATCGCGCAGATTGACGTCATCACGCACGGCACCACAGCTGCCGACACGGATGATTTTCTTCACGCCGAAGTCTTTGACCAGCTCAGTGGCATAGATAGAACAGGATGGAATGCCCATACCGTGGCCCATAACAGAGATCTTGCGACCTTTGTATGTGCCGGTGTAACCGTACATATTGCGCACATTACAGACTTCTTTCACCTCTTCCAGGAAAGTGTCTGCGATGAACTTGGCACGCAATGGGTCGCCCGGCATCAGAACCACGTCGGCAAAATCACCCATTTCAGCGTTAATATGTGGAGTAGCCATCTGTTCGCTCCTTAAATTTGTTGAGTGCCTCATCCATTATGGATGAGGCAGTGGCGCATTCAGCGTCAAACCTCACCACACTGCAGTGCGGTTACAGAAAAGATTTGCCGTAATCCATTGCCGAGGTACCGAAGTAGCTCGCCAGACTCTGGCCGATATCAGCAAAGGTGTCGCGGCGACCCAGTGAGCCAGCCGGGATCTTAGGACCACTCACCAGCACAGGAATGTGCTCACGGGTATGGTCTGTGCCCGGCCAGGTTGGATCACAACCGTGATCGGCCGTGATGATCAGCACATCGTCTTCTTTCAGCTGCGACAGCAGCTCAGGCAGGCGACGGTCAAAATATTCCAGCGCGGCGGCATAACCGGCCACATCGCGGCGGTGGCCGTAGGCGGAATCGAAATCGACAAAGTTAGTGAACACTATGGTGTTGTCACCGGCGTTTTCCATTTGTGCCAGGGTGGCATCAAACAGAGCTTCCAGCCCGGTCGCTTTCACTTTCTGGGTGATACCGCAATGGGCATAAATATCGGCAATCTTACCGACAGACACCACGTCACCTTGCTTCTCTTCCACCAGTTTTTGCAGCACAGTGGCTGACGGTGGCTCAAGAGACAGATCACGGCGGTTACCGGTACGTTCGAACTGGCCTTTACCTGCGCCGATAAACGGACGGGCAATCACGCGGCCGATATTGTAGTCTTCAAGCTCTTCGCGCACGATCTCGCACAGCGTCATCAGGTTATCTAGGCCATAAGTCTCTTCATGGCAGGCAATCTGGAACACAGAATCTGCCGAGGTATAGAAAATCGGCTTGCCGGTTTTCATATGCTCCTCACCCAGATCGTCCAGTACCTGAGTACCGGAAGCATGGCAATTACCCAGGTATCCCGGCAGTTGTGCACGTTCGACAATGCGATCCAGCAGCTCCTGCGGGAAACTGTTGCTGGTGTCGCTGAAGTAACCCCAGTCGAACAATACCGGCACACCGGCGATTTCCCAGTGGCCAGACGGGGTGTCTTTGCCAGATGAGATCTCAGCAGCGTGACCGTAGGCGCCGGTGATCTCAGCCACAGGATCTAAGCCTTGCGGGAATTCACCGCAGGACTCTTCCGCTGCCTTACCCAGACCCAGTCGGGTCAGGTTTGGCAGGTTCAGCAAACCGCTGCGTTCGGCATTGTCGGCACGGCCTTCAGCACAGGCTTTGGCAATATGGCCCATGGTGTTCGCACCCACATCGCCGAATTTGACCGCATCTTCAGTGGCACCCAAGCCAAAAGAATCGAGTACCAGGATAATTGCTCTTTTCATCATTGCTCCAATTTAGACATCTTCAGCACGGATGCGACGGTATACCTCTGGTGTCGCCGCCGGTGCCTGCTCAGTGACTGTGACAGCCTGACGAACAGCATTCGCAGCGTCCTGCCATTGTGCTTCATTGCGGGCATGGATAACGGCCAGCGGGGTCTGCTTATCAAGCGTCTGACCCAGACGTATCATGTCAGTCAGACCCACCGCATAATCAATACTGTCAGAAGCCACTTTCCGGCCACCGCCCATGCTCACCACGGCCATGCCCAGTGCGCGGGTATCCATCGCCCCGGCAAAGCCGCTGGTTTCAGCAAACACAGGTTTGATGATCTCTGCATTCGCCAGATAATTATTATAGTTTTCAACAAAATCAGCCGGACCACCCAGGCCGTGCACCATTTTGCCGAACCGCTCTGCCGCTGCGCCGTTGTCCAGCACCGCTTGCAACTTAGCGCGGGCTTCGCCTTCGTCTTTGGCCAGGCCTGCGTTCAGCAGCATGTCTGCACACAGCGCCATAGTGACTTCAAACAAGCGCGGATTGCGGTATTCGCCGGTCAGGAACTGGACGGCTTCGCGCACTTCTACTGCGTTACCGGCACTGGAAGCCAGTATCTGGTTCATGTCGGTCAGTAAGGCGGTGGTTTTGGTGCCGGCACCGTTGGCCACGGCCACAATGGATTTCGCCAGTTCTTCCGAAGCCTCATAAGTAGGCATGAAAGCGCCTGAACCCACTTTGACGTCCATCACCAGCGATTCCAGACCTGCGGCCAGCTTCTTCGACAGAATAGAGGCAGTGATCAGTGAGATATTATCAACCGTGGCGGTAATATCGCGGGTGGCATACACTCGCTTATCAGCCGGTGCAAGATCACCGGTCTGACCGATAATGGCCACGCCTGCACTTTTGGTAACCTGACCGAACACCTCGTTCGACGGCATGATGTTATAGCCCGGAATGGATTCCAGTTTATCCAGCGTGCCGCCGGTATGGCCCAGACCACGACCTGAAATCATAGGCACGAAACCGCCACAGGCGGCGACCATGGGGCCGAGCATCAGTGAGGTCACATCACCCACACCGCCGGTGGAGTGTTTGTCGACAATCGGGCCGCCAAAGTTCATGTGATCCCAGTTCAGCACCATGCCTGAGTCGCGCATGGCACAGGTCAGTGCAACCCGCTCATTCATGGTCATGTCGTTGAAGTACACCGCCATCGCGAAAGCTGCGATCTGGCCCTCAGACACAGTGTCTTTGGCGATGCCCTGAATAAAGAAGTTAATTTCGTCTTGGGTGAGTGCGATGTTATCGCGCTTCTTGCGGATAATTTCCTGAGGTAAATACATAGGATGCCTCGACATGGCTGGGGAGAGACAATAACGCCCGGCAGACCAAACAGCGTCAGCAGCACGAGCAGACAGGCGCGGTCTTTCCCTTTATTTGGCAGTTTCCTGTGGCAGCCCGTTGAGCCGGCTGCCACAGATCAGGTTCAGAATCGGTCAACCGATACCTGTGGTATCAGTAACCGCCTTCTGCGGCTTTCTCGCCTTCACCCAGCGTATTGAGCAGGTTTGCCAGCAAGCTGGATGCACCAAAACGATAGTGTGCGCTGTCTGCCCAGTCGGCACCCAGAATACGATCAGCCATCGCCAGGAACTGCTGTGCGTCTTCAGCGGTACGTACACCACCGGCAGGCTTAAAGCCTACGCTGTTCTGTACGCCCATGTCTTTGATTACCGTCAACATAATCTCTGCCGCTTCAGGCGTTGCGTTCACTGGTACTTTGCCTGTTGAGGTCTTGATGAAATCCGCACCGGCTTTGATAGAAATTTCAGAGGCTTTGCGGATCAGTGCCGGCTCTTTGAGCTCACCGGTTTCAATAATCACTTTCAGCAGAATGTCACCGCAGGCGGCTTTACACTGTTTAACCAGCTCAAAGCCCACTTCCTCGTTACCGGCAATCAGGGCGCGGTACGGGAACACCACATCCACTTCATCTGCACCGTAAGCAACGGCCGCTTTGGTTTCAGCAACGGCAATGTCAATGTCATCGTTGCCGTGCGGGAAGTTGGTCACTGTAGCAATACGAACATCCGGCGTGCCCTGCTCGCGCAGCTGCTTTTTAGCAACCGGAATAAAACGCGGATAAATACAAATCGCCGCGGTATTTCCGACAGGGGTTTTCGCGTTCTTACACAGTTCGATCACTTTCGCATCGGTATCGTCATCGTTCAGTGTGGTCAGGTCCATCAGTTTTAACGCACGCAGTGCAGCCGTTTTTAAATCGCTCATGACTTTCTCCAGTCGATTATGTTCTACCAAGTGTTCTGTTCACTTTGCCCACTCAGACAGTAGTAACTCTGCCGATTGTAGCCTCAGAGAAACAGAAGCGGACTTGATTCCATGAAGACTCAGGCCCTTTACAGCGTGCCCGATCGACGTCCTTTTCACCGCGCAAGGTGGCATCACCTTGCCAGCCATTCATTTTTGCATCCTAATTCACAGAATTATCAGGATACTTACACGCAGATATCATCAACCTGCGATTCAACGCAGCCATTTTACCAAGGAGCTCAGAGGCAAACCATACAATAGACGTTTCCCAGGGTGGATAATGTGTTGATTCAGCACGCGGCTATCGTCATCTATCCGTCCGGATCAATTCTGAACCTTGTTCAGGAAAAGAAACGTTCAATCAGCCATTGATACAGCTGCCCGCCGATATACACACCGACAATGCCCATCACCCCGGATAACACAGGGGGAGCCGGAATCGGCAGTTTAAGCGCGGAAAACATCAGCCCAACTATCACACCTGCCAGTAAAGCCACTATCACGTCATGCATGCTATCACTCCAGTCGTTGATACCAGACTGGGAGTGCGATGCAATCCGGTCTGGAAATACTCACAGAGTGTAGACCGCAGAAAACCAAGTGTCTGCTGACCCCTTAAGCATGCGCGTACCGCCTGAGTGAAGGAAGAGTCAATTGACGGTTTTTACCGGCTTTTACTGAAAATGATTCAGATAGTTACTGATTCTGTTGACTGCCGCCAATGTCAGCGGCAAAGAAAATGCAAGGCGAAAAAAAACGCCACAGCTAGGCTGTGGCGTTTTCAATCTGACGGTTTCTGACTGAATTACAGTGACAGGAACAGACCTGCAATCGTTGCAGACATCAGGTTAGACAGCGTACCTGCGGCAACGGCTTTCATACCGAAGCGGGCAATGTCGTGACGACGGCTTGGTGCCAGACCGCCCAGACCACCCAGCAGGATAGCGATAGAAGACAGGTTTGCGAAACCACACAGTGCGAAAGAAATGATCGCTTTGGTCTTCTCAGTCATCGCTACACCAGTTTCAGCAACCAGCAGACCACCATCAGCCACATCTTTCAGGTACGGCGTGAAGTTCAGGTAAGCCACGAACTCGTTCACGACTATTTTCTGACCGATGAAAGAACCGGCAACCTGTGCTTCATTCCAAGGCACACCAATCAGGAAAGCCAGCGGCTGGAAGACATAACCCAGGATCAGTTCCAGCGTCAGTTCAGGCATACCGAACCAGTCACCGATACCGCCCAGAATACCGTTGATCAGGGCAATCAGACCGATGAATGCCAGCAGCATCGCACCGACGTTCAGTGCCAGTTGCATACCGGAAGAGGCACCCGCAGCCGCTGCGTCAATGACGTTAGCAGGCTTGTCATCGTGACCTTCATCATCTTTATCAACGCCCAATTGATCCACAGGCGTTTCTGTTTCAGGTTTGATGATTTTGGCAAATAACAGGCCACCCGGTGCCGCCATGAAAGAGGCTGCAATCAGGTATTCCAGCGGTACACCCATAGAGGCATAACCGGCCAGTACACCACCGGCAACAGACGCCAGACCACCACACATCACAGCGAACAGCTCAGACTGAGTCATCTTAGGTACAAACGGACGCACAACCAGTGGTGCTTCAGTTTGACCCACGAAAATGTTAGCTGTTGCAGACATGGATTCGGCACGGGACGTTCCCAGCGCTTTTTGCAGTGCGCCACCCAGAATGTTAATCACAAACTGCATGATACCCAGATAGTACAGTACGCTGATCAGTGCAGAGAAGAACACGATAACCGGCAACACTTTCAGGGCGAAAACGAAACCGCCACCACCGAAGACTTCAAACATCTTGCCTGATACCAGACCGCCAAACAGGAAAGAAATCCCCTGATCACCGTAACCGATCACATTGGCAACGAATTGCGACGCACCATACAGCACATCACGGCCTACCGGCACATACAGTACAAATGCGCCGAAGAAGAATTGAATGGCAAACGCGCCACCCACAGTACGTAAGTTAATAGCTTTACGGTTATCAGACAGCAGCACAGCCACAAGCAGCAGTACAACCATCCCAACCAGGCTCATAAACACGCTCATAGTTTATGGCATCCCTATAGTTAAATTTTGGCGTCTCGACAATTCGGCTCTCTCAAGAGTCGGGCGCATTATACGCATGGCAACTTACAGCATGTAATGCACACATCACACTTTGATTGGAAACCGAGTGAAAGATGAACATCAAGTGTGATAGAGGTCACACCAAGTCACCGCCTGATGGATAAAGAAAAGCCAGAGAAATGTCAAAATCATCAAGTTTGAGAAGGCAGTGCAAACAAAACTTCTGCATTTTTGCTAGTAGCAGCAGCAAGTGCCGCCAATGATTCTGACCTCAGTTCAGCCAGAGCCGCCAGCACTAACGCCACTCTGTCCGGCTGATTCGGCTCTCCCTGGTAACCGGCCAACGGCATATCTGGCGCATCGGTTTCCAGTAACATCGCATCGAGAGGTAACTGAGTCATTGTAGTTCGAGTTTTGTTCGCTCTGCGATAGGTGATCGTACCACCGACGCCAATTTTGATACCTAGATCAAGAAGTTGAGACGCTTGCTGCAAACTACCACTGAATGCATGATAAACCCCTCCCCGAATTGGCGGGCAAGATTTCAGGCATTGCATCAGTTCAGGGAAAGCTTTCCGGCAGTGAAATATCACCGGCAGGTTAAATTGATTGGCTAATTCCAGTTGCCTGATCAGCCAGCCCTTTTGCTGCTGTCTGTCTGCATTCGGGATAGCAAAATCCAGCCCGCACTCCCCGACAGCCACACAGCGGTTGCCCGCCTCCTGACTGACCTTTTTCAGCCTGTTCTCAAGCTGGCTCAGTGTGTCGGCATCATGCTCGGAAGCAAAATACGGGTGCATGCCCAGCGCATAGAAGAGTGCCGGCTGTGCAGGGGATGCCGTGCGGGCACACAGTGTCTGAATGGGCTGCCAGTTTCGCGCCCCCACCGATGGGATCACGATATGGCTGACGCCAGCCTGCCCGGCTTGTGCCAGATAGGACTCTGGATCACCGGCAAACGGCGGAAAATCGAAATGGCAGTGACTATCGATCAGCTGCACCTGAGGTATCCTTTTTCACTGACTGACACGCTCTTGTCCTAGCAGCGCGCTGCGCCGGATGACGGGCATCGTCTTCATCATAGCGGACGGGCGCACAGCAGCGCCGGTTTTCCGGCACAAAGCCCATACGCTCGCACCAGGCATCATAGTGAGCCAGCCAACGGCGGATCAGAGTTAACACAGTGCTCTCCTCCTTGCAGTTCAGATTCAGACAGCCTGCATGATTATGTCAGGAATAGTTTGAATACTGAACAGTATCATTCCTGAGCTGCGTGACATCAAGCGAGCGAAGAGACATGATGCCAACCGAACAAAAAAAGCCCCTGAAATCAGAGGCTTTTTCTTTCGTAGCCTTAAGTCAACAGACAGGCATTAATGCTCGCGGGTGGCGCGGAAGTCCACCTCTGGGAAACGCTCTTTCGCCAGATTGAGGTTCACCATAGTCGGTGCGATGTAAGTGAGGTTATCACCCCCATCCAGCGCCAGATTCACTTCATTCTTGCGGCGGAATTCCTCGAATTTCTTGCCGTCGCCACATTCTACCCAGCGTGCCGTTGCCACGTTAACGCTTTCGTAAATGGCTTCGACATTGTATTCCGCCTTCAGACGGGCCACGACAACGTCAAACTGCAGCACACCGACGGCGCCGACGATCAAATCATTGTTGAGCAGCGGACGGAATACCTGCACCGCACCTTCTTCCGACAGCTGCACCAGGCCTTTCAGCAATTGTTTCTGCTTCAGCGGATCGCGCAGGCGGATACGGCGGAACAGCTCAGGAGCAAAATTCGGAATACCGGCAAATTTCAGATTTTCCCCTTGGGTAAAGGTATCGCCAATCTGAATCGTCCCGTGGTTATGCAGACCAATGATGTCACCGGCATAGGCGGTTTCAGCACGGGAGCGGTCACCGGCCATGAAAGTCACAGCATCCGAAATGCTGATGTTCTTGCCGATACGGACATGGTTCATTTTCATGCCCTGGGTATAAGTGCCCGATACAATGCGCATAAAGGCAATACGGTCGCGGTGTTTCGGGTCCATATTGGCCTGAATCTTGAACACGAAGCCGGAGAACTTCTCTTCCGTGGCTTCAACATCGCGCTCATTCGCCTGACGCGGCAGCGGCGCAGGTGCCCACTCAGTCAGGCCGTCAAGCATATGGTCAACACCAAAGTTACCCAGTGCCGTACCGAAGAATACCGGCGTCAGTTCCCCTTTCAGGAACAGTTCACGATCAAATTCGTGCGATGCACCCAGCACCAGTTCCAACTCTTCACGCAACTGACCGGCCAGATCCTCGCCAACAGCCGTATCCAGTTCAGGGTTGTCCAAACCTTTCACAATCCGGACTTCCTGAATAGTGTGACCCTGACCGGTGGCGTACAGAATGGTTTCGTCACGGTGAATGTGATAGACGCCTTTGAACTCTTTACCACAGCCAATCGGCCAGCTGACCGGCGCACAGGCAATGTTCAGCTCACTTTCCACTTCATCCAGCAATTCCATCGGATCGCGGATGTCACGGTCAAGTTTGTTCATAAAGGTCACGATAGGCGTGTCACGCAGACGGGTGACTTCCATCAGCTTACGGGTCCGCTCCTCGACACCTTTCGCGGCATCTATCACCATCAGACAAGAGTCCACAGCGGTCAGTGTGCGGTAGGTATCTTCCGAGAAATCTTCGTGCCCCGGGGTATCGAGCAGGTTGACCAGACACTCGTTGTACGGAAACTGCATCACAGAGGTAGTGACCGAGATACCACGCTCTTTTTCCATTTCCATCCAGTCCGACTTAGCGTGCTGGTTAGAGCCGCGGCCTTTGACCGTACCGGCACGCTGCAAGGCGTTTCCGAACAGCAGGACTTTTTCAGTAATGGTGGTTTTACCCGCATCCGGGTGAGAAATGATGGCAAACGTGCGGCGTTTACCCACTTCAGTTAAAAAAGACATATTCAGTGAAGATCCAGTTATCGAATTAAGTCAGCCCAGGCGAGGTAGGTTAAAACGCAGCGCCCGGTATGTCAGTTGAGTCTTGCCCGGAACAAGCCGGGTGATGGCTGATTAACCTGTGGTTACATCCTGGCCTCTGTTTGCTCTTCTGTGCCGTAACAGGCAGTAGGGAATGACTTGGGTATATGATGGCGGAATTATACGCAAAGTCTGCGCAAAGAAACAGTCACTCGCCACTCAAGCTGCTTCCGATGCGCGAACCAGGCAGAATAACTGAACGAAAATCGGCGACAAGACGGGCAAAACCCTCCTGCCGCCGCGAGTTCGACACTAACTGAACCGTCTGTTTCTAACCGGCAATCTTTACCCATACCTGGGGAAAGCCCGGGTGTTCGGTCTGCAGATTAATGCTGTACAGCACATCGTTATCGACCACAGTGTCAGCATAAGCCCGGGACAGCGGTAACTGACAGCCGTTGTTGCCTGCCACTGTCATCACCCGGACAGTTTCCAGCGAAGCCGATGCCGAAAAGCGCGCACCAGACTCACAGTGCAGACCGGCAATACTGGCATTGCCCTGTTCATCCAAACTCAGTGTGTAAAGCTGTCCGTCCCAGACCGCCTGGTACTGGCCTGCCACAAAGCCAGCGTGTTGAGCAGACGACGAATCGGCGGCCAGGCGAGTTGTGCCTTCAGGGGTGTCACACACGAAGACATTTTGTTGTGCCTGACACTGATACTGTAATTCGGCAAAATAATAGCCAGTTTGCCCCTGCTCACCCGTTGGTTTTTCCGCCAGAAATGAGCTTTGGTGCTCCCTGTCATCCCACAAGGTCAGTAACGGCAGCCGACCGCTTTCAGCGATGAGCTGCACCTCAACCAGATTGCCGGCGGTATCTTGAGCCACAGCGCGATACACCCCGCTCAGCGCAGCCTGGCCGGTATCTGTAGCGCCACTCTCTTTACCACTGTCTGCGCTGCTGTCCTTGTCTGAGCCATTACACCCCGCCAGAAAAAGCCCCAGCATCAGGCACAGAAGACGTGAATAGTTTCTCATAGCAGCCTCCTAGTTCAGACCCAGCAAACGCTGCTCAGTCAGTGACACCTTGGCTCGCGCCGCCTGGACATTACCGTCTATGGTACTGATTGTGATATAGCCCGCCTTCACCGCATTGCCTTCCGAGTTGGCGTTGGTATCTCCGGCATCCCCCATGCTGAACGACAGCCCTTGCTTACCCTGCATCGCCGTCTGCGCGGTGGCCTTGGCAGTAGACTGATCCATGCCGCCCGCCATCAGTTTTTGCACCATATAGCCAATCAGCACCGCATCGCCTGACAGATCGTCGCTGAACTTGAACTCAATACCGCCGCCGTTCCAGCCAACATCGGTAAACTTATAGCCCAGATTATTGACCATCTCTTCCGGGGTATTGATATTCAGGCCGGTGTAAGCCGGTAACAAGGGTGAACCGGATGGGCGGCTGCTGGCCAGCTTAGCCACCACCTCGACCACGGTATGCGCCACCCGCTCAGACTGATCGGCATCGTGTGCGGTATTTTCATTGGCACTGACCGCTATCGCCGGGATCCCGCGGCTCAGTGCAACCATGGTTGCCCCCAGAGTACCTGAGTTGTTATTCATGAAGCCCAGGTTGTTCCCCTCGTTGGGGCCGGAGATCACCAGATCTGGTGCCTGACCCCAGAGACGCTGCGCGGCCACATCGATACCGTACAAAACCGCCATAACAGGCGTGCCTTCGGCGTAATCAGCAAACGCCACGCTGGTGTCTGTGTCACCGACGCAGAATTCCTGCTGTGCCGCTTTTGTTTCATCCACACTGACAGGTTTCAGGAAGGTCATCGCACCACCTTTGCCGCTTTGTCCGGTACAGGGGGCAGACATGATCACACTATGCCCGGCGTCAATCAGGGCCGATTTCATGATCTGAATATTTTGCGTATCCCAGCTGTCGTCGTTGGTCAGCACAATATTCAGGGCCATTACTGGCGCACTGATCACAGTGGCAGATAGCAGGCTGGCGGTCAGCATTTTTTCCATGGTGCGTTTCATCGTTATTCCTATTGTAAGTTCAACACATTCTCCCTGTCCCGGGAGGCTGCGCTTACTGTTGCGAAATAAGATGACGGCTCTGTGACATCGGCGGCGATGGCAGAATTAGAGATATCTTTAAAATTTTAGTCAGCATTTTCAACACTTTATACATCCTGCTTTGACAGGCTGATTTTTTCTGGCGATATCTTCAAACGGTATTCGGTCTGGGGATTGTCGCCCGGTTTCCGGCTTTCAAAGAGACAATCCTCCGCGACTTCCTCACCTGTGGCAGCTGACAGTGCTTCCTTGATTTTGCTGCGGTTCTGATCGAGGGATTTGGCTTTCAGTCCGGCCTGTTCCAGCTCACGAATAGCCCGTCCATGGCCGCCATAGTGATACATCAGCTCAAGCAGAGACTGCGCCAGCACCGGGTCCGGTTTATTGGAAGGCGGATTTCTGACCCATCCGCCGTCTGTCTCATCGCGCCGCTTGCCGGCATACCATAATAAGTACAACGCCGGGGTGACGGACAAGGCCAAGGGTATGCCAGCCAGTGTCACCTGAACTTTGCCGCCGGTCAGATCAAAGTGCAGCTCTGGGGGCTGGCTGGCACGCGCCAGCAAAGACACCACACATTGCTGCGGCGAACTGAATATTGCCCGGTTTGTGCTGATAAGCGCCCGCAAAATCGCCGGGTTGACCTGGCGGTTAGGATAAGTCTGCCGGAAATGGAGCACGCCCGCTTTGACTGCCGAGCGTTTCAACAAGCCGTCCTGCTGGCCTGCGGCCGCACTTGGCTGTAAGAAAAGCGCCATCAGCACTCTGTCTTCTGCTTTAAGCGGCTGGCCGATGAGGTGCCAGCCTGCCACAGTGAGCAATGCCAGCCCCAGACTGAGGCTCAGCCAGGGCAGCCAATTTATCCGGCAATCAATGTCCAGCCAGGTTTGCTGCGCCCCCTGCGCAGCGATCAGCCAGGTCATGGTCCAGGGTAACCAGCGGCTGTTTTCTGCCGATATCTGCTCCCCCTGAGCTCCAAACCGGTAAATATGGCTGTGACATTGCTGGATCTGAGACGACAACCTGTTGCCCGATACGGCATCCAGCTCGCCTTCCAGCCGCCGGATCAGAATAACTTCCAGTGCTTCAGGTAACTGGTAATCCGCACTGTCCTGCCAGGCCTCAGCCATCACAGGCTGCACTCTGTCAGAGATGATCTGCAGATATTCCTGATAGCGGCCGAATGAAGATACCAGCGCAATGGCCAGGGCGTAGAACACCACCAGCCACATCAGAGGCAAACAGTGAATTCGTTTCATGGGTAATAACCTGAGTAGCAGCTTTATCGCAAAGACGACAACCCGTCTTTAATGGCGATTAAGGATTGAGGTGAAGATACGCGAGAGCTGGCATACCAGGCACCGGAGTATACCTGGCTGGCAATCATGACTTTGGACAGCACTGCAGAAGATTGCGACAGCGTGCTGAAACTCGTGTCCGCAACGACATCAACCTGACCGGCCAGCAATGCCTCAGCCAAGGCTTGCCGCGACGGGTAAAAAGCAATGTGCACCGAATCCGCCGCCAGTGGCAGGCTGTTCAGCTGATTCATGGGTAGCTGATAACCGGAAAGACTGAACGGATCATCCAGCAGCCCCAGAGTCAGCTGGGTAAAATCGTCTTTAGTGCCCCGAAAATCTGCCGATCTGGCGTACCAGTAAACATCATAGCTGGGTAAGATCAGCACTGGCTGATAGTAATCCAGATAGCTCGGACTCATGCCGTTCAGCACATAATCCCGCCCCCACATGACATCGTAAAACTGACTGTAAATCTGCGCCGGAACGAACTCGCTGCGCGATTGCCAGAACACGCTGACACCAGCATACGCGCTCTGAATGGCAGGTTGCGAACACAGTTTTTTCAGTATCGGCAGTGCCAGCTGGTGTACCGGAGTAAAGACCCGCAGCGGTTCGGTTGCGCTCGTCCGCCCCTGGGCTGCGCCAATATCACGACAAGACACCTGATTGTATGCTGACATCGTCGCGACCGTCGACGCCGGACTGAGACTCCAGACCAACAGCAAGAGCACAGCCAGCACCACGGCTGACTGCGCCCCGAAATACAATAATTTTCCCCGCCATTGCTGCTCAATGAACGAGTGAAGCTTTACCACCCATTGAGCCGTGAATAGCCGGGTTTGACGCTTTACTGCATCCATGCCTGTTCATACCCGCATCCCTTTGCTGCAAGCAGCATAAACAGCCACTGTGATATTTGTATGACAGCCTATTCAGTGCCGTACAATGTTGCTGCTTTGGTCAGCAGCCAGTGTAACGACTTAGGCAAGCGCTCCGGTTCAAGGCTGTCCAGCAGATTCTTTACCGCCAGACCGAGCTCAGTATCTCCCGCCATCATTAACCGGCGCTGGAAGAAAAGCGTATCAGGATCCACCTTACGGGCGGCTATACGTAACAAATCCTGGCTGCTGGCTTTCATCAGCGCATTTGGTGCCGGAACAGAGGGTAACACCACCAGCCTTCCGGAATTCAGTGTGAGGGTGAACGACCAATCCAGATCTTCTATCGTGATCGTCACCGTCTGATCGGCCAGAAAATCCAGTTCACCGTCGGATAGCGCCTCTTTGAACACCACAGCCAGCGCCTGTTCTATCAGTCTCTTATGGACAAAAAACGGTGTCAGCCTGCAATGGTATTTCAACAACTGCGGTGCCAGTTCAGGTAAGCCCGGCAAAGTCTGCAAATACACTGTGAATCCCTCTTCCAACATTGTGATGGCATCAGCTTACGGGAAATCAAGACGGCACTTACTGCGATACATCAATAACCCGGACAAGCGCAGTTCACCCCAAAGGGGTATAGCGGTTAAAAACGAGAAAAAACCTGCGTGATATCAAGATCGTCTCCCGCCAGCTTTTTATGATGTCCCCTTCTTTCGACACTCAAGGAGCCCAGGTATGGAGCTGCTCTGTCCGGCCGGCAATTTACCCGCACTCAAGACCGCCATCGATAATGGCGCCGATGCGGTCTACATCGGCTTCAAAGATGACACCAATGCCCGCCATTTTACCGGCCTGAACTTTGACGGCCGACGACTCGAACAAGCCGCAGACTATGTCCGCCAGCACAACCGGAAACTGCATGTTGCCCTCAACACCTTTGCCCATCCCGACGGTTTCAGCCGCTGGCAGCAGGCTGTCGATAAAGCCGCCGCACTGGGCGTCGATGCCCTGATTGTGGCTGATATCGCGGTCCTGGACTATGCCGCCCGCCGCTATCCTGAGCTGGAACTGCACCTGTCGGTTCAGGCCTCGGCTACCAACACAGAAGCCATTGCGTTTTACCGTACTCACTTCAACGTAAAGCGGGTCGTACTGCCTCGCGTGCTGTCTATCCACCAGGTAAAACAGCTTGCCCGCCATAGCGAGGTCGAGCTTGAAGTCTTTGCTTTTGGCAGTTTGTGCATCATGGCTGAAGGCCGGTGTTATTTATCCTCTTATCTGACCGGTGAGTCGCCAAACACAGCCGGAGCCTGCTCTCCGGCTAAATTTGTCCGCTGGCAGGAAACCGGGGACGGACTGGAATCACGTCTGAACGGTATATTGATTGACCGTTACCGTCAGGATGAGAAAGCCGGCTATCCCACCTTATGCAAAGGGCGATTTGATACGCAAGTAAACGGACTGAACCAGCGAGGACATGTTCTGGAGGCGCCGACCAGCCTCAATACCCTCAGTCTGCTTCCTGAGCTGTTCAGGACAGGGGTTGCCTCGGTCAAAATTGAAGGCAGACAACGCAGCCAGGCTTATGTCGAGCAAGTGACCCGAACCTGGCGGCAGGCGATCGACAGTTACCAGGCCAATCCCGATGCCTATCAGGTTCAGCAGCAATGGGACAACACGCTCAGTCGTCTGTCGGAAGGGGCACAAACCACACTGGGCGCTTACCAGCGACAATGGCAATAACAGGAGATAAACATGAAATATTCATTGGGGCCGCTGCTCTACTTCTGGCCTAAAACGGATGTCGACTCTTTCTATCACGCCGCCCGGAGCAGTGACGCCGATATTGTGTATCTGGGCGAAACCGTTTGTGCGAAGCGGCGGCTGATGAAGCCCGCCGACTGGATAGTATTGGCCCGGGAACTGGCAGCCGCAGGCAAAGAGGTGGTACTTTCCACACAAGCTTTGCTGGAAGCGCCCAGTGAGATCAATGTCATGAAAAAGTACATTGATAACGGCGAATTCAGTATAGAAGCGAATGATGTCTCCGCCATCCATCTCGCCCATCAGCAAAACGTCCCCTTTGTGGTTGGCCCGGCAGTCAATTGTTATAACGCGCAGACCTTACAGCTTTTTGTCAGACAAGGCATGACACGCTGGTGCATGCCGGTAGAGCTGTCACGGGACTGGCTGAATAACATTCTGCACGACTGTGCTGCAATGGGCATTCGTCACCGGTTTGAAACGGAAGTGTTCAGTTATGGCTATCTGCCGCTGGCCTATTCCGCCCGTTGCTTTACGGCCAGAGCGGAAGGCAAAGCCAAAGACGACTGTCAGACCTGCTGCATTCATTACCCGCAAGGCCTGGCCGCAAACAGTCAGGAAGGCCAGCGACTGTTCACCCTGAATGGTATTCAGACGCAATCCGGCTACTGTTATAACCTGATCAAGGATCTCGCAAGCATGGACGGACTGGTGGATGTGGTACGCATCAGCCCGATGGCAGAGGATATTCTGGCCACGCTCAGTGCATTCAAACAGGCCGAATTAACAGGAACCACCTGCCCGGTGACGGATCACATCCACTGTAACGGTTACTGGCACCGCCTTGCAGGACTGGACATCCAACCCAGCTAGAGTAGTTAATAACTTAGGACTGTCTGGCCTGTGCCCTACGGCCTTGATGCGCTAGCGTGTGTCCAGCAGGGCCAGCAGTTCCTCGCAGGTTCCTGTCTCGCCCAGACGGGGGAAAATGCGTTCCAGCGAATTATGGTGGGCATACACATTCACATCTGTCATGGCATCGGTACATAAGGAGACATTCAGCCCGAGTTCATACGCCTGACGGGCGGTTGATTCCACACCGATACTGGTTGCGATACCGACCACCACAACCTGGGTTACGGACAAGGCGCTGAGTGTTTCTTCCAGGCCAGTATGGCTGAACGCGCCCCAGCATCGCTTAGTGATACAGATATCATTCGCCAGCGGCGTCATTGCCGGTACCAGTTCCGCCCAGTCGCTGGCAGGTGTGCCTCCGGCACGGGGCTGCTCTGTACGTCCGGGGGCACTGCCAGCCACATTCACCAGTACAACCGGTAACTGATGGCAGCGAAACGCCTCTGCCAGCCGGGCGGCATGTTTCACGACGACTCCTGCATCATGCGCCAGGGGAAGCCCCACGATGCCTTTTTGCAGATCAATCACAATCAATGCAGTGCGACTATCCAACTGTGTAAGCGGCATATCACCACTCCTTAAAATTTTACTTACCGATACACTATAGTGTCGAAAACGTCAGCGATGCTGAATAAGTCATTCAAAACAAAAAACGGCCCTTTAAAAAGGGCCGCGTTTCTGCTCTCAGTCTTGCATTTCAGTCGCCAATTCGGCACTCTCCGAGCTCGGTAGCTTCAGGTATTTAAGTACAACCAACACCACAGCCAGCACAGTCACCGCAACGCCCAGGCTGACCAGCTGTACACTTTGCGTAAAAGCAATCGACGCAGACTCGAGCAGAGAATCTGCCCACTCACTGTTCAACGTCTGGCTCACTGCGTATGCCCCGGGTAAGGTTTCTTTTGCCTGCATAGCCACAGACACATCAATACCTGCAGGTGCCACAAAATTCGCACGATATAACCAGGCTACCGCGCCACCAATAAGGGTAGTACCTAACACCACACCGGCTTCATAAGCTGTTTCACTTACGGAAGAGGCACTGCCGGCACTGTCTGGCGGAACCGAAGACAGAACCAGGTCATTGGTCACAGTCGTAATAGCTGCCACCCCAATATTCAATAATGCAAACGCGACTGCAATTGTCAGCATCGAAATATCAAACAGAGCGAAAACCATAAACGCTACGCCGGCTAATACCAGACAAAACGCAATCACCCGGTTGGGTGCGATACGCTGTACAACCGGGACAACAGCCATCCCAGCGACAATCGCTAACACCTGCCCCGGTACTAGATTCAGGCTGGCCACTAACGGGGAGCTGCCTAGTACAATTTGCATCAGCTGTGTTGCAAGGTAGATAAATCCGATAAGCAGTCCCAGGCTGACCAGATTCACCGCAATTGACACTGAAAATGCCGGGATGGTGAACAACTTGAGATCCAGCAAGGGATCTTTTAATGCCAATTGCCGGCGTACAAACAGCACACCAAACACCAGACCGCAGATAAAGGTCGAGATAGCCAATGCATCTATGCCTTCCGTCGCACCATGTTTCAGCGCAAACATCAGGCTCACCATAGCCACCAGACTTAAAGTAATGCTCCAGTAGTCAATGCTGAATGCAGGTTGCTTCTCCGATTCAGGAAGACAGAAAGGTGCAAAAAGTATGACTGGTGCTAAAAATGGCAATGCAACTAAGAATACAGATTGCCAATCGTAATACTGCAGCAACACACCGCCCACCAAAGGACCCAGCGCCGAGCCAATTGTCAGGCACGTTGCCCAAACGGCCACAGCTATGCGTCTTTCTTCTCTGTCTTCAAACGCCGAACGAATCAAAGCCAAGGTGGCAGGTAAAATCATCGCCCCGAAGAAACCCAGCACCGCTCGACCAGCAATCAGATGCCAGGCCTGCTGAGAAAACACGACAACCAGAGATACAGCGGCAAAACCGCTACAGCCGATAAACAGCATTTTCCTGTGGCCGAGTCGATCACCGGCTCCCCCCATAGTGACCAGCAGTCCGGCCAGGACAATGGAATAAGCATCAATAATCCACAATTGCTGAGCCGCGGAAGGGCTCAGTGCAGACGCGATACGCGGTAATGAAAAGTTCAGAATAGTGTTATCGATAGTCACCAAAAGTACTGGCAGCATAATGACAAACAGTGCCAGTGCTTTTGAGCGATCTTTCAAAATAGCAACCAGTGGATTAGCGGCTGAGCTCATCTTGTCCTCCCGTGTTAAGAGTCATTAGTGTCTGAAAAATACACTCTGCCTCTTTCTCAGATTGAGGCAGTATTTCCTTTAAATGTTGTTTGGAATCATCCAACTGAGAGACAAAAGCCGAAAAATCATTGCTTTCTACCTGCGTATTTAATATTGAGAGTGAAGCCATCAGCTTGTCGCGCTGCTTACTGGCAGCTTGGTTATAGGCTTGGATATCCCAGTAGGTTTCAGGCTCATTGGCGAGGATCCTGGCCGCCAAGCTTAATAATGTTTTCATGGGAGGCGGAGCGATTTGGTAGATAACCTTGATATCACAGCCTTCGTCAACTAAGGCTGTCAGGAAGGACAGAATTGCAGCATGCGGCAACGCCTGACAAAGCGCCATGTTGTTATCATGATCGCTTGGATTCATCTGCGAGACATCCATTCCCTGTCTGGCGAGCAGTGCCGACATCATGGCTCCCGCTTGGCTCTGAACCTGTTCGCAAACGATGACCGGACGTCCGTGACAAGCCAGTTTGGGTGAAAACATGGGATTCACCCCGACAACACTGACGGACGGCAGGCAATCTGCCGCGATCTGATGGAATGGCACCTGTACCGAGCAGGTATTAACGACGACATCCACAGACGTCAATAACGGTGCGTAAACCGCCAAAGACGCTGCTGCTACCGATTCAGGCAGAGCAAAAACCACACCAGAAGCCGCTTTTATCTTTTCTGTCAGTACGGGATCAAGATGCCGTACATCGCAGATAACATGATCCACCTTGTATGCGGGCGCAACTTGATCAGCCACAGTAACCGAATAGCCTTCAGACTCAAGAAGTGTTGCCATGAATTGTCCAACGACACCCGCACCACCGAATATTACATATTGGCTCAATGTTTTGTCTCCGTGCTTGCTGTTAAGGAATAAAACGGCACACTGGCTTTCACTAAGGTTTCTTCCATCTCTTCAACGGGAGAAGAAGCAGAAACGATTGCCCCGCCAATGCCAAATTCTGCCATCCCCTCTTTCACCACTGCGGTTCGAATAACAATGCTTAAATTCGTGCATCCATTCATCCCAACCCAACCCAGGCTTCCGGCGTAGATTCCCCGGGCGGAAGATTCCAGACCATCGATAATATCCATAGTGCGCCGCTTGGGTGCTCCGGTCATTGATCCGCCCGGAAAACACGCTTTAATTGCATTAAACGTTCCGATATTGGGTTTGAGCTGCCCTTCAATCGTTGATACCAGTTGGTGGACCGAACTGTAGGTTTCAATATCAAAAGCTTTGGGTACATGTACCGTCCCGGGGGTACAGATACTATTCAGATCATGCCTGACCAAATCAATGATCATCAGATTCTCTGCCCGATCCTTTTCAGAGCAAGCCAGCTCGTGCTTCAAGACCTCATCCTGTGCCTCCGTCTTTCCTCTGGGGCGGGTGCCCTTAATTGGCTTGGATGTCACTGTACGATTCGAATCAATTTGCAAAAATGTTTCAGGTGAAGCGCTTAAGATCGCAAAATCTGGCGTTTTCATATAAGCCCCATAAGGTACGGGGCTTGCCGAACGCATCTTCATATAGGCGGAAAGCTCGTCTTCGCTAAATGGCAGACGCGCCCGGTTTGTCAGGCATATTTCATAAGATTCGCCGTCCCGGATTTCTTTCAGACAACGATGAATTTTATCGATATACACTTCCGCACTGTCTTCCAGCTCCAGCGACTGCTCAGGCACTGGTCCAGGCTGAAACGATGACGCACCTTGCTGAGGGCTCTGTTGTGCGGCTTCCAGAGAAAACGTCATCGGCTCCCCCCATAGATGACAGAGGTAAGCAGTTTGCTCTTGATGATCAAAAATCAGTAAATTCTGAGGTAAAAAAAACAGCGCATCGGGTGTGGAAGAACAGTGGTTATTGTTACTGCCCATCAGGGCTTTCAGTTCATAGCCCAAATAACCAACCAGCCCGCAACCATAGGGCATCAGTGCCTCAGTTTCTGAATCCGGTTTCAGAAAGGCTACAATGCGATCCATCAGCTCAAAATAATCCCCCTGGATATCACTGTCCCCGCAGGGGCCACTCAGATGTAATGTGCGTGTACCGACCTCATAGCGAAACACAATGGCTTCATCGGGCTGTCCACTGCCCATTAACGAATACCTGGCAGACCGCGCATCAGCCATTTCACTATCGAGCCAAAATGCAGATGTTTTGCCCGAAAAGTAACGCGAAAAAATGTCAGAGACACTCATCGTCATTTTCAGGGGCTCATAGTTCACTCCCAATGAAAATGTACCCGCCGCTTCTTTGATAACACGATGTATTTCATTGTCGGCATCAGAATCGCAACCAGCCGGTTCACCGCGATTAATCATGTTAATGAAATTACCAATCAGAGTGTGTCCATACTCTGATTCAATCGACTCCGGATGGAACTGGACTCCCCATATCGGTTTTTCGCGATGCGCAATGCCCATGATTAACCCGTCTGCTGTGCGGGCCGTAACGTCAAGGCAATCGGGAACCTCCGTACATATCAGGGAGTGATAGCGGACCACATTAAACGACTGGGGGATGCCAGAAAACAAGCCTTCGCCATTATGAATAATCTGGCTTTTATAGCCATGAACCGGTGATGGCGCATGGGAGACATGGCCGCCAAATCTGGTATTTATCCCTTGATGTCCCAGGCAAATACCCAAAATTGGAATGCTGCATTTATCAATGACTTCACCGCATACGCCAAAATCTTCGTCACAGGCAGGGTGCCCCGGGCCAGGTGAAAGAATAACACCCGAAAAAAAATCAATATTCAATGAAGCGTATGATGCAGAGTTCGGTACTACCGTCGGCATGATCCCTGTCAGTTCGAAAACATACTGAGAAATATTATTCGTAAAGGAATCGTAATTATCAATGATCAGAATATTCATGGTTCACTTCTCTTTGACTTCTGACAAGGCTTTTATTATGACAAGTTCCTCTTCACAAGTTTCATGGATAATACGTTCAAAAATATCCTCAATGTAAGACGGATTTAACTGATAGTTCGCTGAGAGCGATTTCATTTTATTCAACGTGAATTCGACTCTGCCTTTTTGCATCATTGGAATGTTTTCTCGGGCTTTAACGTTCGCAATTGTCCGACAAATCTCCATACGGTTTGCCAGTAACGCAATGATCTGTTCGTTAATTACATCCAGCTTATCTCTGTAAGGTTTTAATTCACGAACCACAACGTCATCATTCATCTGATTATTAACAACCATGCCATTACCTTCGACTTAAACTTCAAATAAAGAACGCATAACAACCAACGTACACCAACATTAAAAAGACGTTTGATTCCAGGTTGGTTGTTACTTCCAGGATTTATTATCAAATCACCCGATAAGGGCATTTAACTTATTGGCCAGATAATCAATTTGCTCGTGGCTATGATTGGCTGAAATGGCAAAACGTAACATCGCTTTATTGGTTTCTACGATAGGATAAAAAACAGGAAACATAATTAACCCGGATTCCCGTAAAGCTGTCGCGGCCGTTAAACCTTGCTGTTCACTAGCAAAGTAAGCGCCTCTGATTGGTGCTCTCTGTCCGGAGTTCATCATTACGCTTTCAACTTTCTCATCGAATCTGTTGATGTTTTGCCATAATGCAGCTTGTAATTCATCTATTTCAGAAGAAAGATGGATCTTTGCGGCAGCAACATTCGCCGCCTGAAGCGGGACGGGTACGGTATGGCCAAATACAAGCGGGTTCGCTAATGCCTTAAGCTGTTCATTATTATAATCTTTGCGCAGAACAATGAAACCGCCGGCACCACCAAACGCCTTACTTAATGACCCGGCTATTAATGTATTATCAGGTAAGCGGTGTTCAAGATTCTCATACGCGTAGCCTGCACCGTATTTACCTGAAATAGAAATACCGTGTGCATCATCAACATATAAATATCCTTCGTATTGATTGAGCAATTCAGATAGCGCTCTGACAGGAAGTAATCCTGACATCGAACCGACACCATCAATCAACAATATAGGTGTTACTCGCTCAAGCTGACATTGCTTTAATGTTGTCGTTAACGATTCCGTATCATTCGTATCAACACGTACGACCTGCCCAAACTGACCAAGTAATCCACGCAACACCTGCATTGAAGCATGAGCCGTTTTATCAACCAGCCAGCGAACCGCTGATTTAGTCGGGTAAAGGTGCATATTGCCACTACCCAATAAAGGTAAAACACCTAAATGCGCATTACTGGTCGAAGTAAACACAGTGACTGAGTTACCCTGATACATCTCCTGCAACAGGTTTTCCAGTTGTGGCAAGTACACAGGACTCATCGCACTCCGGCTTGCCGATAAATGTATACCAACATGATGAAGTGCCTGATATGCCGCCTCTATTAATAATGGATGGGACTCCAAACCTAAGTAAGAGCAAGAAATGAATTCTGTGTATAACTTTCCATCATCCAAAATAACTTGCTTACCACAACGTTCCGTCACAATAAAAGAGGTTAATCCCTCTCCGGAGGCCTGTTCGAAAGCATCCGTTGTACGGGTACTACGGATGGACATCCAATTGCTGTCATGCAATTGTTCTTTATTAACACTCGTCATTTTTTTGTACCTACTGTCATCACTGCTGGCCCAGTCTGATCAGAAAAAAGGGGATCGGTATGAGTGAGCACAGACTCAAACTGATATCGGGAAAATAGGTCTTGCACCATAGGTATTTGTGATTCCCCGTGTTCGACAATCACAGTACCGCCAGGCTTCAGTACAATCTCTGCAAGACGCAATGAGGCGTCGATAATCTCGCTGCCATCTTGGCCTGAGTAAATGGCATTTTCCGGGTGATATTTTCCCCACTCAGGCAATAAGCTCTCTGATTCAGGGACATAAGGAGGATTCGATATCACAACATCCACACTTTGACTCTTATCCAGAAAAAATGTGAGGTCGGTAATGTCTTTTTTCAGTGCAACGACGCTGCCTTCATCCGCGAGACGATGAATATTACGGCACAGATACTGATACGCAGTTTCATCATTTTCCAAACAATAAACCGTTGCATTCCGGTATTGCCGCCATGCTGATATACCGATAGCCCCCGTTCCCGAGCACAAATCGTAAATAACCGCCTCGGACTCAGCGTGGAGCTGTGTTTTTAGCCATTCAAGCAGCATTGCGCTTTGCTGACGCGGTACAAATACCCCGGTTCCAACAACAAATCGGCAATCAATAAAGTCACTGTACCCAAGGATATGACCTAACGGGATACGATGTGCTCTTTCCTTCAGATCGGAGCGAAAGCAAGCAACATCAGATTCAGACAATACCGCATCAGACGACATATATTTCTTTGCTATCGCTTGAAAATCCCCATAAGGATCCCAGACGCCCGATGCAATCAGACTCTGGAGTTCATGCTGAAATGTCTGCTCAATTTGCGCTTGTTTCATGACCAAGCCTCATAATATTCCGCCAGACGGTCATACATCGACCGATAAAGATATGAGAAAGCGACCAACTCTGGTGGCGGTGTATAGCTTGGGTGAAGGCTCTCAATGAGATCGGCATAATAGCCCGTCATGCCTTTGTCGAGTAACGGTAGCCAGTAGGGTTTGATATCCCAGCGAAATTCGTAACCGGTAGCAAACATTTGTTTTACCGTTTCTTTCACGGTTTCTTCACGAGATAACCCTGGTAATGGCTTCCGAATAGGCGAGAAGACATCCAGGTTTATTTCTGGCCGGCGACCCTGAATTTTATCGGCCATATAAGCAGCCAATAATGGTGACTGGTGCAATCCGTCACGGTAGGTTCCTGTCGCTAACCACAATCCTTTGAAATGACATTGCCCAATTAACGGATAACCGTCAGCAGGAATAGGCCGATTACCAACTTGAATGGCTTCCACTTCTGCGTCATTCAAATCAAGATGTAATTGGTCTAATGCGCAGTCCAGCAGAAACTGAACATCAGATATCAATGCGTTTTTCCTTGGTGACTCAGCCAAAATATTTGTCGCGCCTATATAAAGCAGATCTTTCTCTCTGGGTACACAATGTAAACCACAGGCAAAGGCTCTGTTTGGCGTTCTGATTACACTGTCAGGTACTTGATGCCCAGGCTTTAACCTCGCCAGAATAGAAACACCGTACCCTGCAAACATAGGAGGGATGCGTTTTTTAACTTCTGGATAAGCATCAAGCAAATCTAACGAATGCACACCGGCTGCAATCACAACATTGTCTGCCGATATTAAAGTGCCATCCGTTAATTTAACGCCAGTCGCCACATCAGCTTCTGTTAATATTTCGGCTGCATTTTCATTGATAACTTCTCCGCCTTTTCCCAGAAAAGCGGCATCCAGCTTTTCCAGCAGAAGATGTGAATTCACCGCATTTTCTGCTGGAATATATAAAGCTTGCATCGGGCGAACTAAATCATTGGCTTTAATCCAGGGAACGTTAGAGGCCGAGACTGTCTCATAAGGTTCGTTGTAACGCTGCAGTGTTGCCTCAATAGTTTCATAATTTACTGTATCAACCTCAGCCATACCCGCCGAGTTTAAAATAACATGAGTGCCTTTCGCTGTTAGGAGATCATCATGCATTCCAGATGCTTCTGATAACCTTTCAGACCAGTTTTCCCATCCACTTTTTGCCTTGATATCCATATCAACTTTCAGTCGGCCATACTCACTGCTGACTAACCCACTCGTGATTTCACCAAAACAACCGTTCATGGCACCCGCAGCCATAGATGCTGCATTTTCACGTTTTGTTTCACCTACCCTGACAACTTTTAAGCCGCGAGAAGCTAACTCAAATGCGATGGATCCACCAATAGCACCAGCGCCAACAACAATGGCATCATAATTCATCATTTATTTCCTTATTACTGTAAATTCCATTCAATAGAACGAATGTGATTATTCTGCTGAACATTATATTCAGGCAGTTGCTAACAATTAAGAAAGGAGAAGCGCTTCTGATTCAGGTAGCGAACGATAGAACAATAAACTTCCCTCAGTTTCAATAACATTTAAAAGTTTATTATCATCAAACTGTTCGACAGGAAAAGATAAGGCGATAAGTTTGTCTCTCCCTTTTTTAGTCACTTTACCCATTCGATTAAGCGTGACTCCTCTTCTCAAAAAATAGCGTTCTATCGCGACTGTCGTCACCGCGACCAATTGCTTAACACCATGCATTCCTGCGAGTTGCAACGAGAATTTTAAAATATCAAAAGGGAGAGATTCCAATTCATGTCCATATGCCGCAAAGCGTGATATTTCCCAAGTCGCTATATCTCTTGGTAGCTCACTGTCACATAAATAAGGAAATACATCTGAGAGTAAGTAAGGAGAGTAGGAGGGAATCAGCCTGGCACACCCTACAATTTTATCATTTTCATTATAGGCAATGACATACAGTGCAGACTCCGTGTCAAACTCATCGTTTTCAATCCCCTCTTCTAAAGAGGTAATATTAAGATCCCACTTGAGTTGCTTAATAA
Source organism: Photobacterium sp. WH77 (assembly GCF_022014395.1). NCBI lineage: Bacteria > Pseudomonadati > Pseudomonadota > Gammaproteobacteria > Vibrionales > Vibrionaceae > Photobacterium > Photobacterium sp. WH77. The sequence goes on along the minus strand of NZ_JAKLTE010000001.1, from coordinate 292,077 downwards.
AAACATCATGGCGAAAACGCCCCAGATCATCTAATTCATTTTTATCGAAATTCAAAAATTGCGTGCATACCAACCGATACATGCTTTGACTGCCCCTATCAAAATCCACCTCTTTAGGCTATTCCCCCATACTATAAAGTCCCAAATCATCTAGCAACTACCAAAAATGGTAATAATCAGGTTAAATAATTCCTAACGCTGCTGAGTAAGCTGCAGCCAATGTACGATTGGTCGAGCCAAATTTTTTCTGGATATTTTTAATATGATAATTGACTGTGTTTTCTGAAATACCCAAAATATCAGAGATCGCATTTGAGCATTTACCATCAGCGATCCAGCGTAAAATTTCTTCTTCACGGTTGTTTAGATTAATTTCATTTTGACATAACAAGTCAGACTTTTCTTTGACACTGTTCTCTTCGATCAACTCAATCAGACAACGCATTTTTAGCTTTAACATCAGTTTATCATCACTGTTGATAAGCACATTACTTCGCGAAACCCCCAGCATACACAGCGAGTGATCCATGCTACGCAATGTTAATGTTGCACCAATATTTATCCCCCACTCTCTGGCTTCTTTGAAGATAAAATGTGTCTTTATATTGTGGTCATCCTGCCAGATGACAAACTGCCGATCACTGGCTCTGCTTGCAATCGAAGGATCTTGCTGACAATAGTGTTTGTCTTGATATCGCTTCAACCACGCCTCTGGGTATGTTCCATATACACATACTTTCGAGCGTGAGAAAGGCACAGCCTGTTTTTTACCGTATGCAAAGTTATCAAAGCCGAGTTTATTGACTTCCAGTGAGACACTCTTAATAACATCATTGTTAGTAGTGCAAGATGAAAATGCAGCGTTTACAGACAACCACCAATTGATGAATCCTGTGTTTTTATCCATTTTCCTCTCCAAACAAGTCATATAAAGCACCAACTTCTACAACAGAGGAATACGTTTATCAAATAGATATTGTTTTAATATGTTTCACTTTGTTTCTAATTCAAGCCGATTGATTAATTCAACCTGACTCTCAATTTAATAAAATTACTCCTGTATCTTGATATTTTCATTTCCACACCTGAAACACCGCTCACTATTTACCATTAACTCAGTAATACATTTTTAAAAAAATATTCATCATCGCAATACCCTCATCACCGGCCTTGGGGGTGATAATTAACGACAAAAAAAGCAGCATTGCCATAACAATGCTGCTTTTACGCCGATATGTATTTCTGAAGCTTAATTAGCCCGCAAAGTTTTCGCAGCTGCCACCATGTTTTGCAGTGCAGGCACCACTTCTGCCCACTGACGGGTTTTCAGACCACAGTCCGGGTTCACCCACAAGCGCTCGGCCGGGATACGTTTTGCTGCTTGCTGCATCAGTTTCACCATCTGCGCTTCTGTCGGAATATTGGGCGAGTGGATATCATAGACACCCGGGCCAATTTCATTCGGATACTTGAAGTTATCAAAGGCGTCCAACAGTTCCATGTCGGAACGGGAAGTCTCTATGGTGATCACGTCAGCATCCATGTCGGCAATTGACGCAATAATGTCATTAAACTCGGAATAACACATGTGGGTATGGATCTGGGTTTCATCGGCCACCCCGTTCGCCGTGATACGGAACGACTCCACAGCCCAGCTCAGGTAGTCCTGCCACTCAGAGCGGCGCAATGGCAAGCCTTCACGCAGAGCGGCTTCATCAATCTGAATCACTTTCACCCCGGCTTTTTCCAGATCCAGCACTTCGGCGCGAATGGCCAGTGCCAGCTGGTAGCAAGAGACGGAGCGAGGCTGATCGTCGCGGACAAAAGACCAGTTCAATATGGTTACAGGACCGGTCAGCATACCTTTCATGGGTTTTGCGGTCAGTGATTGGGCGTACTGAGTCCAGGCTACCGTCATGGCAGCCGGACGGCTGATATCACCAAACAGGATCGGCGGCTTGACACAACGCGAACCGTAAGACTGTACCCAGCCAAACTGGCTGAAGGCATAACCGTCCAGCTGTTCACCGAAATATTCCACCATGTCGTTACGTTCCGCTTCACCGTGAACCAGCACATCCAGATCCAGGGCTTCCTGCTCACGCACCGCGCGGGCAATCTCTTGCTTCATCTGGCTGACATAGGTTGCCTGATCCAGCTCACCTTTCTTGAATTTCAGCCGGGTCTGACGGATGTCAGCGGTCTGAGGAAACGAACCGATAGTGGTGGTCGGAAACGCCGGCAGATTCAGGTGCGCCGTTTGTTTAGCGATACGATCGGCATACGGATTCTGACGCTGGCCCAGCTGCGGGTTAATCGCCGCAACGGCGGCCTGCACGTCAGGGTTATTCACCCGGCGGGACTGACGACGGCTGTCGATGGCGGCCTGATTGGCGGCCAGTTCAGCGAAGACCGCATCGCGACCTTGGTTCAGGGCGCGGGCCAACACAGCCAGCTCGTCGAGTTTTTGCAGCGCAAAGGCCAGCCATGACTGAATTTCATCATCGAGTTTCTGCTCGCTGTTCAGATCAACCGGCACGTGCAACAGTGAACAGGAGGGGGCCACCCACAGGCGGTCGCCGACATCGCGGGCAATAGGCTCCAGCCAGTTCAGTACCGCATTAAGATCAGTCTTCCAGATATTACGGCCATTGATAACCCCCAGAGACAGCACTTTGTCAGCCGGCAGGGCAGCGATGACGGCGTCCACTTCATTGCGGCCACGCACCGCATCAAAATGTAAGCCCTGAACCTGCAGATTGACCGCCAGCGACAGGTTCTCTTTCAGCTCGCCAAAGTAAGTGGCCAGCAAGAGTTTCACCTGGCCTTTGTTTAACGTCTGGTAGGCTTTGCTCAGCGCCTGCTGCCATTCTGCAGACAGTTCAGTAACCAGGATCGGCTCATCGATTTGCACCCATTCGACCCCGTTGTCGGCCAGCAGCGCCAGCAGCTGCTCGTACACAGGCAGCAGTTGATCAAGCAGATCCAGTTTATTGGAGTTGTCCTTTTCCTTTCCGAGCCACAGATAGGTCACAGGGCCGATCAGCACAGGTTTCGCGGCGATGCCCTGCGCTTTGGCTTCCGTCAGTTGTGCCAGCAGGCGCTCTGGGTTGAGCTCAAAACGGGTATCGGCGGTAAATTCAGGCACGATATAGTGGTAGTTAGTATCAAACCATTTGGTCATCTCACCGGCATGCACACAGTGACAACCACTGTCGTTGGCTGAACGGCCACGTGCTACACGAAAATAGTTGTCCAGCTCGTCACCGGCCAGACCTTCAACACGGGCCGGGATATTGCCGAGTGTGAAGCTGGTATCCAGTACCTGATCATAAAAAGAGAAGTCGCCAACCGGGGTCAGATCGAGACCCGACTGCTGCTGCCAGTGTTTTTGGCGCAAGCCGGCGGCCAGTTCTGTCAGCTCGCTTTGGCTGCTTTCGCCTTTCCAGTACTTTTCCAGTGCGAATTTCAGTTCACGGTTAGCACCGATGCGCGGGAAACCTAAGTTATGAATTTTAGCCATCTATACGTCCTCCTAAGTTATTGAAGGCATCTTATGGCTATATTGTGATGAATAAAAATGGCATTATTTCATCAATCAATGAATTCTAATCATAAGTTAAGGATCACTATGATAGAAAGGAGCCATCTGGCGATATTGCGCGAGGTACACAGGCTCGGCTCGCTGACGGCCGCCGCAGAGGCATTGTATTTAAGCCAGTCGGCGCTGAGCCACAGCATGAAAAAACTGGAGCAGCAAATAGGGACGCCAGTCTGGAGCAAATCAGGCCGCAGCCTGCACTTTACCCAGGCGGGGTTTTATCTGTTACGGCTGGCGGAGCGGGTGTTACCGCAATTTGAACATGCGGAAGTGCAGATGCAGCAGTTCGCTTCCGGCCAGCGGGGCACACTGCGGATTGGTATGGAGTGCCACCCCTGCTATCAGTGGCTGCTCAAAGTGGTCCATCCCTACCTGCAAGGCTGGCCGGATGTCGATGTGGACGTGAAACAGAAGTTCCAGTTCGGCGGTTTAGGCGCGCTGTTCGGGTATGAAATCGATGTCCTGGTCACGCCCGATCCGCTACTCCGGCCCGGTATCCGCTACATTCCCGTGTTTGATTATGAGCAGGTGCTGGTGGTCAGCGCGCAAAGCCCGCTGGCTAACGAGGAATACATAGCGCCGGACATGCTGCTGGATCAAACCCTGATCACCTACCCGGTAGAGCAAAGCAGGCTGGATGTGTATAGCCAGTTTCTGACACCCGCTAAATGCAGCCCCCGTAAACATAAGCTGATTGAAACGACTGACATTATGCTGCAGATGGTAGCGGCCGGACGCGGTGTCGCGGCACTCCCTAAATGGCTGGCCAAAGAATATGAAGAGAAAATGCCGATCGTTGCTGTGCGGCTGGGCGAAAGTGGCATTCACAAGCACATTCACCTGGGGGTCAGGGAAACGGATTTGGATATTGATTATCTGAGTGCTTTTATTAGCCTGGCAGACTCCCTGTCTGAGTATAAGGAGCCGTCCGCTCTGTAACGTCAGATCTTCGCTTTCATGATCAGCGCGTCTTCGCGGCCGTTAGCACTGACACTGCTGTCGGCCCGGTAATAGTCTTGCCGGCGACTGACCAGCTCAAAACCATTGGCCAGGTATAACTGACTGGCCCTGGTATTGCCGGCCCGCACTTCGAGCCAGATGTCCTGCCCGCCTTCCGCTTGGGCGGCAGCCACAAACGCCGCCAGCAACTGACGGCCCAGCCCTTGCCCCTGCCACTCAGGATCAACAGCAATATTAAACAGGCTCACTTCACCGGCCACAGACTGGCCAAAACAGTAGCCCGCGACCTTGCCGTCAACCCGCATCACCAGATTCAGAGCAATACGGGATGGCGTTTCTCTGATCTGGCTTTCTGTCCAGGGAAACGGGTGTGAACGTTGCTCAATAGCCCACACGTCATCAAGGTGCGCAGCTGTCATAGGCAGGAATTCAATCATTGAAGGCACAGATCTGCTGCCACAATGCTTTCTTGCTGGCAGGGTTATCATGCATCTGACACAGTGACGCTGAGTGCAGAATCTGGCAATCGGACGGCTCAACGCCCTGGCAACCGGCAAACCAGCACCAGGTCAGATGATGCTCACCCAGCTCAGACAAAGCATGTGGTGGCAGAGTTAATGCCTGCTCCGGGGTCAGCTTCATGCTGCGCAGAATATTGCCGAACAACCAGGCATCGTGTTCATCCAACTCATCTGCGGTCACAAACAGCAATTGACAGGTTTCGGGTAAATCAATCACAGACTGAACCCAGTCAGGAAAACACTCAGGTTTTCTGATTTGCCAGTTCGTCAGTCCCATTTCCTGCAATAATTGCATGTTTCTTTGTTGCATGATGTGTTTACCGCTTTTGATGTTCTGTTAGGCCGGGAGCGCGGAAAATGGGGCGCTGTATTCAACCAGGCCACGATGACCGCTCAGGGTGGATGGCAGCAGTTCCTGAACCATGAAAGCCTCTTCCGGCACAGGCCAGGTGCAGCGCAAGCCATGCTCCGCCGCCGTCACATAACCGGCTTTACGGTAATAGCTGTGATCCCCCAGCACCACCACCACTGGGTAACCCAGCTCTGCCAGTATTTCTGCACTTTCACGCATCAGTGTCTGGCCGATCCCCTGCCCGCGGTATTCGGCTTTCACCACCAAAGGTGCCAGCCCTTGCCACCCTAAATCCTGTCCGCTGACAGTGACCGGACTGAAAAAGATATGACCAACCACTTCACCATCATCATTGCATGCCACCAGCGATAACGTCATATGACCATTTTCACGCAGGGTCATGACCAAATCTGCTTCCGCTTCAGTATCAAATGTGTGTCGCAGCAAGGCATCAATAGTCAGAATGTCCGCCGGCACTTCAGTTCGAATCAGCATAGTTATCCTCGAAGAAACAGTCGTCAGACCGTCATTGGATGTAGCGGGTATCCGCCACATTTAGCCGGCCCTATTTTGCGGCCAGGCTAGTGTGATCACAACCTCTTTCTCGCCAGACACAGCACAGAGGCTGAAAAAGGATATCAGCACAGATTCATAGTAATGATAGCTTCCCTGCTGACACTACAACCGTCCGCCTGGAATCAGGTCAGTCAATATTTTGCTGATTCGTATTTGTGTCGCAGAGATGCAGATGAATAATCAATGTCATGCCTTTCCAACGGGACTTTTCTTCTTCTCGTCAATAAAATGCAAAGATTATTCGCTGAGGTAATCTGCTTTTAAAACATTATTTTAGATGCATACGTCTCGTTTTCGCCGGCCAGTTTTTTGTAACCAGTGTCAATAAATCCATTTTTTTACATTTCAAATCAAAATTTTCTCATGAAAATAGGAATTTTTGACAATCAGACATTTTCTGACGTTATATTACGGGTACGACTTACCCAGAAAGGGACATCCGAGCGATGTCAGCAGTAACAGACAATTTCGCCATGCCGACTGAATTCATCAACAATTGGTTTTTTCAACTGACAGGCAATAGCCCATTCCTGTTCGCCATTCTGGACAAGCAACACCACTATGTCGCGGTCAATCAACACTACTGTCAGCTCAGCGGCCTCAGCCGGGAAGAACTGGTGGGGCACCGTGATAGCGAAATCCTCGGCGAGACCTTTTACCACACCCTGCAGCCATATTACGAACGCGCCCTGAACGGCGAATACGTGGAAGGGGATGTGATTCTTGATGAACACAGGCATCATACCTGCCTGCATTTCAGTGTGTCACCACTGCGCGATGATAGCGGCGAAATTACCGGCCTGGCTCTGCATGCGATTGATACCTCTGAACGCTTACACCTTGCCAATGCCGTGGCTGAACATGAAGACCACTTTAACCAGCTCAGCCAGCTCATGTCTGATGGCTGCCTGCTGATCGAAAGAAATCAAGTGTTGTCCGCTAACCCAATGGCCGCTCAGTTACTGGGGTTTGCTTCGCCGGATGACATGACAGGGGAAGATTTAGGGCAGCTATTAATAGACAGCAGAAACAACCGCCCTTTTGGTGAGCAACTGGCCGAACTCAGCAACGGCAAAGCCTACCATTGCCTGACCAGTCAACGGTGTCAGGTTGAAAATGTACTGACGCTGACCCTGAAAGACACCCTGGTCGTTGGCTCACCCGCCAGTCTGGTTGTCCTGAGACAGCCACAGACACAACAAGTCCAACCCGAACAGGTGGAACAGCTGATTCATACCGACCCGCTGACAGGTTTGTATAACCGCCACGGATTCAGCCGTCGTCTGGAACAGATGATCAACCGGCAGACCCCGTTAGTCATGCTGTATCTGGACATAGATAATTTCAAAAACATCAACGATTCGCTGGGGCATCACATTGGCGATCGGGTGCTGCAGGAAATCTCCCAACGCCTGCGTCAGTTGTTGCCGGAGAACGCTGTGATAGGTCATCTGGGTGGCGATGAATTCGGCATTCTGCTGCCCGGTCCCATCCATGCGGAAATTGGCGAACAGGTCTCGAAAAAGATTATTGCCCTGGTCAATCAACCCTTCGACCTGATGCACTTCAGCAAGCATCTGGCCTGTTCGATCGGGATGGTGAACTACCCGGGCAACGGCAGTGATGCACGTTTACTGCTGCAGCATGCCGATACCGCTATGTATGAAGCCAAGAATCGCGGGCGTAACCGTCTGGTCACCTTTGACGAGACCATGAACAAAGAAGCAAGAATGCGGTTGTGGCTGGAAATTGAACTGCAGAAAGCCCTACAGAATAAAGGGCTGGAAGTCTGGTATCAGCCCAAAGTCAGTGCGAGGGATTTCTCCATTCACGGTGCCGAAGCCCTGGTGCGCTGGAAACACCCTATTGAAGGTTACATCAGCCCGGCCCAGTTTATTCCGGTTGCTGAACGCTCAGGCCTGATCGAACAGCTCGGCCAGGTTGTGATGAAAGAAGTCTTCACCACAGTTAAATACTGGAAAAGACAGGGGATCCTTCAGGGCCGGGTGGCTATCAACCTGTCACCCCAGCAATTTGGTAATCCCAACCTGATTCAGTATGTCTCAGACTTGCAGCGAGCCACAGGTGTCAACCCGGATGATATCACTTTTGAACTGACTGAAAGTGCCATGCTGGGAGAAAACGAACACACCATACAAATGTTGAACGCCATCAAAAAACTCGGTTTTGCCCTATCGATTGATGATTTTGGGACCGGCTACTCCTCTTTGTCTTATCTGGCCCGATTCCCGCTGGACGAGCTCAAAATCGACCGGGCATTTATCAAAGATCTGGAGACTGTGCCTAAGCAACTGACCCTGATCGAAAACATCATCAATCTGGGTAAGTCGCTGAATATGAGTGTCGTCGCTGAAGGCGTAGAAACGCGCCAGCAGGCCGCCCTGCTATCCAATCTCAATTGTGATTACATCCAGGGCTTTCACTTTTTCCGCCCGCTGCCGAAAAATGATCTGGAAACCATACTGATGAAAAACTTCCGCGGCAGATTTTAAGCCTGCTGCACAGCCATCATACTTGCTGTGCCACAATCTCTTCTGTCCTGCGCAGCAGGTAATCCTTGAACGCCTGACAGCGAGCAGGCATTGGATGCCTGGGGCGAAAGTACAGATTGATGTCAAACTGGCTGGCAACATAATCAGTCAGTAGCACAGTTAATGCGCCTGAGGCCAGAGCGTCCTTAATCACAGAATGCGGCAAGTAGGCAACACCGGCTCCTCTGATTGCCATATCGCGCAGTATCTCACTGTTATCACATTCCAGCGCATCGCTGATAGCCACAGCGCGGTTAATACCATTTAAACGGAAATACCAGCGATTGCCTCCAACCAGTGAACTGGCATACAGGCAGCGGTGATCTCTTAAATCTTCCGGTTCCATTGGTTTACCGCACCGTGCCAGATAGCCTGGCGACGCGCAGGCGTATAGCGGTTCACTGAGCAACAACCGGCGGATCAGCAAAGAATCTTTCTCTTCGGTTTCCCGGTTAGTCGCTTTGGCCCGGATAATAAAATCCACATGTAACGGATCTGTCTCCCCTGCTTCAATAAACAAACGAAAGTTCACCTGGGGATGCATTTCCATGTATTCCGCAATGATTTCACGCAGATAATAACTGGCGTACAGCGGTGTCGATGAGATACTGATAATTCCCCGCTGTTCATCTGCCATACTGCCCACTTCAGCGCAGATGGTATCAATTTCCGGCAACAGGGAAGAAAAACGACGGTACAGCATCTCTCCGGCATCCGTCGGTACAAGTTGGCGGGTACTGCGCTTGATCAACTCGACGGCCATCAGCCCTTCCAGCTCCTTTACCCATCGGCTGGCCGCCGCCGCGGAAATGCCCCACACTTCCGCAGCCTCGCGAAACGAGCCATGCTGAATAACGGAACAGAAAAACACGATTTTATCTAATTGTTGCTGGCGAGGATTAATCCCGACCAGTGACTGGGTCATAGCACATTCCTTATGGTTTGAACTCCCACCCGACCCCGTTTTTCAGGCAAGGACCGGGGTTAATGAGCCTCAATAATGCCTGCGCAATCCTGGCTGAACTAACACCGGCACCTCGTCTTACAGCTCGCTTCACAGTCTTATGATCCACATCCCGCTATTTAAACGGTTTTCTGCCCGAACTGAGGAGAAAATATCTCTGCTGACATCAAGCTCAGACCGGGATCAATCACCGGAGTGAATGACATATGCGCCAGAATATCACGCTCAAGATCCACGCCTGGCGCAATTTCTTCCAGCACCAGACCTTGCGGTTCAAGCCGGAACACGGCACGTTCAGTAATATAGCGCACCGGTTGCCTGGTCTGGATGGCCCGTGAAGCGGAAAACGTAATCTGTTCAGCTGTCTCAACAAACTTACTCTGACGCCCTTCCTTCAGAATATGCAGCTCGCCGTTCCTGACGGCGATCTCCAACCCAGCGGCTGTAAAAGTGCCACAGAAAAACAGAGACTTAGCATGCTGACTGATGTTGATAAAACCACCACAGCCCGGCAATTTATCGCCAAAACGGGACACATTGATATCGCCGCGGGCAGAGCACTGTGCCAGGCCGAGAAAGGCCTGATCGATCCCGCCGCCATCATAAAAATCGAACATCTGATCCTGAGTAATGATGGCCTGCGGGTGCCTGCTGGCACCAAAATCCAGCCCGCTGGCCGGCAGACCGCCGATAGCGCCGGGCTCGACGGTGAGAGTCATGGTATCCAGGATGCCCAGCTTACCGGCAACAATTGCAATGTACTCAGGCACGCCAATCCCCAGATTCAGTACAGCGCCGGGCGTCAGCTCCTGCACGGCGCGGCGGGCAATAAGGGTTTTGGCATCCAGTTGTTCCGGCAGACTATCCCGGTGCTCTACCTGATGTTCGCCTGAACCTGCCCGTCCGACAAAATCGGGATTGAAACGGGTGGCAAAGGTCTGCATGTGTTCCGCTTCATCATTGCAAAGCACAATAGCGTCGACAAAAATGCCCGGAATTTTGATGCTATGAGGATCGAGTGTACCGGCCGGCACCAGCCGTTTGACCTGCACGACCACTTTGCCGCCCTGATTACGGGCTGCCTGCGCTGCGGCCAGATTTTCCACCACCAGACACTCATCTTCCATCGTGATATTGCCGTTGTCATCTGCCGTTGTGCCGCGCAAAATCGCCATATCCACCGGCAGACGCTGGTAGAACAGGTATTCTTCACCATTGATCTCCAGCACAGACACCAGATCGTCGCGGGTTATCGCATTAATCTTGCCGCCTTCAAGCCGGGGATCGACAAAGGTTCCCAGCCCAGTTGTTGTCACCGTCCCGGGCTTACCTGCTGCCGTATCGCGCAAGAGGTGTGAAATCACCCCCTGTGGCAGGTTGTACGCCTCAATCTCATTGCTCAGGGCCAGCTTTTGCAGGTCGGGCACCAGACCCCAGTGGCCGCCAATCACCCGCTTAACCATGCCCGGCCTGGCCAGATGATTCGCCGCCCGTCCTTGTCCGTCTCCCTGACCGGCTGCAAAGATCAATGTCAGATCACGGGGTGAGGTTTCGCTGTCGTAGCGTTCACCCAAGGCCCTGATGATCGACTCTGGTACCACGGAACCGATAAATCCCCCCAGCATGACGGACTGTCCGTCGGTGATCCATGCCGCGGCTTCTTCAGCCGTAAGTTGGGTAACTGCCATGCGCAACTTCCTTTTACCGTGCAATTGCCTGAAGTGTATGAATCCCATCCCCTTGCTTTAATAGCTACAGATGAAATTGTGTTTTTCGAAACTGGCCACAACCAGCCACAAACACGTGATAAAATATTGAAATAAATAAAAAATATCATTATCAATTAAAACAGGGGCTGCGATTTACACCTGGTATAGCATGATGCGGCTCGCACTTTACCACTGAATATAAAAATTGGACCGACCAGTGATGTTTTCAATCACGACTGAGAGGTCTAGGATGTTAACGACCTGTTACAACTATAACCATGAAACGGAGAGAGAATATGGATGTTGCCGTGATACTGCTCACGCTTGTGGGTTTGATGTACTTTGCCTACCGAGGCGTGTCAGTTCTGATCCTCGCCCCCATTTTAGCCATGGCCGCTGCACTGCTTACCAGCGATTTCCCTTTTTTGTATGCACTGTCTAATGTCTTTATGCCTGCCGCAGCCAATTACATCAAACTGTACTTCCCCATCTTCATCGCCGGGGCAATCTTTGGCAAGCTGATGGGCGCATCGGGTGCCGCCCGTGCTTTATCTCGTTTTATCATTCAGCATCTGGGTACCAAACACGCGATATTGTCTGTCGTGCTGGCTACCGCTTTGCTGACGTACGGCGGCGTGTCACTCTTTGTGGTGGTCTTTGCCATGTATCCGATTGGTGCAGCCACTTTCCGCGCGGCCGGCATTCCTAAGCGCCTGCTGCCTGCGGCGATCACTCTGGGTGCTTTCACCTTTACCATGACGGCGTTGCCGGGCACGCCGCAGTACCTGAACACCATGCCAACCATACCGTTCGGCACCACTATTTACGCGGCACCGGCCTTGGGCTTGCTGGCCGGTACTATGATGCTGGTGCTGGGAGTATTGTGGATCAAATACCGCGCCCAGAAGGCCATTGCGACAGGTGAAAATTACGGTGACCATGATGAAAGTGATAAAGATCTGGATGACAGCACAGCAACACCGAGCGTGTTGATGGCACTGGTTCCGATTCTGATGGTGTTCGTCATCAACTTTGTACTGACCAATATTTACTTCAAATCACCCGCTGTGATTGCCGAATATGAAACCCTGGATACACGGATCAACGGTACCTGGCCTGTGATCATCGCGCTGGCTATCGCCATTATCTTCATGCTGGTGAGCTATCGCCGCTACCTGTTTGATACCAACAAGCACGTCTTCGACGGTTCGGTGGGCTCTCTGCTACCCATTTTCAACACAGCTTCTGAGGTAGGCTATGGTGCAGTGATTACTGCCCTGTCGGCCTTTGTGATTATCAAAGCCGGTATTGCCGCCATTGATATTCCGGATCTGTTCAAAGTGGCGCTCACCTCGACCAGTCTTGCCGGTATTATTGGTTCGTCGTCAGGCGGCACAGGTATGGTGCTGGCTCTGCTGGGTAATGATTTCCTGAGTACCGGAATAAACCCTGAAGTGCTGCATCGCGTGATCTTGCTGGCTGCAGGCGGGCTGGATACACTGCCGCACTGTGGTGCTGTGATTACTTTGCTGGCGGTTTGTCGCCTGACTCACAGACAGAGCTATGGTGATATTGCCGTGGTAACTATGGCGATTCCGCTGATGGCGGCCTTTACTGTCATAGTGGTACACCTCAGTACCGGCCTGGTCTGACAGCCCCAGATCAACAACGCCCCGAATAATACGGGGCGTTGTTATTAGCCGGTTTTCTTAATTATTTTATACTGTTATTCGCTGCGGCAAGGCTGAATATAGATGGCATCTGACGGAAAACGGCCATCCTGGCTGGGATGCTGACGGTGTAATCGACACAAATCCTGAAAAATGCTGATCGCTGTAACTGTAAATGCTTCAGCCTGCCAGCTATCATCCTGCTTAATCTCAATCATCACTTTTTCACCCTGGCTGACATGCTCAGGTAAGCGAATGTCGTAGGTATGGCTGAATGCCAGCAACCAGTAATTGTCGACAGTCACCAGACGGCCTTCACCCGGCGTGGATACCGAGTAGACATAGTCGAGCTGCTGTGCTTTGGCTACGCTGACTGCCACCATTGCCATTAACGTGAAAGCGATATAACGCCTGAACATAACCGCCACCTGCAAAGCACTCTTTCTAACACTATAGTGATTGCAGCTGGCCAGTATTTTCTTAACTCAGCGACTGGGCGGCTTAAAGTTCATCGCCTACGCCGCCGATGGTATCCTCTTCGCCCTGCAAACTCGCCAGTAAACGATTGAGTTCCAGAGTCGCAAACCTGTGCTCAACAAACTCGTAGACATTGCCAGCTAAAGCCAGTTTGTACAGCTGAACAGCTTCCGCATACTGGTTGTTATGCTGATAACGCTTGGCCATGTAGAAGTAGCTCTCGGTTAAACGCTCCGCCATCTGTTCATTGGTTTCACTGTTTGTCACTATGCCATCGAGAAGCTGTTGTTCCGATTCGCCGCCAAGCAGCATACCGGCAATGTTCCAGCCCCAGTCTTCGCGTTCTGCCCGGTCAAACCGGTTCTGCAGACTCTGTTTGGCTTTGTCCGGCTCTGATTCCAGCTCAACCATATACAGCCAGATAGCACGGTAAGGATCATTGGGATCCTGCTGATAATGCGCCAGTAAATCCTGTTTGGCTAAGTCAAAACGACCGCCATAATACAGCGCGATACCGCGGTTTCGCTGTGCAAACGGATGGCTGACATCCAGTTCCAGTGCAGAATCAAATGCCTCGTAGGCCGCGTCAAAATGCGCACTCTGAGTAAAATACACCCCAAGAATATTAAAAATATCAGGCTGTGCAGGATACAGAGACAGCGACTGGTTAAAGTCCAGCCGGGCCAGATCACGCAGGCCAATGCCATCATGAAGCAGCCCGCGCTCATAGTAGATCTGCGAACGGGTTTCATCGTTAAGATCACTGCGTCCCAACAGCTGATCAATACGCGCCAACTGGATTTGTTGCTGTATGGTTGGCTGCAGCGGGACCGCAATCAACGGCTGCTCCCAGCTGGAATAGGTACTCGTAGAACACCCAGCCAACATAACGGCCATCGCAATGGCTACGTACTTACACCTCTTTGCAAACAATGCCATTCTCCCCTGCCCGTGCGAACCCGTTGCCGCCCATCAACACTTGATGAGCCAAAGGTAGCGATTCGGTTTTGATAGTTCATTGGTATAAAAAAGGGGCTGTCACAGCCCCACTTTTATTACTTAATGAAGACAGGCTTATCCTGATGGATTAAGCATCTTCACCAGCGGCTGGTGCCTGCTCAGGTTGTGCTTCCTTCATGCTCAGACGGATGCGGCCCTGACGGTCGATTTCCAGCACTTTGACCTGTACTTCCTGACCCATTTGCAGGTAATCAGAAACCTTCTCAACACGCTCCTGAGCGATTTGAGAAATGTGTACCAGGCCTTCTTTTGTACCGATAACAGAAACAAAAGCACCAAAATCAACAATTCGCACTACTTTACCAGTATAGATGCGGCCAACTTCAACGTCTGCGGTGATTTCTTCGATACGGCGAATCGCTTCTTTCGCAGCAGTCCCTTCGGTTGCTGCAATTTTCACTGTGCCGTCGTCTTCGATTTCAATCGTTGTACCGGTTTCTTCAGTCAGCTGACGAATTACCGCACCACCTTTACCGATCACATCTTTGATCTTCTCTGGGTTGATCTTCATCGTGTGGATACGAGGAGCAAACTGAGAAATGTCATCGCGGGCAGTGCTGATAGCCTGATCCATCACACCCAGGATGTGAATACGGGCGCCTTTAGCCTGATTCAGAGCAATCTGCATGATCTCTTTAGTAATACCTTCGATCTTGATATCCATCTGCAGTGCAGTAATACCGTCGTTAGTACCGGCCACTTTAAAGTCCATGTCACCCAGGTGATCTTCATCGCCCAGAATATCAGACAGAACCACGAAATCGTCGCCTTCTTTCACCAGACCCATAGCGATACCCGCTACAGAAGCTTTGATTGGCACACCGGCATCCATCAGAGCCAGAGAGGTACCACATACAGACGCCATAGAAGACGAACCGTTTGATTCAGTGATCTCAGATACCACACGTACAGTGTACGGGAACTCGTCAACCGATGGCATTACTGCCTTGATACCACGCTTAGCCAGTTTACCGTGGCCGATTTCACGACGCTTAGGCGAACCCACAAAGCCAGTTTCACCTACACAGTATGGAGGGAAGTTGTAGTGCAGCAGGAAGTGTTCTTTACGCTCACCGGTCAGCTCGTCCAGGATCTGCGCGTCACGCTGCGTACCCAGAGTGGCAGAAACCAACGCCTGCGTTTCACCACGGGTAAACAGTGATGAACCGTGAGTACGTGGCAGTACACCAGTACGAACGTCCAGAGCACGAACCATGTCTTTTTCACGGCCATCAATACGCGGGTTACCGGCAATGATGCGGCTGCGAACCACGTTCTTCTCCAGAGAGCCCAGCATATCGCGGACTTCGCGCTCATCCAGTGCTGCATCTTCTGCCAGCAGTTCAGCTACCACGTCAGCTTTGATGGTGCCCACTTTCTCGTAACGCGCCATCTTTTCAGTGATTTGGTAAGCTTCTGTCAGACGACCTTCTGCTTTTTCAGCCACGCGTGCTTTCAGCTCGGTGTTAACAGCCGGAGCCACCCAATCCCACGCCGGGGTTGCCACTTCTGCAGCGAATTCTTTGATGGCGTTGATCACAGTTTGTTGCTGGTCATGACCAAAAACAACCGCTTGCAGCATTTGCTCTTCAGTCAGGCGGTCTGCTTCTGATTCAACCATCAGAACTGCGTTATCTGTACCGGCAACAACCAGATCCAAACGGCTCTCAGCCAGTTCTTTGTTACTTGGGTTCAGCACAAGCTGGTCATTGATGTAACCCACACGGGCTGCACCGATTGGACCGTTGAAAGGAATACCTGAGATAGCCAGAGCGGCAGAGGTACCAATCATGGTCACGATATCTGGGTTAACGTCCGGGTTAACAGAAACCACAGTCGCAATCACCTGTACTTCGTTTTTGAACGCATCAGGGAACAACGGACGGATTGGACGGTCAACCAGACGGGCTGTCAGGGTTTCATTTTCAGAAGGACGGCCTTCACGTTTGAAGAAACCACCCGGGATTTTACCGGCAGCGTAAGTACGCTCCTGGTAGTTAACAGTCAGAGGGAAAAAGTCCTGGCCTTCTACCGCTTCTTTTTTGCCCACAACAGAAACGAAGACGGAAGTGTCATCCATGCTAGCCATTACAGCGGCAGTAGCCTGACGCGCCATCACACCGGTTTCCAGTGTTACGGTATGGTTGCCGTACTGGAAGGTTTTAACGATAGGATTCACGTGAATTTCCTTAAAATATTGATCTGCTTTTCTATTTGCGTCTGTAAGTATATCCGACACAGCAAAAAGCGTCATGTGAAGTGGGGTACTTTAAGCACATTTCACGCATCGCGACTAATGGCAAAAGCCGATTTGGGCAGCCTCTGTCAATAGCCGCGACCTCTAGGTCGACGAAAACGACTCGTGAACGCTATTCAGTACCGTTTTAAAACAACTTTCCAGTCAGAGATTGGCATCTCCGACCGACAGATGCAAAAAAGAAAGGAGCCAATCGGCTCCTTTCTTCCAGCAATCTTAGCGACGCAGACCCAGACGCTCGATCAGAGACTGGTAACGACCCAGATCTTTGCCTTTCAGGTAGTCCAGCAGCTTACGACGACGAGAAACCATGCGCAGCAGACCACGACGGCTGTGGTGATCGCCTTTGTGCTCTGCAAAGTGACCTTGCAGGTGGTTGATCTGTGCAGTCAGCAGTGCAACCTGAACTTCAGGTGAACCCGTGTCGTTTGCGCCTTGCGCGTATTCAGCAACGATAGTTGCTTTAGTTTCTGCATTCAGAGACATAACTCATTCCTAATACAAAATAGTAAAATTTGTGCCAGCCAATCTCTGATTCAGCCGGCACCCGAGCCGCGAATTATACGCACCTGTCCGGAAGGCCGCAAGCGGAATATGATTCACCAGACAGGCCGCTGAGCGGCTTATTTTTCTTCGTCAGCCTTGTCACGATTGGCCAGCACACGCTTAGGCGCAACCATGTTTTCGGCATTGATTTCACCCACACCGATAAAATCACGTTGCTCACCAGCCGTCAGCCGAACCAATGTGCCTGCATCAGGAACACGACCGGCCTGAACTGGCTGGCCATGGAGTACATAACTGGCGACACCCGGCAGTAAGTTCACTTCCGGTAAATCCTGTACTGCCGAGTCTGTTGGCAACAGCAGCGGATCCAGCAGCTCTTTCGGCTGAATATCCTGCTCTCTGGCCTGCTCCAGCAGCGCTTCGAGCTGCTCTAGCGTAACCATTTTGTCCAACGGGTACTTAGAGACACCGATACGGCGCAGATAAGTGACATGTGCTCCGCAGCCCAGCATCTCGCCCAGATCATCAACGATAGTGCGGATATAAGTGCCTTTCGAGCAATGGACTTCCATCTCAACTTCGTTGTCGCTAAAGCGCAGCAGTGAGATTTCATACACTGTGATATCGCGGGCTTCACGGGGTACTTCTTTGCCTTCACGGGCATATTCGTACAACGGGCGTCCCTGATATTTCAGCGCCGAAAACATAGACGGTATTTGCTTGGTTGTCCCACGGAACTTGGCAATACAACGTTCCAGCAGGCCACGGTCTACCTTCACTTCGCGCGTTTCGACCACTTCGCCATCCGAATCCGAGGTATTGGTACGCTCGCCCAGCTTGGCGATGACCCGATAACGCTTATCTGAATCCAGCAGGAACTGGGAAAACTTGGTGGCTTCCCCCAGGCAGATTGGCAACATACCCGTCGCAAGCGGATCCAAAGCGCCGGTATGGCCTGCTTTTTCCGCAAAAAAGATACGTTTTACTTTTTGCAGGGCATCATTTGATGTGATGCCGCCCGGCTTATCCAGCAGCAGAACACCGTCTACCGGACGCCCTTTACGACGACGCGCCATCAGCTATCCTCACCTTCATCCTTAGGTTCGTCAACGCGGCGTGCTTCGTCATCACGAACAACCTTGCTTACCAGGTTGGAGATGCGCATGCCTTCGGTCAGTGACTGGTCGAAAATAAAGTTCAACTCAGGTGTCACTCGCAGACGGATTTGCTTACCCAGCAGTGAACGAATGTAAGGTGCCATTTCGCGCAACGCTTCCAGGCTGTCTTCCGGTGTTTGTTCACCGATAGTCAGGAAGGTGACATAAACTTTGGCGTATCCCATATCACGGGAGACTTCCACACTGGAAATTGTCGCCATGCCAATGCGGGGATCTTTAATTTCGCGTTGCAGAATCACTGCCAGCTCTTTTTGCAGCTGCTGAGCAACACGTTGTGTACGGCTGAATTCTTTAGCCATTTGATTCTCTCTCTAAAAGTCGGCCGCCTACCTCGACACAAAGGGGAGCCGAAGCTCCCCAGTGTTTATTCCAGGTCAGCGAGCAACCTGATTAATCCAGCGTACGCTGAATTTCAACGATTTCGAAAACTTCAATCTGGTCACCAACGCGAACATCATTGTAGTTCTTCACGCCGATACCACACTCGTAACCGTTCTTCACTTCTTGTACGTCATCTTTAAAGCGACGCAGTGATTCCAGCTCACCTTCGTAAATAACAATGTTATCACGCAGTACACGAATTGGGTTGTTGCGCTTGATGGTACCTTCGGTAACCATACAACCTGCAATTGCGCCCAGTTTCGGTGACTTGAACACATCACGCACTTCAGCCAGACCGATGATTTCCTGCTTGAACTCAGGGGACAGCATGCCGCCCATCGCTGCTTTCACTTCATCAATCAGCTGATAGATGATGGAATAGTAGCGCAGATCCAGGTTCTCAGCTTCGATAGTCTTACGGGCTGACGCATCAGCACGAACGTTGAAGCCAAGCAGAATAGCGTTAGACGCTGCAGCCAGTACGGCGTCAGTTTCAGTGATACCACCTACGCCAGAACCGACGATGTTCACTTTCACTTCTTCAGTTGACAGCTTGCGCAGTGAATCGGCAATTGCTTCCACAGAGCCCTGTACGTCAGCTTTCAGCACAACATTCAGTTCAGCCACTTCACCTGCAGTCATGTTAGAGAACATATTCTCCAACTTGGCTTTCTGCTGGCGAGCCAGTTTCACATCGCGGAACTTACCTTGACGGTAAAGTGCAACTTCACGCGCTTTACGTTCATCACGTACAACTGTCGCTTCGTCACCAGAAGACGGTACACCTGACAGACCCAGAATCTCAACCGGGATAGATGGACCAGCTTCTTCAATTTCACGGCCCAGTTCATCACGCATAGCACGCACGCGACCATATTCCAGGCCACACAGTACGATGTCACCTTTGCGTAGCGTACCTTCCTGAACCAGCACAGTCGCAACCGGACCACGGCCTTTATCCAGGCGGGATTCAACCACGACACCTTTCGCCATGCCTTCAGAAACGGCTTTCAGCTCCAGAACTTCAGCTTGCAGCAGAATCGCTTCCAGCAGACCATCGATGTTCGTACCCTGCTTCGCAGAGATGTGAACAAACATGTTCTCGCCGCCCCACTCTTCCGGCATAACATTGTACTGTGCCAGCTCGTTCTTCACATTGTCTGGGTTAGCATCTTCTTTATCGATCTTGTTCACAGCAACAATCAAAGGAACGCCTGCCGCTTTGGCATGCTGAATCGCTTCTATTGTCTGTGGCATAACGCCATCGTCTGCGGCAACAACCAGGATAACGATATCCGTTGCCTGAGCACCACGGGCACGCATAGCGGTAAACGCGGCGTGTCCAGGGGTATCCAGGAAGGTGATCATACCGTTGTCAGTTTCAACGTGGTATGCACCAATGTGCTGCGTAATACCACCGGCTTCGCCTGCAGCAACGTGCGCTTTACGGATGTAATCCAGAGTAGATGTTTTACCGTGGTCAACGTGACCCATGATAGTAACAACAGGAGCACGAGGAACAACTGCCAGGTTTTCGTCGCGATCAGACAGTACGGCTTCTTCGAGCTCGTTCTCTTTACGCAGGATAACCTTGTGGCCCATTTCTTCAGCAACCAGCTGTGCGGTTTCCTGATCGATAACCTGGTTGATGGTGGCCATAGCGCCAAGCTTCATCATCACTTTGATGACTTCAGCCGCTTTCACCGCCATCTTGTTGGCCAGTTCAGCAACCACTATGGTTTCACCGATCACAACATCCGCTTTAGCAACGGTGGCTGTTTTGTCGAAACCATGACGCATTGATGTAGGCTTGCTCATTTGCTGTTTGCCACGACCACGCTGGTTACGGCCGCCACGCTGAGGCATCGCACGCTCACGCGGCTCATCACCCTTAGGACCGCTGGCAGCTTTTTTCTTCTTAGCACGGCGGCGAGATTCTTCCTCGCGGCGGTCTTGTTCATCTTCCGCCGCACGGGCATAGGTGGAGGTAGTCGTGTGGTAGTCTGATTGTTCCATAGCACCTGTTTCCTGGTCCTTTTTCGACCAGTTCTTTTCATTGATTTCTGCCATTTTGCGTGCCTCTTCTAGCTGACGCTGACTGTCTTCCTCGGCTTTACGCTTGGCTTCCTCTTCCCGGCGGCGTTGCAGTTCTTCAGCTTCTTTTTTAGCCTGTTGCTCAGCAGCGCGTTTCGCTTTCTCTTCTGCCTGACGTGGATTGGTATCCACGGCATCACGATTAGCTTGCTTCTCCGACTGCTGGGCTTTCTCTTCTGCTAAGCGTTTTGCTTCCGCTTCACGCTGAGCTTTTTCTTCAGCTTCACGTTTAGCACGCTCTTCAGCTTCGCGCTTCGCCGCTTCTTCTGCAGCACGCTTAGCGTCCTCTTCAGCCTTGCGCGCGTCTTCCGCACGCTGCTCTTCTTCAAGGGCTGAACGCTTGACATAGGTGCGCTTTTTGCGCACCTCTACTTGAATGTTTTTACTCTTTCCGCCTGTACCCGATACACTCAGCGTGCTACGGGTTTTGCGTTGCAGAGTCAGGCGGGTCGGTGCCTCGTCAGTGTTACCACCGTGTTCTTTCTTCAGGTGGCTCAACAGAGACTCTTTTTCCTGTTGGTTGACACTGTCTTCAGCTTTTTTGCTGATACCAGCATCGGCAAACTGTTGAAGCAAACGATCAATCGGGGTACCGATTTCTTCGGCAAGTGCCTTAATTGAAACCTCTGACATGCTGCTCCTCCCTTGCTAATTAATTATGCTTCGTCGCTGAACCAGCAGATATTACGGGCAGCCATGATCAATTCACCCGCGCTGGTTTCATTCAGGCCTTCGATGTCCAGTAGGTCATCAGTACCTTGGTCAGCCAGATCTTCCAGCGTACAGATACCTTTAGCGGCCAGTTTGAACGCCAGGTCGCGTTCCATACCATCCAGGCTCAGCAGGTCTTCGGCAGGCTCAACCCCATCCAAAGACTCTTCCTGCGCAAGGGCAATAGTGGTCAGTGCTTCTTTCGCACGGTTACGCAATTCGTTAACCGTATCTTCGTCCAGGCCGTCAATTGACATTAATTCCTGAACAGGTACATAGGCTACTTCTTCCAGGCTGGTAAAGCCTTCTTCAACCAGAACGATCGAGAATTCTTCATCGATTTCCAGGTATTTAACAAACAGATCAATCGACGCCTGCGCTTCGGCCTGGTGCTTTTTCTGCAGATCTTCCACAGTCATCACATTCAGCTCCCAGCCTGTCAGGACAGATGCCAGTCGAACGTTTTGACCGCTACGACCGATGGCCTGCGCCAGATTGTCTTTCTCAACCGCGATATCCATGGTGTGGTTGTCTTCATCAACGATGATAGAGCTCACCTCAGCCGGTGCCATAGCATTGATAACGTACTGAGCGGCGTTTTCGTCCCACAGTACGATATCGATACGTTCACCACCCAGCTCACCGGATACCGCCTGAACACGCGCACCACGCATACCAACACAAGCACCGACAGGATCGATACGTTTGTCATTGGTTTTCACTGCAATCTTGGCACGAGAGCCAGGATCACGGGCAGCGCCCATCAGTTCGATCATCTCTTCACCGATTTCCGGTACTTCGATGCGGAACAATTCAGACAGCATTTCAGGCTTAGAACGAGTCATGAACAACTGGAAACCACGCGCTTCCGGGCGCACAGCATACAGCAGACCACGTACGCGGTCACCTGGACGGAAGTTTTCACGTGGCAACTGGTCTTCACGCAGAATCACAGCTTCAGCGTTGTTACCCAGATCAACAATAATGGCATCGCGGTTGACTTTCTTCACCACGCCGGTGATCAGCTCACCTTCATTATCGATAAACTGTTCAACGATCTGCGCACGCTCAGCTTCACGTACTTTCTGTACGATAACCTGTTTTGCCGTTTGTGTAGTGATGCGGTCAAAGGTTACAGAATCAATCTGCTCTTCAACATAATCACCCAGCTCTACAGTTTCATCGTCATACTGCGCGGCTTCCAGAGTCATTTCCAGAGTTGGCGCCGTTACTTCATCCACGGCTTTCCAGCGACGGTAAGTATCGAAGTCGCCCGTTTTACGATCAATCGCAACACGCACGTCAATTTCAGCTTCGTACTTTTTCTTTGTTGCTGTTGCCAGTGCGATCTCCAATGCTTCGAAGATACGCTCACGCGGAACAGCTTTCTCGTTGGATACCGCTTCAACGACAGCCAAGATTTCTTTGTTCATTTCTAATGCCCCAATTTAGCGGTTAGAATTTTGGAACCAGGTTGGCTTTGGCAATATTGCTAAGCGCAAAGGTTTCTTCATCGCCTTTCACGTTCAACGTGACTAGCTCACCGTCAACGGCAACAATGTCACCTTTCCACTTACGGCGATTGTTCATCGCCATTTTCAGGACCAGGCTGACCTCGTGGCCAATAAACTGCTCATAATGTGCCGCTCTGAACAGCGGACGTTCCAGACCCGGGGAAGAAACCTCCAGGTTATAAGCAACAGTAATAGGATCTTCAACATCCATCACTGCACTGATCTGACGGCTCACGTCGGCACAATCATCGACTGTGATACCGTTTTCATGGTCAATGAACACACGCAACGTGGAATGTTCACCCGCACGAATAAACTCCAGACCCACCAGTTCATAGCCCAAGGCAGTAACTGGCGCGTCCAGTAGTTCAGTTAGTTGCATCTCTAAAGCGGTCAAGACAACCCCCTGGAAACAAAAAAAGGGCATTAAAGCCCAGTAGATACCTGAATGGTCATGTTTCAGATAATAAAAAACCCCGAATTACGGGGTTTATTATCTCTGGACCCTGATAGCTAAAACCTCTTAAGGTTATAGCAGAAAAACGAAATCGATTCTGTTCCGGGAATCGTCGTCTTTCAAAACTCGGTTATGGCGCCGGTTTAATCTGGGCGGCAATCCATCGATGGCCTGAGAAAATAACTCAAACCTTCGTCCAAGTTGGTTGCGGGGGCCGGATTTGAACCGACGACCTTCGGGTTATGAGCCCGACGAGCTACCAAGCTGCTCCACCCCGCGTCCGTAATTCTGAGAGCGATTATATCTCTCAGTGGTTACTCTTTCAAGTAACGGAAACAATGGTGCCGAGAAGGGGACTTGAACCCCTACACCTTACGGCACTAGCACCTCATGCTAGCGTGTCTACCAATTTCACCATCTCGGCAAATCTGTTAATTACTGAGGAATATCGCTATTTACAGGCGCTTGCTCAGTTGTATCAACAGCTTGTTCTTGTTGTGCTGGGGCACTTAAGTTTTCCCAGCCACTTGTTGCATCCGCTTGTTTTGCGCTTAAATTGCCCAGAACCAAGCTGATCACAAAAAATACAGTTGCAAAAATTGCAGTCATTCGGGTCAAAAAATTACCAGAGCCGCTGGCACCGAACAAAGTTCCTGATGCACCAGCCCCGAATGAGGCTCCCATATCTGCGCCTTTACCCTGTTGAACCAGAACCAGGCCAATTACACCAAGCGCAGCCAACAGATAAATCACAAGTAGAATTTCGTACATGGGTTCCACCTATGTTCCATAGTGTTGTGCCGGCTTTGCAACAGCAGTGCCAGCGCACCCCTTTGTCAGGAGCGAGGGAATACTAGCGAATGCCGACAGGAGTGACAAGCGATTTTTCTCAGAATGTAGTGATTGATGAATCGCTTGTGTAATAAATAAACAGTTTTCAGATAAGGATTCCGGTTAAAGACTGACAAACCGGAATCCCTTTCAAGGCAAGCTGTTAACAGCACTCTTTCACAGCAGCAGCAATCGACAAGGCCGAATCACTCACCAGAGTACCGTCTTCACCTTCAACCATGACACGAATGAGCGGCTCAGTACCAGATTTACGCAATAATACGCGACCACGCTCACCGAGTTTCGCTTCTGCGGCTGCTTTTGCGCTCAGTACCGCCTCAGATTCCAATGGGTTGGAATCGCCAGCGAAACGGACATTTTCCAGCACTTGCGGGAACATTGTCAGCCCTTCACACAAGGTTTTGAGTGACAATTTACTGCTGACAATTGAGGCCATCACCTGCAGGCCAGCCACTATGCCGTCACCTGTCGTCACTTTGTCCAGCACTATGACATGGCCAGAGTTTTCCGCGCCAATGGTCCACTGGTTTTTAACCAGCTCTTCCATCACATAGCGATCGCCGACCTGAGCGCGAACAAACGGGATACCCAGATTTTTCAGCGCCAGCTCCATCCCCAGGTTTGTCATTAATGTACCTACGACGCCCCCTTTTAGCTCGCCACGACGCAATGCATCACGGGCAATGATATACGCAATCTGGTCACCGTCGACCTTGTTACCGTCTTCATCGACCATGATCACCCGGTCACCATCACCGTCCAGTGCAATACCGAAATCCGCTTTTTCCTGCAGGACTTTAGCCTGCAAGGCGCGCACATCCGTAGCCCCGACCTCGGCGTTGATATTAATACCATTTGGCTCGCAGCCCAGTGTGATCACTTCCGCACCCAGCTCGCGAAAGACGTTCGGCGCAATGTGATAAGTGGCACCGTGAGCGCAGTCGACAACAACCTTATAGCCTTCCAGGCTCAAATGGGATGGAAACGTTCCCTTGCAAAATTCGATGTAACGGCCGGCCGCATCGTTAATCCGATAGGCTTTGCCGAGGCTGGCAGATTCGACACAGACCAGTTCTTTATCCATTTCAGCTTCGATGGCCGCTTCTACAGCGTCAGGCAGTTTGGTCCCTTCAGATGAGAAGAACTTGATACCGTTGTCATAATACGGGTTATGAGAGGCCGAAATCACAATGCCAGCTTCAGCACGAAATGTCCGCGTCAGATAGGCCACGGCAGGTGTCGGCATTGGCCCGGTAAATGCGGCCTGCAAACCAGCGGCGGCCAAACCGGCTTCCAGTGCAGATTCCAGCATATAACCGGAAATACGTGTGTCTTTTCCAATAATGACTTTTTTAGTGCCCTGCTGTGACAACACGCGGCCCGCCGCCCAGCCCAGTTTCAATACAAACTCAGGGGTGATGGGTGACTGGCCAACACGGCCACGGACACCATCGGTGCCGAAATATTTACGTTCAGCCATTAATATTCGCTCCTAGCGCTTTATTTTCCTGTTCAAGCGTCATACGGCAGACAGCCAGTACATCCTGTGTTTCACGGGTATCATGGACACGGATAATCTGGGCGCCTTTCATCGCTGCAATGGCAGCGCAGGCCAGGCTCCCTGCCAGTGCTTCCGCAGGTGTTTTATTCAGTAATTTACAAATCATGGATTTTCTGGACATTCCTACCAGCAGCGGTAAGCCAAACTGATGGAACTGCTCCAAATGTGCCAGCAACTGATAATTGTGTTCCAGGGTTTTACCAAAACCGTACCCAGGATCCAGCAACAGTTGATCACGACGAATACCGGCTTTTTCACAGGCTTGAATGCGCTCCGAAAGAAACGTATTCACATCTGACAGCAGGTCATCATAATGCGGCTGATGTTGCATTGTACGCGGTTGGCCCTGCATATGCATTAAACAAATAGGAACACCGGCAGCCGCAGCGGCTTCCATTGCACCCGGCTCAAGCAGTGCGCGAATATCATTAATTAAATCGGCCCCGGCATTGACGGTTTCAGTCATTACTTGCGCTTTACTGGTATCCACTGAGATCCAGCAATCAAATCGCTGGGCAATTGCTTCCACAATAGGCACAACACGGTCGAGCTCTTCCGCGACTAACACATCGGCCGCACCGGGTCGGGTCGATTCACCGCCAATATCAATGATACTGGTTCCGACGGCCAGCATGTCTTCAACATGTCTTAAGGCGTCGTCCAACTGATTGAATTTACCGCCATCAGAAAATGAATCCGGGGTGAAATTGAGGATTCCCATGGCATGAGGATAAGAAAGGTCTAATATTTTTTCTTTGCTTTTCAGTAACAAGGCCCATTACTCCTGACTGGGGGAGCGCTCATACTATACCGAGGCTCGCTTGTTTCTTTACAACTGAACTGAGAATATCTGACACAGCAGAAACAAAAAACCCCGAGTCACCCCGGGGTTTTATATTCACCGCCAGGCATCAGGCCTGCGGTTTATCATTTTCTTCGCTGTGGTGTGGCTGAACCTGCTCAGGCTTCTCAGCCGGCTTGTCGCTTGCCGCATCATTGGCTTTGTCTTGTGACTCAGGAGCTTCCGCTTTCAGGGTGTCATCTTTGTCACCCCAGCCTTTTGGTGCGCGAATTTCAGATTTACGCTCCATCAGGTCGTCAAGCTGACCCGCATCTATGGTCTCATACTTCATCAATGCATCTTTCATTGAGTGAAGAATATCCATATTACCCGCCAGGATTTCACGCGCTCGCTCATAGTTACGGTCGATAATGGCACGAACTTCAGTATCAATAGTACGCGCAGTATCATCAGACATGTGTTTTGTCTTAGTCACTGAACGACCCAGGAATACTTCACCCTCATCTTCCGCGTACAGCAGAGGACCCAATTTATCCGAGAAGCCCCACTGAGTAACCATTTTACGAGCAATATCAGTCGCACGCTCAATGTCGTTTGATGCACCGGTAGAGACTTTTTCTACCCCGTAGATCAGCTCTTCTGCCAGTCGGCCACCGTACAGGCTGGAAATCATCGACTCCAGATACTCTTTGGAGTGGCTGACGCGATCCTGCTCCGGCAGGTACATGGTCACACCCAGTGCCCGACCCCGAGGGATAATGGACACTTTATAAACCGGGTCATGATCCGGTACCAGTCGGCCAATAATGGCATGGCCCGCTTCGTGATAAGCAGTCGATTCTTTCTGCTCTTCAGACATCACCATAGATTTACGCTCAGCGCCCATCATGATCTTGTCTTTCGCCAGTTCGAATTCCACCATAGACACAGTACGCTTGTTGCCACGGGCAGCAAACAGCGCCGCTTCATTCACCAGGTTGGCCAGATCAGCACCAGAGAAACCTGGCGTACCACGGGCAATCAGTGATGGTTCAACATCCCCATCCAGCGGTACCTTGCGCATGTGCACTTTCAGGATTTGTTCACGGCCACGCACATCGGGCAGACCGACAACGACCTGACGGTCGAAACGACCAGGACGCAACAGGGCCGGGTCCAGAACATCTGGTCGGTTGGTAGCTGCAATCACGATAATACCTTCGTGACCTTCGAAACCATCCATTTCCACCAGCATCTGGTTAAGTGTCTGCTCACGTTCATCGTGACCACCACCAACGCCCGCACCACGCTGTCGACCTACTGCATCAATTTCATCGATGAAAATAATACAAGGTGCCGCTTTCTTAGCCTGTTCAAACATGTCACGGACACGGGATGCACCCACACCGACAAACATTTCGACGAAGTCAGAACCAGAGATAGTAAAGAAAGGGACTTTCGCTTCACCGGCGATGGCTTTGGCCAGTAAGGTTTTACCCGTACCAGGAGGACCTACCATCAGCACACCGGTTGGAATTTTACCACCCAGTTTCTGGAAGCGGCTAGGATCACGCAGGTAATCCACCAGCTCTTTCACGTCTTCTTTGGCTTCATCGCAGCCGGCAACGTCGTTGAACGTTGTTTTAATCTGGTCTTCACTCATCATGCGTGCTTTAGATTTGCCGAACGACATGGCACCTTTGCCACCTCCGCCCTGCATCTGGCGCATAAAGAAAATCCAGACCCCGATCAGTAACAGCATCGGGAACCAGGATATGAAGATAGAAGCCAGTAAGCTCGGCTCTTCCGGTGGTGTCCCAACCACTTTTACGTTGGCATTAATCAGATCGTCCAGCAATTTCTGATCATTCAGGACAGGCAAGTAAGTCACATAACGGGTGTTATCACGCTTAAATACCGTAATTTCACGATCACTGAACCGTACTTCCCTAATCTGATCCTGACCGATTTCCCGGACAAAAGTCGTATAGTCGACTTGACGGCCAGCACTATCTCCCGGACCGAAGCTCTGAAAAACAGACATCAGCACCACGGCGATGACTAACCACAAAATCAAGTTTTTTGCCATGTCACTCAAGGTGTTAACCTCGCGATAACTTTAAAGATGAATGTAGGGTACTACAGTTTATAACCTGTAGCCACAATATAGACTTCACGGGAGCGATCCCTGGATGAGTCTGGTTTACGGATTTTAACTGCCTTGAACATGCTGCGCACCTCAGCCAGATACTGATCGAAGCCTTCGCCCTGGAAAACTTTTACCGCAAAACTTCCATTGGGCGCAAGCACCTGCCTGCACATATCTAATGCTAGTTCAACAAGATACATTGCTCTAGGCTGATCTGACGCCAGATTGCCGCTCATGTTCGGCGCCATGTCAGACAAAACAACATCAACCATATCAGGCTGAATTCGCTCAAGTAATGCATCCAGCACAGCTTCTTCACGGAAGTCGCCCTGTAAAAAGCTCACACCAGGCAGGGAATCCATTGGCAGAATATCACAGGCAATCACTTGCCCTGAATCGCCAACAACACTGGCCGCATACTGAGACCAGCCCCCGGGTGCAGCACCCAGATCGACAACTGTCATCCCTGGTTTTAACAACTTATCTTTGCTCTGGATTTCCTCCAGTTTGAAAATGGCTCGGGAACGGTAACCCTTTTTCTGGGCTTCCATGACATACTTATCATCAAAATGTTCCTTCAGCCAGCGTCCAGAACTGGCAGAATGTTTCTTTTTACTCATGCATTACCCAATGCGAATCAACCCAACAGCCGATGGTTCCCGTTCTGGTTCAGCAGTACTACTTTTACTGTGGCCCAGAGTTGGCAGGAACACCAGCGTAACGAAACAACGTTAGTCATATTGACTAGATGGCGTTAGAATACCCTGTTTTCAACCCTTGTTATAGATATTGAGTCACCATGAATCTAAGCACCAAACAGAAGCAATACCTGAAAGGCCTTGCTCACAGCCTCAAGCCTGTAGTCCTGATGGGCGCCAACGGCCTGACTGAAGCCGTGCTGTCTGAAATCGAACTGGCCCTGAACCACCATGAACTGATCAAGGTGAAGGTTGCCGCTGAAGAGCGCGAAACCAAGCTGTTGATTGTTGATGCCATCGTTCGTGAAACTCAGGCTGAAAAGGTACAGGTTATCGGTAATATCCTGGTGCTGTACCGTCAGTCGGAAGACAGGAAAATCGAACTTCCCCGCAAATAAAAAAGGCCGCCAACGCGGCCTTTTTTACTTTTCAAGGCCCGGTTGCTGTTACATTTATTAACAATAAAGCACCAGGCCCTGACCATTAAACGTACTCGACCTTTTCGATCTCAAACTCTTTTCGGCCGCCAGGCGTGGCAATACTGACTTCATCACCTTCCTGTTTACCAATCAAACCACGGGCAATTGGCGAATTAACCGAAATCAGACCTTTCTTAATATCAGCTTCATCATCCCCTACGATGCAGTAAGTCACTTCACCGTCAGTATTCACATCCAGCAAAGTCACTGTGGAGCCAAAAATCACTTTTCCGTGATTCGTCATCTTAGTGACATCAATAACCTGAGCAACAGACAACTTATACTCAATATCGCGA
This sequence comes from Photobacterium sp. WH77, assembly GCF_022014395.1. Classification (NCBI taxonomy): domain Bacteria; kingdom Pseudomonadati; phylum Pseudomonadota; class Gammaproteobacteria; order Vibrionales; family Vibrionaceae; genus Photobacterium; species Photobacterium sp. WH77. Next base: position 261,760 of record NZ_JAKLTE010000001.1, on the reverse strand, counting down.
ATCTGTGCTTCACAGATCCCCTGCTCCTCTCGGGCCGCGTGATACTCCGCATTCTCTTTCAGGTCACCCAGCTCACGAGCTTCAGCAATGGCCTCTGTAATCTGTGGACGACGTTTCATCAAGGCGTCCAGCTCTTGACGCAGCTGCTGTTCGCCGCGGACTGTCATTGGGATCTTTTCCATAAAGTAATCTACCTCGAAACGCCAGAAAAGCAGGATTGCTTTTCGGACAAAAAAAAAGCCAGCCCAGCACAAGTCTGGGCTAACGCATGAATAGAAGAAACGGCTTTTCTGCCTAACAAGATACCTAATACACGACCTCGGATGCAACCTCTGTCTACAGCTTGCGGTTTAGTCGCTGTCTATCCATCATATTACGTTGCTTGCAGCCCTGCACAATTTCGCAGTGCGGCCGCCAGAAGCTGCTTTTGCCTGAGCTCCCTGCTGCACAAGCACGATGGTATTCGGAATAGGAAAATATATCTTACAGGATATTAACGAACTTTCATTGCCACTCTGCTCTCTTACCCCCTATGATTGCCAGTTAGGTTTACAACGGCTCTTCACCATTATGAAAAAGAAAGTTGGCTTATTTCTCGCTGCACTCGTGTTATCCCATTCGGTATTTGCCGAATTTTCTCCTGATGTGGCGATGACATCACTCCCCTCAGGGCATGATCTGGCTCTCATTATTACTGACCCGGCAACGGGCAACGCCATTTTCAGCCAGCGTGCTGAACAATTGCAGGCTCCCGCCAGCACTCAGAAACTGCTGACGGCCTTAGCTGCCAGACTGTACCTGGATCAAAACTTTCGTTTTACTACTCGGCTAGAGCAGAACAAAGAGCACTATATTATCCGCTTCAGTGGCGATCCAACGCTATCGCGTGGAGATCTTGCTGCTATGCTGCACGCTTTGAAGCAAAAAGGTGTACATCGCATCAAAGGGAATATCTACCTCAACGGCAGCCAGTTTACCGGCTACGAACAAGCATCCGGCTGGCCCTGGGATAGCCTTGGCGTCTGTTACAGTGCCCCGGCCAGCAGTATCACTCTGGAACACAACTGTGTTCAGGCGGCCTTATACAGTGACCAGCCACTAGGCCAGCCGACCCGGCTTCATATCCCTGCCCATCAGCCAGTCAGTGCCACCAGCTTTGCCAAAGTCGTCAGCAAAGCGCAGCAAAAATCCACCTTCTGTTCTTTGGAGCTGCAAACCCAGCCTGGCAACCATTACCAGCTCAACGGCTGCCTGCCGCAGCGGGACAAGCCCTTGCCGCTGAATTTTGCGGTCGTGGATACCGAGGCCTATGTCCGCGATGTGCTATTGCAAGAGCTCGACAGAAGAGGCATAGCTTTTGATGGCGAAATCCTGCGCGATGATACTCAAACAGGCCAGCAGATCACCAGTCACAGCTCTGCACCCTTACCGGCATTGCTGAAAATTATGCTGGAAGATTCTGACAACCTGATTGCCGATAACCTTGCCAAAACCCTGGGGCAGCGCTTCTATGATCAACCGGGCAGTTTTCACAATGGCACTGAAGCAATCAAGCAGATCATAGCTGAGCATACCGGTATCGATCTGAGCCGGGCGGTGCTGGCCGACGGTTCTGGCTTATCCCGGGACAACCGCATCATGGCCAGTGATATGATGAAAGTAATGACTTACATCTACCAGCATAATGACAGCCTGAACTTACTTGCTAATTTGCCCGTTTCTGGCGAATCGGGCACCCTGCGTTACCGCCAGAGTATCCGGCATGAGCCGCTGAAAAGTCGACTGGCCGCTAAATCGGGTTCTCTCTACGGCACTTTCAATTTAGCCGGCGTGATGACAGCCAAATCCGGCAAACCTTTATTATTTGTTCAGTTTGTCACTAACTATCTGCCACCAGAAAAAACAGAAGATGCCCCGGCTGTCATGCCGGAAATTTTCAGATTCGAACGTCAGTTATATACAGATCTGTATGAATCGTTTTAACCAGATACAAGCTTGAGCCGCGAGCTGCCATTCAGAATGGCACAAAAAAAGCCCGTCGTTTCACAACGACGGGCTTCTTATTGCTTTGTCAGGGCGCTGTTAAGCCTTGATCAGTCTTGCGTGAAGCTCTTGCACTGACGTCACCTTATTACGGTCATCCGCAGTCAGTGCCATACAAGTGGCAAACGCAGCATTCAGGGTAGTGGTGTAATTCACCTTCTCCAGCAACGCACCGCGGCGCAACACTTTAGAATCTTCAATCGCCTGACGGCCTTCTGCGGTGTTGATGATATAGCTGTACTCGTTGTTCTTGATACGGTCAAGAATATGAGGACGGCCTTCATGCACCTTGTTCACCAGGCGTGGATTAATCCCCGCTTCGCCCAGAATCACCGCAGTACCGTGGGTCGCATCCAGCTCGTAACCCAGCTTCACCAGCTTAGCAGCCAGGTCGACCACACGGCGTTTGTCATTATTACGGACAGACAGCAGTGCGCGGCCGGCATTTTCACGGCTGTGCTCTTTGCCACAGCCCAGTTCAGCCTTGGCGAAAGCTTCTGCGAACGTATCACCCACACCCATCACTTCGCCGGTCGAGCGCATTTCCGGACCAAGCAGCGGGTCGACACCCGGGAACTTGTTGAAAGGCAGCACCACTTCCTTCACTGAGTAGTAAGGAGGAATGATTTCCTTAGTGAAACCTTGTTGTTCCAGTGTCTGACCGGCCATCACACGCGCGGCAATTTTCGCCAGTGGTGCACCCGTTGCTTTGGAGACAAAAGGTACAGTCCGTGCGGCACGAGGGTTAACTTCAATCAGGTACACTTCGTTGTCTTTAACTGCAAACTGGGTATTCATCAGGCCGCGAACACCCAACTCAAAGGCCAGCTTCTCAACCTGACGACGCATTTCATCCTGAATTTCCTGGCTCAGGGTATATGCAGGCAGCGAGCAGGCTGAATCACCGGAGTGAACACCCGCTTGCTCGATATGCTCCATGATACCGCCGATCACCACACGCTCGCCGTCACAGATGGCATCCACATCCACTTCCGTGGCATCATCCAGGAAGCGATCCAGCAGCACAGGCGATTCGTTCGAGACGCTGACCGCTTCGTTGAAATAACGGCGCAAGTCATTTTCGTCGTACACGATTTCCATCGCACGACCGCCCAGTACATACGAAGGACGCACCACCAACGGGAAACCGATATCTTTCGATTTCTCAATAGCCTGTTCCATCGCTGTTACTGTCGCATTTTCCGGCTGCTTCAGGCCCAGGCGCTCAACAGCGGCCTGAAAACGTTCACGGTCTTCGGCGCGGTCAATCGCATCAGGGCTGGTACCAATAATTGGCACACCTGCCGCTTCCAGTGCACGCGCCAGTTTGAGCGGCGTTTGGCCACCGTACTGAACGATGACACCTTTAGGCTTCTCGACACGCACGATAGCCAGTACATCTTCCAGCGTAACCGGCTCAAAATACAGGCGATCCGAGGTGTCGTAATCAGTGGAAACTGTCTCAGGGTTACAGTTCACCATGATGGTTTCGTAACCGTCTTCGCGCAGGGCCAGCGATGCGTGTACGCAGCAGTAATCGAATTCGATACCCTGCCCGATACGGTTCGGACCACCACCCAGCACCATAATCTTGTCACGATCAGTCGGGTTGGCTTCACACTCTTCGTCATAAGACGAGTACATGTAAGCTGTGTCTGAAGAGAACTCAGCCGCACAGGTATCCACACGCTTATAAACAGGGTGAATATCGTGACGGTCACGTTCTTTGCGAATTTCCAGCTCAGCCACACCCAGCAGTTTAGCCAGTCGGGCATCCGAGAAGCCTTTGCGCTTCAGTTTACGCAGGAAATCGCCGGTCAGACCCGCAAAACCATCTTCTTTGACCTTGGCTTCCATTTGGACGATCTCTTCGATCTGTACCAGGAACCAGCGGTCGACATTGGTCAGGTTAAAGACGCCATCCACAGACAGCCCGGCACGGAAGGCATCAGCGATATACCAGATACGCTCAGCACCGGCTTCTTTCAGCTCGTGGCGAATTTTAGTCAGCGCTTCAGGATCGTCCAGATCCACCATTTCATCAAAGCCGTTGGCACCCACTTCCAGGCCACGCAGTGCTTTTTGCAGTGATTCCTGCTGGTTACGGCCGATGGCCATCACTTCACCAACAGATTTCATCTGAGTCGTCAGACGATCGTTGGCACCTGCGAACTTTTCAAAGTTGAAGCGTGGGATCTTAGTAACAACGTAGTCTATGGTTGGTTCGAACGAGGCCGGTGTTGCGCCACCCGTGATGTCGTTCATCAGCTCATCCAGCGTGAAACCTATCGCCAGCTTGGCGGCCACTTTGGCAATCGGGAAGCCGGTCGCTTTCGAAGCCAGGGCTGACGAGCGGGAAACACGCGGGTTCATCTCAATGATAACCATACGGCCATCTTTCGGATTAATACCGAACTGGACGTTTGAGCCACCGGTTTCCACGCCGATTTCGCGCAGTACCGCCAGCGACGCATTACGCATCAGCTGGTATTCTTTGTCCGTCAGCGTCTGGGCAGGCGCAACTGTGATGGAGTCACCGGTGTGAATACCCATTGGATCGAAGTTTTCAATGGCGCAGACGATGATGCAGTTGTCGTTCTTATCACGAACCACTTCCATCTCGTACTCTTTCCAGCCAATCAGGGACTCGTCAATCAGCAGTTCATTGGTCGGTGATAAATCCAGACCACGGCGACAAATTTCTTCAAATTCTTCTTTGTTATAGGCGATACCACCGCCTGTACCACCCATGGTGAAAGACGGACGGATGATACAGGGGAAGCCGACCATATCGAGGACTTTGTAGGCTTCTTCCATGGTTTTCGCGGTATCGGCGCGCGGACACTCCAGACCAATCGACTTCATGGCTTTATCAAAGCGTGAACGGTCTTCGGCTTTGTCGATCGCATCAGCCGTTGCACCAATCATTTCTACGCCGAATTCGGCCAGTACGCCGTGACGCTCCAGATCCAGCGCACAGTTCAGTGCAGTCTGGCCGCCCATAGTCGGCAGGACCGCATCTGGACGCTCTTTTTCAATGATCTTGCGTACAACTTCCCAGTGGATAGGCTCAATATATGTCGCATCCGCCATTTCCGGATCGGTCATGATAGTGGCCGGGTTCGAGTTCACCAGGATAACGCGGTAACCTTCCTCACGCAGCGCTTTACACGCTTGAGCACCTGAATAGTCGAACTCACACGCCTGGCCAATCACGATAGGACCGGCACCCAGAATCAGAACACTTTGTATGTCAGTACGTTTTGGCATCGTTTACTACTCCGGCTTAGGCGCTGTGCTGTTTAATCAGGTCGATAAAGTGGTCAAAAAGTGGTGCCGCATCGTGCGGACCCGGGCTGGCTTCAGGGTGACCCTGGAAGCTGAAAGCCGGCTTGTCGGTACGGTGGATGCCCTGCAGGGAGCCATCGAACAGCGACTTGTGGGTGGCACGCAGGTTATCTGGCAGTGTGTCTTCATCAGCCGCAAAACCGTGGTTCTGGCTGGTGATCATCACAACATTGCGGTCCAGATCTTTAACCGGGTGGTTGGCACCGTGGTGACCAAATTTCATTTTCACTGTCTTGGCACCGCTTGCCAGCGCCAGGATCTGGTGTCCCAGGCAGATGCCAAACACAGGCAGGCCTTTGTCCAGAAATGTTTTCGTCGCTTCAATCGCGTAAGTACAAGGCTCCGGGTCGCCGGGGCCATTTGACAGGAAGACGCCATCCGGATTCATCGCCAGCACTTCTTCTGCTGAGGTTTCTGCCGGAACAACCGTCAGGCGACAACCACGGTCAACCAGCATGCGCAGGATATTACGCTTGGCACCGAAGTCATAAGCCACCACATGGTAAGGTAACTCGCCGGCCTCTTTGGCTTCCGGCAGCCCGCCTTCCAGCGTCCAGGAACCCTGCGCCCAGCTGTAGCTTTCTTTGGTCGACACCACCTTCGCCAGATCCATCCCTTTCAGGCCAGGAAAGGCTTTGGCTTTTTCCAGCGCCAGCGCCGCGTCGAGATTGTCACCCGCCATGATGCAACCATTCTGCGCGCCTTTCTCACGCAGCAGACGGGTCAGCTTACGGGTGTCAATGTCAGCGATACCAACAATGTTTTGAGATTTCAGATAATCAGACAATGTCTGCTGGGAACGGAAGTTTGAAGCAATAAGAGGGAGGTCGCGAATTACCAGGCCTTGCGCGTGGATTGCAGTAGATTCTTCGTCTTCGGAATTGGTTCCGGTATTGCCAATGTGGGGATAAGTAAGAGTGACAATCTGTTGAGAGTAAGAGGGGTCAGTGAGAATTTCCTGGTACCCCGTCATCGAGGTATTGAAAACAACTTCACCAACGGCCGAACCATCTGCACCGATGGATACGCCGTGGAACACAGTCCCGTCTTCAAGGACTAACAGCGCCGATTTGTTCAAGACAACCTCCAATCTTCATAAAAACGCAAATAAAACAGATAAAATTGCATTTACCCATTCCATAGAAAGTCAAAACCCCAGTCAAGCCGAATTTTGACAAATTGCGCGCATTCTAGTGATCCATGCCCAAACTGTCAACAACAGGGGGAAATTAAATTTTAAATATCGACCACTCCGACCGCTTAAGCCGCCAAACCAGAGAAAGCATATCTTTTCCTGCCTTTTCCCATCGGCCTTCCGGGCTGCATGTTCAGGCAACCGTTTGCCAAGCCAGCCAAACGCTCACTATAAATTATCTAACGGATAAACCACAGAAATCATGCAAGATAACACCTGCTTTTACCGCACGGGAAGGACTAAGGCGCAACAAGCACACAAAAAAGCAAGCAAACCCTTGGATTTACAGTGAAGAGCACAACAAGAATGCTTTCTCGCTCAGTTTGATGATTTATGCAAAATGAAGGAGACTAAAAACAGAGAACTGAGCAGAACACTGCAGCCGGAACCGGCTGCAGTGTGACAGAAGTGAGTTACAGATCGTTCAGGCCAAGCACATCCTGCATGGTATAAAAACCCGCCGGTTGCTTATCCAGCCAAGCCGCCGCGCGGACTGCACCGTTGGCAAATGTCATGCGGTCTGTCGCTTTGTGAGTGATTTCGACCCGCTCGCCAATATCAGCAAACATAGCCGTGTGCTCGCCGATAATGTCGCCGGCGCGAATCGTCGCGAAGCCGATCTCATCACGGCTGCGCTCACCGGTAATCCCTTCACGGGCATAGACAGCAACATCGCTCAGTTTTTTCCCCATTGCGCCGGCAATCGCCTCGCCCATGCCCAGCGCCGTGCCGGAAGGCGCGTCGACTTTGTGTCTGTGGTGGGCTTCTATGATTTCGATATCACAGTAATCCCCCATGATCTTGGCCGCTTTCTCCAGTAGCTTGAACGTCAGGTTGACGCCGACACTGTAGTTGGGGGCCATCACAACGGCTATCTGGCTGGCGGCTGCATCGATCCGGGCTTTTTCTTCTTCGCTAAAACCGGTTGTCCCAATGACAATTTTCTTATTATGGCGCTGGCACAGCGCCAGATTCGCCAGTGTTGCAACTGGCGCAGTGAAATCAATCAGCACATCAAAATCATTGATCGCTTTTTCAATATCATCGACCACAGCCACTTCCAGCTTGCCAATACCCGCCAGCTCACCGGCATCAACGCCGATCAAGCTGCTCTGAGGACGCTCAGTCGCCGCACCCACCTGTGCCTGCCCAGACTGTGCTGTCGCTTTCAGTAACTGGCGTCCCATTCGCCCTGCCGCACCGGCAATCGCGATTCTGACCATAGCTGTTTCTCCTTAAAACATTCAGCAGATGAAGGTCTGTTTATCTTTCAGGGCCAGGTTTACCGGCCAACACCACGCCAAGACCATGAAAGATAAACAGCCCATTAATCTAGCCTGTATAACGGTGAAAAAAAACCCCGGTTATAACCGGGGTTCCATAAATAATCCTGCGACGGGCTGCTCAGCCTACATTTTTGACCTGCAATTCGCGCGGCACTTCAAAAAACATATTTTCTTCGCGGCCGCTCAGCTCTTCCACTTCGCCACCGGCCAGAGCCTGAATTCGCGCGATAATCTGGTTGACCAGCGCTTCCGGCGCAGAGGCGCCCGCAGTCACGCCCACACTCGTTTTGCCGGTCAGCCAGTTGGCATCAACATCTTCGGCACAGTCCGTCAGGTAGCTTGGGGTACCCAGCTTTTCTGCTAATTCACGCAGGCGATTGGAGTTTGAGGAGTTCTTTGACCCCACCACTATCATCACATCGACGCTGGCGGCCATTTCACGCACGGCATCCTGGCGATTCTGGGTTGCATAACAGATGTCATCTTTGCGCGGTCCCTGAATCTCCGGAAAGACCTGTCGCAAGCGATCAATGACCTCTGCGGTTTCGTCCACCGACAAAGTCGTCTGACTAACATAATGCAGGTTACCCGGATCTCTCACCACAGTTTTCAGCTTGTCAACATCGACCGGGGTTTCAACCAGGTACATACCGCCCGTATCGCTGGCGTACTGGCCCATAGTCCCTTCGACTTCAGGGTGACCGGCGTGGCCGATCAACACCACTTCCATATCGCGGCGACTGGCGCGGGCCACTTCCATATGGACTTTGGTGACCAGAGGGCATGTCGCATCAAACACGGTTAACTTACGTGCTTTAGCTTCATTACGAACGGCCTGAGACACTCCGTGAGCAGAAAAAATAACAATATTATCATCCGGCACTTCGCTCAGCTCTTCGACAAAGACGGCCCCACGCTGTTTCAGTCCTTCAACCACAAACCGGTTGTGAACCACCTCATGGCGCACGTAAATAGGCGGCTGATACAGCTCCAGCGCACGCTCAACGATACTGATTGCCCGATCAACACCGGCACAGAAACCACGAGGGTTAGCAAGTACGATTTTCATATCTGAGGACTCTTTACCTTCATCCTTCCACTCTTGATCTCAAGATGACCAGGAGCGGATATGGGTTTACCCTTCGATGCCGACCACTTCAACATCAAAGGTCACCCGCTGGCCGGCCAGCGGGTGATTGAAATCAACAGTGACAGAATCACCGACCACAGCGGTAATCACACCAGGGATATCCTGCCCGTCCGGGCCGCTGAATGCAATGATAGCGCCGACTTCTGCCGGAGCGTCAGAGCCAAAGCGGGTTAAATCAACATGATGGATATTGTCAGGGTTCGGCATACCGAATGCATCTTCCGGCTCAAGCACAAACTGGTTTTTCTCGCCCTGCGCCAGGCCAAGCAGGCAACGTTCAAAGTTGTCAGTCAGGCTGCCATCGCCCATACGAAACTTAGCCGGTTTCCCCATAGACTGAGTAGACTCAGCGACAGAGCCGTCTTCCAGCTTGATGGAAAAGTGCATTAAAACTTCACTGTTGTGCGTGATAACCGACATACATACATCCTGATTACGAATTACTGAGTGATACGGCAGGCCTTAATTATCATGCTTACCGGATAAATCCATCGCTTTTTACAATAAAGCGCCGCCCATCGCAACGAGCAGCGCCTGGTCCGTGAGCCTGAACGCCTTACTGGCTTGCTTTGGTCTTGGTCTTTCCGGCCAGAAACCCTTCCAGAATGATAAGACCCGCGCCAACGCAGATTGCCGAGTCGGCAATATTAAACGCCGGCCAGTGGTGCTGCCCGATATAGAAATCGAGAAAATCCACTACAAAGCCATGGTACAGGCGATCAAACAGGTTACCGAGTGCGCCACCTATGATCAGCGCATAGGCAGAGTTGACCATAGTATGGCTGGCTGGAGTGCGGCGCATCCAGACCATGAGTAACGCAGTCACCCCTAAGGCAATAGCGGTAAACAACCAGCGCTGCCAGCCGCTGGCATCACTGAGAAAACTGAAAGCCGCGCCGTAGTTATGCACATACAGCAGATTAAAGAAGGGCAAGACTTCAATGCGGTTAGGCCAGCCGTAACCCATGCTGTCCATCACCAGCAGCTTAGTACCGATATCGATGGCAAAGACCAGAACCGCCAGCCACAGCCAGCGGATTCCGGATTGCTTCAAAGCAGGTAAATTACTCATCAGGCAAACTTGCGCTCTTCACCCTGACCATCAATGTTGGTCACACAGCGGCCACAAATTTCTTCATGCCCGGCAATGGTGCCGACATCGGCCACATGGTGCCAGCAGCGATCACACTTAGCCGCGTCCGATGCTGTCACCAGCACCGACAGACCTGCCACGTCAGTCGGTTTCGCCTCTGCCGGCTTGCTGTCAGTCAACGCCACCTGGGCTTTAGAAGTCAGCAGTACAAAGCGCAGCTCATTTTCCAGACTGTTCAGCTTGTCCGCTAGCTCAGGTTCGGCAAACAGCGTCACCTCTGCCTGCAGCGCACCGCCAAGGCGTTTTTCGTTACGCGCTTCTTCCAGCAGTTTGTTCACAGCGCCGCGAACCGCCTGGATCTCAGTCCAGAATTCGTTGCTGAAAGCATCATTTTCAGACAGCTCAAACAGGCCTTCAAACCACTCGCCGGTGAAGACAAAGGTATCACGCTCACCCGGCATCTCATTCCAGATTTCATCGGCGGTGAAAGACATGATAGGCGCCATCCAGCGAACCAGAGCTTCGACAATATAGTACAAAGCAGTCTGGCAGCTGCGCTGGGCATGACCACCACGCTTGGCGGTGTACTGGCGATCTTTGATCACATCGAGATAGAAAGAGCCCATTTCGATCGAACAAAAGTGCATCAGGCGTTGGGTCACTGTGTGCAGATTGTATTCATCGTAAGCTTGGATGATTTCATCCTGTGCCGCTTTCGCTTGCGCGACTGCCCAGCGATCCAACGCAACCATCTCTTCCGCTGGCACGCAGTCGGTGGCCGGGTTGAAGCCACTCAGGTTGGCCAGCAAGAAACGCGCTGTATTACGGATACGACGGTAAGCATCAGCACTGCGCTTGAGGATTTCATCTGACACCGCCACTTCGCCGGTGTAGTCAGTCGATGCGACCCACAGACGCAGGATATCAGCGCCCAGCTTATTGGTAACATCTTTTGGCGCAACCACGTTACCGATAGATTTCGACATCTTACGACCCTGACCATCAACCACGAAACCGTGGGTCAGAACCTGACGATAAGGGGCCTTGTTTTTCATCGCCACCGATGAAATCAGCGAAGACTGGAACCAGCCACGATGCTGATCAGAACCTTCCAGGTAAAGATCGGCCGAACTGCCATTGAATTCTTCACGATTATCAACCACGGCATAGTGGGTGGCACCGGAGTCGAACCAGACATCCAGGGTGTCCAACACTTTTTCGTATTGCTCAGCATCGACTTCACCCATGATCTCGGCAGGGTTGAGATCCCACCACGCCTGGATGCCTTTTTCTTCCACCAACTGGGCCACTTTTTCAATCAGCGCCAGACTGTCCGGATGCAGTTCCTGCGTTTCTTTATGGACGAAAAGTGCAATTGGTACGCCCCAGGTACGCTGACGCGAGATACACCACTCAGGGCGACCTTCAACCATGCTCTCGATACGGCTCTGGCCCCACTCAGGCATCCACTGAACGCCTTTGATTTCTTCCAGTGCTTTTGCACGCAGACCGTTCTGATCCATGGAAATAAACCACTGCGGGGTGGCACGGAAGATGATTGGGGTCTTGTGACGCCAGCAATGCGGATAGCTGTGCTCATAAGAGTGATGATGCAGCAAGGCACCGTGTTCTTTCAGCGTCTCGACAACTGCGTCGTTGGCTTTGAAGACGTGCTGACCGGCAAACAGTTCGGTATCCGGCAGGTATACGCCGTTACTGCCGACCGGGTTTGCCACTTCCAGGCCGTACTTCTGACCGACAACAAAGTCTTCCTGGCCGTGGCCAGGCGCTGTGTGCACGCAGCCCGTACCGGATTCGGTGGTCACGTGATCACCCAGAATCACAGGCACATCAAAGCTGTAGAACGGGTGGTTAAAGCGCAGCAGATCCAGCTCTATGCCCTTACAGAAGCCCAGATTGTGGAAATGCTCGATACCGGCACGATCCATCACATCTTTTGCCAGTTCAGCGGCCACAATCAGACGTTGAGGCTGCTCGCCTTCCACCTGGATCAGGACATATTCCAGATCGTCACGGACGGCTACCGCACGGTTGGCCGGCAATGTCCAAGGCGTAGTGGTCCAGATAACAATGGACACATCACCCTGCCCCTGGTGATCACTGGCCAGATTAAACTTGCTTAACACCTCAGCTTCATCAACGGCTTTGAATTTCACGTCAATAGACGGCGAGACCTTGTTTTTGTATTCCACTTCGGCTTCAGCCAGCGCTGAACCACAGTCGGTACACCAGTGAACAGGTTTGAAACCTTTCAGCAGGTGGCCGTTATCTGCAATTTTGCCCAAGGCACGAATGATGTTGGCTTCGGTAGCAAAATCCATAGTGCGGTAAGGCTTGTCCCACTCACCCAGTACCCCGAGGCGAACAAAACTTTCTTTCTGGCCTTCAACCTGACCGGCTGCATACGCACGGCATTTTTCGCGGAACTCGGCGGCAGAGACTTTATGGCCGGGTTTACCGACTTTTTTCTCTACCATTAACTCGATCGGCAAACCGTGGCAATCCCAGCCTGGCACGTAAGGCGCGTCAAAGCCGGACATCGACTTTGACTTGATAATAATGTCTTTGAGAATCTTGTTCAGTGCGTGACCAATATGAATATCACCATTGGCATATGGAGGGCCGTCATGCAGTACGAAAGATTTTTTACCTTTCTTGGCTTTACGGATTTCACCGTAGAGATCCTCGTCATACCAACGCTTAAGCATTGCAGGCTCGCGTTGCGCCAGGTTGCCTCGCATCGGAAACCCTGTTTCAGGCAGGTTCAGGGTATCTTTATAGTCGCTCATTGATTCTCAATTCCGTTACTTGGGCGAAGTTGGACATGTTGACGATGCTCAGACAGCCACACCCGCGCAGTCTGGGCATCACGCTCGATTTGCGCTTTCAGCGCATCAAAGGAGGCGAATTTAATTTCATCTCGTAGTTTGTGGTGTAGCACCACTTCAATCTGACAACCATAAATATCAGACTGATAATCAAATAAATGGACTTCCAGTTGCTGACGCTCGCCGTTCACTGTCGGCCGGCGGCCGATATTCGCCACCCCGGGCAATGGCTGTTGCGCCACCCCCAGCACTTCAACGGCATACACACCGGAAACCGGTGAAACCCGGCGCTTCAACGGCACATTGGCCGTGGGGAAGCCTATGGTCCGGCCCAGCTTCTGGCCATGTGACACCCGGCCGGTAATACTGTATGGGCGGCCCAGCATGGCCTCCGCTGAGGCCAGATCATCACTGGCCAGTGCTTCGCGGATTGCCGTACTGCTCACTCGCTGAGTATCCACACAGTAACTCTGGGTACTGACAACCTCAAAGCCGAATTCACGTCCGGCAGCTTCCAGCATGGTAAAATCGCCGCTGCGGCCTTTACCGAAGCGAAAGTCGTCACCAACAACCAGAAACTTAACACCCAATTGTTCCACCAACAAGCGACGGACGAAATCTTCCGGCGCCATATCGGCAAAGCGGGCGTTGAAATTGACACACAACAGGCGATCAATGCCTGCATGACTGAGCTGCTGATACTTGTCGCGAAAGCGAGTCAGCCTTGCCGGCGCCTTGTCTTTGGCAAAGAGCTCCATAGGCTGAGGCTCGAAACTCATCACAGTCGAAGGAACCCCTAATCGTCGGGCTTGCTCCAGTACCTGACGCAGCACGGCCAGATGGCCCTGATGGACCCCGTCAAAGTTGCCAATTGTCAGAACACAGCCGTGGTGACCGGGCCGGATATTATGAATTCCTCGGATCAATTCCATCTGCAGCTAATCATTACCAAAGTCAAAAACTGACGGATTATATACCAGAGCGCAACAGGGTTAAAACCATGCGCGCCGTAAGATGTACTTTTTTGCCGCAATTCCGTGCCAGCCATGATCCGTATCGCGCACCTTAGCTTTCGCTACGCAGGTGGTGCAAACGGACGCCTGTCACTGTCAGTGATAACAGGTAAGTCACGGCACCAATCCCTATCAGGCCAGTCAGCCAGTACACACGCTGAACCAGACCCAATGACAGCCAGTGCGCCATATCTGGCGACAACCATAACAGCACGCCCACCATAGCCACACCGGCAATAACCAGACGGACCACAAATCCAAACGTAGTACGTGAAATACGGTACACCCCGGCGCGGTGCAGGCCGCGGTACAAAAGTGCGGCGTTGACCAGTGCTGATAAGGCTGTTGCCAGCGCCAGACCAACATAACCTAGGAAATAGGCAAAAATAGCATTGAATACCATGTTGGTGACCATAGCAATAACACCATAGCGCACCGGGGTACGGGTGTCTTGCCTTGCATAGTAACCAGGCGCTAGCACCTTGATTAGCATAAAGTTCAGCAAGCCAGATGCATAAGCCAGCAGCGACATGCCCGCCTGCTCGACATCATTGGGGGTAAATTCCCCCCGCATGAAAAGCACCATCAGCATAGGCTTAGCCAGCACCATTAGCCCCAGCATAGCAGGCAAACCGAGCAGAAGTACCATTCTGACCCCCCAGTCCATTGTGTGGGCAAAATGCTCCCGGTTCTGATCCACATGCTTGCGCGACAAGGCCGGCAGGATCACGGTCGCAATGGCAATCCCAAACAGACCCAAAGGAAATTCAAGCAGCCGGTCTGAGTAATACAGCCAACTGATAGAGCCCGTCATCAGAAAGCTGGCGATGAAGGTATCAAACAACAGGTTAATCTGGCTCACTGACACACCGAACAAGGCCGGGATCATCAGAGTGCGGATTTTCACCACGCCGGGATCGCGCCATCCCCAGCGTGGACGTACCAGCACCCCTTCCCGGTAAAGAAAGGGTAACTGAAACAGAAACTGTACTAAACCGCCCAGAAAAACGCCCAGAGCCAGGCCGATTTCAGGCTGTTCCAGATTCGGTGATACCCACCAGGCACACAAAATGATGGAGATATTGAGAAATACCGGGGTAAACGAAGAAACGGCAAATTTCCCCAAGGTATTGAGGACGGCCCCCGACAAAGCGACCAGAGTGATAAACCACAGGTAAGGAAAAGTGATTTTCAGCAACAAGCTTGCCAGCTCAAACTTCGGCGCTGCCGGCCCGTCATTGAGCCAGTCAATAAACCAACCTGCTCCAAACAGGGCTGTAATCACCCCGGAACCCAATACGCCCAAAAGGGTGACCAAGGTAACTATGCCCCCCAGCGTACCGGACACCCGGGCGATAAGCTCACGGGTCTTATCTTTATCACCCGCCGCATGAGCTTCGGTCAGCACGGGAACGAAAGCCTGAGAGAAAGCCCCTTCCGCAAACAGGCGGCGAAGAAAGTTTGGGATCTTATTGGCGAAGAAAAAAACATCGGCAGCCGCACCGGCTCCCATCAGGTTTGCTACCACTACATCTCGCACTAAACCCATGACGCGAGATACTAAAGTCATACTGCTGACAATCAGCCCGGAGCGCAAAAGACGCTTACTCACAAAAAAACCTCATAAAAGATGGCCCAGAAAGGTGACTTGCAGAGCCAAATGCTGGTAGAATCTGCCGCCATATTAACCGTGTTAATGCACAAGTGCCAATTTCAATGGCGCGGCTGTTATTTGCACAAATCATTTGACATTGTTCGGTTTTAGAGGCATATTCCTCGGCCTTAAATTGTCACCATACCAAGAATTTGGGAGTTACACCCTTGGCAAATATCAAATCTGCTAAGAAACGTGCAATCACTTCTGAAAAACGTCGTCAGCACAACGCTAGCCGTCGTTCTATGATGCGCACTTTCTTCAAAAAAGTTGTTGCTGCTATTGAAGCAGGCGATAAAGAAGCCGCCGTTAAGGCCTTCGCTGACATGCAACCTGTTATGGACCGTATGGCTACTAAAGGCCTGGTTCACAAAAACAAGGCTGCTCGTCATAAAGCGCGCCTGTCTGCAAAAATCAACGCTCTGTAATTTCAGTGCATTGATGCTACAGCAATAAAAAAACCGGCTATGGCCGGTTTTTTTATATCCGCTATTTACTTTAACGTCTCGTACCAGGCTGGTAATAAGTGCCTAGCAGTACATTTGCTGCAACAGCTGAATCATCGACTTCACTTCCTGGCTTCTCAGCCTGTAGAACACAGTCTGCGACTCTTTACGTGTCGCCACCAGGCCATCGCGCCTTAGCCAGGCAAGGTGCTGTGACAAGGCCGACTGGCTTAATTCCAGACGGTCACTCATCGTTCCAACCGACAACTCTCCTTCCAGCAAGTAGCATAAAATCAGCAGCCGCCGCTCATTAGCCATAGCCTTAAGCAAAGACACTGCCTGAGGAGCACTGTGATGTAACTTTATGGTTTCCATCTTTCCACCGCTTGAACTTCAGTGATTTATCTATTGACTTCTATCACTGAAAAAGGCGGTCATTTGAACAATTTTCTGAAGTCGGCTTCGCAAATTTTCTTCACCGCAGGGTGCATGATCATACGTTCTGCAAAAATAACGTAATATTCCTCCCGAATCGCTCTTACTCGCTTCACTTCGCGTACGGTATGCGACTGTTCGATCTCTTCGGCATAAATCGAAGGTGCCACAAACATAGATTTTCGAAACGCGCCGAACGCTTTCATTAACGCCGCATCATCAAACTCACCCAATATGTTGGGCGTGATCCCCTGCTGATCAAACCAATGATGCAGTTTACGTCCCATAGCCGTACGGCGTCCCGGTACCAGCAGCTTGTACTCTTCAAGGCAGGCAGGAAAACTGAGTGACTTATCTGCATCCGAACAGAAAAAGCTCATCCCTGACTCGCCCAGTTTTTTACTGAACAACCCAGGGCTCTGTGTGGAGTCCACCGGGCAATCAGACAAAATCATATCCAGCTTATGCTGAGACAATTGCTCCAGCAGCATTTCATGCGTCGACTCGTAGCAGCGCAAATGTATGCGCTCATCTTCCGGGATACCCGCCATCAAAATCTTACTGACCAGGCGTTTTGACAGCGCATCCGCGACCCCGACTTCCAGCAACTGATTCTCGCGCTGGGTATAATTCACGATATCCAGTAATTCATAACTGAGATCAAACATTTTGTCGGCGTACTTAAAGACCAGCTGTCCCAGCTCTGTGGGCTCAATGTTGCGGCCAACCCTTTTTGTCAGCTTTCCGTTCAGCCTTTCCTCAAGCGCTCTTATCTGGCCCGTCACTGTCTGCGGAGCAAGAAATAATGCATCGGCCGCTTTGGTCACTGACCCTTGCTTGCAGACCATCCAGAAATAATACAGGTGATTGTAATTCAGGTGCGACACTGTCGTAGGCCTCGATACTCAACAAATAAAAAACCCCAGGCCTTGTCAGCCTGGGGTTATCCTATGTGTTTTTTATCCGAAAAGACACTGAGTCTTGGGACGGGAAAAAGATTATTGCGCCTGTATCTCTGTCACTGTTTCCGCTGACACCAAATGGCGGGAACGCTCACCCGCACGTTGCTCCAGCGCCCGGGCCAGAAAACCGGTAGGCGTATCGTCCTGCCGTTCCTGGTTCAGATTCACCCCCTGCGCAAAGCCGGTAAGATAGGCTTTGCACAGCTCATTATCAAGCTGCTGCTGGCAGTGACTGTAGTCAGCCGCCGCCGCTGAGGCACCGGCCGAACTCAGGCCCAATACCAGTACAATTAATGCTTTCATAAACACCTCCCTGTCCCGGATCACGATGATGTCTGACTGTCCTTAACGGCCTTGGCGGCCGGAAGCGAACGGTGCAGCAGTATATAGCCGACAACAGCTGCGGTGGTCGAACCGATCAGAATACCCAGCTTGGAATAAGTAATCAGCTCGAGATCAGCACCGCTGAATGCCAGCATCGAAATAAATATCGACATAGTAAAACCGATACCGCACAGCACTGACACCGCAAATATCTGACTAAAGCCTGTACCTTCAGGTAAACGCGCTATCCCCATTCTCACTGCCAGATAGCTCGCGATAAAAATACCCAGCGGCTTACCAACAAACAGGCCCAGCGCAATCCCCAGTGGCAGCATCGCGGTCAGACCTTCTGCCGATACGCCTGCCAGCGAAATTCCTGCATTCGCAAAGGCGAACAGCGGCAATATCAGATACGCGACATACGGATGTAATCCATGCTCCAGTGTCTTGAGCGGCGAGATTTCTTTGCCCTGCTTATTCTGCCCCTGAAGTGGGATAGCAAAGCCCAGCACGACACCCGCCAGCGTGGCATGCACGCCCGACTGCAGTACGCTGAACCAGAGCACCAGCCCGACCAGAATATACCAGACCAGGTTAGTAACATTACGGGCATGCATAATAAAGAGCACGGCGGTAGCTGCAAATGCCACAGCCAGCGCAATGGCAGACAAATCACTGCTGTAGAACAAGGCGATGATAACAATGACACCCAGGTCATCAATAATTGCTAATGCCAGCAAAAAGACTTTCAGGCTAACCGGTACCCGATTACCCAAGAGGGCCATAATACCCAACGCAAATGCGATATCTGTCGCAGCTGGGATTGCCCAGCCACCAATCGCCACAGGATCGGCATAGTTAAAAAGCACATACACTAAAGCCGGTGCGACCATGCCACCCAATGCGGCGATGGCCGGAAAAATCGCTTTCTCTTTAGTATTCAGTGCACCTTCGATCAGTTCACGCTTCACTTCCAGGCCAATCACCAGGAAGAAAATCGCCATCAAACCATCGTTAATCCAATGCTCAACCGACAGGCCTGCAATATAAGTATGTAATGCGCCCTCATACACTGACTGCAAAGGCGAGTTGGCAATAATCATGGCCAGAGCCGCCGCAACAATCAGCAAGATGCCGCCGGCAGACTCTAATTTAAAGAATTTCAGAATTACATCGGTCATTGACCGCAGCTCCTTACTACTCACTGTAAAATCACACTTTTTATTGATGTGCGGTTGAAACAGTGTAGACGCCTACTGACATCTCTGTGAAATCGTTTGTTTAGAGTCAACAGCTCGGGAAAACCGAGCCATTGACAGTAATACACCGTAATACCCGCAGTATTTAACTATCATCCCAGGTCAGTGACAGCACACTTTCCAGAGTAAGCTGCCACCACTATGACACTGAAAACCCACCCGGCAAATTTTTTATCTGTTTTTTTTCGACATCCTTCTCTTCAATACTAATAAACGTTTTATCAAAAAAATCACAGCCTTAAGCCCATAGATTAAAAGATAGATCCTGATCCCATTCTTTGCTCCTGACCACAAAATCCTCTGGTATGACAGAAAGGCTTCGCTGTGTCATATTTCTGAAATATTCGTTCTCTACTATCGCGGCAACATTCAAAAAACTGACACCAAAATGACATCACAATGTCACGGAGAACAGAATATGACTACCCAAGCCACCACAGCTGAGCCAATACAAAGCTCCATGCGATGGGTTCGTTGGGCAAACCTGGTTTTCATGCTTTATCTGCTGCTGGTCGCGGTCTCCCTGGTGAGCGGCGGCTTTAAGTGGTCGGTAGGAGAGCAGGCCAAAACCCTGTTTGAATTTGCCTCACACCCTGTTGCAGGCCTGATGATCGGTCTGGTAGCCACTTCTCTCATCCAATCTTCCAGTACAGTTACCTCTATCATAGTGGGTCTTGTTGCTGGTGGTCTGCCCGTTGAAACCGCGATTCCTATGGTGATGGGTGCCAATATTGGTACGACTATGACCAATACACTGGTCAGTCTGGGCCATGCCCGCTGTAAAGATGAATTCCGCCGCGCATTTTCTGCTGCTACGGTACATGATTTCTTCAATCTGCTGGCCGTCCTGATCTTCCTGCCACTGGAAATGATGTTTGGCCTGCTGCAAAAAATTTCGGCCTGGCTGGTTTCACCCCTGATGTCGACCGGTGACATGAGTATGAAGGGACTGGACTTCATTAAGCCCCTGACAAAACCGGCAGTGAACGCCGTAAAAGCGCCACTGGAATCATTGGGCACCATGGGCGGTGTCATTATGATTGCGCTTGGTATCGCGCTCATCTTCCTGGCAATTACTGTCATGGGTAAACTGATGCGCAGCCTGATGGTTGGCCGTGCCCGTGACATCCTGAAAAGTGCGATTGGCCGTGGCCCGGTACACGGTATCGTGTCAGGTTCCATTGTAACCATACTCGTGCAGTCGTCCTCTACAACGACCAGTTTGATGGTGCCTCTGGTCGGTACCGGAGTGCTGAAAGTACGCGATGTGTATCCATTTACGCTGGGAGCCAACATAGGCACCTGTATTACCGCACTGCTGGCTGCAACAGCCATTTCTGGCGACCATGCCGTGTTTGCCCTGCAAATTGCGCTGGTGCACCTGTGCTTTAATGTGCTGGCAACCCTGCTGATCTTTGGCTTGCCGTTCCTGCGTGAACTGCCGCTGAAGGGGGCTATCTACCTGGGCGAGCTGGCAGTGAAAAGCAAATCAACCGTGGCGGCCTATCTGGGACTGGTCTTTATCATTATCCCTGGCAGCATTCTGGCCTTAACTGCATAAGTAGCCTTGTGAATACTAAAAAATCCCTGCTCGCTGCGAGCAGGGATTTTTTTCATCTGATGATAACCACCTATCCTATCGCACCAACAACAAGAGTGAATACTCAGGCTGGCCGTTAGCAGCTTTAACGCCCTTTCAGGCATAAAAAAGCCCCACATTCGTGAGGCTCTGGTTTTATCTTTTATCAGACTGAAAACGGATACTGTATCGGCTCATGGTGCTGATAATCTTCTACTTTAAAATCATCCATAGTGACCCAGGTTTCCAGATCTTCCAGTGATTTAATCTCTGGGTTAATCACCAACCGGGGCGATGGATACGGATCTCGCTTAAGCTGAACATCTCGCATCAACGCCAATTGATCTTCATAGATATGCGCATTGACAATCTTGTGGTAGGCCTTGCCGGCTTTATGGCCTGTGATTTGCGCCATCAGAGCCAGCAGGGTATACACCTGAATCTGATTAAAATTGAGCCCGAGCGGCACATCACAAGAACGCTGGTAGCTGGTCAGATACAGGCTGTCACCCAACAGCGAAAATGTATGAGTGTGCATACACGGACGCAGGCAGCCCATTTCAAATTCACCCGGGTTATAAAACGTCAGTATCTCACCGCGATCATCGAGGCCACGGCTCAAATCATCAACAATTTTCCGCAGTTGATCCAGGGTGCTGCCATCGGGCTTGCGCCAGCTTCTGCCCTGCACACCGTACACACGGCCCATGTCGTCGGTACCTTTGCGGTGTGGATTACTCAGCCATGCCTGATTGTTATTCGCGTTGGCATTCCAAGTGTTACAACCGATCGCACGAAACTGTGCGGCACTGTCATAGCCTCGCAGATAGCCGAGCAGTTCTGCAATCGCCGCTTTCCAGTAACTTTTACGCGTGGTGATCAGCGGAAACTGATTGTTGGCAACATCATAAGTCAGATCAGCGTTAATCAACGTCAGGCAACGCTTGCCTGTACGTTCATTGGCAACCCACTCACCTTCACTGATAATCCGCTGGCATAAATCTAAATACTGTTTCATGTCTCTGTTAACCCAAAATAGCGGGAGAAAATCTGTCTGCAAGCATACCATAATCACAAATCAGGCAGCCAACGGGCTGCCTGATACGACTGTTAAGCAGTACGGTGATTACCGGCCCGCTTATAGGCCCATACCATCAGCAGTGCACCGCCTATCACCATAGGCAGAGACAGAATCTGCCCCATACTGATCCAGCCGGCAAACAGGCCAAGCTGAGCATCGGGTTCACGGCAGTATTCAACCAGGAATCTGAACGAGCCGTAACCCAGCAGGAATAGCCCGGATACGGCACCCGCCGGACGCGGTTTACGGATAAAGACATTCAGGATGATCAGCAATACCAGGCCTTCCAGGAAAAACTCATATAACTGAGAAGGATGGCGAGGCAGCGGTCCGCCTGTCGGGAAAACCATGCCCCAAGGCGCATCTGTTACCCGGCCCCAGAGCTCACCATTGATGAAGTTTCCGAGCCTGCCAGCGCCCAGGCCAAACGGTACTAACGGCGCCACAAAATCTGCCACGTCGAAGAAACGCCGGCTATTGCGGTGGGCATACCAGACCATAGCGGTCATGACGCCTAACAAACCACCATGGAACGACATGCCTCCGGTCCAGACTTTAAATAAGTAAAGCGGATCGGCCAGGAACACTTCGAAGTTATAAAACAGGACATAGCCCACACGGCCGCCGATCACGACACCCAGGAAACCAACAAACAGCAGGTCGCTGACTTGATCTCGTGTCCAGCCACTGCCTGGCTTATCTGCACGACGGTTTGCCAGCCAGAGCGCGAATACAAAACCCAGCAGGTACATCAATCCGTACCAGCGGATCGCCAGCGGGCCGATTTGAAACAGGATTGGGTCAAAGTTTGGAAATGTCAGATAACCTTGGCTCATTCAACATACTCGTGGTTAATCAATAAAGAAGTTCACGGCGGTACAGCATGTACCCACAATGAAAAGTCTCATGCCAGTCCCCGTGACTGACCCGAGTTAAAACAACATTTTACCACCCACAAATAACAAAAAGATGGCAAAGATTTTTTTTAGTGTCGGAGTCGGTAAGTGACTGACCATACGCGCGCCATATCGAGTAGTCAGGACAGAGGTGCAAGCCACACCGATCAGCGCCGGCAGATACACATAGCCCAGACTGTATGGCGGCAAACTGTCATCACCGCTGCCCGCCACAATAAATCCGGCCATGCCCGCTATAGCAATAATGGACCCGCAAAAAGCAGCTGTCCCGATAGAACGGCGCATTTCTACGCCATACCAGCTCAGATAAGGTACGATCAGCGAACCACCACCTATCCCCGCTAAACTGGCCACCAGACCAATCACACTGCCACTGCCAGCGATTGCAACCCGACCCGGAATAGGATGACGCCCTGTGACTTTCAAGGAGAGCAGCATTTGCAGCGCCAGTAAAAGCACAATACCAGCAAATATCCGGGGCAGCCAATCCGCAGGCACCCACTCGGCCACAGCACTCCCGGCAATGCCCCCCAGCACCATACCCGGAGCGAGCAACCTGACCAAAGAGACATCCACATTCCCCAGCCGCAAATGGCTGCGCGCCGAAGAGCCGGACGTCAGCACAATACAGGCCAGCGAGGTTGCCAAAGCAATATGCATTACTAATCCAGGTTCAATACCAGTTTGGGGTAGCATCCAGACTAAAGCGGGGACAATTAATAATCCCCCGCCAATACCCAGCAAACCTGCCAGCAGACCGACCACAGCCCCCAGCCCCAGACACATCAGGAGCAGCCATAACATATCCGGCATCACTTACCTGCCCGGATGAAGCCACCCATACCACGTTGTTCGACAAACTCTGTTGCCATTTGCCTGACATCATGGCCGAAAGTCGCCTGTAACGCCTTATCAGAAAGTTGCTTCATATCAGCCAAAGTTGCATGCCGAAGGACATATTTAATTTTGGCAACGTTGCGGGTATTCATACTTAAAGAGCGGTATCCCATGCCAACCAAGAGTATGGCGCCGAGTGGATCACCGGCCAGTTCGCCACACACGCTCACCGGGATTGATAACGCATGGCTGGTATCCTGAATGTGCTTCAGTGCCTGAATGACTGCCGGATGGAAAGTATCATAGACACTGGCCACACGAGAATTGTTCCTGTCGACAGCTAATAAATATTGCGTTAAGTCGTTGCTGCCTACCGAAATAAAGTCGACCCGCCCTTTCAGGGCCGGCAGCTGATATAAGATCGACGGGACTTCGATCATAATGCCCAGTCTGGGTCGCTTGAGCACTTGTCCTTTGCTGGCAGCGTACACAGACACTTCATTGAAAGCACGTTCAATCAATGCTTTGGATTCATCCAGCTCAGGAATGCCGGAAATCATAGGCAAGAGTATGTCCATGTTATCAAGGCCAATACTGGCCTTGAGCATGGCCCTGACCTGAATAAGGAAAATTTCAGGATGATCCAGGGTAAAACGGATACCGCGCCAGCCAAGGAAAGGATTATCTTCTTCAATGGTCAGATAAGGCAACGGTTTATCGCCGCCTATGTCTAAGGTGCGCATTACCACAGATTTACCCGGGTAAGAGGCCAGTATTGAGCGGTACTGAGCAGCCTGTTCTTCTTCCGACGGAAAACTGCGCTGCAGCAGAAATGGCACTTCAGTCCGGTACAGACCGACACCATCGACCCCTTTATTGACTGCAATATTGGTGTCAGCACTTAATCCGGCATTCAGATGCAGATAGATCCTTTCTTGATCTTTCGTTTCCGTCGCTTTATCCAGATCTTGTTCTACCAGAGCCGTCAGCTCATTTTCTTCTTTCAGTAACCGCTTGTATTCGGCCAGAATCTGCCGGTTGGGTTCAATGAGCAGATCGCCGCGATAACCGTCGACCACCACCAGGGCGTTGTGGACTTTCTCCGGTACAAAATCGACCCCCATGATGGCAGGAATGCCCAGTGCCCGGGAAAGGATCGCCGCGTGGGAGTTGGCGGCACCTTCCTGAGCCACCACAGCGGCCAGTTTATCGCGCGGAATACTGGCCAGCATAGCGGCTGTCAGCTCTCGGGTCAGCAATACGATCGGGGCATCCCACTGGTGCTCGACACCCTCTTCGTTATGGAGGAAAAACAGCAGGCGCTGGCCAAGTTCGCGAATATCGTGCGCCCGTTCACGCAGATAATCATCCTTCATATTGGCAAAGCGGACAGAGTAGGCCTCCACTGTCTGCCTGACGGCCCATTCGGCCTGATCGCCGCCCGCCACTTTGGAAAACAGATCCTTACGCAGCATGGGATCATTGAGCAAGTGGCTGAAAAGATCAAAAATCGCCAGGGTGTCTTTGTGCAGCTCGCTGTCAAAGCGTTTTCGCAACCGGCGAAATTCATTACTCGCCATCTCAATGGCAATGCTCAGGCGTTCCTGTTCAAACTCTCTGTCCAGACAGGAGGCCGGTGACACAGCTTCCAACCGAGGCTGGTTGTCATCCCACCAGGCTTTGGCGATGGCAACCCCGGTCGATGCGGCCGAACCGGTTAAATGCAGTCCGTCACGCTGGCCTGGCCACATACCCTGCGCTTTGGCATGCGCCAGAATTACCGCCAGCTGTGCGGCCAGTGTCACCATGAACGACTCTTCACTTTCAGTGAATTCACGCATATCGCGTTGCTGGATAACCAATACACCGAGGACTTTACGCTGATGGATAATGGGTGTGCCGAAAAAGGAGCGGAAGGTTTCTTCGTTGGTCCCTGGGATATGTTTGAAGTTAGGGTGCTGGCGCGCATCGGCCACATTGACAGGCTCAGCCTGACGGCCAACCAGACCGACCAGGCCTTCATCAAACCCAAGCCCGACCTGATAAGAAGGCTTGGTCAGCCCCTGGGTAGCCATGAGCATATATTGCTTGCGGTGTTCGTGAACAATGTAGACTGAGCAGCACTCAGTCTTCATTGCCTGGCAAATACTGACGACCAGCAGATCCAGCGCCTCGAGTAATGTCGGAGCACTGGCCACTTTCTCTACAATTTCTCTTAGCTGGGTCAGCATAAGCGTTACTTTCCCTAGGTTAACTCCGCTTGTGTTTACGTTTTAACTTGCGTTCCTTGCGCTCCTTGAAAGGCATCGCCATCGCCGCGAACTCTTTCAGCGCCCGGCGATAAACGTCCCGTTTAAAGGACACAACCTGACGAACCGGATACCAGTAGCTGACCCAACGCCAGCCATCGAACTCCGGTGTACTGCCACGCTGCATGTTCACCTTAGACTCATCGCATTCCAGACTCAGCAAAAACCACTTTTGCTTTTGTCCGATACAAACTGGTTTGGAATCCCACCTTACCAGACGTTTAGGCAACTTGTATCGCAGCCAATGGCGGCTGGATGCCAGAATCCTGACGTCTTTTTTGGTCAGACCCACTTCCTCATACAGTTCACGGTACATGGCCTGTTCCGGGGTTTCCCCTTCATCAATACCGCCTTGTGGAAACTGCCAAGAGTGTTGTCCATATCGTCGAGCCCAAAATACCTGGCCATGGCTGTTACAGATAACTATCCCCACATTAGGGCGATATCCATCGCCATCAATCACTGGACGACCTCAAGTAAAAATATCAATTAACAGTGATTTTTTCACAGAATTAGCCTCAGGGTAAACATTCATTGTCATCAATCACTGTTTTTTCCTACCTAGCACTCACTTTATGGATAACTTAAGAGGAATTCAGAGGTTATAAACAAAGAAATGAGACCTCTCCCACATTTATTCACGCTTTCTGTGGATAGTTGTGTGTAGAAGCTCTCCTATTGTCCATTTAATCAACAATAAATCAGGATCCAAACAACTGCGTCACTAGTGCACAAAAAACAACAAATAACTAAAAATCAATCACTTACGTAGATATTGAATTTAAAATACAGCTACAGATTAAATGACTTTCCAGAGGATCATTGCCACTGGTCAAAGATCAACCACCCTCGGCTTTATCCACACGCTCTGATGATTAATGGTCAAATAATCATCGCAAAGGCGTTTAAATACTGCACAAAACCCTGTGAATACGTCCAGCTCACACAGTAGACACATTGTTCAAAAAAGTACCTGTGGATATCTTAATCCCAGGATCCTACGCAAACAGTCTGATCAAGCCGACAGTCATTCAGCAGCACAAAGCATCAAATGTGTTAAAATGCATAGCCACGTTTTTGAAAAGTTACTCATCCTAATGACGATCTCCAGACAACCCGCTCCTAACTCAGAATCAGAACTCCTCAGCCGGGCACAGGCGCTGGCCGGCTTTACTCTGGGTGAGCTGGCTGAGCTGGCAGGACAAATCGCCCCACCGGATCTGCGCCGGGATAAAGGCTGGGTGGGCCAGTTGCTGGAATGGCATCTGGGGGCAACGGCAGGCAGCCAGCCCGTCCCTGATTTCGCCAATTTGGGCATTGAACTCAAAACTATTCCCATCAGCCATCTGGGCAAACCACTGGAAACCACCTTTGTCTGCGTTGCCCCTCTGATTGGCTTGCAGGGCGTGAACTGGGAAAACAGCCATATCCGGCACAAACTCGCCCGGGTCCTGTGGATCCCCGTAGAAGGTGAGCGTGAAATCCCGCTGACTGAACGCCATGTCGGCTCTCCTCTGTTGTGGAGTCCATCTGCCGACGAAGAAGCCCGGTTACGCCAGGACTGGGAAGAGCTGATGGAACTGATCGTACTGGGAAAAGTGGAGCAGATTACAGCCCGCCATGGTGAAGTCCTGCAGCTGAGACCCAAAGCCGCCAACAGCAGAGTACAGACCGATGCTTACGGCGCAGACGGCCACCCGATCAAAACCTTGCCCCGGGGTTTTTACCTCAAAACCCAGTTCACCGCCGAACTGCTCAAACGCCACTTTATGCTCTGATAACAGAGCGGACTATACATTGATAGTCATGTCATCCTGGCAACACTCAGGTTTACCATCCAGTGAGAATTCATCATGAGGATCAATCGTCCTTAATGTGATCGACTTGATCCCAAGTGGCCGCAGAAAATCCCTCACCTGCTCCATAGTCTGAAAATGCAGCATGTTGTCATCGTCATCCTTTAATGGCTCAAGATGATGTTTATATTCAACTTCCATAAGATAATCAGCCCGACCCGCATAACTGGTCAGTACGCACTTAGGGACCTCTTCTCCGGGTGACTTTACCCAGTGCCTGAATTGGGACAGTTTCATGATCACTCCTTTTCAAGGGAACTGTTTTAACTATGTGCGAACATTCGCGTATCAGCAAGGTTTGACTGTGCAGCCTATGAGATAACTGCTTCATTTTACTGCGGCTTCTCAGTAACCCTTTCCTAGGTTATAGTCAGGGAGAATTTGCGGTCCAAGGAGGGCAAATGAAATACCATAAGATCCCCCATTCAAACCTTGAAGTCAGCCAGATTGGCCTGGGCACCATGACTTTTGGTGAGCAAAATACTGAAGCCGAGGCACACAGCCAACTTGATTTTGCTCTGGAGCGCGGTATCAACCTGATTGATACCGCTGAAATGTATCCGGTACCGCCGAAAGCTGACACTCAGGGGCTGACCGAAGCCTATATCGGCAGCTGGCTGAAGAAATCAGGTAAACGCGACCAAGTGATTCTGGCGACCAAAGTCGCCGGCCCCCGTAATGTCCCCCACATCCGCGACAATATGGCACTCGACTGGCGAAATATTCACGAAGCCGTTGAAAACAGCCTGGAAAGATTGCAAACAGACTATATCGATCTGTATCAGTTGCACTGGCCCCAGCGAGAAACCAATTGCTTTGGCAAGCTCAATTACCCTTATCCCGACGCCAATACCGGTGTCACGCTGACAGACTCACTTGAGGCACTGGCTGAACTGGTACGGGCAGGCAAAATTCGCTACATCGGCTTGTCTAACGAGACCCCATGGGGTGTGATGTCTTTCCTGCGCCTGGCTGAGAAGCATGACCTGCCACGGGTGGTGACCATTCAGAACCCCTATAACCTGCTCAACCGCAGCTTTGAAGTAGGTCTGGCTGAAATCAGCCATTATGAAGGGGTAAAATTACTGGCTTATTCTCCGATGGCCTTCGGCACCCTAAGCGGTAAGTACCTCAATGGCAAAAAACCCGACGGTGCCCGCTGTTCGCTGTTTGACCGCTTTGTCCGTTATTTCACGCCGCAAGGTGTGGCTGCCACGGAAGCCTATGTCAAAGTGGCAAGAAAACACGGTCTGGATCCGGCGCAAATGGCCCTGGCCTTTGTTAACCAGCAGCCGTTTAATGCCTCAACCCTGATTGGTGCAACCAGCCTGTCTCAGCTTGAGGCCAACATCGACAGCCTGTCGGTGGAACTCAGTGCAGACGTCCTGGCAGACTTAGAACAAGTTGGCATCACCTATTCGAATCCTTGCCCTTAACCCTATTTTTCCAAACTGAAAAAAAGCCCCCATCTAAATGGGGGCTATCAGTGTTCTTCAGACCTTACTCCGCAGAGTAAGGCCAGAGATTACGTCAGACTTCGCCACCTCAACGCTCGCCTCAGATGACGTGTTTTACGGCTGACTCGCAGACTGACCAGGGCTGAATCCACACGCAGGTCTTTGTCGATGCCCATATCTTTGAGAATATGTGGCGATAAATGTGGCAGATGAACCTGCATACGTCGGTGCTCGCGACGCCATGCTTCTTCTTCACGGTGTAAATCAAGACGGATAAGTAAAACAGCAAAACGTAAATAGACTGATTGGCGCATAAGTGTGCTCTCCAGGTTGATAAAATGGAGGGACGCAAATACGACCGTTTTCAGGCTGACAACATACTAGCCGCGACAGACGTATCCGCGGCCCATTTACAGAGTGTATTACTGTAAAAAGTAACTAAGATCGATGATCTCAGTGCTGATGGGAAGTGTGATCCTTAACACCAGCAGGACGCAGACATTTAGTATTGAATGTGCTCATTGTGTGTTCCTCCTGGTTATAAGATAGAATGATGTGATATGGGTGTTATTTTTGCCTGATAGTACATCAAAAACAAGAAGTTATTTTGGATTACAGGATAAAAAGGGAAATACTCCACCGAATGCACAAGACTGCAGGCCAAGCCAGATAGATTTCTTTGTTTAGCTTAAAATGTCAGCGCATTCCTCTTTTTCAGTGCAGATACCATTCAGCCGTCCAGTTTCTGTCAGGACAGTTTCATGGTTTTCATCATAGTCAGCAGCGCTTTGCCCGCCGGACCCAAAGCATGCCGGCTGCTCCATGCCAGATCTATCGGTTGCTTCCATGCCTGTGCCTCAAAGGCAGGTTCCAGTCTGACGACCTGCCCGGCCAGCACTCTGTCTCTGACCATGTCAGCGGGTAATACTGTCCAGCCGATCCCTCGCTGAACCAGTTCCAGCGCAGACAGAATGTGCTCGGTTCGCCAGATAGCATCAGAAACCCGCCATTCTTCGCTGTCCTGACCATAGCGGCCTGTCAGTAATATTTGCCGGTATTGTCTGAGATCCGGCCAATCCACCTGTTGCAGTGCCGCCAGTGGATGATTACTGGCCGCCACACACCAGACATCAATCTGTCCCAGGCCATGGACAGCGATATCAGAATGCAGGAAAGACAACTGCACCATAAGCGCCAGCTGTGCCCGGCCTTCATTGAGCAGTTTCACCACATCGCCCATGCCTACAGTCAGAATTTCTACCTCCACGAACGGAAAGCTGGATTCAAACTGCTGCAACGTGTCTGCCAGTGCCGGGATCATCGCCATTGATTCCACCACCAGGGTTAACTTGGGCTCCACCCCCTGCTGAAAACTGTCGGCAGCCACTTGCAGCTCCCCGCACTGTGCCAGCACCCGCCTGGCTTTAACCAGTAAGGCGTCACCATTAGGTGTCAGCACCGGCCATTTACCGCTGCGATCAAACAGTATCAGGTTGAAATCCGTCTCCAGATTAGCGATAGCTGTGCTGATAACCGACTGCGCTTTACCCAGCTTGCGGGCCGCGGCCGAAAACGACCCCGTTTCCGCCGCGGTGACAAATGCCCTGAGCTGTTCAAGAGAGAAGTCCAATTTAAAACCCTTAACCTATCTGTTATTACGATAGTAACTAACTTTTATCTATCTGTATTTAACTTAGTATATCCCCCGGTTACGTTTTTCACTAAGAGGTTAAGAGTATGCGTACGCATTGGGACAGAATTCGTCATGCCGTCGGTTTTGAACTGATTGCGCTGGTGCTCATCACCCTGGTGCTGAGTCAGGGATTTGGGTTCGACATGGCCAAAATTGGACTGTTGGGCATTGTGTTCTCAGTGATTGCCACCGTCTGGAACTATGTCTATAACCTGTGGTTTGATAAAGCCATGCTGAAGTATGCTGGCCATGTGCACAAAAGCACCAAACACCGCATGGTGCATGCGCTGGGCTTTGAGCTCTGTCTGTTGTGGCTGACGCTGCCTATCATGGCCTGGTGGCTGGAGATCGGTTTATGGCAGGCGCTGGTGATGGATATTGGCCTGGTGATCTTCTATCTGATTTACGCATATGTTTATAACCTGACCTACGACAAAGTGTTTCCACTGCCTGAAACACAGACGGCCTGACGTGGTTAAGAATTCTGGCTCAGATCCCGCGGTGGCGGGATCAAGTCATGTTTGTTAAGCAGCCGGTACATAGTGGCGCGGGATACGCCAAGCTCACGGGCCGCCGCTGAAATTTGTCCCCGGTTATTCTCCAGTACACTTAACAAGGCGCTGCGCTCTGATTCTTCCCGGATTTTTTTCAAACTCTGTTTATCATCGGCCTGCCTTGGCAGCTCAAGATGATCGGCCTCAATATTCTTCTGCTCTGTCAGCAGCACTGCCCGTTTTATTCGCCCGATCAGCTCCTGTACATTGCCAGGCCAGTTATAGGTGACTATGGCCTGTCTGGCATTGTCAGAAAATGCTTTCACTCCGCAGTTATACTGGCGGGCATACTTGAGTAGCAATGCATCGGCCAGCATCAGTAAATCGTCTCCGCGCTCACGCAGAGGCGGTACCGTCAGGCTAAGCACATTCAGCCGATAGAAAAGCGCTTTGCACAGCCGCCCTTCGCTGACTAAAGTATCAAGCGGATAATGTGTCGCAGCGATCAGCCTGGGCTCAGCACTGACCTCAGAGCCGTTTTCCTTGGTAAAGCGCCCGTCCTGCAGCCACTGAACCAGCTCTTGCTGGCGATCCTGAGGTAATGAGGTGACTTCATTGAGAAACAGCACACCGTCTCTGGCCGCCTCAAAACAGCACTCAGACTCAGTTCCCTTCACCGCCCAGCTCTGGCCGATACTTGAGCAATTCACGGTAACAAAACGCCCTTTGGCGCGGGTTGAAGCCTGAAAAATGGCCTCTGCAACCACTTCCTTGCCTGTACCTATCTCCCCCTGAATCAATACCGGCATGTCCGCCGCCGCCAGACGTTTCACGTGCTGCAGCAGCTTTTTCATGACAGGTGTATTGCCCTGGAGTCCCTGCTGGCCGAAGTGACCGAGCTTTGGCCAGACTTTGCGTTCCAGTGTCAGCATACCGCGCTGGTGGCCTAAAGTTTTCAGCAACTGGGATTCAGGAATCGGCGAGGTAAAATAATCGATACAAAAACTGACGATAAACTGGCAGACAGATTCGATGCTGAGCTGCTCGTCTCTGACCAGGGCCAGCCATCGTACCTGCTTGTGCCGGTTGACCAGACTGGCAATCGCCTGCAGACTGAAATCATCATGGCTCAGATCAACCACCCCCAGGCAAGGGCCGGTTTCAAGTAATAAGGTTTCTGCTGCCCGCAGATCGTGACAGTGATGACAAATCCATCCGGCCTGCTTCAACGCATTCAGCCAGGGGATAGTGTGTCCCCCGAGCAACACCAGTTCACCGTGCCAGATATCCTTGCGCGCATCCATTCCCATTCATTCACCCATTTCAGCGATAGCAGCACCATTCGGAGCCAGACTGCTACAGTGGTTCTGATCATAAAAATGCAAAACAGTATTCAACAAGTATAAGAGACAGGATCGCCAGATAACAAAAATATCACCTGTAATAACTAAAACAGGTGATATTTCCAGAAGGGCTTCAAGAGGATAAGGTTTAAAAAATGGAGATTAGGATTTTTTTGCTATACAGGCTTCGTTCGTCACGGGTTCACTGACAAAGCCGCCAGCACCTGTGTACCAAAAGCGTACCCCCAGCCCCATGGCAATGGCATCACCAAAATTATCACAGGCAACATCAACCAGAGCGGACTTCACTTTTGACGCATCCAGCTGCCAGTTCCACCGTGTGCTGCGTAACTGGCGAATAATAGTTAACAGTGAACGCTCACTGTCAAAGTGGTACTGACGCACTTCGCCCCGATCTCCCTCTGGAGGTAAATCATTAAACTTAGTGAATTCTTGTTTCCACTCTTCAGGTAGCGAACCGACAAACTCTGTCGGCGGTTGAGTCAGTGCCATTGCTGCACAGCCGGTAAGCACCATGGCGCCAAAAGCAGGAATGATCGTTTTTTTCATTTATCAGCCTAACGTTGTTCACATCACTACAAAGCCTGAATTATGACACTTTACTCATAAAATCATCTATACCGGATAACAAAAAATGTTAAACATCGCTGAAATACGTTTTACCTTTCAGCCAGCTGCGCGACTTCGCGCTCCTGTGTCGCTTTGAAGGCATAAAAAAGCCACTTCTGCAGAAGTGGCTTAAAGGGATGCATTGTCTCAACACATCAGTTCTGCGGACGCATTGCCGGGAACAGGATCACGTCACGAATGGTATGGCTGTTGGTAAACAGCATCACCAGGCGGTCGATACCAATCCCCTGACCCGCCGTTGGTGGCAGACCATGTTCCAGCGCTGTAATGTAATCAGCGTCGTAGAACATAGCTTCATCATCACCGGCATCTTTGGCATCAACCTGGGCTTTGAAGCGCTGGTCCTGATCTTCTGCATCGTTCAGCTCCGAGAAGCCGTTGGCCACTTCACGGCCACCAATGAAGAACTCAAAACGGTCGGTAATGAACGGATTGTCATCATTACGGCGCGCCAGCGGTGAAATATCAGCAGGATATTCAGTGATGAATGTTGGCTGCAGCAGTTTAGGCTCGGCCGTTTCACCAAAGATTTCTTCCAGCAACTGACCGCAGGTCCAGAAAGGTTCAACCTGAATGTGCAGCGATTTCGCGATACCCACCATCAGATCACGATCCTGCACCTGCTCATAGGTCAGGGTCTGAATGGTGTCATGGTTCGGGTTATATTGCTTGATGGCGTCCAGCATGCTCAGACGCGGATACGGACCTTTAAATTCAATCACTTCATCGCCATATGGCAGACCAGTGGAACCGCACAGATCCTGCGCAATAGAGCTCAGCATGTCTTCGGTCAGATCCATCAGATCACGATAATCCGCATACGCCATATAGAATTCCATCATAGTGAATTCTGGGTTATGGCGCGGCGACAAACCTTCGTTACGGAAGTTACGGTTGATTTCGAATACACGCTCAAAACCACCGACCACCAGACGCTTGAGGTACAGCTCAGGGGCAACACGCAGGTACATATCAATGTCGAGCGCGTTGTGGTGCGTGATAAACGGACGCGCAGTCGCGCCACCAGGAATCACGTGCATCATAGGCGTTTCCACTTCCATGAACCCTTTAGTGGTCATGAACTGGCGAATCGCATTGACCACTTTGGAACGCATCAGCATAGTGTTGCGTGAATCTTCGTTAACGATCAGATCCACATAACGCTGGCGGTAACGCTGCTCCTGGTCAGTCAGACCATGGAATTTTTCAGGCAATGGACGCAGCGCTTTAGTCAGCAGCTGGTACTCGTCAAAGTTGACGTACAGATCACCCTTGCCGGACTTGTGCAAAGCCCCTTTCACACCGATGATGTCGCCAATATCCAGACCTGAATATTTTTCTTTCAGCTCTTTCTGTACGTCTTTGGACGCATAAGCCTGAATACGGCCGGAGACATCCTGGATCGCCAGGAATGGGCCACGCTTGGCCATAATACGACCGGCAATCGCAACAATGTTGTTGGCTTCTTCCAGCTCTTCTTTGGTTTTATCACCAAAAGCGGCCTGCAGATCAGCAGCCAGGCTATCGCGGCGGAAATCATTCGGGTGGCCGTTTGCTTTGCAATCCTGACGAATGTGTTCCAGTTTCGCGCGGCGCTCTGCAATCAGTTTGTTTTCGTCTTGTACTTGTTCAGTCATGGTTAACCTTAACAACAGTTCGGGGCCGGCATTAAAGACCGGACTTCAGACTAGCTTCAATGAAGCGGTCCAGGTCTCCGTCCAGCACCGCCTGGGTATTGCGGTTCTCGACACCGGTACGCAGATCTTTGATTCGGGAATCATCCAGCACATAAGAGCGGATCTGACTGCCCCAGCCAATATCAGACTTCGCATCTTCATTCGCCTGTTTTTCGGCGTTCTGCTTATGCATTTCCAGTTCAAACAACTTAGCTTTCAGCTGTTTCATCGCCTGATCTTTGTTCTTATGCTGAGATCGGTCATTCTGACACTGCACAACAGTGTTGGTAGGTACGTGGGTAATACGTACCGCAGATTCCGTGGTGTTTACGTGCTGACCGCCCGCGCCTGAGGCACGGTAAACATCAATCCGCAAATCAGACGGATTAATATCGATAGCAATATTGTCATCCACTTCCGGATACACAAAAGCCGATGCAAAAGACGTATGACGACGGCCGCCTGAGTCGAACGGCGACTTACGCACCAGACGGTGAACGCCGGTTTCAGTGCGCAGCCAGCCATAAGCGTACTCACCGCTGATTTTCACCGTGGCGGATTTCAGTCCGGCCACATCGCCTTCAGAGACTTCAATCACTTCTGTTTTGAAGCCCTTGGCTTCAGCCCAGCGCAGGTACATACGCAGCATCATAGATGTCCAGTCCTGGGCTTCTGTGCCACCAGAACCGGCCTGCAGATCGACATAGCAATCTGCGCTATCGTGATCACCGGCAAACATACGACGGAATTCAAGCTGTTCCAGCTTGTTAACCAGCTCGTCCAGTTCAAGACCAATCTCGTCAAAGGTTTCCTGATCGCTTTCTTCGATCGCCAGCTCAAGCAGACCTTCGACGTCTTCGACGCCCTGATCCAGCTGGTCGATGGTTTCCACCACAGCTTCCAGCGCTGCGCGCTCTTTTCCTAATGCCTGAGCACGCTCTGGCTCATTCCAGACATCAGGTTGCTCTAATTCTGCATTGACTTCTTCAAGACGCTCTTTTTTAGCATCGTAGTCAAAGGTACCCCCTAAGGATGTCGGTCCGTGCAGACACATCCTCAAGACGGTTTTTAATAGGATTAACTTCGAACATTGCCACTCTTCTTAGCCTTTTCGCCGAAACGGACATAACCGGAGGATTCTAGCGAATTGCGGCAGGAATAAACAGAGGATCACAAAACTTATTCAAAATATCACTCGCAATATTGACAGCATGGATTTTCGGACAAAAGAAAAACGGTGAAGCGACAGCTTCACCGATAGACAGATTATATCGCCTCGAGGTACTCAACCATCAGCTGAACGCTACGATTACCCCGAAACTCATTAATATCCAGACGATACACTAGGTTGACCTGCTGTACCGAGGCATCCGGCCAGCGCCGGACATCAATATTGAATGCAATGGCATCTATCATGCTGCCACCAGCGACAGGTTCCAGCATCATTTTCAAGTGCTTGCTGCCGACCAGACGCTGCTGCAGCAAGCGGAAACGGCCATCAAAGCTCGGTTCCGGGAACTGCTGCCCCCAGGGACCGGCACCGCGTATCAGCTCGGCCGTGTCCATCGTCATCTCCTGCGCCGCCAGCTCACCGTCAGTCAGTAAGATGCCGCGCAGGGCAGACTCATCCAGCTCATCCCGGACAACCTGATCGAAGGCTTTGCTGAATGCTTCAAACTTATCAGCGGCGAGCGTCAATCCCGCAGCCATGGCGTGACCGCCAAATTTGAGGATCATCCCCGGGTTACGGGTATCGATCAGATCCAGCACATCACGCATATGCAGGCCGGGTATCGACCGGCAGGACCCTTTAATTTCGCCCTCGCCCGCCGCCGCAAAGGCAATCACAGGGCGGTGGTACAACTCTTTGATCCGCGATGCCAGAATGCCGATAACTCCCTGGTGCCAGTCCGCCTGATACAGCGCCAGTCCGTAGGGCATGTCTTTTTGGCTGAATTTCAAACGCTCGCAAATCGCCAGCGCCTCTTCTTTCATGCCCTGTTCAATTTCTTTTCGTGTCTGATTAAGGCCGTCCAGCTCGACCGCCATTCGCCGCGCCGACTGAATGTCTTCGCACAACAGCAGTTCAACGCCAAAAGACATGTCATCCAGACGACCCGCCGCATTAATGCGCGGGCCCAGCGCGAAACCCAGATCGCTGGCCACCAGCCGGGACGGATCGCGATTCGCCACTTCGATCAGCGCCTGAATCCCCGGCCGGCATTGCCCGGCGCGAATGCGCTGCAGGCCCTGATGCACCAGAATCCGGTTATTGCCATCCAGTGCGACCACATCGGCCACTGTGCCCAGGGCCACCAAATCTAATAACCCGGCTAAATTGGGTTCAGGGATCCCCTGCTCGATAAACCAGTTCTGCTGACGCAGCGCCGCCCGCAGTGCCAGCATCAGATAGAAAGCCACCCCCACCCCGCACAGCGCCTTGGACGGAAAGTCACAGCTGTGCAGATTCGGATTGACGATAGCATCTGCGGCTGGCAGGACGTCACCCGGTAAGTGGTGATCTGTCACCAGCACCCGGATACCTTTTTCTTTCGCCGCCGCCACTCCAGCCACCGACGAGACGCCGTTATCCACCGTCATGATGATTTCCGCACCACGGGCTGCGGCCTGCTCAGCCACTTCCGGGCTCAGGCCATAGCCATCATCAAAACGGTTCGGCACCAGATAATCGACATTGCGGCAACCTAACTGGCGCAGCGCCAGAACAGAAAGCGCTGAGCTGGTGGCACCATCGGCATCGAAATCGCCCACCACAATTATGCGCTTGTGTTCACGCAATGCATCAATCAGCAGAGTAACGGCAGCATCAATACCATTAAGTTGGTCATAACTGTGCAGCCCCTTAGCGCCGCGCTCCAGATCTGTGTCAGAGCGCAACCCCCGGCTGGCATAAATACGCTTCAGCAGAGGGTGGATCTCAGAGGAAAAACCCGAGGTATCCGCTTCAGGGCGACGCTTGATTTCGATTTTCATTAGACTACTTAATGGCGATTGGCAGATGGGAAAAATGAGCAGGTGTTATACCAAAAAACCGCAGCGGCGGGTACCCGAACAGGCCAATCCAGCATCGGGCTCACAAGACTGACCGATCAGAAAATCCCCCCGAATACGAATAACGCAACAGCCCGCAAGGACTGCGGGCTGTTGATCAGCAGAGGCAATAATTAACTGCGGCTGTTGAGAAATTGCAGCAGTCGGCTAGCCGGTTGATAGCCAGGCAGCATAGTCCCGTCTTCCAGCACCAGCGCAGGCGTACCTGTCACGCCCATTGCCACACCCAACTGGTAATGCTTCATCACCAGCGAGTCATTATGCGGACTTTGCTCAATATTCAGTTTGCCTTTCTTGGCGTCATCCATGGCCTGCGCCCGGTTTTTCGATGCCCAGATAGCACTCATCTCACCGAAATTCTGCGAACGCTCACCACCGCGCGGGAAAGCCAGATAACGGATAGTGATACCTGCGTCGTTGTAGGCCTGCATTTCACTGTGCAGTTTACGGCAATAACCACAGCTGGTATCGGTAAAGACAGTCACCACGTATTTTTCATCTTTGGCCGGATAGACGATCATTTCGCTTTCCATGCCTTTGAGTTTGTCTTTGTTGATTGAGGCCATTTTCTGTTCAGTCAGATTGACAGGTTCACCGTCCACAGACTGATACAGGTGACCTGCAACAAAATACTGACCGTCATCAGACATATAAATAATACCGCGTTCGGTCACCACCTCGTTCATACCCTTAAGCGGTGATGGCGTCACTGACGCTGCAGTCAGGCCCAGTGGATTCAACGTAGCTTCAATGGCACGGACATCAGGTTCTGCACTGGCAGAAAAAGCCGTGAACGCAGCCAGTGCAACAAGCAGGGGACGGCGGGAAAATGACATGAAAACATCCTTAACAAATCGTTGGCAATTCAGGGATAGTCCCTGTGAATACTATACAGACCCTTTGAGTATGGTCATCTTTCAAAGTTCAATCTCAAAAGGCAAGTGATTTCATAATCCGGTGACTCTGCAGGGTTATGATTGGGATCTCTGCCCCAGTAAGCACTGGCCGGAGTGTAACAAAAGGTCACTGCTGGTTTCAGGCTCGCGGATGGTGTTCCTGATGCAGCTGCTTCAGACGCTCGGTTGCCACATGAGTATAGATCTGTGTGGTAGATAAATCACTGTGACCTAACAGCATTTGCACGACTCTGAGGTCCGCGCCGTAATTGAGCAAATGGGTGGCAAACGCATGACGCATGACGTGCGGCGACAAGGTATCGGCATCAATCCCGGCCAACACCGCATAATGTTTAATACGGTGCCAGAAGGTCTGACGCGTCATCTGGCGGGCACGCTTGCTGGGAAACAGAACATCTGAACTGACTTCCCCCAACAGGTACGGTCGTCCCTGAGCCAGAAAAGTTTCAATCCATTCCATGGCTTCTTCGCCCATTGGCACCAGTCGCTCTTTATCCCCTTTACCTGTGACCCTGACCACGCCCTGGCGCAGACTGACGTTATCCATCCGCAGACTGACCAGCTCAGTGACCCTCAGGCCCGTTGCATACAGCAGCTCCAGCATGGCTTTATCGCGCAGCTCGAGCGGATCATTGACATCAGGCGCGCCCAGCAGGGCACTGACCTGATCTTCGCTAATGTCCTTCGGCAACCGCTGCGGCAATCTGGGACTGTGCAAAATGGCACTGGGATCGTCTTCCCTGAGCTTTTCACGGTGAAAGTACTGAAACAGCCGCCGCAGCGCCGATGTCATTCTGGCCCGGGAACTCTGCTTGAAGTCTTGCTCAAACAGCCATTGCTGGTAATCCTGCAGATCGCCGGAGTGCAGTGACAACAGCGACTGCCGCCGTGAATCCAGCCATTGCTGCAGTTTCATTAAATCATTACGGTACGAAGACAGGGTGTTGGCCGACAGCCCACGCTCCATCCACATCGCATCTAAAAAGCGCTCGATCAGGGCAATATCGTTATTGGTTTCCACGTCGCGCCACTCCCAAAACATCTGGATATAAACACAGTATATTGCAGCATAGTACTGAATTTCTCCTGTAATGTAACTAGGTGCGCTCGCTTGAGGGATGCACCCAGGCGCCTGACAGGGTAAAATCAGCGCAAATTAGTTGCCACCCCAGGAAATATCAGTATGAAAATCGGCCTGTTTTACGGCTCGACCACCTGCTATACCGAAATGGCCGCGGAGAAAATCCGCGATTGCATCGGCGGCGAGCTGGTTGAGCTGCACAACATCAAAGAAGCGGCACTCAGCGAGATGAACCAGTATGATCTGCTGATCCTGGGCATCTCGACCTGGGACTTTGGTGAACTGCAGGAAGACTGGGAAGCAGTCTGGAATCAACTGGATGGCCTGACGCTGACCGGAAAAACCGTCGCCTTGTTCGGTTTGGGCGATCAGGAAGGCTACACAGAATGGTACCTGGACGCCATGGGCATGCTGCACGATCAGTTGCTGCCGACCGGTGCCCAGTTCGTTGGCTACTGGCCAAATCAAGGCTACAACTTTGAAGCCTCAAAAGCTCTGACCGAAGACAAAAGCTTGTTTGTCGGGCTGGCACTGGATGAAGACAGCCAGTACGAACTCAGTGATGAGCGCATCCAGCAATGGTGCGAGCAGGTACTGACCGAGTACGGCGATTCACTCTAGTCCGACGTTTAACGCCCGTAGAGAGACGGGCGGGTACTGACCAAACAGCCCCTGAATCATCCCATGCTTGTTGGCCTGGCAAAAAAGCCAGGCTGTAACGGGAGAGCTGCTCAGTATATTGCCTGACCCTCAGCATTAGGTAGATGTTTGTCGCTGTCCATCTCGGCCGTAAAAAAACGCCCCGGTAAAAACCGGGGCGTTTCGGTCAGACAAATTGTTATTTGCTGTTTAAACCGTTTGCGCTTTTGGCTCACGGATGTCTGCCCGGATGAAACGGGTCACAGCCAGTGCCAGCAAGGTAGGTGTTGTCCAGGCCATACCGTAATCAAACATTGGCAGGAAACTCAGAAACGACATATCCAGACCGATCACTTTGGCCGCATCAATCAGACTGAAGACCAGAGAAACCAACAGTACCACACGGTATGCCAGACGCGGATTTGGCAGCCAGCGGCGAACAAAGGTCAGGATAACCAGCGCCACCGCCACAGGGTACAGGGCAAACAGCACGGGCACCGACAGGCTGATCAACTGATTCAGGCCAACATTGGCCACCACACCGCAAATCACTGCCAGGA
This sequence comes from Photobacterium sp. WH77, assembly GCF_022014395.1. Lineage (NCBI taxonomy): Bacteria > Pseudomonadati > Pseudomonadota > Gammaproteobacteria > Vibrionales > Vibrionaceae > Photobacterium > Photobacterium sp. WH77. The sequence goes on along the minus strand of NZ_JAKLTE010000001.1, from coordinate 220,541 downwards.
TCACAGCCCATGTCTCATAGGACAATCGGGTCAGCGAACTGAAATAGTCAGAACAGGCACTGATCAGGCCAATCGCCGTGGTCAGACAGGCCAGCATCACAATTGCCGACAGAATGTACTGACCGACAGGACCAAACAACGCCAGCACATAGCCTGCCAGAATGGCACCACCATTGGCTGCACCTTCGGCAACCGCCGCACTGGTAGCGCCCAGATAAAACAGCGAGATATACACAAACGCCAGGCCTGCTGCGGCAATCACACCTGCCATCATCAGATATTTGCAGGTGGCTTTATCATCTTTGATGCCTTTGTTGCGGATCACATCAACAATCAGCATGCCGAACATCAGCGCCGCAAAGGTATCCATGGTGTTGTAACCTTCCAGGAATCCTTTGGTGAACGCCATGTTCACATAATCACCCTGTGCAGCCTGAATCTCGCTTTGCGGGTTGAGGAATACCGCCACAGCCAGAATAGCCAGTACAGCAAAGAGCGCCGGGGTGAGCAGCTTACCGATAGAATCGATCAGCCTGCCGCGTGACCATGCAAAGAACAGCGCCAGTCCAAAAAAGACAACAGAAAAAATGGTCAGACTGGTTTGTCCCCCATCAGCCATAAAAGGTTTGACTGCCATTTCGTAGGCCACAAGACCGGTACGAGGCGCAGCAAAAGCAGGGCCGATGATGATAAAGATAAGAACGGCCATCAGCGTTGCCAGCTGAGGCGGAAGATCACGGGTCAGCCCCTTCCAACCGCCGCCGGCAACAGCCACGGCTATGATGCCGATCAGCGGCAAGCCAACTGCCGTCGATAAGAAACCAAACATCGCTGGCAGCAGGTTATCACCTGCACTTAAACCGGCCTGTGGCGGGAAAATAATATTTCCGGCCCCCAGGAAGAACGCAAAGGTCATGAAACCTATCGCAAAAATATCTGAAACCTTGAGTGTGTTATTCAAACTGCACCTTCCCACTCGTCTATTGTTATGTTGTGTTAGCATTAATGGCTCATTACTGAGATATATCACTACATCCAGCAAAAGAGGCAGCATAATGAAGCAAAAGAATGCCAGTGACAACCTTGCAGCCAAAAACACCACTTTCTTCGGATGTATAGCCAAAAAACTAAAATAAAACACCAATAAAAAACAATAAATTAGAACTAATAACCAAAATAAATATTGCTCACAAAACATCCAACACAGAATATAAAACCACCAGATCACCAAACTTTACAGTGTTTGACCGCAACTCAACCATTGACAGGAATAAACGCTATAATGGCGGACTGATTTTACTCGCCGCCTTTTCGGACATTCATTAGATGAATAAAGGTTTTACGTTTAAACAATTTCACGTTGACGATCACGGATGTGGCATGCCTGTCAGCACAGATGGTGTGTTGTTAGGAGCATGGGCCTGGGTGTCAAGCTGTCGTGACAGTCAGACTCAGGTCAATCGCCAGACGATACTCGACATTGGTTGCGGAAGCGGTTTGCTGTCCTTAATGGCAGCGCAGCGTACGCAATCCGGCACCGCCGATATTCTGGCGCTGGATATTGACCCGGCAGCCGTGACAGCGGCCGGCAAAAATTTCTCGGCCTCGCCCTGGTCCGTGCGGCTTCAGGCCGAGCGCCAGGATATCCGTGAATGGGTCCGCTCTCAGCCCAAAGGCCGCTTTCAGGCCATATTATGCAATCCGCCCTACTTCAATCACGGTGAACAGGCGAACTGCCAGCGCCGGGCGACCGCCCGACACACAGACACCCTCTCCCACAGCGAGCTGCTCAGCTGCCTGCAATACCTGCTGGCACCGGCAGGACAGGCCAGCCTGATTCTGCCGGTCTACGAAGGTGAAGCACTGCTGACGATGCTGGCTGACTATGGCTTGCACTGTCGCCGGCTGTGCCGGGTGAAAAGCACCGCCGCCAAACCGGTTCATCGCCTGCTGATTGCGCTTTCCCCTCAGGACGGTGACTGTGACGAAACACAGCTGACGATCAATCAGCAAGGCCAGTACTCGGCCGGGTTTACGGCCCTGACCCGTGACTTTTATCTCAAGCTCTGATCCTGTCAGCGAGCGGCAGGGATAATCCAAGTTTTTGTGCTTTAATCGGTGATACTTGCATCAAATCACACTATAATGCCGCCCCTTAACTGAATCACAGCAGCAAACTGCCCATCGACATGCGACCCATACGGGCAGCCCGCTACTTAGGAGTAAGACTGGTGAGAGATTTTTCCGAATTAGAGTTAGATGGCGCTCTGCTACAAGCGATTGAAGATATGGGATATTCCCGTCCAACCGTTGTGCAGTCTCAGGCTATCCCTCATGCCCTGGATGGCCGTGACGTACTGGCATCCGCACCAACGGGTACCGGAAAAACTGCCGCATTTGTATTGCCTATGATTCAGCACCTGCTTGATTTTCCGCGCCGTAAACCCGGCCCGGCCCGCGTGCTGATTCTGACACCAACCCGTGAACTGGCCATTCAGGTCGCCGATCAGGCCAAAGCCCTGGCAGCCCATACTGACCTGAAAATCTTCACCATCACAGGCGGTATCTCTTACGACGAGCACGCTGAGTATCTGGGCAAAACTCAGGACATTGTGGTTGCCACACCGGGCCGTCTGATGGAATACATCGAAGGCGAGAAATTCGATTGCCGTGCCATCGAGTGCCTGATCCTGGACGAAGCTGACCGCATGCTCGACATGGGTTTTGGGGCCGTTGTGAAACGCCTGCATGAAGAATGTCGCTGGCGCCGTCAGAGCTTGTTGTTCTCCGCCACCCTGGAAGGCAAAGGGGTACGAGAGTTCTCCCAGACGATCTTAAGTGAGCCCGTCGAAGTGAACGCTGAGCCACCGCGTCGCGAACGCAAGAAGATCCATCAGGTATACCACCGCTGTGACGACATGGCGCACAAAATGGCGTTGCTGGAAAATATCCTCAGCGATCAGGCCGAGCGCAGTATTATTTTTGTCAAAACCCGCGAGCGACTGGCCGAGCTGCGCGATCAGCTGGCGTCACTGAAAATCGCTTGCGTCTGGATTCAGGGAGAAATGGCACAAGCCACCCGTAACAATGCCATTCGTCGTTTCCGTGAAGGTGAAACCAACATACTGATCGCCACCGATGTCGCAGCACGGGGTATTGACCTGCCAGACGTCAGCCATGTCATCAACTTTGACATGCCGCGTACGTCCGATGTGTATTTGCACCGTATCGGCCGTACTGCCCGTGCCGGTAAAAAAGGCACAGCCATCTCGCTGGTGGAAGCGCATGATCAAGGCATGATAGAGCGTGTCAGCCGTTATATGAAAGAAGAAATACCGGAGCGCTTTATTGAAGGCCTGCGCCCTAAACACAAAAAGCCGGCAACCGTGAAGAAGAAAAAAGTCAAAGACGGTAAGAAGAAAGACACGAAAAAGAAAGACGCCAAGAAGAAAAAATCCGTCAACAAAAAGGCGGCGGCCAAATAATCTTTGCCGTAGCTGCAGACTAAAACAGAAAAGGGCCGGATACAGTATCCGGCCCTCTTTTCAGCCAACAGTTTAACGCTGAAGCTTTATTGCTCTTCGCGTTTAAATACCAGTTCAGCGGCCGTCGATTCTTCCGGTACGAAGTAATAGCCAGCCACGTCAAATTGTTTCAGCTGTTCCACTGAAGTCAGGCGGTTATCAATGATATAACGTGCCATCATGCCACGGGCTTTCTTGGCGTAGAAACTGATCACCTTGTACTGACCATTTTTGCCGTCTTTAAACACCGGGGTAATCACTTTACCTTTGAGAGACTTCGGCTTAACGGCTTTAAAATATTCATTGGAGGCCAGGTTAATCAGGATATCATCGCCCTGCCCGGCAAGCGCGTCATTCAGTTTGTCCGTAATAATACTGCCCCAGAACTGATACAGGTTAGTGCCGCGGCCGTTGGCCAGCTTAGTGCCCATTTCAAGACGGTAAGGTTGCATCAAATCCAGCGGCCGTAACAAACCGTACAAACCGGACAGCATGCGCAGGTGCTGTTGGGCAAAGGTGAAGTCATCCTCGCTCAGGCTATCGGCTTCCAGGCCGGTATACACATCACCTTTGAAGGCCAGAATCGCCTGACGCGCGTTTTCAAGCGTAAAATCCGGATGCCAGTCGGCAAAACGGGCCGCATTGAGTCCGGCGATTTTATCGCTCACCTTCATCAGGCTCGCAATGTCGATAGGCGTCAGCTGACGGCAAACCTCAATCAGCTCCATCGAGTGATCGGTCAGCTCAGGCAAAGTATAAGTCTTTGTTGCCAGAGGAGATTCATAATCCAGGGTTTTAGCAGGGGAAACCACTATCAGCATGTTTTGATGTCCTGTAAGCGTGTCTGTCGGCAAGATTACCATTTCGGCATCAAAAAACCACGCACAACGCGCGTGGTTGTCGCTTTCTTTGCCATAGGGACAGCCTATCGATCTGAACGGCTGGTCCAGATATCTTCATCCAGCTGAGCATGCAATTCCGGGTATTGGGCGCTGTCAAACGTTGGCACCTTACCCTGAGCCAATTGCGCGTTATAGTCTTTCGCCAGTTTCACCACTGTGCCCGACAACAGCAAAATAGCGATCAGGTTGATAATGGCCATCATTCCCATAGACACATCCGCCATCGCCCATACCGTCGGTAATTCGGCCAGCGCCCCGAACATCACCATGCCCAATACCACGGCGCGAAAAATCAGCAGTCCGGCTTTGTGGTTATGCTCAAGAAAAATCAGGTTGGTTTCGGCATAAGAGTAATTGGCTACCAGCGAGGTAAAGGCAAACAGGAAGATAGCGATAGCAATGAAGATCCCTCCCCAGTCCCCCACCTGAGAAGCCAGCGCCCGCTGCGTCAGCTCTATACCTGTGACTTCGCCATGAGGTACATACTCACCAGACATCAGAATAATCGCCACAGTGGCCGAACAGATAACGATAGTATCGGTAAAGACCCCCAGCATCTGCACATAGCCTTGCGACGCCGGATGTGGCGGGTACGGCGTGGCCGAGGCGGCCGCATTCGGCGCCGAACCCATGCCCGCTTCATTGGAAAACAGCCCGCGCTTCAGGCCATTAATCATGCCCTGAGCTATGGTATAACCCAGAGCGCCGGAGGCCGCTTCTTCCAGACCAAAGGCACTGCGGAAAATCAAGGCGATCACCGAAGGAACCTGTTCGATATTCATTGCCACGACCACCAGTGCCAGCAACAGATAACAAATCGCCATCACTGGTACCAGAATTTCAGCAGTGCGGGCAATGGTTCGCATGCCACCGAATATGATAAAACCGGTCAGCGCCACCAGCACCATGCCGACCACCACAGGTTGCCAGCCAAAGGCCACATTCATGGCTTTGGCAATGGAGTTAGCCTGAACCGCGTTGAATACCAGACCGAAGGCAATGATCAGAAAGATAGAGAACACCACCCCCATCCAGCGCATTCCCAGCCCTTTTTCCATGTAGTACGCCGGACCGCCCCGGTAATTGCCGTCATCATCCCGGGTCTTGTACAACTGGGCCAGCGCACTTTCCGCGAATGCTGTCGCCATCCCTAACATGGCAATCAGCCACATCCAGAAAATCGCGCCCGGCCCACCCAAGGTAAGTGCCACGGCGACCCCGGCCATGTTGCCGGTTCCGACCCGGGCAGCCAGACTGGTGCATAATGCCTGAAAAGAAGAGATACCGGCAGCATCCGACTTACGGCTGTTTTTCATCACTTTAAACATATGGACAAAATGCCGGAACTGAATAAACCCCAGCAAGTAGGTAAAATAGATCCCTACCCCGACCAGCAGGTAAATCAATACAGATCCCCACAGCAGATCATTGAGGAAATTTATCTGACTTGTCACACCAACCCCTTAGCTTGCTCAAAGGTATCTTTGCCCGGCACGCCTTTGCTGTGCCACTTCATTCAACTGTAATTCATCTGTCAGCCCAAGCTGAGATAAAGCCAGAAAAACATTTGCATTGCAGATACTGACCTGTTGGCTGATCTCAGCCCGTTTTGGTTCCCGGCTGCCGAAAACCTGAGCGATGATGCGGAGTTAGTCGCAAAAAATCAATCCACACTGAACAGAATTGAGCACTGCATTACTTTCTAACCAACTGGACAAACCATTGGGTTCAATGATTCAGTTTGAACTAATTTCACAAATAAATAACAAATGCGAAATACTTCAATTTTATTCTACACCGTATTGTGATATTTAACTGATGATCGAGGGGCAAGATGCCCCCGCTCTGAGCAATACTCAGAATGGTAGAGAGGTGCAATATGGATGGCTTTGGATTCGACAACATGCTTGAAAGCGATTTTCCTCGTCGCAATGCACGCAGTAAACCTGTTAAGCGTAAGTGGCGGGAAATTGAAGCACTCAAAGATAAGCAAAAACTGAAAAAGGAACTTCAGGACATTGATATCTTACATGAGTTTACCGATGAGGTAGATTTGTAATCTGGGTTTTGCACTACCATTACTAGGTTAAGGCTAGTATCAAACGACCAACACCGGCTCTGCAGCCGGTGCTGTTTTTTGTGGCCCGGCAGATGTTAATGATCGGGCTCAAGCCGGTTTGCCAATTCCCGGTACTGAACTGAAACCTCTTTACCGAACAGAGGATCACACAGGCAATCCTGGTATTCTTCTTCAACGGCTGCCCAGTCCTGGTCGGTAAAATGCTGGCGGATCACAGGGAACACCTTCTTCTCTTCGGTGTCCAGGTGCTGGTGCTGGCGCTCTACAAAGGCATTCAATTTTCCCGCAAAAACATCCAGCGGAATCACGGCATCCATCAGAATCATGTCGACGGTTTCGGCAAACTCTGCGGTCAGTCTAGCCAGCTCTATATGTTCCGCCTCCAGATCCAAAATGTCCTGCTCCTCACCATAGTGTCTGAGGTAGTAATGGTATATGACATCTTCTTTTGGGTGATGGCAGTGCTCGGCCTGGTTCTGCAGATAGGTCACTATGTCGCGAATGAGCTGATAATTCACTTCGTGACCCGCTTGGATCCCTTTTAATTTTGTACCTAACAGTTTAAGCAACCGGTTGATATAACCATGTTCGGTGTGAATACTGTCCAATAGCATTTCGACCTCCCGGACATTAACATCCCAGCTATAAGTGTAAACCGGGATAGCGAATTCTGTTTGATCCAGGTTAAGTTGCCTTACATTTGTTCAGGAAGTTGCCAGTTAATCTCACTTTTACGGCTTTGTCGCAACCACTTGTTTGCCTGAGAGAAATGGCGACAGCCAAAAAAGCCCCGATAAGCAGACAAGGGTGACGGATGTGCCGCTTCCAGCACCCAGTGTCTGTCCCTGTCGATATGTTTTCCTTTCTTGTGGGCATGCGCTCCCCACAGCAGGAACACCAGACCATCTCTGTGCTGATTCAGACTGGCAATGACCCTGTCGGTAAACATTTCCCAGCCATATTTACTGTGCGAATGCGCTTTGCCTTGCTCAACCGTCAGCACAGTATTGAGCAGAAGTACGCCCTGCTCTGCCCAGGGCTGTAAGCAGCCATGGCTGGGAATGCTAAATCCATCGATATCAGTGGCCAGCTCTTTATACATATTGGCCAGAGACGGGGGGACTTTAACTCCGGGTTGCACCGAGAAACTGAGCCCGTGTGCCTGTTCAGGGCCGTGATAAGGATCCTGGCCCAGGATCACTACCTTGACCTGATCAAAGGGAGTGGTATCAAAAGCGCGAAATACATCGGCCTCAGCCGGATAGATCACTCTGCCAGCCTGCCTTTCTGCGGCAACTTGTGCCTCAGCCTGCTGAAAGTAAGCTTGCTGCCTTTCCTGTTCCAGCAACTGTTTCCAGTCGAAAAGAGATGAAGATGGGGAATCTGAAACAGACATGTCGGCTCCTGCGGGGAAAATGAAGGTAAGCCGACATTCTGCCTGTCTGATCACGGCATCGCAATGACAACAGGTATCATTTGGGCCGGGACACAGGGCCAACAGGTGTACGCCAGTGACCGCGTCCCTGAATAGGACGATTGGCCTGAGGAAGGCGTGAGCCGCTTACTGAGTTCATTCCGGGGGCTGGCATTGCGCTCGCTTTCATAGGGTGTTTCCTCATAATTGAAGGTTCAGTCTATTCAATGAAAGATCAATGCCAACTTTGTCAGTTTGTTCACTAGAGTTTTCTTACAGTGATTTAGCGGCATCTGTAGACCTCAGGCGACCAAAGCAGCAATCTGCTTTATCGCCAATGCGCCAGTTGAGCGCATTTGTGCGCATAATTTGTGCAGCGTCACGCAATAGGCAGTAAGGCAGTAAGAGTGCTTAGTTGATACAGATCAAGGGACCGGGGGCCCAACGCGGTAGGATGCCGTTATCCCTGACCACTTTGTCAGGCACACTATTTTGCTGTTTCAGATGACAACCAAGGAGCTGCCATGATCACCGGCATTCAAATTACCCAAGCGGCTAATCCTCAACTGCTCAATTCCATCTGGCTGCTGGATGCTGCCAGTGGCACAGCCCGCTGCCTGTGTACCATTGACGACTTTGCGCAAGATCAGGACATCGCCCTGTCTGAACTGGGTCAGATTGAGTACCGCGAACTGCCTGTTGAACAGGCTCCGCGTATTGAAGGCGGGCAGCACCTCAACGTGAATGTGCTCAGGCGTGAAACCCTGGAAGACGCCGTGGCGCACCCGGAAAAATATCCGCAGCTGACCATTCGGGTGTCTGGTTACGCGGTACGTTTCAACTCGCTGACGCCAGAGCAGCAGCGTGATGTCATCGCCCGGACGTTTACCAGCACTTTATAAAAGCTTGCCGTACAAAAACGCCGCAACCTATTGGTCTGCGGCGTTTTTACCGTCTGATTTTTACTGAAATCAGGCTTTTTTCACAAATTCAGACTTCAGCATCATAGCCCCGATACCATCAATCTTACAGTCGATGTTATGGTCGCCATCCACCAGGCGGTTGATTTTCACTTTAGTCCCCACTTTGGCGACAGATGACGAACCTTTTACCTTGAGATCTTTAATCAGGGTAACGAAATCGCCTTCCTGCAACACAGTGCCGTTCGCGTCTTTCACAATCAGTGCATCCACATCTTCTGTCACTTCACCCGGAATCCATTCATGACCACACTCAGGACAGATCAACAGGTTGCTGTCTTCATAGACATAAGATGAATTGCATTCAGGGCAAGGAGGTAAGGTATCGCTCATACGCTGCTATCTCTCATTTAAAAAGTCATCACTTAAAGATATTCGCCCACCACTGACTTGTCAGTGCCGGACGAGATGCCTGACATTATAATGTAATTATCATTAAATTATCACCTTGCCGGTTCTGTCATCACAAACCCCTGCCATGAAGGAGATACTGTTAATTAAAACAACATCTTATACAGGCACAGCATGGCTGTCTGAAGCGATTACTTCACCTGAGGGTTCTTCGTTGCGTCATCATCCAGATAACTGATGTCGTGCTTTTCCAGGTATTCACGGATCAACTGGCGGACCACCTGGGACGGTGTCAGATCCTGGGAAGCGCACAGCTTTTCAAAGGCCTGCTTTTTACGGGGATCCATCAATACGGTAAAACGGGCAGTCTTGCTTTCCACACTCAGCTACTCTCGGTCGGACATGATAATCAAATTATAATCTTAACCTGATGATGAAGAAACGATACAGACAAAAAGAGCCACCATAACGGTGGCTCAATCAGAGTATGACCCGCAGAGAGGTATCAGTCCTGAACGGCTTGCAGCACAGCTTTTAACTGAGCAAAATCATTGTCACGCTCAACCGACAGCAACTCCATTGCGCCATGTTTGGCAAGCGGCGCAGGTAAATCTATCTCTTTTTGCAGGATATCTTCCACCACTTCCTTGAACTTGGCTGGGTGCGCGGTACACAGGAACAGACCTGTCTCGCCGGCTTGCAGCTGCTCATTGAGTATACGATAGGCAATGGCGCCATGTGGCTCACACAGATAACCGTCGGCATCCATCTGACGCAGTGTCTCTGCGGTCTGCTCGTCGCTTACCGCGCCGTAGCCCAGCTCGTTCAGGCCCCAGCCTTGTTGCTGACACAGCTCTTCAATACGCGGCCAGTTGTTTGGCTGGCTGACATCCATGGCATTGGAAATAGTCGGCACTGTGGCTTTAGGATCCCACTTGCCATCTTGCAGATAGCGGGGCACGGTATCGTTCACATTGGTGGCGGCGATAAAACGTTTCACTGGCAAACCCAGCGCTTTGGCCAGCAGGCCGGCGGTCAGGTTACCGAAGTTGCCGCTAGGAACCGACACCACCAGATTGCCGCGAGCAGCTTTCGGCAGTTGCGCCACCGCTTCGAAGTAGTAACAGATCTGCGCCATCAGGCGACTGATATTGATAGAGTTGGCTGAGTTCAGGCCCACTTCCTGACGCAGTTCAGCATCATCAAAAGCGTGCTTGACCAGCGACTGACAATCATCAAAGGTGCCATTCACTGCCACAGTGTGGATATTGCCGCCCAGCGTACAGAACAGCTTTTCCTGCAGCGGGCTGATTTTGCCCTTCGGATACAGGATCACCACCTTGATGTTGTCCATACCGTAGAAAGCATGGGCCACAGCCGCACCGGTATCGCCTGAGGTCGCGGTAAGAATAGTGATGTTGCCATTGGCGTCAGACACTGCCGCCAGCGATTGCGCCATGAAGCGGCCACCAAAATCTTTAAATGCCAGCGTCGGGCCGTGGAACAACTCCAGCGCATAGACTGCGTCTTTCACTTGTGCGACCGGAGCCGGGAACTGGAAAGCGTTACTGACCATTTGTCGGACGGTTTCCGCGCCCAGTTCATCACCGATAAAAGCAGACAGAATACGGCTGCTGCGAGTAACGAAATCCTGCTCCAGCAACGCATCGATGTCGCCTAAATCCGGCAGTTGAGCAGGAAAAAACAGGCCCTGATTACGGCCCAGCCCCTGGCGGACTGCCTGGGCAAAAGACACTTCTTCCTGATGATCTTTCAAGTTATACAGCTTCATGATTAATACTCACTTCCTATTTCTGTTGAACCCTGGCTGTCGAGACGACAGACATGGACGAATCCTTCATCATTCTGGACATAATGCTGCTGCAACCAGCGGGCAATGCGCTCTGCGACCTCCAGATCATCACAGATGCTGAACATGGTCGGGCCTGAACCTGAAATACCACTGGCTAACGCGCCCGCTTCCAAGGCGTACTGACGCGCTTCCTTAAAGCCCGGCAGCAAGCCTTCTCGGTAGGGTTCGGCCACCACGTCTTTGATCATTTTGGCGGCCAGTTGCGGCTGCTGGCTGTGGCAGGCATGAATAAAACCTCCCAGATAACGGCCATGGGCAATGATATCCTGTCGACGGTACTGAGCCGGTAAAATAGCCCGGGCTTCAGCAGTCGATACCTTGATGCCAGGATACGCCATCACCCAGTACCAGTTATCGAAACTCGGGACCGACTGGCTGATGATCCCCAGCTCCTCGACCATGAATTGCAACCCGCCAAGATAGCAGGGTGCCACGTTGTCGTAATGCACACCGCCTGAAATCTGACCTTCCATTTCCCCCATCAGCGCCAGCAGTTCTGTCTCTGTCAGCGGGTTTTCATGAAAGCGGTTCAGCGCATCCAGGGCAGCCACAATTGAGCAGGCACTGGAACCCAGACCGGAACCAATTGGCATATTCTTCGCCAGTGTCATCGACACAGGTTTCAGGCTGACGCTTTTCTTATCCAGCTCACGGGCAAACACCTGCCAGCAGTGATAAACGATGTTCTCTTGCGGCTCAGCCGGCAGCTTAGCGACAAAATCACCTTCACATCGCAGTGAAAAGGGCTCTGTGCCGGCGGCCACTGTCACTTTATCCCCCAGCAGGGTGCCATCAACGGGCGACACTGCCGCCCCGAGAACATCAAAACCGACACTGACATTACCAATAGATGCCGGTGCGTAAACAGTCACACTCATTGTTAAACTCCCAGTTTCCAGCCGACGGTACGCATCAGATCAGCGAAGACCCCTGCCGCTGTGACCTCGGTACCGGCACCGTATCCGCGCAGAACCAGAGGAATGGGTTGATAGTAACGGCTGTAGAAAGCCAGGGCATTCTCGCCGTCCTTGATTTTAAACATAGGATCATCCTGATCAACGGCCGCCACTTTCACTTTGCATTTACCGTTGTCAATTTCACCTATGTAGCGCAGTACTTTGCCTTCTGCGGCCGCTTTGGCTGACCATTCACTGAAGTAAGCATCGGCCTGTGGCAGACGCTGCATGAAGGCCTCAACATCGCCACTTTGATCAAAGCCCGGCGGCAAGGCCGGCTCGACCACCACATCGCTCAGCTCAAGGGCATAACCAGCCTCACGGGCCAGAATCAAGAGTTTGCGCGCCACATCCATGCCGGACAGATCATCACGGGGATCCGGCTCAGTGAAACCGTTATTACGGGCCACAGTCGTTGCTTCACTCAGGCTCATGCCTTCGTCCAGCTTACCGAAGATGAAAGACAGCGAACCTGACAAAATACCGGCGAAACGCTCCAGCTCATCACCGGCAGCCATCAGGTTCTGCAGGTTTTCAATCACTGGCAGACCGGCACCGACAGTGGTGTCATACATGAAACGGCGGCGGGTTACGCGCGCGGCCTGACGCAACTGGTGATAATAAGCCATACTGGCCGTATTGGCTTTCTTGTTGGGCGTGATAACGTGGAAACCAGCGGCCAGGAAATCCACATACTGCTCGGCAATGGCTTCGTCTGAGGTACAATCGATAATCACAGGGTTGATGATGTGATTACGCTGCACCAGCTGAATCAGGCTAGCCAGATTGAACCCTCCGCTTGCCTGGCCGATCGCATCGCGCCAGTTTTCCAGCGGCAGGCCATTATTGTCCAATAACATGCCTTTGCTGTTCGACAAGCCACAGACACGAATGACAATGCCGTTTTCAGCCAGCTTCTCTTGCTGGCGCTGGATCTGATCCACCAGCTCGCCACCAACACCACCGACACCAACCACAAACACATCCAGGAAGTGTTTACTGTTGAACAGGTTCTCATGACAGGCTTTCACCGCTTCCGAGACTTTGTTGGCCGGAATCACAGCGGAAATAGCCCTTTCAGAAGAGCCCTGCGCAATCGCGATAATATTGACATTCACTTCGGCCAGCGAGGTAAAAAAGCGCGACGCCACACCACGGGAAGTACGCATACCGTCCCCGACCAGGGTCACGATCGCTGAATCGTCAATAAACTCTACCGGCTCTAACAGACCTTCTTTCAGCTCCAGCTCAAAATTATTACGCAGCGCCTGCTCAGCCACGAGTTGATCATCACTTTCGATACAAAAACTGATGCTGTATTCAGACGAGGACTGAGTGATCAGAACAATTGATACCCCTGCTGCTGACATTGCCCCGAATACGCGGGCTGCCATGCCGACCATGCCTTTCATACCAGGGCCGGACACATTTACCATGGTCAGGTTTTTGAGCGTGGTAATGCCTTTGATCGCCAGCTTGTCTTCACCCGTATCCTGACCGATCAGTGTACCGGCACCTTGCGGGTTAAAACTGTTTTTGATCAGGCAGGGAATGTGGAATTGCGCGATGGGTGCAATGGTTTTGGGATGCAGTACCGAAGCACCGAAGTAAGAGAGTTCCATTGCTTCCTGGTAACTGAGCGATTTCAGCAAACGGGCATCAGGCACCAGACGCGGATCGCAGTTATAGACACCATCGACATCTGTCCAGATTTCACAGCACTCAGCACGCAGACAGGCTGCCAGCACAGCCGCTGAATAATCCGAACCGTTACGGCCTAAAATAACCAGCTCACCTTTCTCATTACCGGCTGTAAAACCCGGCATGATATGGATGTGCCCTTCAGCCAGCGGATGACGGCGGAAGTTGTCAGTTGAGATTTCAATGTCGACATGCCCTTCCAGGTAATCGCCATGCGCCACTAAAGAAGCAACCGGATCAATCAGATCCGCTTTATGCCCTTTGGCTTCCAGCACCGCTTTCATGACTACGATAGAAATACGTTCACCTTTACTGATGACACGGGCGTAAACATTGTCCGGGCACTGTCCCAGCAACTTCATCCCGTGGACCAGTTGCTTCAGTTGCCCCAGCGAGCTGGCGAGTTTGGCATCCACGGCTGAACGCTCAAACGCAGGTAAAAGCTGCTCAATACCATCAAACAGGCTGTTAAAGGTGTTTTCCAGATCGGTGAGCTGCAGCTCGGCATCGCCCGTCGCGACTGTGGTATCTATGACTGACACCAGTTTGTTGGTCACTTTGCCCGGTGCTGACAGCACCACTGAGACTTCACCCTGGTGGGCATTACTGGCGATGATATCCGCCGCCCTGAGAAACCGGTCGGCATCCGATAAAGATGAACCGCCAAACTTAAGCACTCGCATTCCCTACTCCACTTCCGTTAATTTTGACTTGTCGGCAATTGCTTCCTGGCTGTTATTGTATGTGGCCAGTGAATATTGCCATTGAATCTGAAAAAATCATGGTGAAAAAAAAGCCCGCACTGTGAGGTGCGGGCTTTTTTTTGAAATCTTGCGCGTATCAGCCCGCCCCAACACTGTTTGTGCCGGTAATAATAATGGTGGTGGTGCCGATAAGGTTAAGTGCCATGTTTTTATATTATTGCTAATGTTGTGTGCGTGTTGTTTACGTTTACCTGATCCCCAGGTATGAGTCAACACTGACTAGTGATTTATTTCTTACTTTCCCAGAATACAGTTTTTGTCTCTGCCAATTCATTATTCCCGCCAAGAATAGATTAGTCGCATAAAATTAGAGGAAATCGCATTTCTGCAATTGCAGTTAACTCATTGACATAGCATAGTAACTCGTAAGGATTATTTGCCTTCTCAAGCAAGACCTGAAGCAATTAACCCGTTAAAGCCCAACAATGTTCTGGTTCAAGATAGTCAACGCACCCTCAGAACCAGAGAGATCACTCACAGGCCATGCAGGAAGACAGCCTGGAGGATGACAATGATTACAATAATATTTCGGAGGGATCCGGCATGACAGCAGCGATGGAACAGCTTGTTGCACATACCATACTCCAAGGCTTTGATGCCATGTACGGCCGGTTTCTGGATGTCACCGCCGGTGCGCAGGACAGATTTGAAAATCAGGACTGGATGTCAGTCCATCAGGCCCTGAAACAGAGGATCAGCTTTTACGACCATCATGTGGAACTGGTCAGCCGCCAGATCCAGATTATGCTCGGCAGGCAATACGCTAACCGCGAGTTTCTGACCGCCGTCAAATCCTCCTATGAAGATCTGCTGCTGGATTACCCTCGCTATGACATTGCCGAAAGCTTCTTTAATTCCGTCTATTGCCGAATTTTCGAGCATCGCGATATCAACCGCGACAAACTGTTTGTGCACAGCTCGCAGACCGGGCGCATCGCGCCTTATCCAACCGCTTTAACCCGTTTGTACCAGTCTGAGAACGGGTCGCACTATCTGTTTGAACGCATGATGGATGAAACCCCTTTCACACTGAACTGGGAAGACAAAAACCGGGATATTGCCCTGATAGTGACCAGGCTCAACAATGAGTTTGGCAGTGCAGCGATGCAAAAAGCGCGACTTGAGCTGATCAAAGAACCGTTTTACCGTAATAAAGCCGCTTACCTGATTGGCCGGCTGTTGCTGGAAAACAATACCCAGATCCCCCTGGTGTTACCTGTGCTGACCACAGATAATCGCCAGCTGTATGTGGATGCCTGTCTGTGCCATGTTGATGATGTCAGTATCGTTTTTGGCTTCGCGCGTTCTTATTTCATGGTGTACGCTCCGGCACCTGCTGCACTGGTCCGTTTCCTCAGCGAGCTGTTACCAAACAAAACCCATGCCGAACTTTACACCGCCATAGGTTGCCAGAAGCACGGTAAAACAGAGCTGTACCGGGAATTTCTCCATCACCTTGAACACTCTGACGACAAGTTCGATCTGGCGCCGGGTATCAAGGGCATGGTCATGAGTGTCTTTACCCTTCCTTCCTACGGGTTCGTCTTCAAAGTGATCAAAGACAAATTTGCCCCTCAGAAAGAAATGAACCGAGCCACAGTCAAAGAGAAATATCAGCTGGTTAAAGAGCATGACAGGGTCGGCCGGATGGCAGATACCCAGGAATACCGCAACTTCAGTTTTGACCGCTGCCGATTCAGTCCTGAGTTACTGGAAGAATTACAGCGTGAAGCACCGTCGAGCCTTATCGTGACTGACAAGGAAATCATGATAAAGCACCTCTATATCGAGCGCAGGATGATCCCTTTCAACCTGTATATTGAACAAGCCAATGATGACGATCTGCGCCACGCCGTGGATGAATACGGCAAAGCCATCAAACAACTGGCGGCCGCCAACATCTTCCCGGGTGACATGCTGTTCAAAAACTTCGGTGTGACACGCCATAAACGCGTGGTCTTCTATGACTATGATGAAATCAGCTACATGACCGAAATTAACTTCCGCCATATTCCGCCGCCCCGGTTCCCGGAAGATGAACTGTCAGCTGAACCCTGGTACAGCGTGGGCACCAATGATGTTTTCCCGGAAGAATTTCGTACTTTCCTGCTGATCAACCCCAAAGTGCGAAAACTGTTCGATGAACTGCACAGCGATTTGTTTGACCCCGGCTACTGGCAGCACTTACAGTCAAACATTGAGCAAGGGCGGTTTGAAGATGTTTTTCCGTATAAAGAAAAACACCGGCTGATAAGAGCACAAAAACACTCGTAATTTGATCTTTGCCGCAATCTGAGATGTAAATCAATGATGTGCGACGAAACACGCACTTTGTGAAATATTTCTGGCCTAGGATTAATTGGTATACAAAAGGAAACTGCACTCACAGGGATGGCTGAGGATGAAACACTGCTGCTTATTGCTCTTATTCTGTCTGGCCTGGCCAGCGCTGGCCACGGAGCCGGCAACTGAGCCTGTTTCAGCATCAGCAATGGCAGGATGGTTTCTTAATTCTCAGTCACGCAGCGCTGAACAATTTGACCTCTGGCAGATAGACAGCGGTTATGCCTATGCCCTGACTCAGTCCACCCAGGTGTATGTCAGTACCCGCCTTAAAAGCGGCAACCAGCAACAGGCGGCAACACGTGGCTTATTATCGGGCGTAAAGTACAACTTCAGCCCCAAAATCAGCCTGCGCAGTGCGGTAACGTCTGAGCGGGTGGAAGAAAACACCCGTCTGGGTGTCGAGCTCAGCAGTCAATACGAGCTGAATGAGAAGGTAAACCTGCATGCCACCATGGATTATGAAGCGTTAGAGCAGGTGTATCAGCTCGGTATTGGCTTTCGATTTTAAGCCCCCCCCCCACCAACAGAGCACAGGCTCAAAGCACGGACAAATCCAGCGGCTCTTTACTCAACAAGATACCATTGGGATCCGCGTACAGAATATCCCCGGGGTAAACCAGCGTATGTGCGACGGTCAGGGTGACATTCCTGTCTCCGGTCTGGCGTTTCTCAGTTTTAAACGGACATACCGCAATGGCTTTGACCCCCAGCGCCATCTCGCTCAGCGCGACGACATCACGCACTGCGCCGTTAACCACTATACCTTCCCATTGATTCTTGATCGCCAGCAGAGCCAACTGATCACCCAACAAGGCTTTGTTTAACGATCCATGACCATCGATCACCAGCACCTTGCCGGTGCCGTCTTCGTTGAGAATATCCCTCACCAGACTGTTATCTTCAAAGCAGCGCAGTGTCACCACTTCGCCATAAAACACAGGCTTCCCACCAAAATCGCGATGTGCCAGCGGCAACCAACGTACTTCATCCTCGTAGTGGTCACACAAATCCGGCAATAGATCTTTCATCGTAGAACTCCTTACTCTAATCCTTGAATATGAAGATAAGCGGGCCATTTCCCGAGCTCGGTCTGAGAAAAACCCTGATGCTTAAGCATAACGGGCACCAGAAACAGCTGCTGCTGTGATACCCAGTAAATTGCATTTTGCTGCCACTTCGCCGCCAGCTCACAAGCCTGACTCAACCCGGTACACACTGCCAGACTCGGCTCATGCCAGCGCCCGTCCGGCGCACTGCAATCAAGCCTCAGGTAAGCATATCCCAAAGCGGACAATTCAGCTTCCAGACGCTGCTGCCGCTGACGATTTTCCTTACAACTGAGTACGATACTTTCAGGGTTAAAAGCGGTTAAAATAGCGAAGCTCGAGTAGTCAGGTATCTCAGACGCACGAAAAATGATCTGCTGATAGCTTAGCCATATTGCCTGCCGGGCATGCCATTCCGCATGCCTGTCCTGCAACGGATCATCATCAGAGTGGCGGCAATCTTCCGACATGTGTCTGATCTCCCTGCCTGGTCAGCCAATACGACTGTTATCTTTAACAGCCTTATTTCATTGATGAAACAACAAATTGTTTGAGCTATAACAATAAGATAGTGTTTCCGATACGCTAGTATCGCACGGTAAAATCGAAAAAACTGAGCGCAATACAATAAAATCATATTGTTAGTACGCTGTTAAATGCATACAATCGTCTGTATCCAAGGGAAATTGTAGCCAGTCCCGCAAGTTCGGGTTTTTCAGCAAGTTGTCCGTTGGGCCGCTGAAAAATGAGGATGGCGTACCAGCAGGTAGTTGAAAAGACGGGTGCAAACTGCAACTGTTCTGTTACTTTGCCTGTAAGCGAATTATTTTTATAGAATTGAAATATTCTCTGTTAGACCAGATTCCGTTTTGAGTAATTAGGTACTGCCAATGCAAACCCCTCACATTCTAATTGTAGAAGACGAGCACGTAACCCGTAACACCCTGAAAAGCATCTTTGAAGCAGAAGGGTATACGGTTTTAGAAGCCAGCGACGGTGCAGAAATGCACAAGATGCTGTCTGAACATCATGTTCACCTTGTGATCATGGATATCAATCTGCCAGGTAAAAATGGCCTGCTGCTGGCCCGTGAATTGCGTGAGCAAGGCGATATGGCGTTGATGTTCCTGACCGGACGTGACAACGAAGTGGATAAGATCCTTGGCCTGGAAATTGGTGCGGATGATTACATCACTAAACCTTTCAATCCAAGAGAGCTGACCATTCGTGCCCGTAACCTGTTAACTCGCGCAATGAGCCAGGGGCTGGCCTCAGAAGATCGCCGCCTGGTTGAGCGCTATGAGTTTAATGGCTGGTCTCTGGAACTGAACAGCCGTTCTCTGATGAGCCCGAGCGGTGATCAGTTCAAGCTGCCACGCTCTGAATTCCGTGCCCTGCTGCATTTTTGCGAAAATCCAGGCAAAATCCAGACCCGTGCAGAGCTGCTGAAAAAGATGACCGGCCGTGATCTGAAGCCGCATGACCGCACAGTTGACGTCACTATCCGCCGTATTCGTAAGCATTTTGAATCAGTGTCCGACACCCCGGAAATTATCGCCACTATCCATGGTGAAGGGTATCGTTTCTGCGGTGATATCGAAGAAAACTAAGACCAGACACTAACTTGTCCGCCATACAAAAAAGCGTCGCTATTGCGACGCTTTTTTAATGGTTTGCTATCCGCCTGTTCAGCTCTCTTTATTGGCTAACCAGGTTTTCAGCACCTTCAAATCGGCCTGATAACTCGTTTTAATTTCATCAACCCAGTCTTCGATGTTTTCCCACCAGGCCGGCAATTCAGGCGACTGTGCTTTCTGGGCCACCTGCTGAATACGCTTCAGGCCAATAGAACCCGCGGCTCCCTTGATCTTGTGCGCTTCAAACTTAATGCCGTCCTTGTCTTTCGCCGTCATATTCGAATCAAGAATCGCCAGATATTCAGGCATCATTTTTTCGAACATATCCAGTGAATCATACACAGGCTGAGCACCGACAATATCCACATAGGAGTCCAGCATCTCCAAATCCAACAGTTTGCTCAGCGTATCCTCGCTCAGACTGTTCTCGTCAGCTATCACAGGCTCCTGGCCCTCCGTCTGGCTGGCACCCTGCTGTATCAAAGTCTGAATCACAGTGTTAATCGCCTTAACGCTGAGCGGCTTACTGATGGCATCATCCATGCCCTGATCCAGATATTCGTGTTTGTCTTTAATGACATTGGCCGTCAGCGCCACCAGTGGCGGCAACTGGCGATAGCGCGCACGCAGGACTTTGGCGATTTCAAAACCTGTCATATCCGGTAATTGAATATCCAGCAGCACCAAATCGTACTGAGCCGGTGTAAACACCTCCAGTGCCTCATCCCCTCGCATCGCCACAGTGACCTGATGCCCCAGGCCCTCCAGCAATGCCTTGGCAACTGTGATATTCAGCTCTATGTCTTCCACCATGAAAATGCGCAGTGAATGCTGTGCCAATTCGGGCAGCTCTTCATCCTCGACAATCTGCTCAAGCACAGGGACACAGATAGTGACAGTGAACGTACTGCCTTCCCCGACTTCGGAGCTGACTTCAATATCCCCGCCCATCATGTTCACCAGCTGGCGCGATACCGCCAGGCCAATACCGGTGCCGACGGCATGCAGATTATCCTGACCCTGTTTCACCTGATAGTACATAGCGAAGACTTTATCCAGCTCAGACTCAGGAATGCCGATCCCGCTGTCTTCGATCTCAAAAATGATTTCCGCCTGCTGATTGTCCAGCAGTTCGCTGCTCACAGACAGAATAACCCCGCCTTCCTTGGTGAACTTGGTCGCGTTGCTGATCAGATTCCACAGCACCTGACGCAGCCGCGTGCCGTCGACCTGAATATAGGGTGGTAAATCAGTCAGTTGTTCCAGATCGAATCGCAGACCCTTCTGCTCGGCCATCAGGCCGGAAATATTGCCCATCTCTTCGATAAAAGCATCGAAGTCCAGCGGTGTTGGCAACAACTCCAGACGACGGCGATCCGACTTATCCATGTCGATAATGTCATTGAAGATATTGCCCAGGGTAATGGCGCTGACATAGATAGTACGCATGTAGCCGCGCTGCTGCTCATTGAGCGGGCCTTCCAGCAGCATTCGGCTCAGTCCCACGATCCCGTTCAGCGGTGTCCGTAATTCATGGCTGATGGTCGAGATAAAGGCGGTTTTATCACGGCTGGCTTTCTCCTGGGCTTCCTGATATTGCTTGCGCTCGGTAATGTCGCGGCCAAATCCCATCAGGCCAAGCCGGCGGCCATCACGGCTGTAAAAAGGCACTTTACGCAATTCAAATATAGCTTTGCGACCGTCAGGGTATTCCAGCCACTGTTCGTAGGTCAGCGAGATATTTTGCGTGAAAACCTGCTGATCAGTTTCCACTATTTTGACCGCCACCTCTTCACTGTACACATCCCAGGGAGTCAGTCCGACCAGCTCCTGTTCCGTTCTGCCGGTCAATTCGGCCATCGCCCGGTTACAGCCAGAAAATTCATTCTTTTCGTTACGGTAATAAATGAGATCCGGCGACGCATCAAGAAAGGACTTCAGCAAGGCACTTTGCTCTGCCAGTTCGAGCTGGGCGCTCTCACGCTGTGCCACCTCATTCTCCAAGTCCTGCATCGCAATCCGGCGCTCTTCTTCAGCCTTAACCCGCACTTCGATCTGCTGATTCAGCTCAGTAATGTTATCTTTCAGCTGCTTGTTCAGGGTCAGATCCCGTGAGCGCATTTCTTCCAGTTTGGTCACCAGCTTGGACAACCGCTGGCGGGAATCTTCAAGCTGATCCACCACCACAGACAGAAAATAAACCGCCCAGGGGGTGATCAACAAACCAAAAAAAACAGAGCGGACAATATCTATGTCCAATACTTCACCCTGCAGTGCCAGTGTGACCCCCACCTGTACCACCACAGCCAATGCCACCAGTGCTAACGCCAACAGCAGGCTGAAGCGCACTATGCCAAGCTTCACCAACAGGTCGACATAGAACTGTGCCAACATTTTTATTTGTTTCATTGTGATTCCTGCTACAACAAAATGCTGCCCTCAGGCAGCATTAAAACTCATCTGATTCGGCCATCAGGCGGGTAGTATTCCGCCCGTCTGCTTTTGCTTTGTAAAGCGCTTTGTCTGCCATTGCAATCAACTCGCCATAATCCTGATTTGGCATAGGTGTCATGGTGGCCACACCTAAGCTGACAGTCAGCATGTCACTGATGCCTGAAAAGCCATGAGGGATGGCTTTCTCAGCCAGTTTATTATGGATTTTACCTGCCACTGTTTGCCCACCCGCCAAAGGCGTATTCGGCAGCAGAAAGGCAAACTCCTCGCCGCCATAACGGGCGACTTCATCCGTTTCCCGGCGGATCACGCTATCGAACACCTGGGCCACTTCCTGCAATGCGTGATCGCCTTGCTGGTGACCGTAATTATCGTTGTAAGCTTTAAAACTGTCGATATCACAAAGAATTAATGTCAGAGGCTGTTGCTCGCGCATATGGCTGTGCCAGAGCTTGCGCAGTTGTTCATCGAAGCTGCGGCGATTGGCCACTTTTGTCAGGCTGTCGACAAAACTGAGCTCCTGCAATTCCATGATGGCGTCGGCCAGCTGCTGCTCAGCCTGCTTACGCTCTGTCACGTCCCTGGCTATCAGCAACACGCCGGCTGAGCCGTCGGTCGGATCGCGATACGGGGATTTCACAATTTCATACCAGACCGGCTCACCGGTTTCGAGAATGACATAGGCATCCGTCTTCACGGTCAGGCCGTCTCTCAGCACTTTAATGTCAGTCTGATAGAACTCCTGCAGCATCTCAGGATCAATCACATTGCGGGCTGTCTTACCGATCAACTCTTTGGCACTGAACCCCAGCACTTTGGCAAAAGGTTCATTACAGCCAACATAGACGCCGTGCTCATTATACAAACCGATAGGATCCTGACTGGCATTGAGGATGGAGTTGAGCAGGGTGTTACGCTGAGCCAGGATCTGCTCCGTGACTTCCCGCTTCTCTATTTCCTGCTTGAGGCTTTCTTGCATCTCGTGCCAGTCGGTCACGTCATGGCTGATACTCAGCGTGCCAATGATCAGACCGTCTTCGTCTGTCATCACGGTTTTATTGGTTTCCAGCAACCGGCTGGCACCATCGGGTGCCGTGGTCCAGGTATGAATCACAGGCGTTTCGCCGATGCCGGTCGGATCGCCCTGTATCAGTCCCTCTTCCCGACGGCCGCGCCAGAAACGATCGAAGGCGGTATTGGTGCCTATGATATTACCGGCCTTATCCTGAAAATATACCAACTCTGACAGTGAGTTCAGGACGCGCTGGAAAACTCGCTGTTCTATCTGGACGTAAGGGTTAGCCTGACTGGTTGGCGCGACAAAAAACAGCAACCAGGCTGATTGCCAGCGATAGCTGAGCAACTGGCCGGAAATCAGCACCCTGATGGTCGAATTGCCGAGTTGCAGTGTTTCTTCTACGTTTTCGAACCCGGTACCTGGCTGTAAGGGGCGCAGCACATCCGCCATCATCCGCGCGCCAATACCTTCCGGATAGTAAAAGCGGCTCTCCACTTTACTGACCCCCAAGAGCTCTCGGCAGCTGGCATTGGCATAAAACAGCTCACCATCTTTACTGCGGACAATGGCCGCTGCAATGGGAAGCCGGGAAATAGTGGCATGGAGACGCCGAAAGGCCAGACTGCCCAAATGATGCACTATCCAGGCCGCCAGTGAAGTCAAAACAGCCACCAACAGAAATGTCATACCAATGACTGACATATTCAGCCCTTCTTCAGCTTCCCCCCATACCGGTAAAGCGGTACAGGCAACGATAGCAAACGCCATCATGTTCACTTTCTGCATGCTGTTTCTTCTCCCCGCAGTCTTCCCTGGCGGTTCCGTGTAGGCCATCTTGGCTCTGCAATACTCAACCGCCAATTTAACACAGTTGCAAGAAGCTGCTGCATGTCGCGGATTTTTAATATGCCAAAAAGTGATGTTTGACACTCCTGAGCGTCAAGGATTCGACACTAATTACATTCATCAGGACAGAGTAATCTGCTAGTCCGTAATCTAAATCACACCCCATCATGCCAAAAACACAATCTGAAATAAAATAACCACAAATACAACTGAAACTTTCCCATCAAAAAATCTCCTCCCTTTACACCAATGAGTAACAATTCATCAACATAGGGGTATCATGAATTTTTAGTCATAATTTTAACTAGAACGGCCAGGGTTTTAGCTCGCACTACAACTAAAGTCGGATTTAGTGATAGTAATTCAGCCAACAGATCTGTAATATATTTTCATTGTGTGCATTATATAACCAGATTGCCATCCGTCAGGATGGCTTTCATGTCTTTAGCGTGCTGGCTTAGCCCGTACGTCTGAGACTGGCTGCCTCCCTTCAGATAAGGCAGCCCTCCTGCGGCCAGTAACGGGCAAGATGCCCGCCTGACCAAGACATGCAGGTATATATAAAAATAAATAGGGAACCGCAGACGGAGGAACCGTCTGCTCTACACTGGAAGGATGTAGTTATGACAGATCAAGTGTTGAATGGTCAGGGGCTTTATGTCCCTGAAATGGAGCATGATGCCTGCGGTATCGGCTTTGTTGCCCATCTCAAGAACCGTAAATCCCACCAGGTTATCACTCAGGCACTGGACATGCTGGCTCGTATGGAGCACAGGGGCGGCCAGGGTTGCGACCCCTGCAGTGGTGACGGTGCCGGTATTCTGCTGCAAAAACCCCATGAATTTCTATTGCAGGAATGTCAGAAAATTGGCCTGACACTGCCTGCCTTTGAGCAGTATGGCGTCGGTGTCATCCTGTTTCCGAAAGACGAAGACAAACGTGAACAGTGCCGCGACATTCTGGCCCGCAACGCCCAGCGACTGGGCCTGAGCGTACTTGGCTACCGAGTGCTGCCTACAGATAACAGCATGATTGGTGCCGATCCCCTCAGCACTGAGCCGCAATTTGAACACGCTTTTGTCACCGGCGGCAGCGATATGCCGCAGGAAGAACTGGAGCGTAAGCTGTATGTCCTGCGTAACTACACGGTTCGAGTCTGTCTGGAAAGCGTGACCAATATTGGTGACGATTTCTACATTAACGCCTTCTCCAGCAAAACATTGGTATACAAAGGCCAGCTCACGACAGAGCAGGTGCCGCAGTATTTTCTCGATCTGCAAAACCCGGCCATGGTCAGTGCTCTGGCGCTGGTCCACTCGCGTTTTTCCACCAACACCTTCCCGAGATGGCGTCTGGCGCAGCCTTTCCGTTACATCGCCCATAACGGTGAAATCAACACAGTGCGCGGCAACCTGAACTGGATGAAAGCCCGCGAGGCTCTGTTGCAGTCTGATCTGTTCAGCGAAGAAGAGCTGAACATGCTGCTGCCTATCTGCCAGGAAGGAGCGTCGGACTCGGCCAACTTTGATATGGCCCTGGAATTGCTGGTGCTGTCTGGCCGTAGCCTGCCCCATGCACTGATGATGCTGATCCCGGAAGCCTGGCAGGAAAATCCGGCCATGGATCCCAAACGCCGTGCGTTTTACCAGTATCACGCCAACCTGATGGAGCCCTGGGATGGCCCGGCATCTGTCTGCTTCACTGACGGCGTACAAGTGGGTGCCACCCTGGACCGTAATGGTCTGCGTCCGTCTCGCTATACAGTAACCAAAGATGATTTCCTGGTTATGGCCTCCGAATCCGGCGTGGTGGATATCGCCCCTGAAAATGTCCATTTCCGTGGCCGTTTACAGCCCGGCCGTATCTTTGTTGCGGATCTGGAGCAAGGCCGCATCGTCTCCGATGATGAAGTCAAAGACAGCATTGCCTCAGCCAAACCTTATGAAGACTGGGTGAAAAACAACCTGCTTCATCTCAGCGATCTGCCTGACGCCGATTACAGCCATAGCCAGCCTGAAGCCGAGAAGCTACTGCATCAACAGCAGGCTTTTGGCATCAGCAATGAAGAAGTCAATGAGATCATCCTGCCAATGGCCGGCGACGGCAAAGAGCCTCTGGGCTCGATGGGGGCGGACTGGCCGCTGGCGATTCTGTCACACCAGTCGCAGCATCTGTCTCATTACTTCAAGCAGCTGTTTGCTCAGGTGACCAACCCACCGATCGACCCGATCCGTGAACGTATGGTAATGTCACTCAACACCTATCTGGGTGAAGATCAGAACCTGTTGAGTGAAGGTCCGTCGCACTGCCAGAAACTGGAGCTCAACTCACCGGTACTGAGCGATGCCGAGCTGGAAAAGCTGCGCGCCATCGACAAGCCCCACCTGCAGGCCAAAACCCTGGATATCGTGTTTAAGGCCAGTGATGAAGCAGGCAAGCTGGAACAAGCACTGAACCATCTGTGCCAGCACGCCGAAGATGCGGTCAATGACAGCTACTCCATCCTGATCCTCAGTGACCGTGCAGTGAACTCACAGCATGCCCATATTCCGGCCATGCTGGCTGTCGGTGCGGTACACCATCATTTGATCCGCAAAGGGCTGCGTGCCAAGTGCGATCTGGTAGTTGAAACGGCCGACGCCCGCGAAACACACCATTTCGCCACCCTGATCGGCTACGGTGCCAATGCGGTCAACCCGTACATAGTGACAGAAACCATAGTTTCGCTGCAGCAACGTAACAAGCTGGCTAAAGACACCAGTGTCGATAAATACTTCAACAATTTCCGCAAAGCCGTTAACGGCGGCCTGTTGAAGATTTTCTCCAAAATGGGGATCTCGACCCTGCAGTCCTACCACGGTGCCCAAATTTTTGAAGCACTGGGGATCAGCAAAGCCGTGGTCGACAAATATTTCACCGGTACCGTCTCGCGTATTCAGGGGCTGACCCTGGACGACATTGCCAAAGAAGTGCTGATCCGCCACCGCCTCGGTTACCCGCTGCGTGATATCCCATTGCAAATGCTGGATGTCGGTGGTGTTTATCAGTGGAAACAGCGTGGTGAAAAGCACCTGTTTAACCCGACCACAATTTCTCTGCTGCAGCAATCCACCCGCGGCAAAGACTACAGTCAGTTCAAGCAATACTGCCACGCTGTAGACAGTCAGGGCGACCATGCCGCCACTCTGCGCAGTCAGCTCCAGTTTGCTGTTGATACCAGCCGCAGCATCCCGCTGGATGAAGTAGAACCGGCCGAAAATATCCTCAAGCGCTTTGCCACAGGTGCAATGAGCTTCGGTTCTATCTCGCATGAAGCACACTCCACACTGGCTGTCGCCATGAACCGTATCGGCGCCAAGTCGAACTCAGGCGAAGGCGGTGAAGACCCGGCCCGTTTCGAGAAAAAAGAAAACGGCGACTGGGAACGCTCTGCCATCAAGCAGGTCGCGTCTGGCCGCTTCGGGGTGACATCGTATTACCTGACCAATGCCGATGAGCTGCAAATTAAAATGGCACAGGGTGCCAAGCCAGGTGAAGGGGGTCAGTTGCCGGGTGACAAAGTGGACGACTGGATCGGTGCGACTCGTCACTCCACCCCAGGTGTCGGCCTGATTTCGCCGCCGCCACACCACGATATTTACTCTATTGAGGATCTGGCGCAGCTGATTTATGACCTGAAAAACGCCAACCGCAAGAGCCGTGTCAACGTCAAACTGGTTTCTGAAGCCGGTGTCGGCACCATAGCTTCAGGTGTCGCCAAAGCCAAAGCCGACGTGGTACTGATCGCCGGTTTCGACGGCGGTACAGGCGCCTCTCCGATTTCCTCGATTCGCCATACAGGCCTGCCGTGGGAGCTGGGTCTGGCAGAAACACACCAGACACTGCTGAAAAACGGCCTGCGTAACCGTATCGTGGTGCAAAGTGACGGTCAGATGAAAACCCCGCGTGATCTGGCTGTCGCCACCCTGCTGGGTGCCGAAGAATGGGGTGTTGCCACCGCCGCTCTGGTGGTGGAAGGCTGTATCATGATGCGTAAGTGTCATAAAAACACCTGTCCTGTGGGCATCGCAACACAAAACAAGACCCTGCGTGAACGTTTCGACGGCCGCGTCGAAGATGTTGTCACCTTCTTCCAGTACATGGCTGAAGGCTTGCGTGAAATCATGGCTGAGCTGGGTTTCCGTACCATAGATGAGATGGTCGGCCAGTCACAGCGCCTGAAAATCCGCGACAATATTGGCCACTGGAAATACAAAAATCTGGATCTCAGCCCTGTGCTGCACATTGAACCGGCCCGTGAGGCCGACGGTGTATACAACCAGTGCAGCCAGAACCACCATCTGGATGCCGTGCTTGACCGCCAGCTGATTGCTGCGGCTCAGCCTGCGCTGGAGCGCGGTGAAGCAGTCAATGCTGAGTTCCCGATCACCAACATAGATCGCAGCGTCGGCACTATGCTGTCGAACGAGATCTCCAAAGTCTACCAAGACCAGGGCCTGCCGCAACCTATGCAGGTTAAATTCAAAGGTTCAGCCGGCCAGAGTCTGGGGGCTTTCCTGGCGAAAGGCGTGCGCTTTGACGTTGAAGGTGATGCCAACGACTATTGGGGCAAAGGCCTGTCGGGCGGTCAGCTGGTGCTCTACCCAGATGCCAAGTCTGATCTGATTGCCGAAGACAATATCATAGTCGGCAACGTGTGCTTCTACGGCGCCACATCGGGCGAGTCTTTCATCCGAGGTAAAGCCGGTGAGCGTTTCTGTGTCCGTAACTCAGGTGCCCGTGTGGTAGTTGAAGGTGTGGGTGACCACGGCTGCGAATACATGACAGGCGGCGTAGCGATTATTCTCGGTCAGACCGGTCGTAACTTCGCAGCAGGTATGAGCGGCGGTGTCGCCTATGTCTGGGATCAGTTCAGCGACTTTGCAAGCAAACTCAACCCTGAACTGGTCGACCTGGATCCACTGGACAGCGAAGACATTGCTCTGCTGAAAGACATGGTGAGCCGTCACCAGCAACTGACCGACAGTTCGGTGGCTGAAACCTTCCTCAGCAATCTGGAGGAAAACCTCAAGCACATCGTCAAAGTGATGCCACGCGACTACAAAGCCGTGCTGCAAAAACGTAAAGCAGCGGCAGAAGCACAGAACAAGGAAGCACTGGAGGTGAGCCATGGGTAAGGCAACCGGATTTCTCGAGCACGGCCGTGAACTGCCGTCAAAAATTGCCCCTGAAGTGCGTATTCAGGACAACAAAGAATTCGTTCTGAATGACGAGTTCGGCAGCAAAATTGGCACACAGGCCTCACGTTGCATGGATTGCGGCGTGCCTTTCTGTCACAACGGCTGCCCAATCGGCAACATCATTCCTGAGTTTAACGATGCGGTGTACCGGGACAGCTGGGAAGAAGCCTGGCATATCCTGAGCTCAACCAATAATTTCCCGGAATTCACAGGGCGTGTATGCCCTGCTCCGTGTGAGAGCTCATGCGTACTGGGGATCAACCAAGATCCCATCACCATCTGCAACATAGAGAAGACAATCGTTGAAACCGCATACCGTGAAGGCTACGCAAAGCCAAAAACCCCGCGCAGCCGCACAGGCAAAAGCGTGGCGATTATCGGCTCCGGCCCGTCAGGCCTGGCAGCCGCGGAGCAGCTTAACAGCGCCGGCCACACAGTCACAGTGTACGAACGCGATGAGAAAATAGGCGGCCTGTTGCGCTTTGGTATTCCTGATTTCAAACTCAGCATGAGCGTGATTGACCGTAAACTCGATATGATGGCACAGGCTGGTATCAAGTTTGTGGTCAATGCTCACATAGGTGTGGATATTGATGCGCGTGAACTGCGTAAACAGCACGATGTAGTACTGCTGACCGGCGGTTCCACTGTGCCTCGCAACCTGCCGATCCCGGGCCGTGAACTGCAAGGCGTCCATTTTGCCATGGAGTTCCTGGGTCAGAACAACCGCCGCGCCAATGGCATGGATCTGAAAACAGCAGAGATTCATGCTGCCGGCAAGCACGTGGTGGTGATTGGCGGCGGTGATACCGGCTCTGACTGTGTCGGTACTTCTAACCGCCACGGTGCAGCCAGCATCACTCAGGTCGAAATCATGCCGATGCCGCCAGAAAAGCGCCCGGTGAACCAACCTTGGCCTGCGTATCCGATGATCATGCGCACCTCCACCTCTCATGAAGAAGGCTGTGAGCGCCACTGGAATATCCTGACCAAAGAATTCATCGGCAATGAAGACGGTCAGGTCACAGCACTGCGCATTGCGGACATCAGCTGGAACGAAGCCAAACCCGGTGAACGCCCAGGCTTTGAAGAAGTACCGGGATCCGAGCGTATCATTCCGTGTGATCTGGCCTTTTTAGCCATGGGTTTCCTGCATCCGGAACCTCAGGGTGTGCTGGCCCAGCTTAATATTGGACTCGATGATCGCGGCAATGTCGCAACCCAGGGATTTGCGACAAACCAGCCAGGCGTGTTTGCTGCGGGTGATATGCGAACCGGGCAGTCACTTGTCGTACGATGCATCAATGAAGGCCGTGAATGTGCCCGCGAAATTGACGCTTACCTGATGGGTGATTCTAAGTTAGAAGCGAAAGACCATTCACTTATGCTATCAGAATCCTGATCAATCTGGATTTTATACTAAAATTTAAAGCCAGCTCCCAGGAGCTGGCTTTTTTATTTAAAACTAATCAGTGTTTTATCCTTTTTAACACTGACTTTGCCTGCAAATGAAAATCAGTTCGTTTTACCGCAAAAAAGTCTCATTTCTGACACTTTCAATTGTAAACAAAATATTTCAAAAAAATAATAAATCACTATAAATCATACAGATAAATAGTTGACTTTGAATAATCCAGAATTTATGACCAGAATTAAAGAAAATTTGACCTTTTTGTAATTTGCCGTTAGTTTGAAAGTCCGCTGGACGCGAGAGTGACAATCAGGGAGATTGTCATAATTATGCAGTAACCCTGCTCAATGGAGCAGGCGCAAGGGAGAGTTGCAATGACACTGTATGACCCAAAGCTGGAAAAAGATAACTGTGGTTTCGGTCTGATCGCCCATACAGAAGGCGAAGCCAGCCACAAGTTGGTCCGTACCGCAATATCGGCCTTGGATCGTATGACACACCGAGGCGGCATCGCTGCTGATGGCAAGACCGGTGATGGCTGCGGCCTGTTAATGAAAAAGCCGGACAGCTTTTATCAGCTGGTTGCTAAAGAGCTTGGCTGGGCACTGGCCCGTGAGTACGCCGTTGGTATGCTGTTTCTTAGTCAGGATCCTGTCCTGGCTGAAAAAGCCCGCACGATCATCCAGGAAGAATTGAGCAAAGAAACCCTGTCTATTGCCGGCTGGCGCGATGTACCGATCAACCCGCAAGTGCTGGGGCCTATCGCAAAAGCCTCCCTGCCGGCTATCGCTCAGGTATTTATCAATGCGCCTGCTGGCTGGAAGCCAAGGGATGTGGATCGCCGCCTTTATATTGCCCGTCGCCGTATTGAGCAACGCATTCAGGACGATCCTGATTTCTATATCTGTAGCCTGTCGACTCAGGTCACTGTCTACAAAGGCCTGTGTATGCCCGCCGATCTGCCTAAGTTTTATAAAGACTTAGGTGACTTACGTCTGGAATCCTCTATCTGTTTGTTCCACCAGCGTTTCTCGACAAATACACAACCCCGCTGGCCACTGGCTCAGCCGTTCCGTTACCTGGCCCATAATGGTGAAATCAACACCATAGCCGGTAACCGTCAGTGGGCTCGGGCGCGGGCGTATAAGTTCGCCTCCCCGCTGCTGCCTGATCTGGCAACAGCCGCGCCCTTTGTTAACGAAACCGGTTCTGACTCCTCCAGCCTGGATAATATGCTGGAGCTGTTCCTGGCCGGTGGCATGGACTTGTTCCGTGCCATGCGCATGCTGGTGCCGCCGGCATGGCAAAACCACCCGGATATGGATCCGAAACTGCGCGCCTTCTACGACTTTAACTCCATGCACATGGAGCCGTGGGACGGCCCGGCCGGTATCGTTATGTCTGACGGTCGCTATGCCGCCTGTAACCTCGACCGTAACGGCCTGCGCCCTGCGCGTTTTGTCATCACCAAAGACAAACTGATCACCCTGGCTTCAGAAGTAGGTATCTGGGATTACGCGCCGGACGAAGTGGCGCAAAAAGGCCGGGTCGGCCCTGGCGAACTGCTGGTCATTGATACCAAGCTTGGCAAAATCTGGCATTCCGCCGACATTGATAACGATCTGATGGAACGCCACCCTTATAAAGAGTGGCTGGATACCCATGTTCGCCGCCTGGTACCGTTTGAAGAGATGGGTGATGATCAGGTCGGCAGCCGGGAAATGTCGCCGGAAGAGCTGAACACTTACCAGAAACTCTTTGCGGTGAACCGTGAAGAGCTTGATCAGGTCATGCGGGTGATCGGTGAAAACGGTCAGGAAGCCACCGGCTCTATGGGTGATGATGCCCCTATGGCCGTGCTGTCTTCCAAAGAACGTCTGGTGTCTGACTATTTCCGTCAGATGTTCGCACAGGTCACGAACCCGCCGATCGATCCGTTACGTGAAAAACACGTGATGTCGCTGGCCACCTGTATCGGCCGTGAAATGAACGTGTTTAACGAAACCGACGGCCATGCACACCGTGTGGCGTTCAAATCACCTATCCTGCTGTACTCTGACATGGTGCAGCTGTTGGGTCTGGATAACCAGCATTACCGTAACAGCATTATCGACATTAACTTCGATCCGAACGAGAAAGATCTGAAGCAGGCCCTGGTCGATCTTTGTGATCAGGTAGAACGCCTGGTCCGTGGCGGGACTGTGCTTGTCGTGCTGTCTGACCGTGGTATCAGTGCCGACAAGCTGCCGATCCCGGCTGCGATGGCCGTGGGTGCAGTGCAGGCACGTCTGGTGACCGCCAACCTGCGTTGTGATGCCAACATCATAGTGGAAACCGCCACTGCCCGTGACCCGCACCAGTTCGCTGTATTGCTGGGTTTTGGCGCTACGGCTGTTTATCCGTATCTGGCTTACGAGTCGCTGGCACAGCAGATTGACAGCGGTGCTATCAATAAGCCCTACCGCGACGTGATGCTGAACTTCCGTAATGGTATCGACAAAGGTTTGTATAAGATCATGTCGAAGATGGGGATTTCCACAGTCGCCTCTTATCGTTGCTCGCAGCTATTTGAAGCAGTCGGTCTGCATTCGGATGTGGTGGCATTGTGCTTCAAGGGTGTATCAAGCCGTATTGAAGGCGCTAACTTTGATGATTTCCAGCAAGACTTGTTCAACCTGTCGCGTAAAGCGTTTGTCAAGCGCAAGCAAATCGATCACGGTGGCTTGCTGAAATTTGTCCATGGTGGCGAATTCCACGCTTACAACCCGGATGTTGTCACTACGCTGCAAAAAGCCGTTAAATCCGGTGAATACCAGGATTATCTCGCCTTTGCCAAAGTGGTGAACGAACGTCCGGCAGCAACGCTGCGTGACTTGCTGAAACTGAAAGAATCGGCCAACCCGATTGACGTCGCCAACGTAGAAGCTGCTACCGAGCTGTACAAACGCTTCGACTCAGCCGCCATGTCTATCGGTGCTCTGAGCCCGGAAGCCCATGAAGCCCTGGCAATTGCCATGAACCGTCTCGGTGGTTTCTCCAACTCAGGTGAAGGGGGCGAGGATCCTCGTCGCTTCGGCACCGAGCGCAATTCCCGAATCAAACAGGTCGCATCCGGCCGCTTCGGCGTTACTCCTCACTATCTGGTCAATGCTGATGTGCTGCAAATAAAAGTGGCGCAAGGAGCAAAACCCGGTGAAGGCGGCCAGTTGCCCGGCCATAAAGTCACCACTGAAATCGCCAAACTGCGTTATGCGGTACCGGGTGTAACCCTGATTTCACCACCACCGCACCATGATATTTATTCGATTGAGGATCTGGCGCAGCTGATTTTCGATCTCAAACAAGTCAATCCGAAAGCTCTGGTCTCGGTCAAGCTGGTATCAGAACCCGGCGTCGGCACTATCGCTACCGGTGTGGCTAAGGCCTATGCCGATCTGATCACCGTCTCAGGCTATGACGGCGGTACAGGTGCCAGCCCGCTGACCTCGGTGAAATACGCTGGCAGCCCGTGGGAGCTGGGCCTGGCGGAAACGCAGCAGGCACTGGTGGCCAATGGCCTGCGTCATAAGATCCGCCTGCAGGTGGATGGTGGTCTGAAAACCGGACTGGACGTGGTGAAAGCCGCTATTCTGGGTGCAGAAAGCTTTGGCTTCGGGACCGCGCCTATGGTGGCTCTGGGTTGTAAATACCTGCGTATCTGTCACCTCAACAACTGTGCAACCGGTGTAGCGACTCAGGATGACACCCTGCGCCGCGATTTCTTCAAGGGCTTGCCTGAGCAGGTCATGAACTACTTTGTCGGCCTGGGTGAAGAAGTACGAACCCTGCTGGCAAAACTGGGCGTTGAAAAACTGACCGACCTGATCGGACGCACCGATCTGCTGGAAATGGTCAACGGCTTTACCGCCAAGCAAAGCAAGCTGGATCTCAACGGCCTGCTGCATGCGCCTACGCCAGCTGAGGGCAAAACCCTGTACTGCAGTGAGCCGAACACACCGTTTGATACCGGTGTACTGAACCAGAAACTGGTCGACGAAGCACTGCCCGCCGTGGAAGCACAGAGTGGCGCCGATATCTATCTGGATATCCGCAACACAGACCGCTCCTTCGGTGCCCGCCTGTCGGGTGAAATTGCGCTGCGCTACGGCAATCAGGGCATGGCGGCAAACCCCATCAATGTGCATCTGTCGGGTACGGCAGGACAGTCATTCGGCGTATGGAATGCCGGTGGCCTGAACCTGTATCTGACCGGTGATGCCAACGACTATGTCGGCAAAGGCATGACAGGTGGTGTGATTACGATCCGGCCACCTGTCGGGTCAGCATTCAAGTCCCATGAATCCACCATCATAGGTAACACCTGCCTGTACGGCGCTACCGGCGGTAAGCTGTTTGCAGCCGGTTGTGCCGGTGAGCGCTTTGCGGTTCGTAACTCTGGCACTATTGCCGTCGTCGAAGGCGCCGGTGACAATGCCTGCGAATATATGACAGGCGGCATCGTGGCGATTCTTGGCCACACAGGCGTCAACTTTGGCGCAGGTATGACAGGCGGCTTTGCCTACATTCTGGATGAAGTCGGCGATTTCGCCGGCCGGGTGAACCCTGAATTGATCGAAGCTCTGCCACTGCAGGAGTTAACGATTCATCAGGAACACCTGCGCGGTCTGATCGACCGCCACCTGGAAGAAACCGGCTCAAGCCGTGCACAGGAAATTCTGGCCAACTTTGATCAGTGGATCCCGAAATTCTTCCTGGCTAAACCGAAGTCGGCAGACGTGAACACTCTGCTGGGTCACCAAAGCCGTTCAGCTGCTGAACTCCGCGTTCAGGCACAATAAGGGAGGGAATCCAATGAGCCAGAACATTTACCAATTTATCGATGTTGAACGTGTCGATCCGCCGAAGAAGCCGATTGAAATCCGTAAAATTGAGTTCGTCGAAATCTACGAACCTTTTACTCAGCAGCAGGCCAGCGCTCAGGCTGACCGCTGTCTGGACTGTGGCAACCCCTATTGTGAGTGGAAGTGTCCGGTACACAACTACATCCCGCAATGGCTGAGCCTGGCCAATGAAGGCCGGATTCTCGAAGCGGCTGATCTCGCTCACCAGACCAACACCCTGCCGGAAGTCTGTGGCCGGGTGTGCCCTCAGGACCGTCTGTGTGAAGGCTCCTGTACGCTCAATGATGATTTCGGGGCGGTAACTATCGGTAATGTTGAGAAATACATTACCGACAAAGCCTTTGAAATGGGCTGGAAACCGGACATGTCCGGCGTTGAATGGACAGACAAGAAAGTCGCCATTATCGGTGCCGGCCCTGCTGGTCTGTCCTGCGCCGACATTCTGGTCCGTAACGGCGTTAAACCTGTGGTATTTGACCGTTATCCGGAAATTGGCGGCCTGCTGACCTTCGGTATCCCGTCGTTCAAACTGGAAAAAGAGGTGATGATCAACCGCCGCCGGATCTTTACCGAGATGGGGGTTGAGTTCCGCCTCAATACAGAAGTTGGCACTGA
Source organism: Photobacterium sp. WH77 (assembly GCF_022014395.1). Classification (NCBI taxonomy): domain Bacteria; kingdom Pseudomonadati; phylum Pseudomonadota; class Gammaproteobacteria; order Vibrionales; family Vibrionaceae; genus Photobacterium; species Photobacterium sp. WH77. The sequence continues at coordinate 184,482 of NZ_JAKLTE010000001.1, read as the reverse complement.
TGTGCAGCTTCAGGATCTGATCGATGAGTATGACGCGGTTTTCCTCGGTGTCGGTACCTATAAAAACATGCGTGCCGGGCTGGAAAATGAAGACGCCGCCGGTGTCTACGATGCACTGCCTTTTCTGATTTCCAACACTTACAAGGTGATGAATCTGGAAGACAATGCCCCTGAATATATCGACATGGCGGGTAAACGCGTAGTGGTGCTGGGCGGTGGTGACACCGCGATGGACTGCGTCCGTACCTCCATCCGTCAGAGAGCCAGCGATGTAGTCTGCGCCTACCGCCGTGATGAAGCCAACATGCCGGGTTCACGCCGTGAGGTGAAAAATGCCCGTGAGGAAGGGGTGAACTTCATGTTCAACCTTCAGCCTTTGGGTGTGGTCGTTAACGGCAACGGCCAGGTCACTGGGGTAAAAGTGGTGCAAACCGCGCTGGGCGAACCCGATGAAGCGGGTCGCCGCCGTCCTGAACCTGTCGCGGGCAGCGAGCATGTGCTGGAAGCCGATGCCGTGATCATGGCCTTTGGTTTCCAGCCGCATGCCATGCCCTGGCTGGACACCTTTGATGTGGCACTGGATCAGTGGGGCCGCATTCAAACCAGCGGCGAGCACGCCTTCCAGACTACCAACAGCAAAATCTTTGCCGGTGGTGACGCGGTGCGCGGCTCGGATCTGGTGGTCACCGCCATCGATGAAGGCCGTCGCGCCGCCGATGGTATTCTGGGCTTCCTCGGTTTGTGATCCCAGCCAGTCAGGTCTGTTATGCCAAACGGTCTGTTGGTGAATAAAACCAGCAGGCCTGGCCAAGCGAGCGGCTCTCCCCCGCTCGCTTTTTTCTTTCAGTTCCCCTTTGATTCTGTCGCCTTTTGTTTAGGCTTTCCCACGCTGTCTGGCATTGTTACAATCGCATCCAATCACCGTAAGGTTCACTTTAAGAAAGAGATAACGTAAATGAAAATCGGCATTATTGGGGCAATGGAACAGGAAGTCGTGATCCTGAAAAACCAACTCGACAACTGCACCACCCTGCAAAAAGGGGGCTGCACCTTTTATACCGGCACCCTCAATGGTGCAGAAGTAGTCTTACTTCAGTCCGGTATCGGTAAAGTCGCGGCCGCCGTAGGAACTGCCATTCTGCTGGAAATTTTCGAACCAGACCTGGTCGTCAATACAGGTTCAGCCGGCGGATTTGATAGCAGCCTGAGTGTCGGTGATGTGGTTATCTCTACCGAAGTGCGTTATCACGATGCCGATGTCACTGCGTTTGGTTACCAGATGGGCCAGATGGCGCAGCAACCTGCCGCTTTCCAGTCTGACGAAAAACTGATGCAGATCGCCGAGCAGGCGCTGGCTCAGCTGGATGACACCCCCCATGCGGTACGTGGTTTGATCTGCACCGGTGATGCCTTCGTATGCAGCGCTGAACAACAGCAACGTATCCGCACGTTTTTCCCTCAGGTGGTTGCGGTTGAAATGGAAGCCGCGGCAATTGCCCAGGCCTGCCATCAGTTCAAGGTACCTTTTGTGGTAGTACGTGCTATCTCAGATGTGGCCGATAAAGAATCACCGATGAGCTTCGAAGAATTCCTGCCGCTGGCGGCGAAAAGTTCTTCCGCCATGGTGGTTAAAATGGCGGAGCTGCTTAACCGCTAATGAACGATTTGCTTGTGCTCCTCAGTCAACATCCAACCCTGCTGGCGATGTGGGGAGCGCTGGCATTACACTGGCTGCTGCCCATACCAGCCAGTATCCATCCTTTGCTTATCTGGCAACAGATCGCCATTCAGCTGGCGGCCCGGGTGAACAAAGCCACAGATACACCGCGCCAGCGGATATTATCCGGCGCGCTGGCCTGGTCAATGATGTGGATGACCATTCTGATCCTACTGATTGCCTTTTATCAGCTGGTGTGGATAGACAGCCTGTTTCATCTGGTGCTGCTGTGGATAGCGCTCGGCTGGCGTGACAGCCGCCGTTTCAGCCACAACTTCATTCAAGCCTACAGCCGGGAAGATAAGGCCAGCTGTAAAGCACAGCTCTCTGTCGCCCTTAACCGAAACACTGACACTCTGTCACTGCTTGGCCTGGGTAAAGCCTGTGCCGAAACCCAGCTGCTGAGCTATGGCCGCCAGGTTGCAGCGGTGCTGTTCTGGTACGCGGTGGCAGGCGGTTTTGGTGCTATTCTTTACCGCCTGGCCGTCAGCCTGGCCCGTTGCTGGTCTCCCAGCCGCAAGCAATATCAGTATTTTGGTCTACCTGCGGTACGTATTCTGGCTACGCTGGATATTGTCCCCCTGCGTCTGCTCGCCGTGGCTATCAGTGTCGGCAAGAACAGCCGTGATGCTTTTCGTGGTTTGCGTGAACAAGGTGAAAACTGGCAATTGCCCGGACCGGGCTGGCTGCTCACCGCCACCGGCCATAAGCTGCAGCTAGCCTTAGGTGGTCCGGCTATCTACGATACCAGCAAGCTCGAACGTCCGCGGCTCGGTGGCCGTATCGCCCCTGCCGCCCTGCATTTATCGCAAATAGATCGTCTGATGCAACAGCGGTTATGGGCCTGGGTGGCGCTGCAAAGTGTGTGCATGTTTTTGATGGGAAGTCTGTTGTGAATCTGTTTAGACCCTTGGTTATTACCCTGCTGATACCTTTGACATTGGTCGTCACGACAGTAGATGGCAAAGAAGCACAGACCAAAGAAGCGCAGGCCAGTGGCAGCAAGCCTCAGCGTATTATCAGCCTAGCCCCGCACACCACTGAGCTGGCCTATGCCGCCGGACTGGGCAACAAACTTATCGCCGCCAGTGATTACAGTGATTACCCGCCACAAGCTCTGGCACTGGAACGGGTCGCGAATTACCGGGGCATCAAGCTGGAACGTATCCTGGCCTTGAAGCCTGATCTGGTGCTGGCCTGGCAAGGCGGTAACCCGCCCAGAGAAATGGCAAAACTGGAACAGTTAGGCATCCGGATCTTTTACTCCCATCCCACGACGCTCGATGCGATTGCCGACAGCCTGGAAACACTCGGCACTTTTGCCGATGATCCGACCACAGCCAATCAGGCCGCCTCGGATTTCCGTCAGACCATGGCGCAGCTGAATCAGCAATACGGGCATCAAAAACCGGTACGCTATTTTTACCAGCTGGGCATATCGCCGCTCATGAGCATGTCCGGCGATAGCTGGCCCAGCCAGGTGTTCGCGCTCTGCGGCGGCGAAAATATTTTTGCCGACAGTCCAGTGGCGTACCCGCAGGTATCGAAAGAGCAAGTAATCGTCCGCCGTCCTGAAGCGATTTTCACCACCCACGGCAGTGCAGGCCCCGATGCCAACGCCTTCACCCTCTGGTTACCCTGGCGCGAGCAATTGTCTGCGGTCCGGGATCAGCATCTGTATCAGACCCAGGCAGACTGGCTGAACCGGCCTACTCCCAGAGCATTGCTGGCCGCTCAGGAAATTTGTAAGCAACTGGATGAAGTGCGCAAACATCACCCACAATAGGATGTGAATAAGCTCACAAAGACAAAGTTATCGGTTGTGCGCGTTACATTTCACCGTACAATCTCAGCCGCTTTTTACCGCGACATCGTCATCAGGGTGGCGCGGTTTTTAATCACTGGTTGTGTGCAGGAATCCTATGCTGATTTACTCTCTTGATATGTTTGGCACCGCTGTTTTTGCCATCTCAGGTATTTTGCTTGCCGGACGGTTAAGGATGGACCCCTTTGGTGTTGTCGTACTGGCCTGTGTCACTGCCATTGGCGGCGGGACTATCCGCGATATGGCACTGGGCGCGACACCTGTATTCTGGATCACAGACACCAATTACTTGTGGGTGATTTTTGCAACCTGTCTGCTGGCGATGCTGGCGATCCAGAACCCGCGTAAAATGCCCTGGTATTTCCTGCCGGTGGCCGATGCCATAGGCCTGGCGGTCTTCGTCGCCATTGGTGTGGAAAAAGCGCTGCGTTTTGGCGCTTCCCCTATGGTGGCCGTGATCATGGGCGTGATCACAGGTTGCGGCGGCGGGGTGATCCGTGACGTACTGGCCCGTGAAGTCCCCATGGTATTAAGAACCGAAGTGTATGCCACAGCCTGTATTCTGGGCGGTATTGTCCACACAGTAGGACTGCACTTCGGGCTGGAAACAGCGGCCGCCAGCCTGTGCGGTATTGCCACGACCCTGTCTATCCGGCTGGCGGCCATTCGCTGGCACCTGTCGCTGCCAACCTTCTCACTGCGAAGCAGTCAGTAAAATTAACTTGTCGGGCGGCGCTTGCGAATGAATTTCAGCAGCAACGCCAGCCCTGCAATTACCGCCAGTACCCATAAAGCATACTGATGACGCTGGAGGAACAAACCCGCCTGTCCGATCTCGTCATAAAAATAGGCCGGCCCATAGCCGAACACCAGCAGCCAGATCCCCACCGCCAGAGTGTTGCCTGTCAGAAAAAGGTGCCAAGGCATCTGAGCGAGGCCGCACCCGAGACAGATCAATTGTTTCATCCCTTCCAGAAAGCGGCTCAGGATCAAGCCAATCACGCCATATTTATCAATAAAAGCATGTACTTTGACTAAAGATGCCGGCTTTGCCCATCCTCGTCGCTCGACGAGCCGGGCCAGCATCGCACCCAGCACATAGCCTGCCGTGTTCCCAAGCCAGCTGGCCGCCCCCGCCACCAGCAATACAGACGGCAAAGAAAGCGCACCGCTCGCGGCAAGATAACTGGCCACTATCAGCAGAGACTGGCCGGGAGCCGGCACCCCCAGCCCTTCAATAGCAATCGCCAGTGCCAGCACTAAGTAACCGTATTGCTCGATCAGTGGCGACAATTCCTGCACCAGCTCCTGCATGAACTTCTCCTGAGTGTGCTTACTTTAATGCTATACCCGATTGCCGTCGTAAGAAAGATCTCACACTTATAAGTAAACAAAAAACTTTACTTAACCAAAATCCACACTAATATGTAAACAAAATACCTTACTAAAAAAACACAACATCCGACAGGAGGTCATATGGTGCCCTACGTTGAACACGCCAATGTCACAGTCCGTGATCTGGACAACACGATTCGCTTTCTGCAAACCGCGATCCCGGAATTTGCAGTTCGTCACCAGGGGCAACAACCCACACATCGCTGGTGTCATATCGGCACAGAAAACACGTATCTGGCGTTGCAGGAAGTGGTGGCTCGCGATCAGATCGATCGCACGCCTTATCAGGATCTGGGGATCAACCATATCGGTCTGGTGGTTGATGATGTTGTACAGGTACGTGAGCGCCTGCTCAGCGCGGGGTATCGGGAAAATGACATGGAAACCCGTCACCCATGGCGCCAGCGGATCTACTTTTATGACAGGGACGGTATTGAATGGGAATTCACCCAGTATCTGAGTGACGATCCATTGCTGCGCAATGATTATTCCCTCTAACCCCTCAGGACAGGAGATCTTAAAATGTATGCGCCCATTCACGCCGAATGTCTGGCTTTGATTGACAATGGATTGCAATTTGACCCCATCTACGGGCCTGAGTTGTCGAATCATTTACCCATGGCATTGGTCGCTCTGGCACGTTGCGGTGCCAGCCCATTACAGCTACAGCATTTTTATCAGAAATACACGCCGCAATTGCAGCCAATCCGGCAGGGGAACCCGACACAGGAAACAGCACCAGAGCTGGGTATTCGCGACAGTTTCGCAGCTTTTTACCGGCAATTTCGCCAGCACATCGCGGCACAGGGTGTCGTTTCCGTCCTGCACGAATGGCTCCCCGTCCTGCTGCCCGGCCTTGCCACCAGCGCGTTTCACGGTTTGATTCGCCTCAGTTATGCGGTAGAAACGGGCGAATCCGATGAAATTGCCGTTTCGCTTGCCTACTGGGCCAGTGAGTATCAGGCTTTAGGTGAACTACATTTCACCGAGCAGTATCAGGCTGAGACTCAACTCGAGCAGGCGTGCGAGGCTTTCAGGCACTATGCGTTTCAACCCGGCATCATTGTTGATCGCGTTAATGAAGTGGTTCATCACGCAGCCTATCAGTCCATCGCCGCCGTTCCTGATGATCTCACAGAATCGGATATTGCCCGCCTCACTATTCGCGCATATCTGGCGAGCAACGACTTTACCCTGCTGCACGGGGTCACCGGGTTTGATGCCTTGCTGCAACTCATGCCTTTCCTGCCGGATCGCCGGCTGGCACTGGCCTACTACTGGCAGGGGTATGTCGCGGCTTTCTGCTCCACGCAGGATCGTCCGTTCCCGAATCAGCCGCAGCCAAGCAGCATTGAGCCGGACTGGGTTGCCTGGTTCAGCACAGTCGCCACCCTGTCGGACGACCACAGTATCAAACTGACCTACAGCTGCAGCCGCCTGTATCAGACTTTTCAGTTCAACGAATATCTGTCGGCCATTCAAATGCGCTTAGCCGCCCACGAAGAACTATGAAGGAACACCGCATGAAAACAATTGCACTGGTTTACTATTCCGGCTCTGGCGCAACCCATCAAATGGCCGAGGCGATTGCGCAGGGTGCCAAAACCCAGCCCGGCACTCAGGTGATGCGCTACCGCATTGTCGGTGAAGATATTCAGAACGGCCGCTTCAGCGACCCGGATCTGTTTGCCAGCCTGCAGCAGGCCGATGCCATTCTCTTTGGCAGTCCGACCTATATGGGCGGCCCCGCCGCTCAGTTCAAAGCGTTTGCCGATGCCAGCAGCGACAGCTGGAGCGGGCAAGGCTGGCGTAACAAGCTGGCTGCCGGGTTTACCGTCGGCGGCAGTCTGGGCGGCGAGCAGGACAGTACCCTGAATTACCTCTTCGTACTGGCAATGCAGCATGGCATGTTGTGGGTCGGTATGGATATGCCCTATGGCTATGACGACAAACGGATCAATCCTATGGGCCGCCAGCTGGGTGCCAGTGGTCACACCCCAACCGGACAGCTCAGTGACGCCGACGTGAAAACCGCGGCCCATCTGGGCCAGCGGGTGGCGGCACTCCTGCAAACCCAGCCGGTAGTGACCGGTGCGCCTGTGCCGTCTCTGGCCTGACAGAGACAAAAAAGGCGCCGTAATGGCGCCTTCTCTCATGCTATGACAAGCTGTTATTTCAGGGTAATACGGGCAAACTTGCGCTTACCGACCTGATACACAGCCGTACCGGCACTTAGCTCAAGCTTGGTATCATCCACTTTTTCGCCGTCGATTTTCACCGCGCCCTGGCGGATCATCCGCAGTGCGTCAGAGGTTGAATTGACCAGATCGGCATCTTTCAGCAGGTTAGCGATTGCCACGCCGGCAGAAAATTCGAACTCAGGCATTTCATCCGGCATCGCCCCTTTCTGGAAACGGTTGATGAAATCCTGCTCTGCCGCATCGGCATCCGCTTCAGAGTGGAAGCGGGCAATGATTTCCTTCGCCAGCAGAATTTTCACATCGCGCGGGTTACGGCCGTTCGCCATTTCCTGCTTGAGCTGCTCAATCTCTTCCAGCGGACGGAAGGACAGCAGTTCATAGTAGTTCCACATCAGCTCATCAGAAATCGACATGATTTTGCCGAACATCTCAGTCGGGGCATCGGCCACACCAATGTAGTTATGGGCCGATTTGGACATTTTCTTCACGCCATCCAGGCCCACCAGCAGTGGCATAGTCAGCACCACCTGAGGCTTTTGACCTTCCGCTTTCTGCAGCTCACGGCCCATCAGCAGGTTGAACTTCTGATCCGTACCGCCCAGCTCCACATCGGTGTTCATTGCCACCGAGTCATAGCCCTGCAGCAACGGGTACATGAATTCGTGAATGGCAATCGGACGGCCTTCGTTATAGCGCTTTTTGAAGTCATCACGTTCCAGCATGCGAGCAACCGTCTGACTGGCCGCCAGGCGGATCATGCCTTCAGCGCCCAGCTCCGACAGCCAGGTGGAATTGAATTCAATTTTGGTTTTGGCCGGGTCGAGAATCTTGAAAACCTGCTCTTTATAGGTTTCGGCATTGCGCAGTACATCTTCACGGGTCAGGGGAGGACGTGTGGTGTTTTTACCGGTAGGATCACCCACCATGCCGGTGAAGTCGCCAATCAGGAAAGTGACCTCATGGCCCAGCTCCTGGAAGGTACGCAGTTTATTGAGGATGACAGTGTGGCCCAGATGAATGTCCGGCGCTGTCGGATCCGCCCCCAGTTTAATTCGCAGAGGACGATTTTCCTTCAGTTTGGCAATCAACTCTTCTTCCGGGATCAGTTCGTCGACCCCGCGCTTAATTTCCGCTAACGCATGCTCAATGCTGGCCATTCCTGTTCACTCCCACAAAATTGGCATAAATATGATAAAGGGCAATATTACTTGAATAGCGATGTTTTTTGAAACCAGTTAGACTTAGCCTTGTCTTATTTTTCTCTTATGCGCAAAAAACATCAAAATAATTATCAAATGCTAATATCAAAATTTTCCCGTTTGCCAAGGATACATCAGATTCTCATCACTATTATCAGTGCGGTGACTGTACTGCTGATCCTGCTGCCGGGCGCAGAGGAGATGGAGAAGCCTGAACAAAAGTTTGAAATCGGCAAACTCTATCCGCTCGACATCAATGTCGACGGGCCTCAGCTGCAGGCAACCGGCGTCACACCGCCCTTATTACCGCCCCCGCTGAGCTGGACAGAGCATGTGATCAAGCCGGGTGAAAGCCTGGCGCTGGTGTTTGATAAAGTCGGCCTCAGCCCAGCCACACTCTATCGCCTGATCAATGCCGATGAGGGCACCAAATCCCTGATCACATTACGCCCCGGCGACAAGCTACGGTTCGGGCTCGATAACAAAAAAGATCTGATTCAGTTAATTCAGCCGATAAATGCCACAGAAACCCTCTATATCACACGCAAGGGCGACACTTTCCATTCCAGAACAGAAGTGAAGAAGGTCGATACTCAGCTCAATTTTGCCCAGGCGGTGATCACTTCCAGCTTCTGGAATGCCGCGGCGGATGCCGGTCTGACACCGAACCAGATCATGGAAATTGCCGGTATTTTTGGCTGGGATATCGACTTTGCTCTGGATATCCGCGAAGGCGATACCTTTTCAGTCTTGTTTGAAGAACGCTATGTCGAAGGCGAGCCCATAGGCCGTGGCAATATTCTTGCCGCCACCTTCTCCAACCTGGGTCAGACCTTCACTGCGGTCAGAAACAGCAGCGACGGCAAATATTACGATCCGGATGGCCGGGCGATGCAAAAAGCCTTCCTGCGCTCCCCGGTGAACTTCCGCTACGTCAGTTCAAACTTTAACCCGCGCCGTCTGCACCCGGTAACCGGCCAGGTGAAAGCGCACCGCGGCACCGATTACGTGGCCCCGGTGGGGACACCTATCTGGTCAGCCGGTGACGGTGTGGTGATGAAATCGGCCTACAATCAGTTCAACGGTAATTACGTCTTTATCCGCCACAGTTCCACCTATGTCACCAAATACCTGCACCTGAGCAAACGCCTGGTGAAAACCGGACAGCGGGTTAAACAGGGACAAACAATAGGTAAACTGGGCAGCAGTGGCCGGGTAACCGGGGCTCACCTGCACTATGAGTTTCTGGTCAACGGCGTACACAAGAACCCCAGAACAGTCTCTCTGCCTCAGTCAGACTCGCTGCAAGGTAAAGACAAAGCCGCCTTCAAGCAGCAAGCCAGTGAACGTTTGGCGCAGCTTACTCAGCTGCGACAATTACTGGCCACCAATAGCAATGCCAGTTTAATACCGTCCAGAAGCTGAGATTTGAGATAAAAATGGCAAACAAAAAAGCCGTCACCCAAGGTGACGGCTTTTTTTGGCGTCGCATGTAACGGCTCTTTACACGCTAAAGGATGCACCGCAGCCACAAGTGGTGGTGGCATTCGGGTTGCTCACAAAGAAACGGGAGCCTTCCAGTCCTTCGGTATAATCAACCGTACCGCCAATGAGATACTGCAGACTCATAGGGTCAACCACCAGGGTGACACCGCTGTTCTCTATGGTGGTATCGCCGTCATTCACTTTTTCGTCAAAGGTGAAACCATACTGGAAGCCACTGCAGCCACCGCCTGTGATATACACACGCAGTTTCAGCTCAGGGTTTTCCTCTTCCGCTATCAGCGCTTTCACCTTATTCGCTGCAACATCCGAAAAGTTCAGCGGGAAACTGGCATCGCTCATTAGCAACCTCTCAATTCATCTTCATGTTGGTCAACTGACCTTTGAGACGATTATCTAATACCTGACTGCTGCGTTCAAGTATTGACCACAAACGCGTCGTATAAGTGGGCGGATCAACAAAAATGCCCTCTCGCCATTGAATTCGCATTTACGTACAATAGCGCCCTTATCACCAAAGGATTACAGGAAATAACCATGAGCAAATCGGCTGAATTATTTGCCAAAGCACAACATACCATTCCTGGCGGGGTCAACTCTCCGGTCCGCGCATTTGCTGGCGTGGGCGGCGATCCGCTGTTTATTGAGCGTGCCGACGGTGCCTATATTTTTGATGCCGATGGCAGAGCTTACATCGACTATGTCGGCTCCTGGGGACCTATGATCCTTGGCCACAACCATGTTGCCATCCGTGATGCAGTGATCGATGCTGCCCGTCAGGGTCTGAGCTTCGGTGCGCCGACCGAGATGGAAATCACCATGGCAGAGCTGGTATCTCAGCTGGTGCCATCCATGGAAATGGTGCGCATGGTCAGCTCTGGCACCGAAGCCACCATGAGTGCCATTCGCCTGGCCCGTGGTTTCACCGGCCGCGACAAAATTATCAAATTCGAAGGCTGCTACCATGGCCATGCTGACTGCCTGCTGGTAAAAGCCGGTTCCGGCGCCCTGACCTTAGGCCAGCCAAGCTCGCCGGGTGTACCGGCAGATTTCGCCAAACACACACTGACTTGCACCTTCAACAGCCTGGAATCGGTGCGTGAAGCCTTTGCTGAACACCCGGAGCAAATTGCCTGCATCATAGTGGAGCCTGTGGCTGGCAACATGAACTGCATTCCACCTGTACCGGGCTTCCTGCAAGGGCTGCGCGAGATCTGTGACGAGTTCGGTGCCCTGCTGATCCTGGACGAAGTAATGACAGGTTTCCGCGTCGCTCACGGCGGCGCTCAGGCTTACTACGACGTTAAACCGGATCTGACGACTTTAGGTAAAATCATTGGCGGCGGTATGCCTGTCGGCGCGTTCGGCGGCCGACGCGAGGTCATGCAGTATATTGCACCGACCGGCCCTGTCTATCAGGCCGGTACGCTGTCGGGTAACCCGGTGGCCATGGCTGCAGGCTTTGCTTGCCTGACGATCCTGACCCAGGAAGGCAATGAAAGACGCCTGGCGCAAACCACCCAGCGTCTGGCCGAAGGTTTTCAGGCGCTGGCCGACAAATATGGCATCCCGCTGGTCACTAATCAGGTCGGTGCTATGTTTGGTTTCTTCTTTACCGATCAGCAAAATGTGCACAGCTACCAGGACGTTGCCCGCTGTGATGTGGAGAGATTCAAGCGTTTCTTCAACCTGATGCTGAAAAAAGGTGTGTATCTGGCGCCTTCAGCATTCGAAGCCTGCTTTACCTCGCTGGCACACGGCGAGAAAGAGATCGACGCCACCCTGGAAGCGGCAGAATACGCGTTTGCGACACTGGCACAAGAAGCCCGGTAAAACACGCGTCCTATTTCTGATTGCGCAAGGGCAGGAGAAATCCTGCCCTTTTCTTTGCACTACCCTTTACACATTCCTTGGCTCTTTCTGCAGCTTACCTTTTGTTACAGAATGAACATCTTTTTGTTCCGGACAGATGTCACTGAAATATCACAGAAATACTCACTGACGCCATTGCCAGCATCTCAACCGGATGCAATGATAAACAGATTGCAAATCTGCTGAAGGACAACCCTGTGCCAAAACCTTTTCAAGCCCAGTCGAGACACTGGATGCTCATGGCTGCGCTGGCAGTGGCCACCTATGCCAGTTACCGGTTGATTGAGCCATATCTCGGCCCAATCGTCATGGCCTTTATCATTTCCCTGCTTTTTTATCCGTTGCACGCCAGAATTGAAAAGCGCTTTGGCCGGCCAAATCGCTCTGCCATTTTATCCTGCACCATACTGACCTTTATCATAGTGATCCCTGTGCTGGTCGTCTTCGCCTCCATTGTTCAGCAAGGCTCCGCTTTTTCCAAAGACAGCTACGTCTGGCTGACCGAAGGCGGCCCCAAGGAAGTTCTGTCGCATCCTTACGCGCAAACTGTGCTGCATACCATCAATAAATGGTCTCCTTTTGAAAGCCTGGACGTGCACTCCATTGTTCAGAAGCTGGCGTCAGCGGCCTCTAAGCTGGGTACGCAACTGCTGAATATCAGTGCCAAATTGCTGGGTGATGCCACTAACTTTGTGCTCAGCTTTCTGCTGATGCTGTTTGTGCTCTTTTTTCTGTTACGTGACCACGACAAAATTGTGTCCACCCTGCGCCATGTATTGCCTTTATCGCGCAGCCAGGAAGATGCCTTACTGACTGAAGTCGAGCAAGTGGCAAAGTCTGCCGTCATGGGATCCTTCCTGACGGCGCTGGCACAAGGTGTCGCCGGCGGCTTTGCCATGTGGTTAGCCGGTTTCCCCGGACTATTCTGGGGATCTATGATGGCGTTTGCTTCCTTCATTCCAGTGTTCGGTACGGCACTGATCTGGTTACCGGCGTCCTTATATCTCCTGCTGATTGATCAATGGCAATGGGCGGTGTTTTTGATCGCCTGGGGCATTATAGTGGTTGGCTCTATCGACAATTTCGTTCGGCCACTGCTGATGCAGGGCAATTCAGGCATGAACACCTTGCTGATCTTCTTCTCTATTCTGGGCGGCTTACATCTGTTCGGCCTGATTGGGCTGATATACGGGCCGATCATTTTCGCGGTCACCCTAGTCTTGTTTAAACTGTATGAAACCGAGTTTAAAGACTTTCTCGACCAGCAGGATCATAGCTAGTCAACCGTCGGCAGCCGAATCAACGGCTGCCTTTCCATACGGCCGGAATTGTGGAACAATTCGCGCCCGGAATCAGAATCACCACAGAGGCTCTCATGTCTTCCAATGCGTCGACCTATAGTGCTGCCAGCCAGGTAGTTGCCCGTCAAATCGACTTTTTTACCGATCGCCATGTGCTGGTAGCCGGAGAACTGGACGATCTCTATCCGATAGAGCTGGCAGCAGTCGCCAGTAGTGTCCGGGTTTTCACCACCCACTATGGCCAGCATCTCAGCCTGAGCCGTTCGAGTAAGATCAGCAGCCATTTCGGCGCAGAGCTGTCAGCCGATGATGCACCAGGGGTCGACATGATCCTGCTCTACTGGCCGAAAGCCAAAGCCGAAGCCGACTATCTGCTGGCGATGCTGCTGGCGCATTGCGGACCGGAAACCGAGATCTGCATTGTGGGTGAAAACCGCAGTGGCGTGCGCAGTGCCGAAAAAATGTTTGCCCCGTACGGCCCGCTCAACAAATACGACACCGCACGCCGGTGCAGTTTTTACTGGGGACGCTGTCAGGATCAGGCACCAGAATTCAAGCTTGATGACTGGTTCCGCAATTACACCCTGACTATCGGTGAGCAAACGCTGACTATCCGTTCACTGCCGGGCGTATTCAGCCTGGGCGAATTTGATCAGGGATCCCGCCTTCTGGTTGACAATCTGCCGGATCTGTCCGGACGCGTGCTGGATTTTGGCTGCGGCGCCGGCGTCATAGGTGCGGTGATGAAAACCCGTTTTCCGGACATCACACTGGATCTGGCGGATATCAGCGCCCTGGCCATTGCCTCTGCCAGAGAGACTTTCCGCGTCAACCACCTGGAAGGGGGTTTTATTGCCACCGATGTTTATCATTCACTGCCGGAACAATACGACTTTCTCATCAGCAACCCGCCCTTCCATGCCGGTTTGAAAACCTTCTATGCTGCCACTGAGCAGTTTATCGAACAGTCTCCGGCTCACCTGAGTGCTGGCGGGGAGCTGTTGATAGTGGCCAACAATTTTCTGCAATATCCGCCTTTGCTGGAACGTTGCCTGGGGGGCTATGATATTCGCGCAAAAAACAATAAGTTCTCCATTTATCACGCAAAAAAATAAGTCTGTTTGCCTGCCGTCTTTTGTGATGGCAGGCAATGAAATCCCTGCATTTCGCGACAAAGTCCGTCAAATCCGTCAAAATTGTGTCATAGCACACGCTTCATCCATGACTTCCTTGATTGTAAAAAAAAACTCAGTATAAACGGTAACTCAGCTGCAAAAGCCCCCGCGTAAACTGCCCGTTCGCCGTCAAAACGGCTGGCTGCGTTTTGGCAAAAATGCCAGTGAGCGCTTTTGATAGCATCACAGACAGATTTGTATCAGCAGATCAAAGGTCAGCCGGACATGCAAAATACCACCCGTTTTAAACGTCTCCAGCATACTCTGATGCTGGCTTTCCTTTTGCTGAGCCTGATCCCGCTCACCCTGTCTTCTTTGTTTTTCCTGCATTCACACACCCGGGATCTGGCTGAACAGAGTACCAATCACCTGGCTTCATTGCGCGATAACAAACGCCAGCAGATCAGTGCCTTTTTTACCGCGAAAGAATCTGAAATACAGAGCTTTGTTCGCTCCGAACTGGCCAACGCCAGTGGCGGGCGTTTTTATGGCATAGTCGGCGCATTCCGCCAGTTAGGGGACATCAACCGCCTCAGCAAAGGCTCCACTAACGGCGAATATTTCAGTCGTACCCTGATCTCCCGGCCACCGTCCAGCGAAGTGGATAACACCTCCCCTGATTATATCGTTCAGGAAAGATACCGCCTGATCTACAAACGCTATCACTGGGCCTATGAGGAATATCTGAAACGCTCTGATTTCAGTGACCTTCTGCTGGTGGATCTTGATGGTAATGTGGTGTACACCTCTCGCAGCCCGGATTTGTTTGCAGCCCGTTTAGGGGCCGGCAGCGCGCAATACCCGGCACTCAGCCAGACTTACAGCACCATCAAAAACCTGACCGCTCAGTTCAGAGAGCGGCAATCTCGTAACAGCCAAAAAAACTTGGGTGATCGCGAGCCAGAGCAGATGCCTATCGCCTTTACCGATTTCGCCGCCGATGGCGAAAACAGAGAAGCGACCGCCTGGTTCGCCGCTCCTATCATTCAGCATGGCTACCTGCACAGTTACGCTTTCTTTAAACTGAGCAACCGCACCATTGCCGACGTCATGTCCAGCAGCAGTGAGGCTAATCAGTACGTCCAGACGCTGCTCATCGGGCAGGACCACAACCTGCGCTTGCCCAACGACGGTGACTTACCGGCAGAGCTGGCCAGTGCCGGTATTGATCATGCACTGGCAGGCCAGGCAGGCGTCGGCAGCTTACTGAATTTCAACAAGATTCCTGTGCTGAGTGCGTACGCCCCCATTGACGTGCTCGGCAACAAATGGGCCCTGGTAGTTGAACTGCCGGAGCAGGAAGCTTTCTCCCGCATCCACCAGTTAGAGGAATTTTTCCTTCTGGCCATTTTGGCTGCCGTCATACTGGTGACCATCACGGCGCACTGGCTGTCCAATTACATCACCGCCCCGCTGCTGCGTTTAACCTGGGCCGCCGAGCAAGTCTCAGCCGGCGATCTGGATCAAAAGATCACCTCGACCGATCGCCGTGATGAAATTGGCCGTCTGGCGATCAGCTTTGCCAGAATGCAACGCTCCATTCGCGAAAAAATCACCCTGATCCGCGAGCAAAATACCGAGCTGGAACACAATCTGGCCGTTATCCAGCAACAGAACGAAGAATTGCAGACCGCCGACAAGCTCAAAGACGAATTTCTTGCCACCACCTCCCATGAGCTGCGCACCCCGCTGCACGGTATGGTCGGCATCGCCGAAGCCATGCTGGCCGGGGCCAACGGACCGATCCAGCCTGATCAGCAACGCCAGCTGGACATGATCATCAGCAGTGGTCAGCGCCTGACCAAACTGGTCGACGATTTGCTCGACTACCACAAAATGCGCTATGGCGATCTCGATATCCAGCCCCACGCGGTCGATCTTGCGGCGGCCAACCGCTTAGTGCTTGAACTGTCGGCACATCTGCTGGATGGCAAGCCGGTGCGTATCATCAATCAGATCCCTGCGGATTTACCTCTGGTGATCGCTGACGAACAACGCCTGGAACAGATATTGTACAACCTGGTGGGCAACGCCATTAAGTACACCTCAGAGGGCAAAATTATTCTTTCCGCCACTGTGCTGGAAAGTCAGGTCCGCATTCAGGTAGTTGATACCGGTCAGGGCATACCTGCTGAGCAACTGGAACACATTTTTGAACCCCTGGTGCAGGCCAACACAGGCTCGGCGAACTACCACCAGGGGGCCGGGCTGGGACTGTCCATCAGCCGTCAGCTGATTGAGCTGATGGGCGGCAGCCTGTATGTCAGCAGCCAGCCAATGATAGGGACGACCTTCAGCTTCATCCTGCCACTGGCCACCAAAGAAGACATTGCCCGCAGCCAGCTCAGCACGCCGCAGCATGACCATTTTCAGGCTCCTCGCCAGGATGCCAACACGGTCAATATTGATGACTTGCCTGATAATCCTGATGGCGATCTCCTGCTGGTCGTCGACGATGAACCGGTGAACTTACAGGTCGTCACCAGCTTTTTACGCATTGCCGGCTATCGGGTGATCACAGCTGAAAACGGTCAGCAAGCCCTCAGTCTGATGGAAGCGCATCAACCGTCACTGGTCCTGCTTGATGTCATGATGCCGGGCATGAGCGGCTATGAAGTGTGTCAGCAATTACGTACCCGCTATAGTTTGACAGAACTGCCGATCATCATGCTGTCTGCATTAGGGCAAGTGCGGGACAGGGTAAAAGGCTTTGAATTCGGTGCCAACGACTACCTGACCAAACCCTTTAATAAAGACGAGCTGACCGCCCGGATCCGGGCCCACCTGCAAGCCGCCCAGACAGAAAGGCAGCGCACTGAAAATCAATGGCTGCAGCAGGAAATCCGCCACCGCGAACAGGTGCAGCTGGCCCTGCTTGATACCCAGACACGCCTGCTGGGTCTGCTGGAATCCACCAGCGAGGCCATCCTGTGCACCCGCGAAGATGGCCGCATCCGCTATGCTAACAATGCGGCCGGTCAGCTCTTTCAGCGCGCACCGGAGCAGCTGGAACGCTTGTCGATTCAGGATCTGCTGCTGACCCAACTGCCTGAAGATATTGAACAGAACCGCCATTACAGCGGTGAACTGAGCTATCGGATTCAGGATGGCAAGCAGACTCTGGCGACCGATCTTATCCAGTTGCCCGCCGAGTCCGGGCTCAGCCAGATGTTTATCTTTGACAGTCAGGGTCCCAGCTCAGTACAACGCATTGCGTTACTGGAAAATGCCGTCGATGTGCTCTCCGGTTTCGCGACAGATGGCGACAAGCACAGCCTGCAGCGTTTACGCGACATGGGTGGTGAGTTCAGCCAGTTGGCAGACCGGCTGGATCACTCTCAGCCGGATAAAGCCGATCAGTTGAGACAAATGCTGGTAGATGTAATGAAAGACTGCCTGCAGTTCTGGGAAGCCTCTACCGGAAAAACCAAGTTTGATCTGGCAGAAGAAAGTGGCTTGTGGCGCGTGTACCTCGACAGGAGCACACTGCAAACACGTACCCTGGACAAATATTTACAGCTGGAAACACTGCCGAAAACACCGCGCTGGCGCACCGTTCTCAACACACTGGATTTTGTGCTGGAACGCTGTGCCAAAGAGAGCCGGGACAGGGAAGCAATCCTTGAGATGCGCAATCGTCTTCAGCGTATGATCAGCCAGTAAATTCAGCCGTTTCATCCCGGACAATGGGGCAGCTCCCCCGTGTAAGATCGCCGCTGCTGGATGAATGACAGCCATCTATGGCCTTAAATAACCCTATTTGATTAGAGACTGGTTTGTGTCACTCTGCGGCCCGGACAGCAATTCCGTCGCCCTCCGTACGCCACGTCATCAGTCTCTCATCCGCCATCAGTTCCCCGCGTGCCATCAGCCTCCCGTGCGCTATCAGTTCGCCATACCATCAGCCTCCCATCCGCCATCAGCCGTTCAGCCACGCGCGCATCCTGTGCGTTTTTCAGGTCGCGGCTCATGCTACAGTCCTCGCCTCTAAATCGCCCGTCAGTGAATTCACGTGACGAAAAATAAGCTTAGTTTTCACTCAACATAAAGTACAAACTGCCACCAGGTAGTGATGAAAAAATCGCCTCAACCACAGCAAACCAGGGGCAGCTAATGATAAATTTCATGATATGAGACGCCAATCACAACAAAATCTTTACAAAAATTTTCCGTTTGAAAATAAGCGCTTTTACGTTCAAAGCCTGTAATCCTCATTGTTAAAATAAAAACTAAATCATTAATAATAATGAAATATTTAGATAGTAAGCGCCAAAATGCGGATAGTTATCAATTCGTTCTAAGGCTAGAATGGCTGGCATTTTCCCGTAGAATAGCGGGCGATTTTTACGTTTTTGACAGCAAGCTTAATGTTTTTGACGTTTTTAACGTGCAATGCAATTGACGATTCCCGCCCGAAGTCGTTTCCTTAGGGCACTGAGTGTCCACAGGCCATCTGAACCAGGTCGCTTTACTCAACCGGTCCAGAGTGGATTACCAGCCCCACCATAGATGGAGGGGAACCTAAGTGAAATGTAAACCCTACAAAGCAAAGAGTAAGGAACAGCTATGCTTGCCAACATAAAGAAAACAAAGGTAACACTTGCCATCCTGGCCGCGGCTGCCGCTGCCATGACTTCTCCTGCGATGAGTGCTGAGCGCAGTGAGCTGACCATAGTGCCCGATTTTTATCCGACTCTGGTACGTAACTTCAACCCATATTTGCAAACCAACCTGCGTACCACCACAGACTTCGTTTATGAGCAACTGGTCATTTTCAACCAGATGCACGGTAACGAGCCTGTCATGCGTCTGGCGAAAGATTTCTATATGTCTGACGACCTGCTGCAAGTCACTTTTGTGATTCGTGACGGCGTTCAGTGGTCAGACGGTAAACCCTTCACAGCCAAAGACGTGGCCTTCACCTATGAGCTGCTGAAAAATCATCCTGCACTTGACCAGCGCGGTATCATCAAGTGGGTGAAAGATGTCAAAGTTGACGGCAATAAGATCACTTTCGGTCTGACTGAAGCCAACTCCAACGTACCTTATGAAATGTCTTTCGTTTCTATCGTACCTGAGCACATCTGGAGCAAAGTGAAAGAGCCTGAAACCTTTGCCAACGAAAATCCGGTTGGTACAGGTCCGTTTACTGAAATCGACACTTTCACACCTCAGTTGTACATTCAGTGCCGTAACCCGCACTACTGGGACAATGATAATCTGGATGTTGACTGTCTTCGTATGCCTCAGATTGCCAACAATGACCAGTTGCTGAGCAAAGTTATTGCTTCTGAGCTGGACTGGACATCGTCGTTCATCCCGGACATCGACAGCACGTACGCGGCCTCTAACCCGAACCACAAATACTGGTATCCGGCGTCTGGCACCCAAGCCTTCATGCTGAACTTCAAGTCGCCAAAAGAAGGTAACAACGAAGCTATCAACAATGTAGACTTCCGTCGTGCTTTCTCTATGGCGATTGACCGTCAGACCATTATCGACATTGCCTTCTATGGCAGCGGTACACCAAACCACTATGCGTCTGGTTTGGGTGAGGGTTTCAAAGCCTGGTCTGACAATGCGGTTTACAACAAGTACAAAGATTTCAACACCTACAACCTTGAGAACTCAAAAGCCCTGCTGAAAAAAGCCGGCTTTAAAGACATCGACGGCGACGGTTTCGTTGAAACGCCAAGCGGTAAAAAGATTGAGCTGGACGTTCAGTCTCCGAACGGTTGGACCGACTTCAACAACACAGTACAGCTGGCCGTTGAGCAACTGCAGGAAGCCGGTATCAAGGCCAACGCACGCACCCCTGACTTCGCTGTGTATAACGAAGGCATGATCAAAGGAACGTATGACGTGGCGTACACCAACTACTTCCACGGTGCGGATCCGCATCTGTACTGGAACAGTGGTTACAACTCCCGCCTGCAGGGCGAAGGAAACCCACGTTTTGCCATGCACTTCTTCAAGAATGCCGAGCTAGACAAATTGCTGGATGGTTTCTACAAAACAGCAAGCAAAGACGAGCAGAAGAAAATGGCCTATCAGATTCAGGCAATCATTGCTGAAAATCAGATCACCATTCCTGTGATGTCCAGTGCTGATATGTTCCAGTACAACACAAGCCGCTTCACTGGCTGGTGGAATGAGAAACACCCGAACGGTCGTCCAATGGTTTGGGCTGGCGTTCCAGAGCGCTTACTTCAAGTCATTGACCTGAAACCAAAATCATAATTATTGTTTAATTTGCGGTGCGTGTTCTGCGCACCGCCTCTTCCCCCACACTGTGTAAAGTATGGCGCCAGGCGTCAGGGGGTTTTTCGTCCAGAGTTCAGCCCAGAGTCGTAAGTCACTGGTTGGGAAAGGTGTGAGTTATGGGATTTTTTCTACGTCGTTTATCGTTCTACCTGGTTGCCTTGCTGTTTGCAGCCACGTTGAACTTCGCAATTCCCCGGGCGATGCCCGGCGATCCGGTGACAATGATGTTTGCCAATGCTTCCGTTCAGGTGACAGCCGAGCGTATCGAAGCAATGAAAAAACTGCTTGGCTTTGATGAAGCCCAGGTCTGGTACCAACAATATTTCACCTATATCAAAAGTATCCTCAACTGGGATCTGGGTATTTCAATCAAATTTTATCCGCAAACCGTGACCGAAATATTGGGCGGGGCGGTCGGCTGGTCAATGTTCCTGGCCGGTTCTGCAGTCATCATGGCCTTCTGCATCGGCTCTGTACTGGGGATTTTCGCCGCCTGGAAACGCGGCAGTAAATATGACGCCTTTGTGTCTCCCGGTATGCTGGTGATCCAGGCCGTACCGCCTGTGGTTATCGCCATGCTGGTGCTCTTTACTTTCGGCATGGGCCTGAAATGGTTCCCGACCAGCTATGCCTATACACCGGGCACTTTGCCAGACTGGACCAGCCTGGCTTTCTATAAAGACGTCCTGTACCACGCGGTACTGCCGCTGCTGTGTGCCACAGCTATTCAAATCGGCGGCTTTTTGATCAGCATGCGTAATAACATGATCAACCTGCTCAACGAAGACTATATCACCATGGCCAAAGGCAAAGGGCTGAATGAAAACCGCGTGGTTTTCAACTATGCCGCCCGTAATGCCATGCTGCCGAGCGTAACGGCACTGTCTATGGCGCTGGGGATGGCGATTGGCGGACAGCTGATTGTCGAAATCATCTTTAACTATCCGGGCCTGGGCACAGTGATGCTCAATGCCATTCACGCCCGTGACTATCAGGTTCTGCAAGGCCAGCTGCTGATCATGACGCTGTTTATGCTGTTCTTTAACTTCCTGGCCGATCTGCTGATTGTGGCACTGGATCCTCGCCTGCGTAAGGGAGGCAAATAATCATGAAAGCTTTAATCAAACTATTGTCCAACAACAATAAAGCACTGGCTGGCTTAATCATTATCAGCTTATTTATTCTGGCCGCTGTGTTCGCACCTTTGATCACCAAGCATGAACCTGACCGCCGCACCGGCAATCCGCACGAGTATCCGGCCTTTATCGTCAAGGCGGCACAGAGCAACCCGGACAGCTGGGTGGCACAGAATCTGGCTGATAACAACCGGACCCTGCGGTTATCAAAAAAAGCAGACCATGTACTGGGCACCTCTCGTATGGGCCGTGATATCTGGTCACAGCTGGTTTACGGCGCCCGTACGTCTCTGGCGGTCGGTTTCGGTGCCGGTTTGATGGTCTGTTTCCTGGCAACGGTGATCGGTGTGTCTGCCGGTTACTTTGGCGGACGGATCGACGACATCCTGACTGCTGCGATGAATATCATGCTGGTGATGCCTCAGCTCCCCATTCTGTTCGTCATCGCTGCCTTTATCGGCCAGGCCGGACCGCTGACGATTGCCGTGGTTATCGCCCTGACCTCCTGGGCATGGGGCGCACGTGTGGTCCGGGCGCAAACCCTGTCACTGCGCGAAAAAGAGTTCGTCAAAGCGGCTGAAGTCCTGGGCGAATCTTCCTGGCGCATCATCTTTGTCGAAATTCTGCCTAACCTGATTTCGATTATCGGCGCCAGCTTCATCGGCTCAGTAATGCTCGCCATCATGACAGAAGCCACCCTGTCATTCCTCGGCCTGGGCGATCCGAACTCTATCAGCTGGGGCGTAATGCTGTACAACGTACAGACCTCTTCTTCCATGCTGGTTGGCGCCTGGTGGGAGCTGCTGGCACCCTGCGTGGCCCTGACACTGATTGCGATCGGACTGGCGATGCTGAACTTCGCCGTGGATGAGATTGCCAACCCGCAGTTGCGTTCGCACAAAGGCTTGCGCCGCTGGCAGAACATGGCAAAGAAAAACCAACAGGCACAGCGTGCCACCGCGACGACCGTTAAGCCTGCACTGCAAGGAGGAGAGAAGTAATGACGACTCCACAAATTTCCATTCGCAACCTGTGCGTCGACTATATTACCGACGCCGGTGATGTCCGCGCCGTCAACGATGTCAGCTTTGACATTGGTAAAGGTGAAGTCTTCGGGCTGGCTGGTGAATCTGGCTGTGGTAAATCCACCGTTGCCTTTTCCCTGATGCGTCTGCACAAGCCGCCTGCGTTTATTACTGCCGGTGAAGTGCTGTTCGACGGTCACGGCGACATACTGACTTTCAGCGACCAGAAACTGAACAGCTTTCGCTGGAGTGAGATTTCCATGGTCTTCCAGAGTGCGATGAACGCCCTCAACCCGGTACTGACCATGGAAGAGCAGTTCTGTGATGTGATCATGCGTCACACCAACATGACCCGAGAGCAGGCCGTGCATCGCGCTCAGGGATTGCTGGAGATCGTTGATATTCACCCGAACCGACTGAGCGATTACCCGCACCAGTTTTCCGGCGGTATGCGCCAGCGCCTGGTGATCGCCATTGCCCTGGCTCTGAACCCCAAACTGATCATCATGGACGAACCGACAACAGCGTTGGATGTGGTGGTACAGCGCGAGATCCTGCAAAAGATCTATGCCCTGAAAGAAGAATTCGGTTTCGCGATTTTGTTCATCACCCATGATCTGTCTCTGATGGTCGAGTTCTCCGATCGTATCGGCATCATGTATTCCGGTGAGCTGGTCGAAGTCGCGCCGTCAAAGCAGATTCTGGAATCCCCGTTCCACCCTTACACCCAGGGTTTGGGCAGCTCGTTTCCGCCACTGACCGGGCCAAAAACCCGTCTGACCGGCATTCCGGGCAATCCGCTCAACCTGCTGGAAGTGCCTCAGGGCTGCCGTTTCCAGGCGCGCTGTAGCCAAGCGCACGACGCCTGCTTCTCGCAAAGCACACAGCTTCGCCAACTGGAACCCGGCCGTTTTAGCAACTGCCACCTGTACAACAAGTTATAACAAGAAGGATCGGAGGCAAAATGAGCAATCCAGTCGGAACACCCATTATCGAAGGGAAGAACCTGGTCAAAGACTTTTCGGTCAACAGTAACTCGCTGAAAAAATCCAAGATGCGGGCACTGAATCAGGTGTCGTTTAAAATGTACAAAAGTCGTGGCCTGGCGGTGGTGGGAGAATCCGGTTCCGGTAAATCCACCACAGCGAAAATGATCGCCAAAATGTACGAGCCCACTTCAGGGGCTATCGAATATTTCGGTCGTGATATTCAGGACATCACCAAAAAAAGCGAGCTGATGCAGTACCGTCAGGGGGTACAGATGGTCTGGCAGGATCCGTTCGGATCGCTCAACCCAACCCATACTATTTTTCACCACCTGGCCCGTCCCCTGCTGATCCACAACAAAGTCAGCCGGGGCAATAAAAAAGAGCTGGAAGAGAGAGTCTATGAGCTGCTGGAGCAAGTCGGCCTGATCCCGCCCAAAGCCACAGCAGAAAAGTACCCGCACCAGTTATCCGGCGGGCAGCGTCAGCGCGTCAACCTGGCCCGCAATATCGCGGTTGGTGCCGAAGTGGTCCTGGCCGATGAACCGACCTCCATGCTGGATGTCTCTATTCGTGCCGGTGTCCTTAACCTGATGGAAGAAATGAAGTTTGAGCGCGAGATGGCGCTGCTTTATATCACTCACGATATCGCCACTGCGCGTTATATCGCCGAAGATCTGGCCGTAATGTACGTCGGTCACATGGTGGAATGGGGTGATACCGAAGAGATTATCCATCATCCGCAGCACCCTTATACCCAGTTACTGGTCTCTGCCGTGCCGGATCCGAGCAAGTCGATCCATGAGCCGTTAGCCGGTAACAAAGGGGATATTCCGCTGTGGACACCAGACAGTGTCGGCTGTCCGTTTGCAGGGCGTTGTGTCCACGCGACCGAGCAGTGCCGTCAACGCCTGCCGGAAGTCACGCAGCTGGCGGAAAACCATTTTGTCCGCTGCTATCTGTTCAATAGCTGATGGCAGCTCAGGTAACTAATCGCAGCGAACATCGCTGAAAAATCGACAATAACTCACAACAACAAAGGAAAGCTATGCAGTTGTTAATCAACCATCTCGGTTATGAACGCACAGGTAATAAGGTTGCCATAGTTCAGCATCAGGTCCCTTTATCCCTGACGCAGGCGACCCTGATCCGCAGTGACGACCGACAAGCTGTGATGCAACTGCCGCTCTCTCAAAGCCAGCGCACAGATCAATGGCACACAGGCACGGCAACACCCATTGATTTCAGTGCCTGGCAGGAAGCAGGACGCTACCGGATCCGCTTTGGTGATCTTGAGTCTTCAGACTTTGAGATCGCAGACGGCTTGCTGATGCAGCGCACTTTCAGTGATGTACTGCACTATTTCAAATCCCAGCGCTGCGGCGGCAAATTCGATCAGCATGATCATGCCGTCCCGCTGTTTGGCCATCAGGACACAGTCGTCGACGCCCATGGCGGCTGGTACGACGCCTCGGGCGATGTCAGTAAATACCTGAGTCACCTGTCCTATGCCAATTACCTCAATCCGCAGCAGACGCCTATGGTGGTGTGGAATATGCTCACCGCCTTTGAGTCGCTGCAGGGTGATCCCGCTTTTGCGGATTTTTCCCGCGTCCGCCTGATTGAAGAGGCACTTTTTGGCGCGGATTTTTTACTGCGGATGCATGCACCGCAGGGTTATTTTTATATGACAGTGTTCGATAAGTGGAGTAAGTCCACCGGGCAACGGGAGATTTGTAGCTATTCAACTCAGGAGGGAATAAAAGCTGACAGCTATCAGGCCGCTTTTCGTCAGGGCGGCGGCATGGCGATTGCCGCCCTGGCCGCAGCGGCCAGGCTGGTACGCAGTGCTGCGGTGAGCAAACTGGATCTGGGCAAGGTGAAACATACCGACGCCTATCTGGAATCGGCCCAGACGGCATACTGGCACCTTAAAACCCACAACAGCCAATATCTGGATAATGGTGAAGAAAACATCATTGATGAATATTGCGCGCTGCTGGCGGCGGTCGAGCTGAGTAAAGCGACTGATCAAACCCGCTATCTCAGCGAAGCCCGTTACTGGGCCGATCGACTGGCTGCACGTCAGCAGTCCGATAACCAGCAGCAACATTACTGGAGCGCGAACGCTGATGGCAGCCGGCCGTATTTTCATGCCGCCGAAGCGGGTCTGCCGGTCATCAGTTTGCTGCAGTATTTACAAATTGAATCGGATCAGCACCGCCTGAACGCGATGGAAGAGGTGCTGGACAATGCACTGCAATTTGAATTGAACATCACGCAATCGGCCAGTAATCCTTTTGGCTATCCGCGCCAGTATGTCAAAGCAGTGGATGGCGACAAGCACTGTGCTTTCTTTATTCCGCACAATAATGAAAGCGGATATTGGTGGCAGGGAGAAAATGCCAGACTTGGCTCTCTCGCCGCTATGGCCTTCATGGCCGCCCCGGTTGTGCACAGCAGTGAACTGAGCCGCAGGCTGAAAGATTACGGCACTCAGCTCCTGAACTGGATGCTGGGCCTCAACCCCTTTGATATGAGTATGCTGGACGGACACGGCCGTAATAATCCGCTTTATCTGCCTGAGTTAGGTTTTTTCAATGCCAAAGGCGGTATCTGCAATGGCATTACCTCAGGTTTTGACAATGAAGCGGATATTGCCTTTGCGCCACCGGCCCAGGCGAATGACATGCTGCAGAACTGGCGCTGGGGGGAGCAATGGATCCCGCATGCCGCCTGGTATCTGTTAGCTATCGTGATGCAATGTAAGGAGCGCCATCATGGCTGATGATTTGCGTTTTCTGGTCGGTATTGACGGCGGCGGCACCTCTTGCCGGGCACGGCTTTGCGATCATAACGGCCAGCTACTGGCTGAAGCTAAAACCGGCAGCGCCAATATTCTGCTCGGCGCGGAAGTTGCCATGGCATCGATACAAGATGCGATTGCAACCGCCGCGGCACAAGCCGGCCTGACCGATGCCGACTTTTCTCACATGGCTGTCGGTCTGGCACTGGCAGGCGCTGAACATCGCAAAGCCTGGTACGACTTCATGGCCCAGCCGCATCCCTATGGCCGGATGGCGCTCAACACAGACGGCTATGGCGCCTGTCTGGGTGCCTGGAACGGGCAGGACGGCGCGATTTTCATCGCCGGTACCGGCTCTGTCGGTATTCTTCGCCGCGGCAAGGAGATCACAGTGCTGGGCGGGCGGGAATTTCCGATTTCCGATCAGGGCAGCGGCGCCATTATGGGCCTGCGCCTCATTCAGCAAGTGTTACTGAGCGTTGACGGTATCGTGCCTCAAACCGAACTGGTCCGCCATGTACTGGCTCACTTCGGACAGGATGTCGATGCCATTGTCGAATGGTCAAAAACCGCCCGTCCTTGCGATTATGGCCAGTTTTCCCCGCAGATTTTCCGACTGTCAGAGCAAAACGACAGCCTGGCGGTGGCATTGCTTCAGCAGACGGCCACAGATATTGAGATGTGGCTGAACGCTCTGCTGACGCGCGGTGCAGACCAAGTGTGTCTGATGGGCGGCATTGGCGAACGCATCGCCCCCTGGCTGACACCCGCTATTCAACGCCGACTGGCTGCTCCGCAGGGAGATGCCATGGATGGCGCAATACTGATCGCTCAGGGCGATCATAACCTGTATCCATTATAAGGGGCTATCATGAGCTATCGCCTTGATTTAACTGTTATCAATCAAACCGATACGGAATCCCGCTTCGCGCTGACCTTACACAACCTGGGTGAACAGACGCTGGAAGCCTGGTCCCTGGCTTTTATCCTCAGTCGCTGGATTGAACCGGCTTCGGTCTCTCGCGGCGTGTTGCAGCAGATTGGCAGCTACTGCACCTTGTCAGCCTCAGACGCTACCGCCCTGGCACCCAACAGCCATTTCTATACCGAATTTTCCATTAAGACTCCGCCACTCACCCTGCATGGTGACGGCGTGATCGAAGCCTGCCTGTATGCCAGTCAGCAAGGCGAAGCACTGCCGGTGACTGTGACCCCGGTGAACCTGAAACACCCGGTGCAGGACAGACAGACTGTCGAGTTACCTGCGCCCAAGTCGATTAACCTGATCCCGGCTCCCGCCAGTCTGAAAACCTTACCGGGCGAGTTCCGTTTTACCCGCGATACCGCACTGGCAGCGTTTCCTGACGCCGCACAGGGCTGTGTGAACTGGCTGCAGCAGGAGTTGGCCCATTGGCTCGACACGCCTCTGCAGGTCGGCCCCGGCGGCAATATTCACTATCAGGCGCGCGCCGATCTGGCTGAAGGCGCATACCATATGCTGGTCGAACCCGATCACATCTGGCTCGAAGCCAGCTCCTCGGCCGGGTTCAGCCATGCAACTGCCAGCCTGCTGCAGTTACTGCCTGCTCAGCCGACTCATCAGATTGAGCACTCGCTCAGCGTGCCTATGGTGGAAATTAACGATCAGCCGCAATACGGCCACCGCGGCATGATGCTGGATTGCGCGCGCCATTTTCATTCCGTTGCCCGGATAAAAAAACTGCTCGATCAGCTTGCCCGTTATAAGTTCAATACGTTCCACTGGCACCTGACCGACGATGAAGGCTGGCGCATCGAGATAGAAGCCTACCCTGCCCTGACTGACATAGGGGCTTGGCGCGGGCCGCAAGAGCAGCTGGTCCCGCAGTTTTCGACTGTTGATCGCCGGTACGGCGGCTTTTACACCAAACAGCAGATCCGGGATATCGTCGCCTATGCGGCAGATCGCGGTATTCAGGTGATCCCGGAAATCGATATTCCCGGCCATTGCCGGGCAGCCATAAAATCGCTGCCGGAGCTGCTGGTTGATGAAGCTGATCGCTCGCAGTACCGCAGCATCCAGAATTACTCAGACAACATTTTGTCACCGGCGCTGGCAGGCACTTACACCTTCCTGACCACAGTGCTGGATGAAGTCTGCGAGTTGTTCCCGGCGCCTTTCCTGCATGTGGGGGCAGACGAAGTGCCAAACGGTGTCTGGACTGACAGCCCCGCGTGTCGCGAGCTGATGGCCGCAGAGGGCTATGAAGACCCGTTTGAACTGCAAGGCCATATTTTACGCTTTGTCGAAAATTACCTGGCTCAGAAAGGCAAGCGCATGCTCGGCTGGCAGGAAGTGGTCAAAGGCGACAAAGTCAGTAAAAACACCATAGTGATGCCATGGATAAATGAACAGGCAGGACTGGACTGTGCAGGCAAAGGCTATCAGGTCATCATGCAGCCCGCGCAGTACACCTATCTGGATCTGGCGCAGGGACATTCCGCCGAGGAAGCCGGTGCAAACTGGGCCGGGATCTTACCGCTGGAAACTGTGTACAGCTATCGCCCGCTGGCCGAGCTGGAGCCAAACGATCCCAAACTGAATCAAATCATGGGTATTCAGTGCGCGTTATGGTGTGAGCATGTCTACAGCCAGGCAAGGTTTGAATACCTGCTTTATCCCCGCCTGCTGGCGGTCAGTGAAGTCTGCTGGTGTCCGCCGGATCAGCGTGACTGGGATGATTTCAAAGCCCGCCTCCATGGCCAGCTGAACTATTTAGACCGGGTGGGACTGAACTACCGCCAGGGTTAACAGAACATGTCCAGAGCCCGGTCACAGTGGTGAGCTGCGGGTGGGTTCTGTCGTGTGTCGTGAAGTGTCTTTTACATCCTATATGGTTGTGTTGGCAATAAGTTCGGGGACCTCTGGTCCCCTTTTTTTACCTCTGCCACTGGCCGGATGACTTGCTCAGTGTTGCGTGAACAAGCCAAACTCAGGGCCGCTAAATACTCTCGCCCAGCTCAATTTTTACATCCAGGGTAATCACCTTCTCTGTCGCCGGCTCGCCGCGCAGCCGCTGCAGAATCTGCTCGGCAGCGACATAGCCGATCCGCTCACGCGGTGTAACCACAGTGGCCAGTCGCGGCACCATCACCTGACTGATGTCATGGCCGTGAAAACCGGCCACCGCCATTTGCGCCGGCACCTGAATACCTAACCGCTGGCATTCATAAATCGCCCCGATGGCCAGGTCATCATTGGTACAGAAAATACCGTCGGCATCCGGATATTTTGCCAGTGACTGCCGCAGTAAACCGGCGCCTAAGCTGAACGAGGAGGCTTCCTCGGTCTGAATGCTGCGCGGCACCAGCCCGTGTTTCTTCATCACCTGCTGATAACCGGTAAAGCGCAAGTGGGTCCGGGCATCCATCCGGGCGGCAAAATACACGATATGGCGGCAACCGCGGGCGATCATCTGCTCTGTCATCGCCTCAGCGGCGGCCTGATTATCAAACCCCACCGCCTGAGCGATGGCCGGGGAAACCGAATCCATGATTTCCACCACAGGCACCCCGGCGGTATCGAGCATTTTTCGCGCCCGCTCGGTATGCACGCTTTCCGACAGAATAATGGCATCCACATTGTAGGACAGCAGGGAGGCGATGTTTTTTTCTTCTATTTCAGCGCTATAGCCATAGTGTGCCAGCATGGTCTGATAACCGGCAGGACCGGTGACCTTTTCAATGCCCCGGATCACTTCCGCAAAGACCTGGTTGGTGAGTGAGGGTACCAGCACGCCAATGGCATAACTTTTGGCATTGGACAAAATATCGGGGGCGCGATTGGGAATGTATCCCAGCTCCTCGACAGCGGCGGCAATTTTGCTCTGCAAGGCCGCTGAAACCTGACTGGGATCGCGCAGGTAACGACTGACCGTCATCTTAGTCACTCCGACCAGGTTCGCAACATCCTGCAAAGTCGGGCGTTTATTTTTGGTTGTCATGGTATTTTTCATGTGTCGGATTGGGCTAAACAAGCCCAAGATTACCACAAGCGCCTGTTGTGATTTGTAACCTGGCGCAAAAAGAAACAGGCCCTCCGGCCTGTTTGCATTACACTTTGCGTTGCACGCGCGGGGACTGACCCCAGCTGAGATGGAAGGCGTCAGCCTCTGGCTGATCAATGCGGGAATAGCTATGGGCACCAAAGTAATCGCGCTGGGCCTGTAACAGGTTGGCCGGCAGCACTTCACTGCGCAGGGTGTCAAAGTATTGCAGCGCTGAGCTGATCCCCGGCATGGCAACACCGGCCAAGCTGGCAGACGCAACGGCCTTACGCCAGTTTAACTGACGCTCGGTAAGCTGAGTGCGGAAGTGATCGGCTAACAGCAGGTTTTCCAGCGCTGGCTGCTGCTCAAAGGCACGACTGATATCCTGCAGGAAAATAGCGCGAATAATACAGCCGGCACGCCAGATCCTGGCGATAACGGCGTAATCAAGCGGCCATCCCTGCCCGGCAGCTGTGGTTTTCATCAGCGCAAATCCCTGTGCGTAGGTACACAGCTTGGCGCAGTAGAGTGCATCGTGCAGCTGGGCGATCAGCTCGGCTTTATTCAGGGTCTGAGCGTCATCCGCGACCAGAGGCAGTGAGCTGGCCGCCTGCACACGCAGAGATTTCATCCCGCTCATCGCGCGGGCAAACACCGCCTGGGCAATAGTCGGGGCCGGACTGGCGACTTCCAGGCTGTTGACGGCCGTCCACAAACCTGTGCCTTTCTGCCCGGCTTTATCCAGGATCATTTCCACCAGCGGCCGGTCGGAGTCAGGATCCTGCTGCTGCAAAATATCGGCACTGATTTCCATCAGATAGCTGTTCAGTACCCCTTGGTTCCAGTTGGCAAAGATCTCACCTATCTCGGCAGCAGACATTGTAAGGTGCTGGCTGAGAAAGTGATAAACCTCGCAGATCAACTGCATGTCGGCATATTCAATGCCGTTATGCACCATTTTCACGTAATGGCCGGCACCGTCCGGTCCCAGGTAAGCCGCGCAGGCCTCGCCCTGCTTCAACGGCGGCAGCGGCTGACCCGCACTGTCGACCTGTGCGGCGATGGCTGTCCACATCGGGCCGACCTGATGCCAGGCCGCGGCACTGCCGCTGGCCATCAAAGCCGGGCCATGGCGGGCACCTTCTTCACCGCCCGACACAGCTGTGCTGAAAAACTGGAACTGTCCCTTAAACTGCTTATCACGGGCCAGGGTATCCGTCCACAGGCTGTTGCCGGTATCAATCACGATATCTTGTGGTTCCAGTCCGGCTTCCAGTAACGTAGAGATCACGGCATCAACCGGTTTTCCTGCCGGGACAGACAAGGCAATCACCCGCGGCGACTGTAGCGCCGCCAATACCTGATGCAGAGAATCACAGCCAGTAAATGGCGCTTTCGCCAGCTTTTCAGCCTGCTGCCCGGCTTGCTGCACCAGGGAGGCCTGCAGATCAAAGCCAGCCACCGCAAAGCCGTGTTCCAGCAGGTTCAGCGCCAGGTTCCGCCCCATCACGCCTAAACCAATCATGGCTATATTGCACTGGGTTGATGTCATTCCTTTTTCCTTTACTGCAATGAGTGACTCAAAATCGCTTTGCCTTATTCAGGCCGGCGACAGTCGCGTGAGAATATCCTGCAATACCTCATGCTGAGACTGGCGGATATCGATAAACAGTGCTTCATCCTGCTCTGGCTCAACCAGAGTCGCAAACTGGCTTTCCAGCATGGCGCGACCGTTAAAATAATGATCCGCACGCTGCTGGTGGCGGTTCCAGATAGTGTCAAAATCCCCCTGAAGGTAGACAATTTCCAGCCCGTCGATCCCAGCGCGCAATTGGCGGCGGTATTCAGGTTTCAGCGCAGAGCAAGCCAGCACCGCATTGGGGGCATCCCGCAACAATTGGTTGAGCCGTGCCAGCCACTCAGCCCTGTCTTCATCATTGAGGGGCACGCCTTCACTCATCTTGCGAACATTGTCCGGCGAGTGAAAATCATCGCCATCAAAAAAGCGCAGCCCCAGTGCCGTCGCCAGCGTGCTGCCTATCAGGCTTTTGCCGCACCCTGATACGCCCATTACAATTATCTTTTTTGGTTTCATCGCCATTATCCCAGCCCTGCTCACAGCGCAGGGCAGTTCCTTATAGTTATTGTTATTTTCTTAACGCCACCACAGCGCAAGCTGCGGGAAAACAATCACCAGAGTCAGTGCAATCAGCTGAAGGCCGATAAAAGGCAGCAGAGAGCTGAAGATCTCACCTAGACTGATATCTTTGGGTGCCACCGATTTAAGATAGAAAGCCGCCGGGCCAAAAGGCGGAGACAGGAAAGAGACCTGCATGTTGAGGCAGAACACCACGCCGAACCAGATCGGGTCCATGCCCAGACCGGTAATAATGGGCACAAAGATAGGCATAGTCAGCAGCGCGACTCCCACCCAGTCCAGGAACATACCCAGTACCAGCAGGATCACCATCATAATCAGCAAGGTCATGGTCGGACTGCCGCCACTGAAGGCCAGAATGGTTTCTTCAACGAAATCAATGCCGCCCATCAGGTTGTACACACCAACCAGCGCACTGGCGCCGATGCCAATCCACATGATCATGCCGCAGGTACGCATGGTCGCAATGGCACTGTCTTTGAGCATGCTCCAGCTCATTTCGCGCCGGATCACAGTGCTGATCATGATGCCGACCACACCCAGCGCAGAGGCTTCCGTAACTGACGCCACACCAGTGTAAATACTGCCGAGCACAACCCCGACCGACAGTAATGGGAAAAATAAAGCTTTGAAATAGCTGATATCCCTGGCGGCGTCTTCCGCCAGCTCTTGTTCGGTTGGCAAAGGGGCCAGCGCAGGGTTGAGTTTGCAGCGGATCAGGACATAGCCGATGTACATCAGTGCCAGCAACAAGGCAGGCAGGAAAGCCGCCTTGAACAGATCGCCAATCGACACGCTGGCCGTCAGACCATAGATGATCAGCACGATACTCGGCGGTAGCATAGTGCCCAGCGCGCCGCCGGCACAGGTGGTGCCGATTGCCAGCTTGCGGTCATACCCCAGGCGCAGCATTTGCGGCAACGCCAGAATACCCAGCAGCACGG
Source organism: Photobacterium sp. WH77 (assembly GCF_022014395.1). Lineage (NCBI taxonomy): Bacteria > Pseudomonadati > Pseudomonadota > Gammaproteobacteria > Vibrionales > Vibrionaceae > Photobacterium > Photobacterium sp. WH77. Next base: position 150,947 of record NZ_JAKLTE010000001.1, on the reverse strand, counting down.
TTTCACCACCGATCACGCCCGACATGGACGCCAGCACCACGGCCACCAGCAAGGTCTGCACCGCGACGCCGCCGCGAAGACGACGGCCGACGGATTTCATGGCGTCGAAAAGATCACGGGCGATGCCGGAGCGATCAAGCAGCGCTGCCATCAGCACGAACATAGGTACAGCGAGGAAAATATAGCCGTCGACAAACGAATACATCCGGCTGGTGACCAGCGGCAAGGCATCCGGACCAAACCAGCCCAGGGTAAAGATCAGTGCCACCAGGCCGGTGACAAACGCCAGTTGCATCCCGGTCAGCAACAAGGCAATCATCAGCCCCAGCATCAGCAGGCTGCCGAAGCCGATCCCCATTGACGATAACTCAAACATCTTTTTTCCTCAGTCCACGGATTTCAGCGATCAGGTGCAACAGAAACTGCACAGACAATACACACAGGCAGATAAAAATGATCCCTTTGAGCAAAGCGGGAAAAGGAGGGTTCCAGGCAGAACCTGAGGTTTCCAGACGCATTTCGCCCCAAGGGGTGATCCAGGCTTCACGGGCCATGGTGTACGAGGCCCATGACATCAGCACAGAAAACAGCAGCCCCATCACATGATGGAATACATTCAGGTACTGACGCGTGCGCGGTGACACCATGTCGTACAGCAGGACCACACGCACGTGCTTGTTGGTCGCCATGGCATACAGGCCGCCGACAATAAAGAGAGAACCACCAAGAAACGACGCGGTTTCATGCACCCAGATAGTCGGTGAATCAAACACATAGCGCATCAGCACTTCATAAAATGAAATGATCACCGTAAAAATAAACAACAGACTCAGCGCATTGCCTATGTGGACGATGGCCGCATCCAAGCCATTCTTCGGCTTGTCCTCATCATGCTCTGCGGGGGTTGGATTGGTATTCATGACAGTTCACAACTCTTACTACATCGGATACAGAGGGCTGATTACAGCCCTCTCACAGGGGGATTAGTGGTGCGTGTCAGACAAGCAGTTCGGAGGATTACAACAGTGCGTTATCTTCCAGGAACTTAGTTACAGATTGGTAGACTTTCTCTGCATTTGGCGACTTTTGAGCAAACACTTTCCATTGTTCGCGGGCGATTTCCCGGAATTTCTTACGCTCTTCGTCCGACCAGTTGTGAATGGTAATGTTAGGGTTCGCCTGGGCTTCTTTCACCGCCTGCTGATCGGCGATCTTAAGCTGAGTGGTCATGTCATAGGCAAAATCGCGTACAGAGGTCGTCAGGATCTCCTGCAGATCCGCAGGCAGTTTGTCCCACTTTTTCTGGCTCATCGAAATGTCGATCAGCGGCAGTGAGTGGAAGCCCGGCTGAACCGGGTGTGTGGCCACATCGTTCATACCGGCTTTCTGGTTAGTGGAAAAGACAGTGTAATCCGCGGCGTCAATCACACCTTTGCTCAGGCCGGTGAACACTTCTGAACCCGGCAGGTTAACCGGTGAGGCACCCGCCGCCGCAAACACCTGCTGAACCAGACCTTCCGGGGCACGCAGTTTCAGGCCTTTCAGATCGTCCACACCATTGACCGGTACTTTAGACACAAAAGACTCCACACCTGTGGTCGAGCCGCCGACAAATTTCACCCCGTAAGGTGCATACAGCTCGGTCATCAGCTGATAGCCGCCACCGTAATTCACATACTGCAACAGCTGAGTGGTATCAGACCAGGCACCGACCGTGTTACCAATCAAGCCGAACGCAGGATCTTTGCCGGAAAAGTAGCTGGTCGCTGTGATGTGACCATCCAGGATCCCCAGTTTAATCGCGTTCAGGGTTTCGGTGTGTTTAACCACACTGCCCACAGGCAGTAAGTCAATGTCGATACGGCCGGCAGACATGGTTTCAACACGCTCCGCCCAGGCTTGCTGAACCTGAAAGTTTTTATCTCCAGCCGGGTCAGACGACTGGAATTTAAAGGTGTAGTCAGCCGCCAGCGCGGAAGCAGTAAAAGTGCCGGCCAGTGAGGCAGCGAGCAGAGTGCAGGTGAGCTTTTTCATCAGGTACAGTCCTATTGTTATTAGTCACGTCGTTGTCGTTAAAGGCCGGCTGTTAGTTGTTATGTTACCGGTAACTTTGATAACAAATGCTAGCAGAGAAAAAGAAGGGCTGTCTTTGAAGATCATCACAACAATGCCACCTCATGCGATCTGATTTCGTTTATCCGCTGACACGTTTTTTTTCTAAAGGTAAGTAAATGATTGAGCTGTCATTTACCGAACCAAGGTCATGTTTCATTATTGTTTTGTAAATCAATAGTTTTGTATCACAGGGCTAATTCGTTACTATATGAGCTTACGGACTTATGGAAGGGATTGATTATGCGTGTAGGTGTGTTAATGGGCGGGGAATCGAGCGAGCGGAGTGTATCACTGCGTTCTGGTCAGGCCGTCTGCGAAGCCATTGATGAATTAGGGCATGAGGTGGTGGCGATTGATCCCTCCAGCCTGTACGGCACCCTGGAGGCATTGCAGTCGGTCGATAAGGTCTTTATTGCCCTGCATGGCAGCCTGGGTGAAAGCGGTCATATTCAGGGGTTGCTGGACTGGCTGACAATCCCTTATACCGGCAGCGGCCTGGCCACATCGGCACTGTGTCTCAATAAACTGCGCACACGCCAGATATTGGCTCAACACGGTTATCACTATGCCAATTGGGTCGCCGTTCATCGTCAGCAGTCGCTGCAAGAGATTCAGTCGGCAGCCGACGATCTGGGCTACCCTTTGGTCGTCAAACCCAGCTCTCAGGGTTGCAGCATAGGGGTGTCGAAAGTAGAGTCCTCAGCTCAGCTGGAGGCCGCAGTGATGCAGGCCTTTGAATATGACCACGATATCCTGCTTGAGGCTTTCATCACTGGCCGGGAATACACCTGTGGTATTCTGGGTGACACCGCACTGCCCGTAGTACAAATTCGCTCTGACACTTTCTTTGACTGGACAGCCAAATTCGGCGCCCAGACTGCGAGTTACCATTGCCCCAGCGACCTTAACACCGAGACAGAGCGGGCTATTCAGCAACTTTCACTGTCGGCTTTTCAGGCGCTAGGATGCCGCGGCTGGGGCCGGCTGGATGTGATTCTCGGCGACGACGGTAAGATCTACCCTATTGAAATGAATACGTCACCGGGTATGACCCAGCGCAGCGTCTTTCCGATGGCCAGCCGCGAAATCGGTCTCGACTTTACCCGGACTATCGAGCAGATACTGGCGCTGGCCACTTTTGATCCTGTGTAATCTGTCAGCGGCCCGTCGCTACCTCAGCACGGGCAACTGGCGGCTAAAAGGCCACTTCCATACAGCGTTGTCCTTCGACAGCAAAGGCTACGACTAAGCCCTGTTCATCATTGAACTGATGCGTCACACTGACCGATTTTCCCATGCGCAGGGCAATGAGCTGTTTGAGTTCATTCACCAGATTTTGCTTCTCTTCTGCACTCAGCGTTGTCACTTTTGCCATCAAAACAGTCTCCTGACTAAGTTCATTACTGCTAGTTAGGGCGACTGAATCTTATCGTTCAGAAAAAGAATCGCCTGCTCAGCACCGAGACTGACTGCAAATTCATTTATTTTTGGGACAATTGTCCTGATTCTTCATCCGTGCCCCTGCCCTGAATGCGCTTATTCAACACTCACATTATTACACTTGATTCACATCACAAAACGCACTCTTGATCGCGTTTAACTGACGTCGTCGCACAAAACGTGAACTAATTTCGAATTACAGCAGCGTCGCTTCTACGAGGCAAACCATGAAACTGCAGCAAAAAATACTCACCGCTTTGCTCCTGTCAGGACTGGTTCCGGCACTGGCTATGATGATCATTGCCACTTATCAGGCCGGAGACTCGCTAAAACTGCAAGCCTATAACCAGCTGGAATCATTACGCGAAGTAAAACTGGATGCGGTAGAGCGTTACTTTTCCGCACTCAATCAGCAAATTACACTGGAAGCCAACAACCCGTTCACGGCGCAGGCACTGAAGGCTTTGCGTCAGGGAATCGCTGAACTGCCGCCGGTCGATGAGACTGCACGTCACCAGGTCAAACAGTTTTACACCGAGCAGTTCATCCCCAAGCTGAAGGCTAACGCGCCGGATCTTCAGTTATCCGCAGACTCGCTATTTAGCCAGCTTTCTCCTGCAGCTATTTCACTGCAAGCCAGCTACCTGGCGAACAGTCCTTATCCTTTGGGTGAGAAGCAACGGCTCGATGAAAGCGGTGATTCAGCCTACGATCAGGCCCATGCTGCCTATCACCCATTTTTTCGGGAGCTGATTGAAACCTCAGGCTATTACGATCTCTTTCTGATCGATGCGCAAACGTCACAGGTAGTGTACAGCGTCTACAAGGAGGTGGATTTTGCGACCTCTCTGAGTAACGGCCCTTTCAGTGCCAGCTTGCTCAGTCACGCTTACCAGGCTGGAATGGCGCTGGCGAAAGGCCAGACTGCGTTGATAGATTTCAGCCTCTATCTGCCCTCTTACCACTCTCCGGCCGGTTTCATAGCGGCCCCGGTTTATCAGGGGGCAAGTCTGGCTGGTGTATTAGTTATTCAGTTTCCGATCGATCGTCTGACGGCCATTATGGGCGTCCGGGCCGGACTGGGTGACAGCGGGGAAACCTACCTTGTCGGGCCGGATAAGCTGATGCGTTCCAACTCGTATATCGACCCTGTTAACCACTCAGTACATGCTTCTTTCCTGCATCCTGACAAAGGCAGTATTGATACCGAAGCCGTGCGCCGCGCCCTGGCGGGTGAAACCAATATTGATGCCATCAATGACTACAAAGGAAACGCCGTGCTATCGGCGTTTGCACCGGTTCAGTTCGGGGCCATACGCTGGGTTATCGTTGCAGAGATCGACCAGGCTGAAGCGCTGGCAGCCATCAGCCAGCTCAATATCAGCAGTTTTTTTGTCATTCTGGCTATGCTGGTACTGATCATTCCTGCCGCCCTCCTGATCAGCCGCAGCATTACCAGACCGATAGGCGGAGAGCCTGAGCACATGGAACACATTGCCAGCGCCATTGCCGACGGCAATCTGCGTCTGGACATGGCTGACGACAAACCGGCGACCGGGGTGTATGCCTCGATGAAAACCATGTCCGGTAAACTGAGTGAGATCATCCATCAACTGAAAATCGCGGCCGGTCAGCAGCGCAGTGAAGCGGAGGCATTAGCTGCCAGTGCGGTGCAGACGGCAGAGACTGTATCGCGGCAGGAACAGGAAACCACACAGCTGACAGTGGCGATCGATCAGATGAGTGCCACAGCCAAAGATATCTCAGGCAATATAGCGACAGTCGCCACTGTCAGCAACGATGCCAACACCCAAGTGACAGATTGCGCTGGCCTACTTATGCAAAGTACTGAAAGGCTAAATGAAATGTCCAGTGACATGCGTGAAGCCAACGATAAACTGGGCCTGCTTCGTCAAAGCTCAGATGAGATCACCAAGGTACTGGACACCATACGCAACATTGCTGACCAGACTAACCTGCTTGCCCTCAATGCCGCGATTGAAGCTGCACGGGCAGGCGAACACGGGCGTGGCTTTGCCGTTGTTGCAGAAGAAGTGCGTCATCTGGCTCAACACACTCAGGATGCCACCAGCGACACCGCCACCATGCTGGAAACCCTGCTCAACCACGGCCGTGACGTCAGCGATGTAATGACCAGAAGCATTGAGCACACTTACGGCGTCTCTGAACAGGCCACCAATGCCACTCAGCGCCTTCAGCAAGTGGTGCAATCGGTGGAACATATCGCAGACATGACATCTCAGATCGCGGCAGCCTCTGAGCAGCAATCTGCAGTGTCAGAAGAAATCAGCAATAATATCAACAATATTTATATTATGTCGCGCGACACCAGCAGCGCGGTCGAACAGATATCAGCCAGCAGCGAAGAGCTGTCCACCCTCTCTGCCCAACTGGAAAAAATGGCAGGTCACTTCAAGGTGTAATGATTTAATCGGCCGTAATAAGCGAGACAGCGAGCCGTCATTCGCTATCTCGCTTAATTTCAACTCACCGGGTCATTTGGGTTGTTGAGCCGGATCACCAAGAATGTGCTTATCAGCCGGCGAAGGCTTACCATACATGCCCTGATGGGCATGATATTTTTCAGCGGTTTCTTTTACATTGCCGGTAAAGCGCGGATCCTGGGGCCGGTTCTGGCTGTTGATGTACAGGGCGACGTCCCAGGCTTGCTGATCGGTCAGCGTATTGCCCATCCCCAGCGGCATGTTGGTTTTAATAAAAGCAGCCGCAGTATTGATCTGGTGCATACCAGCGCCCCAGTTATAACTGTCTTCTCCCCAAAGCGGCGGGAAAACATAACGTCCTTCAGCTTTACGTCCCTCACCGTTCTGCGCATGGCAAAATGCGCATTGTTCCTGATAAACCGCTTTACCACGTGCAAAATCAGGAGCCTGTGCAGGTTTGTCTGCACTGAAATACCCGCGGCCAGGTAACTGGCTGTTAACCGGCGCATTGGTTGCCAGCCAATAGGAATACGCCGTCAAGGCTCGGATTTCATCACTGTCCAGCGCCGGTACTTTATCGCCACCGTTCATCGAATAGCGAAAGCATCCCTGCAGCCTGTCTTCAAAAGTGTTCACTCTGTCATTTTTGGAACGGTAGGCCGGATACGCCACATAAGCGGCCCAAAGCGGAGCGCCACCGGCCAGACGACCAGCGTTCAGATGGCAGTTAACACAGTTCAGCCCCCCTTTGCTCACTCCCTGCTCTTTAAGCGATTGGGTATCTGTAAAAAGGGTATAGCCCTTCTTTACCGCTTCGCCAAAATGCGCTTCAGGCAGGTTATTCCAGTCTGGCAGGGCGTGGTAGTTTTCTCCCTCTGGCAATCGCTTGCCCGGCTCCACTTCGCCTAAATGCACATACTCTTGTTCATACTCGGTGGCGGCCGAGACCGCAGAGCTCATCAGACACACAGTGAACAACATTAGCGTTTTCATTGTTCGCCCCCCAGTTGCGCAAAGTAGTGAGAAACGGCGACAATTTCATCATCCGTCATTGACTTGGCAATAGCACTCATCACACCAAGGGGGCCTGGCGGACGTTTACCGGCCTGCCATGCTTTAAGCTGGTTGATCATGTATTGAGGCTTCTGCCCCTCCAACCGTGGAAAACCCGGTTCCACCCCAATACCACTTGGGCCGTGGCAGGCCACACAGGCGGGAACATTGGCCGACGCATTACCCACATACGCAAGCTGTTCACCGGCGGCCATGTCACCGGGCCATTTCTCACCGCGCCAGGCTGGTTTGCCTTTCAGTGCCGAAGGCTGGGCAGAGAAATGGGCCACAGCCTGCTCAATCTGTGCATCATTAATCTGATAGATAAATGCATCCATGAATGAGCTGCTTCTTTGCTGACTGCGAAAAGCCAGCAACTGCGCTTTCAGATACTCAGGAGGCTGGGCACGCAGGTTAGGCACATTCTTAAGCTCAGACACCCCGTTTCTGCCATGACAATCTGAACAAAAGCCTATCAGATCCTGCTTGATCTGCGCTTTTGCCTCTTCTTCTGTTTTTGCCTGTATGCCGCCAGATAACAGCAGCAAACCTAAGCCTAACCACCCACAGGCCTTTCCTGGCCCAATATTGAATACATTGCTCATCGCGATACCCTGTTATTCTTATTTATGTCATGCTTTACACCCGGCCCTTTTACAGCGTGCATGCTGAGGTTGCCGGACATTGCCTTTCTGAGTGTAGAACAAAAAAACACCGTGATTAGTAATCTCTTGTCTGCACAAACCTTTCATACCATTGGAGTTATATCCCATAGCTAAGGGGTAGACGATCAAGCGAGGTTAGGCAGTAGGCACTGATTAAGCAGGGAAGAGTGGGCTGGATTTACGGCTGCCTGGCAAATTGCTTCACGCCAGCCGGAATAGAAACCCAGTCCTGTTTTTCACTGACCCAGACATGAGCAGTCGGCTGAATCACGCGGGTGTCACTCAGGTTACTGGGTTTCAGTTTAATGGCATCAGGCTGCTTGGGATTAAAATGATAAATACGGTTGCCGCAGGTCGGGCAAAATTTCGCGGCGCAGGTATTACCGCTGTCAGCAGGACGAGACCAGTCAGCCATCACGCCTTCAAAAACCACGTCTTTGGCGTCCACCATAGCGGTAATGCTGAACGCACTGGTCGAGAGCTTCTGGCACTCTTTGCAGTGGCAAGCCACAACCATTGCCGGCGGTGCGAGCAATGTATACGTCACGCCGCCACACTGGCAGGCCCCGTGAATAGGGTAAGTCACTTCACTCATTATCTCTCCTTACAATCATTAATGTTCTGAATCACGATGGAGGGCATAAATAGCATGATCAAGGATGCGGCCGTTGAGGTTCTCACTGCGGGTGATCACTCCTTCCAGCTTCATGCCCAGACGTTCCGCTACCGCTCTGCTCGCCGTATTTTCAACCGCGGCTGAAATCACCACTTTCTCCATAGCAAAGTGGTCAAACGCCAGGCAGCAAAGATGGCGGCATACCCGGGTAATAATGCCCTGCCCCTGAAAATCGGCCGCCAGCCAGTAACCGATATCCACCGTTTTCAGGCTGTAATCTATGGTATTAAAGCTGCAGTTGCCGACCAGTTGTCCCCGGTAAAAAATGCCGCACACCAGGGATTTCCCCTCTGCGTAATCATGCAGGGAGCGACGGATAAAATCGGTAAAATCCGCCTCAGTATTACAGTGTGGCGGCCAGGCCAGCCACTGGGCCAGATAATCAAAATGCGCATTCACCAGCTCGACATAACGGGCAGCGAAAGAGGGCTGCACCAGAACCAGTTCGATATCCTGATCAACGGCCTGACTGAACATACGTGTCATCCTTAAATACTTATACATCCGGTAGCACAATGCCTTGTGCCTTTTCAAATTGCAAATTCTGAGTGGGCGACAATGAGCAACTGCAAAATGAAATTGCCAACTGGCATGCTGGCCTGCAACTTGCTTCTATCACAGTGGTGGTGATTCACCACCCTGATTGTGTTGTGTTCAATGAAAATCAGTTTGTGCAAAAGCCAAGCAGCGCCATAGGGCGCTGCTTTTTGCGATTGATTTTGTAATTCATGCAGCGCGGGTCAGGCTGGTTGGTATTCCAGCTCGACAGCCTTGGCGGTAACAGGCAGGTATTGTTCACAGTACAGGGTCATAAAGTCTTCCCGGATTCTCGCCTCCAGTTCGGCTGCCTGCACTGTCGGACAAAACAGCTTAAAGTGCACCTGCTGCTCACCCGTGGCGGTCGTGGTGATATAAATATGCGGATCTGAACCCGGTAAATCGACCCCGGCATGGCGCTCAATCATATGGTTATAGCGTCTGGCTATATCGATAAAGTCGGCGATATGTTCGTCAATTTTATCCAACAGAACAGGAACCATAGGATAGAGGTTCACCGTTTCTTTCACTGTGACAGTAAACACATGATAAACATAGCGTTTCATGAAATTCAGGTTTTTTACCGCCACGGTAAAAAACATACTGTTCGGCAAAGTAATGGTTTTGCCCGTGTAATGGTACTGGCCTTGCTGCAGGGCAATTTCCTGAATCACAGTAGCCATCAGATTATGCTCGATAACCTCGCCGTAAACTGGTCCCACTTCAATCCAGTCGCCAATTCGGAACGAACGGGAACTGGCACGCTGCAGGGAGCCGGTAATACAGAGAATGATTTCTTTCGATGCCACCACCAGGGCCACTGCAATGGCGGTCAGCGACAGGGCAAACTTGCTGATTTCCGATTCCCATAATAGAAAAAGGGTCAGCAGCAATAAGGTAAAAGCACCATTTTTGGTGCGCGAGATCCATTTTCGCTGATCTTCACTGAGAAAATTAACCTCGCCACGGATCCGCGTGATGGTGACACGACGGATCACGATCACCAGCAGTATGACACACAGACTGAGCAAGAGTTTGTGGGTCAAAAAGTACATGATGACCAGCTCAATTTTTTCCAATAAAGGATCCCACATAGTTAGCATTCAACCTGTTAGCAGATTATCGCGCCCTGCACAGCAGCAAACAGCACAAAACATTGACCATAAAATTTACAGGGAGAAGTCTCGCCCATAGTCAGTGAGGTTGTAAAGCAGATTATTAATTGTTGGCAGGCAGTGAACAGAAAACTGCTTACCATTAGCAAAAAAACCCAGGCAAGCCTGGGTTCACTGAGCCGGTGGTGGTTTAGAAATGGTAGCTGATCCCAGCTGTGAGCAAATCCACGCTCTCCTCATCCAGCTCGAAGCGCTCATATTCGATACGGACAGAAACTGCATCATCCGAATAGGTCGGGTAGTAAATATAGCGGGCACCAATCCCATACAGCACATCTGTGCCATCATCCTCTAACAGAGTCTGGCCTTGCATTTTTGCGCTCATATCCCAAGCATGCAGCCCCAGCTTTGCAAAGGCTTCAATGTGTGGATGTAAAGGCACAATCCCCAGTACCGCCCCGCCCCAAGTATCCATTTCCATAGAAGCAGAAATCGCCATATCCTGATGACTCAGTGTTGCTTCACCCAGATCCGCCAAAAACCCTTCAACAGCCGCGTAACGATTTATTCTGTGGCCCAGGAAAAACTTGTAGCCTTTGTCCGTGTCATCAATCGAAAAGCCCGCTTCTTCATATTCCTCACGATCAGATGAGGATACATCTAACGTTGTCTCGCCATACGCCCTCCGACATATGACATCTTCACTGTATTATTATGCTGTGCCGCCAGTACCATGCCTGGCAAAAGTAAGATAAAACCTAGCCCAATACCTTTCATGCAATCGCTCCAAGATAGACCACACATGCAAGACTAGTTTCATATTACACAGGAACAAATATATTGATTTAAACAGTGAACAATCTCACAGCCCTGACGCTCAGCCAGCATCGCTAGTTGAAGCCATAAAGATAAGCAGGTTACAACATTTCGCTAGTAATGTTGCAAGTATCCTTAATGCATTAACCGCCCGCTGGCGTAAACAAATGCATCGCATCATGTACACCCTGAATCAGCATCTGCATCGCAATTACCGTTAAGAGTAACCCCATGATACGGGTGATGACATTCACGCCGTCTTTACCCAGAAATGCCACCAGCTTTTGGGCATACAAAAAGCACAGCAAGGTGACCAGGCACAACACCCCGAACGCAGAAATTGTGATCAGAATATGCAGCAAGCTTTCTGCGGCTGAGTAATTCATCGCGGTTGCTATTGTGCCCGGCCCCGCCAGAATCGGGATCGCCAGCGGAGAAATGGCGACGTCCTCGGCCTCCTTGCTTGGGCTTTGTGTCTGCATGGAAGAACTGCTTCCCTGCAACATATGGTAACCCACCATAAAGACCAATATTCCCCCGGCCATTCTCAGTGCCGGTAATGTGATCCCGAACAGCTGGAATATCCCTTTCCCCAGCAAACTGAACGCCGCGACAATGAAAAAAGCGGCGGTCAGCGCTTTAATGGCGGTTTGCTTTTTTTCATGCGCTGATTGGCTGGCGGTCAATCCAGTGAATACCGCCGTATTGGCAATGGGATTCATAATGGCAAAAAAGCCCATAAAAACCGTTACGCCCAAAGTCACCAGATCGATCATATCGCTTCCCTGTTTTATCCACTTCAGCGTTAAAACATCTTAACAGTGTAGAGGCCTATGCCATTTTTTATCATTGACGTTAAGCGATAAAGATACGTTAGACCGAAATGGAAGCGTTCCGGCGGCACATTCAGGCATCCAGCATACCCGCTACTGGGGCTGGTTCAGGTACGCCATGCAGTTTTTTGGTGACGTGAATTCCAAGCTGAATAAGTTGCCCCAGTTCATCGAACAGCAATGATCGGATCCACCAGTTGCCAGAGACTGGCAGAGAACACTCAATTCTGACGGCTCAGATCTCCCGCCACCAGGCTGTGGTGACAGGAAGCTGTGTCAGCGCCATTGGCTGGCCAAATACAGGGGTGGTGAGAGTAATACCGCGCTCTTTGGAGACCGAGCGGATACGTTCCAACGGTTCGTACCAGGCATGAAACGCCAGATCAAAAGTCCCGTTGTGGATGGGCATCATGATGTTGCCCTGTAAGTCCAGGTGGGCCTGTGCCGATTCTTCCGGCGTCATATGCACGCTGGCCCAGTCTTTATCATAAGCGCCGGTTTCGATCATAGTCAGATCAAAAGGGCCGTATTTGTGCCCGATGGCCTTAAAACCGTCGAAATAACCGGAATCGCCACTGAAATACAAACTGGTGTCCTCCGTTTTGATCACCCATGATCCCCATAAGGTCTGATTCGCGTCTGTCAGTCCGCGTCCTGAAAAATGCTGGGTCGGCGTAAACGCTATCATGGCATCCCTGCTCTGGTGTTCCTGCCACCAGCCAAATGTCAGGATTTTCGCTTCATCAACGCCCCAGTCTTTCAAATCACCTTCCACCCCCAGAGGCACCAGAAACTGCGAGGTTTTCGCGGCCAGTTGTTTTATCGCCGCTTTATCTAAATGGTCATAATGATTATGAGAAATCAGCACTTTATCTATAGGCGGCAATGCATCTATGCTGATAGGCGCAGGATGAAAGCGCTTAGGCCCTAAAAAAGAAAAAGGCGAGGCGCGCTCAGAAAACACAGGATCAAGCAGCCAGTACTCACTCTTCACTTTGAGTAAGATGGAAGAGTGGCCTAATTTAACGACATGAATGGCATTTGTGCTCAGCGCATCCAACTGCCTTCTGCTCAACGCCTGGACAGGTACTGCACTGCTGGGCGATACATCCACCCGCTTCTCTGTGATATAGCGAGTCAGGATACCCAGTGTCTTCATCAAGCCCGGCTGCTCGCGGTGTTTGTCATTATGAAAGGTCCCTTCATAAAAGCGCTCAGACTGAGCGGCGGTTTCCGTCATCTCGGCAGATAAGTTGTTATTCACGATCATCACTCCGACTGCTATACCCACGGCACAGGTTAATGCCCATCGACAGATACGCATGTTTCCCCACCCAATAAAGTAAACTATACGGTGTAGTTTTACACTCAAACAAAGAAAAGTAAACTCTGTAGTGCAAGTTTTTTTGCGTTTGGCTACAATGCCGGGGTGAATAGTGAGGACTGGCATGACGTTATCAGAGAAAAAGAGGCTGGCGATTCTGGACGCCGCTGAAACCCTGTTTCATCAGCAGGGAGTCGAACAGACAAGTATGGATCAGGTCTCTAGTGAGGCCGGCGTCTCAAAGCGCACCGTGTATAACCACTTCGCCACCAAGCAGGTACTGTTTGAAGCTATCCTGGCACGCATGTTTGAGCAGTTGAGCCAGGGAGTGGACAAACCCTTTAATGCTAGTCGGGACATTGCAGAGCAGCTGACAGAAATTGCCGGGCAGGAGGTCGCCCTACTGACCTCACCGCAGCTGTTACGCATCGCCAAAATTGCCTTTATGCAAATGTTGCAGCAACCCGAACTGATGCAGTCGCTTGATAATACAGACATCGGCTGTATGACTGCGCTGGTGCAATTTTTACAGGATGCCAATTCAGCCGGTGTGCTGATGGTGGAAGATTGCGACTTCGCAGCGCGGCAGTTTGTCTACCAGCTGAAAGCCTTTACGTTTTACCCGAAACTCTATGGGTTCAGCGCACTAGAGAATGCCGACGAGCAAAGCGTGATCGAAGAAACAGTGAAGATGTTTGTGGCAAGGTATGGCTCTGTACACTAAATCCCGCCACTGGCATTTTCATGCACAATTGAATGAGGATAAAAAGGCTTAAGCTCGCCTCTCGCAGGTTGATGACAAGAAAAAAGCGAGCGTAAGTTTTTGAGCGGCAGAAACGACAAAGCCCCGACTTTCGTCGAGGCTTTGTCGTTGAAGTTGGTGCCCGGGGCCGGACTTGAACCGGCACAGTGTTACCACCGGCGGATTTTGAATCCGCTGCGTCTACCAATTTCGCCACCCGGGCAATGGCGGTCATTATACGTATACGGTGTTGATGTGCAAGCAACTTTATGAAGAGTGATACACCGTTTGCTGCATTTTTCATCACTGAGGCTTTTTCCCATGCATAATGTTGCCAATCCAGTCGACACTATGAGGTGCAATGGCACGGTAACTCGCGACTTGAGTACCCTGAGCCTGGAACTATTGCTACACTGTGCCGCAGTTTTTTTAGGGCAAGTAGGTTTGCCTGCCCTCTTACTCTTTCTGGTGGAACCATGACAACAACAGTGAAAAAGGACATGACGCAAACCAAACAATATCCGGGGCTATTTCGCCGGATCGGGGCCTGGATTTATGACGCTCTGGTCGTCGCAGCGGTACTGATGCTGGCAGGCGGCCTTGCCATGGCCATTATTGCTCTGCTGCTCAGCAGCGGCGCACTGAGCCTGGGCAACTATGCTGATGCCAGTGAATATCTCACCCGGCATCCGGTTGCTGCACCGATATACTCTGTGTATCTGGGTGCCACCATAGTCGCCTTCTTTGGCTATTTCTGGTGCAAGGCTGGCCAGACTCTGGGAATGCGCGCCTGGAAGCTGCGCATTCAAAATGCCGATGGTTCAAATATTCGTTTTACCCAAGCCCTTATCCGCATGGCGACATCGGCCTTTGGCCTGGGCAATTTGCTGGTGCCTTTCAGCCACACCAAACAATCACTGCAGGATTTGATGGCAGAATGTGAAATGGTGCTGCTGCCAAAACCCAACTGATCGGCAGATCGAACGTGCAAAAAAGGCGCCTGAACGGCGCCTTTTGTCTATCTGTCATCGGAGCCTGTCATCAGACTCAGAGTTTGCGTCGGAGCAGATAGAGGGTAATAAAGAGGAAAACCAGACTTGGCCCCAACGCACCTATAACAGGGTGCAAACGGTACACCATACTCAGCGGGCCGAACACTTCATTAGAAATGTAGAAAGCAAACCCGAAGATCACCCCGGACAGTACCCGTGCACCCATAGTTACGGAACGTAACGGCCCGAAAACGAAAGACAGAGCCAGCAGCATCATGACGGCTATTGAGAACGGCTGCAGGGCTTTACGCCAGAATGCCAGCTCATAGCGGGAGGCATCCTGCTTGGTGTCTTTTAAATACTGCACATAATCGTATACACCTGAAAGTGCCAGTTCTTCCGGCTTGACTGTGACCACGGCCAGCTTATCCGGGGTCAGACTGGTCTGCCAGATTTTGGTGTCGAAATGGGTATTTTCCTGCTTTTCTTCGCCAATGTGGGTCACAGTGACATCTTTCAGCTCCCAGCCTTTTCCGTCGAGAAAAGTCGCAGAGCGGGCAAACAAACTGTCTTTCAGCGCGTCTTTTTCATCAAATTCCCAGATGTTTATCGCGTTAAGATTGGTTTGTTCATGAATTCGGCCAATGTAAATAAAGTCGTTATCATCTTTGGCCCAGACCCCGCGCTGTACCGAAAACACATTACCGCCAGAAGTCCAGATCGCACGTAATTCCCGCGCTGCTTTCTGCGCTTCCGGGGCTCCCCACTGCCCCAGCACCATCACCAGCAACATCAGTGGCACAGCGGTTTTCAGCACCGACAGGCCGATATCCAGCTTAGAGAAGCCTGCCGCCTGCATAACCACCAGCTCTGAACTGGACGCCAGTGTGCCCAGACCTATCAGCGCTCCCAGCAATACAGCCATTGGGAAGAACATTTCGATATCACGTGGTGCGCTGAGCAGCACAAAGAGTAATGCTTTCCATAAATCGTACGTCCCGTCGCCCACTTTACGCAGCTGTTCCACGTATTTGATGATGGCTGACAGACCCACCAGGGTCGACAGCGTCAGAGCAGAAGTGGCAATAATGGTACGGCCAATGTACCAGTCGAGAATTTTAAACATCAGCCGCATCTCCGGAATTTGTCTCTGAATTGTCGCATTGGCAGCGAGTCCCAGCTGTTGAGCCCAATCGCCACTAACAGCATGACAATATTAATACTCCACAATCCGACACCGACCGGCAGCCCACCATCTTCCACCGCCGATTTCGCCGCGCTGATCGCCAGGAAATAACAAAGATAGATCAGCACCGCAGGCACCAGTTTGGCAAAGCGCCCCTGCCGCGGATTCACTGCCGATAAAGGCACCACCACCATGGTTAGCAGCGGGATACAGATCACCAGGGACATCCGCCACTGGAATTCGGCCTGGGCCGCCAGTTCTGGCCGCTGCATCAGGGCCAAGGTTGGCAATGCATCCCAGTCACGATCTTTTTCTTTGACTGCACGCTGGCCAATCACCGCCTGATAATTATCAAAAGCCGTGATGGAATAGTCCAAACGGGTCGGCAGTCCCTCATAGCGGACGCCATCCTGAAGATCGAGAACCTGGCGGCCATCTTTGAGTACATCCACAGTACCGCTGTTGGCAAACATCACACTGGGACGCAATGTGTCACTGGCAGTCGGCTGTGCGACGAATACCCGGTGCAGCTTGCTGCCCTTGTCAGAAATATCATCGACGAACACCACGCCACGGCCATCCGGCGCGCCCTGAAACTGGCCTTTCACCAGCAGATCCAGACCTGAGTCTGCTTCCACTTTCTCCATGACCTGAGTTTCTTTTTCGGCACTCCAGGGAGCCAGCCACAGCGCATTGAACGCCGCAATTGCCCCTGTGATAATCGCCAGCCACAATGCCGCCCGGATCAGGAAGGTGTTCCCGATACCGGTTGCATTCATTACCGTGATTTCACTTTCGGCATATAATCGTCCGAAAGTGAGCAGGATCCCAATATATAAACTCAACGGCAGCATCAGCATCGCCATTGAGGGCATATAAAGCCCCATCAGAGTCAGCACCAGATCACCAGGAATGGATCCGTCTGTCGCATCAGCCAGAATGCGGATAAACTTCTGACTGATAAAGATAAGAAACAATACAAAAAGGACCGCTACCTGGCTCTTGATTGTCTCACGTGTCAAATAACGAACAATAATCACGCGTTATATACCCATAGAAAACTTGTTTTTTTGCTGGAATCACTATAATTTTCCGGTAAATCAGTTATTTTTTTATCTTTCGGCTAACTGTCAGCCTGCACTTTGATCTTAACCTGAATTCAAGAACCAACAAGTAAGTGCGGTATTATCTAACATTTAGCCCTAATTGTCTTTATAGGATGTAGGAGTACGCATGGAGTTCAGTGTAAAAAGTGGTAGCCCCGAGAAACAGCGCAGTGCCTGTATCGTCGTTGGCGTCTTTGAACCACGCCGCCTCTCTCCAATTGCTGAACAACTGGATAAGATCAGCGAGGGTTACATCAGTTCCCTGCTGCGTCGTGGTGATCTGGAAGGAAAGCCTGGCCAGATGCTGTTGCTTCACCATGTCCCGAACGTTCTTTCCGAGCGCGTTTTACTCGTTGGCTGTGGTAAAGAGCGTGAGCTGGATGAACGCCAGTACAAACAAATTATTAAGCAAACTATTAGCACGCTGAATGAAACCGGGTCAATGGAAGCCGTCTGCTTCCTGACTGAACTGCACGTTAAAGGCCGTGATACTTACTGGAAAGTCCGTCAGGCGGTTGAGACCACCAAAGACAGCCTCTACACCTTTAACCAGTTCAAGAGCACCAAGCCGGAAACCCGCCGCCCGCTGCGCAAGCTGGTTTTCAATGTCCCGACACGCCGCGAGCTGTCACTGGGTGAACGTGCTATCAGCCATGGTCTGGCGATCGCTTCAGGTGTCCGCGCAGCGAAAGATCTGGGCAATATGCCGCCTAACGTGGCGAATCCGGCCTACCTGGCCTCTCAGGCCCGCCGGCTGGCAGACGACTTCGACACCGTCAGCACCAAAATCATTGGCGAGCAGGAAATGAAAGAGCTGGGCATGACCTCGTATCTGGCCGTGGGCCAGGGCTCGAAAAATGAAGCCATGATGTCGATCATTGAGTACAAAGGTCACCCTGATCCTAATGCCAAGCCGCTGGTGCTGGTCGGTAAAGGTCTGACGTTTGACTCAGGCGGTATTTCCATCAAGCCGTCAGCCAACATGGACGAGATGAAATACGACATGTGTGGCGCGGCTACCGTATTCGGTGCCATGCGTTCACTGGCGAAACTGAATCTGCCCATCAATGTGATAGGCGTGCTGGCAGGCTGTGAAAACATGCCGGGCGGCAATGCCTACCGTCCGGGTGACATCCTGACCACTATGTCAGGGCAAACCGTGGAAGTGCTCAATACCGATGCCGAAGGCCGCCTGGTATTGTGTGACGCACTGACTTACGTTGAGCGCTTTGAGCCTGAGTGCGTGATTGACGTCGCCACTCTGACCGGCGCCTGCGTAGTGGCCCTGGGCAATCACATCAGCGGTCTGATGGCTAACCATAACCCGCTGGCGCATGAGCTGGTCAACGCCTCTGAGCAGGCCGGCGACCGCGCATGGCGCCTGCCAATGAACGATGAATACCATGAACAGCTGGCCAGCCCGTTTGCGGATCTGGCCAACATAGGTACACCGGGCGCTGGCACAATTACCGCAGGGTGCTTCCTGTCGCGCTTCACCAAGAAATATAACTGGGCGCACCTCGACATCGCAGGGACCGCCTGGACAGGCGGTAAAAACAAAGGCGCCACCGGACGTCCGGTACCTTTGCTGGTCCAGTTCCTGCTCAACCGGGCCGGGCTGGAAAACCTCGATTAACCATCATCGACAGAGGGGCCAGCCGGCCCCTTTTTTCGGATAAGACATTATGAGCCATGCTACCTTTTATATCATTGACGACGCCGAACCTGAGGCGAGGCTGAAACTGGCCGGTCAGCAAGCAGCATGGTGGTATCAGCAAGGCCAGTCTGTGTTCCTGCTGGCGGAAACCCGTGAGCAGGCCGAATGGCTGGACGAATACCTCTGGCAGCAAGATCCCGACAACTTCGTGCCCCACAACCTGATTGGAGAAGGCCCCAGACAGGGTTCTCCGGTTGAAATCGGCTGGCCCGGCCTGCGACACAGCGGTCGCCGGGCAATACTGATCAATCTCAGTCAGGATGCACCAAATTTTGCCGTGACCTTTGCACAAGTGGTAGACTTCGTGCCTTGCGATGAAAAACTCAAGCAGCAGGCCCGCGAACGCTATAAAGCGTACCGGTTGGCAGGCATTCAATTGCAGACCACACCTGCGCCTGAATCGCCCTAATTCCACCTAGATCCATCAAGAGCGCTATGGAAAAGACATACAACCCACAATCGATTGAACAAGCGCTGTATAAGCGCTGGGAAGAGGCAGGTTACTTCAAGCCTCACGGTGACACGACGAAAGATGCCTACAGCATCATGATCCCACCGCCAAACGTCACGGGCAGCCTGCACATGGGCCACGCGTTCCAGGATTCCATCATGGATACCCTGATCCGCTGTGAGCGCATGAAAGGCAAAAACACCCTGTGGCAGGTCGGTACTGACCACGCTGGTATCGCGACTCAAATGGTTGTGGAGCGTAAGATCGCAGCAGAAGAAGGCAAAACCAAGCACGATTACGGTCGTGATGCCTTCATCGACAAGATCTGGGAATGGAAAGGCGAATCCGGCGGCACCATCACCAAACAGCTGCGCCGCCTGGGTGCTTCTGTTGACTGGGATCGCGAACGCTTCACTATGGACGAAGGGCTGTCTAACGCCGTGCGTGAAGTCTTCGTGCGTCTGTATGAAGACGATCTGATTTACCGTGGCAAGCGCCTGGTAAACTGGGATCCTAAGCTGCACACCGCCATTTCGGATCTGGAAGTCGAGAACAAAGACAAGAAAGGCCACATGTGGCACTTCCGCTACCCGCTGGCCGACGGTGTCAAAACCGCAGACGGTAAAGACTACATTGTGGTTGCTACCACCCGTCCTGAAACCATGCTGGGTGATTCAGGCGTTGCAGTTAACCCTGAAGATCCACGTTACAAAGATCTGATCGGCCAGCACATTCTGCTGCCAATCATTAATCGTCGCATCCCTATTGTCGGTGACGAACACGCCGACATGGAAAAAGGCACGGGTTGTGTAAAAATCACCCCGGCGCACGATTTCAACGACTACGAAGTCGGTAAACGCCACAGCCTGCCGATGATCAACATCCTGACCTTCGATGCCAACATCCGCAACGAAGCTGAAGTCTTTAACAGTAATGGCGAACCCACAGATGCTTACAGCACCGACCTTCCGGCTGCCTACCAGGGCATGGAACGATTCGAAGCGCGTAAAGCCATCGTGGCCGAGTTCGATCAGCTGGGTCTGCTGGATGAAGTCAAAGATCACGACCTGACCGTCCCTTACGGCGACCGTGGTGGCGTGGTGATCGAACCCATGCTGACCGACCAGTGGTACGTGCGCACTGCCCCGCTGGCTGCACCGGCGGTGAAAGCGGTTGAAGACGGCGATATCAAATTCGTACCTAAGCAGTACGAGAACATGTACTTCTCCTGGATGCGCGACGTACAGGACTGGTGTATTTCCCGTCAGCTGTGGTGGGGTCACCGCATCCCGGCCTGGTACGACAACGACGGTAAGGTCTATGTGGGCCGCACCGAAGAAGAAGTACGTGAGAAGTACAGCCTGGCCCCTGTCGTGGTGCTGAAACAAGACAATGACGTGCTGGACACCTGGTTCTCCTCTGCCCTGTGGACCTTCGGCACCCAGGGCTGGCCGGAGCAGACGGACGATCTGAAAGTCTTCCACCCGTCAGATGTGCTGGTGACAGGTTTCGACATCATCTTCTTCTGGGTTGCCCGCATGATCATGATGACCATGCACTTCTGTAAAGACGAAGACGGCAAAGCCCAGGTACCGTTCAAAACCGTTTATGTCACCGGTCTGATCCGTGATGAGAACGGCGACAAAATGTCGAAATCGAAAGGTAACGTGCTGGACCCGATCGACATGATCGACGGTATTGATCTGGAGTCTCTGGTACAGAAACGTACCGGCAACATGATGCAGCCACAGCTGGCGGCGAAGATCGAGAAGAATACCCGCAAGACGTTCGAAAACGGCATTGAACCTTACGGCACCGATGCCCTGCGTTTCACCCTGGCCGCCATGGCGTCCACCGGCCGTGACATCAACTGGGACATGAAACGCCTGGAAGGTTACCGTAACTTCTGTAACAAGCTGTGGAACGCCAGCCGCTACGTGCTGATGAACACCGAAGATCAGGATTGCGGTTTTGCCGACGGTGCCGAGCTGGAATACTCACTGGCTGACAAGTGGATCGAGTCGCAGTTCGAGCTGGCCGCGAAAGAGTTCAATGCCCACATTGAAAACTTCCGTCTGGACATGGCTGCCAACACGATCTACGAGTTCATCTGGAACCAGTTCTGTGACTGGTATCTGGAGCTGACCAAGCCAGTGCTGTGGAAAGGCAGCGAAGCCCAGCAACGTGCGACCCGCCGTACTCTGATCACTGTGCTGGAGAAGACTCTGCGTCTGGCCCATCCGGTGATCCCGTACATCACGGAAACCATCTGGCAGAGCGTGAAACCACTGGTGAAAGGCGTAGAAGGCGACACCATCATGACTCAGGCGCTGCCTCAGTATGATGACGCAAACTTCAATGCGGACGCACTGGCTGACATCGAGTGGGTGAAGCAATTCATCACCAGCATCCGTAACCTGCGCGCCGAGTACGACATCGCACCAAGTAAAGGTTTGAATGTGATGCTCAAAGCCGCTGATGACAAAGACGCGGCCCGCCTGCAGCAAAATCAGGCCGTACTGGTTGCGCTGGCGAAGCTGGACAGCCTGCAGGTGCTGGCAGACGGCGAAGCAACCCCAGCCTGTGCCACGGCACTGGTCGGCAAGTCTACCCTGATGATCCCGATGGCTGGCCTGATCGACAAAGACGCCGAGCTGGCGCGTCTGGACAAAGAAATGGCCAAGACACAGGGCGAAATCAAACGCATCGCGGGCAAACTGGGCAATGAAGGTTTCGTGGCGAAAGCCCCGGAAGCCGTGGTGGCCAAAGAGCGCGAGAAGCTGGAAGGTTACAAAGAAACCCTGATCAAACTGGAAGAGCAGAAAGCGACCATCGCAGCGCTGTAAGCGATGTCCATTGCTTCAGACAAAAAAAAGCGACCGATATCGGTCGCTTTTTTATGCCACAATTTTAAACCGAATCTCCGGCCTGAATCGGATGGATACTATTTCAAGGCCTGAACCCGTTGCTCCAGCTCAGGGTGACTTTGTAGCCACTCAGGTAAATCGCTGTCGCCATAGTGTTCCATAAAACGGTTGAACATGGCGGCCATCGGTTCTGTGGTGCCATAGTTTTTCCGCATCTGCTCGGCCGCAAACTGATCCGCTTCGCGCTCGGCATCCCGCGAGTATCCGCTGGAAGCAACAAATACGCCTGTGCTGGTCAGCATATCCGCCATCCCAGAGCTGTCACCGACAATCAGTGCGGTGGCCACAGAAATCAGCGCCGATTGCACCACAGACTCCATCACATGCTGATGATACACATGCCCGACTTCATGCAACAAAATACTGTCCAGCTCGGCGGGTGTGGTGGCCATTTCCACCAGTGAGTCCAGCACGATCACTGTGCCATCGCTCAGGGCAAAGGCATTCGGGCCATGCGGCCAGGATCGAAACACTATCTTCAGCTCAAAAGGTAACGGCGGCAGGTTATCCTGTAATAAGGCAAACCTGTCCTGTATTTGCCACTGTTCCTGGGCATCAAGCTGAGAAGGTGCCAGCATATGATCGTCCAGCGTCTCCAGGACATGCTCGCCCAGATACACAGGCACGGCTTGCGGCAGCAGACGCGTGAGCATATGACTGGCCGCCGG
Source organism: Photobacterium sp. WH77 (assembly GCF_022014395.1). Taxonomy (NCBI): domain Bacteria; kingdom Pseudomonadati; phylum Pseudomonadota; class Gammaproteobacteria; order Vibrionales; family Vibrionaceae; genus Photobacterium; species Photobacterium sp. WH77. The sequence goes on along the minus strand of NZ_JAKLTE010000001.1, from coordinate 128,119 downwards.
AATACCGTAACGATAAGCGCCCAGACACAATACGGCCACCAGCGCCGCACTGGCCACTATCGCCAGCCAGTTTCGCTCCAGCCTGTGTACCCAGCGCTGAGGCTGAACCGTGTTGTGGCGAACCCAATCAGCCAGCTCATTCTCCTGAGCAGCTTTAAACTGCCAGCCATCCGCAAAACCAATGCTGGCAGGCAAAGATCCCAAAGGTGGCGATATCTTCAGCTCGGCCACGGCAGCCATGACAATATGCTCGCCGCAGCGCAATGTCACCTGACCCGTCTGACCGCAGTCCAGCTCAGCTTCCCGCCGCTCAGAACTGAGCGGCGGGTGGCAGAAGCCTTTGATGATCATCCAATGCCTACTCCGACATCAAAGGCCTGAGCCACTTCGTCGGCAATGGCCGCACCGCCCTCGAAGGCTTCGCCCGTCACGTTAAGCAGAGACAAATCACCGATGACAGCCGTGTTATCGGCAAGGTAACGCTGAGTACGCACCATGGCCCAGGGACGGGCCAGTCCCAGTGTCAGCAGTTGCATCAGGATATTCGACACAATCAGCCAGACAAAAGCTGGCGTTCTCAGTGAAGAGGAAAAGCCATACTCTGGCTCACCGGCCGCTTTCAGCTGAGCAAAGGTGTAATTGCGGGTGCGGGCTTTCACAAATGCCGATACGGCAACCATCACCAGCAACATACCTATATAAACGATAAATATTGCCAGGAAAGGCCAGAGCGAACCGCCTTGCAGGTTATCCAATTGCCCGCTGGCAATGGATGACACCGCCCCCACGCCAGCCACCAGCACAAACACGCCGATCAGCGCCACAAACAGCCCTAATCCGAGCAAAGACGCCAGCGCTGTGGTTTTCACGAAGAAACCTGTCCCTATCTCAGCGCTAAACTGACGGTCACCATACTGGTAACCATTGGCAAAATAGCGGGTGATGGTGGCCGTGATATTAGCAAATACATAGATATAAGCGGCAACGGCCAGTAACGCAAACAGCGCGCCGACTAACAGCGATTTATCAAATACCATGGCAGTGATCACAAACAGGATCACCAGCGGAATCATGGAAACCAAACCACATCCCAACATGGCCCAGTACGCCCCTTTCACCGAGCCGTTAAAGTTAAAACGCACATTGCGGTAGCTGCTCATGCGGGCATCAAAGCGGGCATTATTGCGGGCCAGCAATGGATAAATGCCAAAAAAGGCCAGCATCAGAAACAGGGCGAAAAGCGGCATGAAATGGCTGGCGGTAAACCACACCAGCACACAGACAGAGGCAATAACACGGCCAATCAGGATCTGTTTCGGTGTGGCATGATAATCAAACCTATCTCCCGCCAGCTCAGTGTTACCGTAAAAATATTTCTTGGTGCGGACTTTCGCCCAGGCAGAATAAATCCCAAGAGTGACGACAGAGAGCAGAATATTCACGATCCAGATACCGAAAAATTCGCCCCCCTGGCCGTGAAACCTAACCTTGTTTTCCATTGTTTTTATCCTAAGTCTTCGCAAAAAATGTGAACAATCCAGCCTCATTGCTGGAAAAGTATATCTTCAATATAAACCAACCAAATGCAACCAACAGCATAAAGTTTTTGCGCACTGTTTGGTTCTGAAACAGCGCTCCCAATCATAAAGCGACGATAAGTCATTATTCATGTTTATTAATATCAAATCATAGGATTTAACTATTGATTGGATAGAATCAAACGCTTTTACTGATTGCATGGTCACGCCCATACTGAGAACATCTACAGAGGGTTTTACCATGAAAAAGACACTCAGCTTTGCTGCTATCCACTTTACCGTTGCCTTCAGCATCGCCTATTTGCTGACAGGTGATGTGATCCTCGGCAGCCTGATCGCCATGATTGAGCCTATGGTCAACACTGTGGCTTTTTATTTTCACGAGAAAGTCTGGCAATGGCCTGTGCTGAAACAGTCCCGCTTTGGCAAACCCGCCAATAAAACCCTGAGTTTTGCGGTGATCCACTTCAGTGTGGCCTTCAGCGTGGCGTATTTACTGAGCGGTAGCTGGATGATTGGCGGCGTGATGGCACTGATCGAACCGTCGATCAATACGCTGGCTTATCTTGTGCATGAAACCTTCTGGCAGCGCAAAGAGCAGCGCCGGCACCAAGCCGCTTTCACATCCTGCCAACATCACTCGATCATCCATTAATTTGCATTAACTTGTACTCTGTTGACATAGTTGTGGCTCGCAACTATATTTAGTTGCAAATCACAACAATATGGATAAATCAACATGGATGCCCAGACACTCCGCCAGTTATCCCGTCAGCTTGTGCGTCAACTCGGCATGCTCGACAACCAGTGTGGCAACATGGATCTCACCCCGGTTCAGGCCCATGCCCTGATTGAACTGGAGGCGAATCCCTGCACGGTCAACGACATGGCCGCCCTGCTCAATGTGGATAAATCCAACGCCAGCCGTACACTGGCGGTGCTGAGCAACAGCGGGCTGATCGTCAGCCATCCGCATCCTGATGATAAACGCAGCCAGATTGCCAGCCTTACCGCGACAGGCCAGTCCAGACTGGCTGAACTGCACCAGAGACTGAATCAGCAGGTCGATGGTTTTCTGGCGCAAATGGACGCAGATGAAATCGAACAATTAGGCAAAAGTCTGGAGCGGTACCGCAAAGCCATGGTGATGGCGGGCAGACAACAAAGCTACGAGATTCGTCCGCTGACGCCATTGGACAATGCGTCGATTGCGGCCGTGATCCGAAAAGTCTCTGCGGAATACGGACTGACAGCAGACAAGGGATATGGCGTAGCCGATCCCACCTTAGACAGCATGAGTGAGGTTTACCAGCCCGAAGGGCATGCTTACTGGGTTATTGAGCACCGCCACCGGGTGCTCGGAGGCGGCGGTATCGCCAGGCTGGCAGGCGAAGAAAATATCTGCGAGCTGCAGAAGATGTACTTCCTGCCTGAGTTACGCGGTTTGGGTCTGGCGCGTAAGCTCGCGGTAAAAGCCCTGCAATTTGCCCGTGAACAGGGCTACCGGGCCTGCTATCTGGAAACCACAGCCAATCTGACAGAAGCCATCGCGCTGTATGCATCGTTAGGTTTTGAACACACCAAAGAACCTATGGGCAACACAGGCCACGACGCCTGTGAGATCCGGATGGTGAAGTGGTTCTGAGCATCCGCGGTTTAGCAAACGACAGGCAAGAAAAAAGCTGGCAAGCCAGCTTTTTTCCTGAGCACTGAATGGAATTACTCTTCGTCGTCTTCACCAGACTCAAAGTAAGTTCCCCAGCCGTCGTAATCGATATTATACTTCTGAGCCAGCTCTACCAGCTTGAGCACCTGCTCATCGATCAGCTCAGCGTCCAGGGCTGACTCCATGACCGCATCGAAGCAAACGACTGTACCGCCACCGTCTTCTTCATCCAGCTCCAGCTCTTCGGCATCCATCACTTCAAAGCCCATCTTGAAGGCTTCAGCAGCGGCACCTTCCAGCTGAGCAAATGTATCAGCAGAAAAATGGTGTTCAATCGAATACAGCGCATCCGGATCACTGCCATCTTCCAGCAGGGACTCAATGATTTCGCGAGTCTCTTCCTTCTGCTCTTCAATCAATTCTGCGTAAGACATAAGGTCTCTCCAAATAGGGGCACCAGCCACACTAGTATGTATAAAATTGGCCGCCAATATGGCACGGATCCCCGCGAATTTCCATCCTCTGTCGTGATTTCCCGCCCCATTCTCTATTCAGCGAAAGTCGCACAATCGCCTTTCTGATGCAGCAGACGATTTTTCCCGCCTTTCTCTCGGATTTTGCGATTGACACAGATATATATAATTTCATATTTTATGGGTAATTATTCATAAAACATCAATTTTCACACATAACGCAGCGATCAGTGTTCGCTGAAGTCATGAACACGAGGACGAGATATGGCATTTAATCTGCGCAACCGGAATTTTCTCAAGCTGCTGGATTTCACCCCACGCGAAATCGGGCACCTGTTGTCGCTTTCCGCAGAACTGAAAAAAGCCAAATACGGTGGTTATGAACAGCCGCGCCTGAGCGGTAAGAACATTGCCCTGATTTTTGAAAAGTCCTCAACCCGTACCCGCTGCGCTTTTGAAGTCGCCGCCTTTGATCAAGGTGCCCGTGTATCTTATTTAGGCCCGTCCGGCAGCCAGATCGGCCACAAAGAATCAATGAAAGACACGGCGCGTGTGCTGGGCCGTATGTACGACGGTATCCAGTACCGGGGTTTCGGTCAGTCTGTGGTTGAAGAGCTGGGACAATATGCCGGTGTGCCGGTCTGGAACGGTCTGACCGATGAATTCCATCCCACTCAGATTCTGGCCGATTTTCTGACCATGCAGGAACACAGCCCGGGCAAGCAGTTACAGGACATAAAATTTGCCTATCTGGGTGATGCCCGTAACAACATGGGCAATTCCCTGATGGTCGGTGCGGCCAAGATGGGAATGGACATCCGGCTGGTTGCCCCCAAAGACTACTGGCCGGAAGAGGATCTGGTCACCCAGTGTCTGGAGATTGCCAGTGAGACAGGTGCCCGCATTACTCTGACCGAGTCGGTACAGGAAGGCGTGCAAGGCTGTGATTATCTGTATACCGACGTCTGGGTTTCAATGGGTGAAGCACAGTCGGCCTGGGACGAACGGGTTAAAACCATGCTGCCATACCAGGTTAACGCGTCGACACTCAAGGCAACCGGCAATCCCAATGTGAAATTTATGCACTGCCTGCCAGCGTTTCACAACGATGAAACCACAGTAGGTAAAGAGGTGGCTGAAAAGTATGGTCTGTCTGGCCTGGAAGTGACCGAAGAGGTCTTCGAGTCGGCCCACTCTATCGTCTTCGATCAGGCCGAAAACCGAATGCACACCATTAAAGCCGTGATGGTAGCGACTTTAGGTCAATAGCACTGGCATGTGCGCAACCGTCAGGGTCAGGTTCGGTGCAGGCAAACGCTTGCGCCATAGAGAAATGGCGGTATAATCCTCCGCAATTTGTCTAGCGAGTACCAAAAATGGCCCAATCCGCGATCACAGTTGTGCAGCGACGCCGCCGGTTAACGGTGTGCCATGCCGTTTTTGTTACTCCGGATCGTCATCCGAAAGCCTCCTGATCTCAGGGGGCTTTTTTTTGCCTGTACGATAGCCAAGACAGACCCAAAGCCACCCGTTCCAGACTAAAAGAGGGAAAAGCGCCATGGCGAATTCGCTATATCATAAGCACATTATTTCCATCCCCGAGCTTAGCCGCAGCGAACTCGAGCTGATCGTTGACACCGCGGCCCAGCTGAAGAAACAGCCGAATCCTGAACTGCTCAAGCACAAAGTGATTGCCAGTTGTTTCTTTGAGCCATCTACCCGCACCCGCCTTTCTTTTGAAACGGCGATTCAGCGTTTAGGCGGCAGCGTGATTGGCTTCGATAATGGTGGCAATACCTCACTGGCGAAAAAAGGCGAGACGCTGATCGACTCGGTTCAGGTCATTACGTCTTACGTGGATGCGTTCGTGATGCGCCATCCGCAAGAAGGGGCCGCCCGTCTGGCATCAGAATTCTCAGGCAAAGTGCCGGTGATCAATGCCGGTGACGGTGCCAACCAGCACCCGACCCAAACCCTGCTGGATTTATTCAGTATTGCCGAAACGCAAGGCCGCCTGGACAACCTCAATGTTGCCTTTGTCGGCGATCTGAAATACGGCCGCACGGTGCACTCGCTGACTCAGGCGCTGTCGAAGTTCAATAACATCCGCTTTTACTTCATCGCCCCTGAAGCGCTGGCGATGCCGGATTACATCTGCGAAGAGCTGGATGAGGCCGGTATTGCGTACAGCCTGCACACCCAGATGGAAGAAGTGATCCCTGAGCTGGATGTCCTGTATATGACCCGGGTACAAAAAGAGCGCTTTGATGAATCCGAGTATGCGCACATGAAAGCCGCCTATATCCTGAGTGCTGACATGCTGACCGATGCCCGTGACAACCTCAAAGTACTGCACCCGCTGCCACGTGTTGATGAAATCACGACAGATGTAGACAAAACCCCGCACGCTTATTATTTCCAGCAGGCGGAAAATGGCGTCTATGCCCGCCAGGCGCTGCTGGCACTGGTGCTCAATCAAGACATTTAAGCAGGAGAATATCGCATGACAAAAGAGTCCCAACTTCAGGTCGAAGCCATTAAGAACGGTACTGTCATTGACCACATCCCTGCCAATGTCGGTATCAAAGTGCTGCGCTTGTTCCAACTGCATCAGGCTGAAGAAAAAGTCACGATTGGTCTCAATCTGCCTTCCTCAGCACAGGGAACCAAAGATTTGATCAAAATCGAAAATGTGTTCCTCAATGAGGAGCTGGCTAACCAGCTGGCGCTCTACGCCCCCAAGGCGACAGTGAACCAGATTGAAGACTACAAAGTGGTCAAGAAGCTGACCCTGTCGCTGCCTTCACAGATCAACGCTGTCTTTAAGTGCCCGAATTCAAACTGCATTACCCACAACGAGCCGGTCGACAGCAGCTTTAAAGTGGTGACCAAGCATGACGAAGTCCGCCTGAAGTGCAAATACTGTGAAAAAGTGTTCGCTCGCGACATAGTGACAGATTACCACTGACATTCCGGCACTCATGCCTGAAAAACCGCCTGTGACAAAAATAAGAAAGCCGACTCAGCCCTGAGCCGGCTTTTCAGTTTCCCGCCCCTTTTCTGCCTCAGTTCAGCCATTCTCAGTTCAACAACATTGTTTCGCTAATTCCGTTTCTAGACTCAGGGAAAGTGCCACTTTTGGCTCCTTTCACAGTCAAAGTGCCGCGCTGAGCCGAAATCAGCACAGAACGGTTATCAACCCGTTCTGTAAGAGCAAGTGTGACCAACAACGAGTACATAGCATGAATATCTGTGCGCGGTTTTGTCATCGTTATCTCTGGCCTCTGTTACCCGTACGGCCAGCCATACTGGCCGGTCTGATCCTGTCTGGTTGTGTCATGACCAACGGTGACGTCTTTGATGCGCCAAAAAATATGGCCAACCAGCAAGTGATTATCGGGGTGCCCATTTTGCTGGGCGGATTTGGTTCAGCCGTTCCTGTCACACCGAATTTGCAGGTCACGGCCAAACATGTTGCGCGCTATTCCTGGAACCGTGACGTTATCTATCACCCGCTGTGTGATCTGGCATTGATCCGCACGGACTCTGCCCAGGTGCCCACCTGGGGATTAATTTTTCCTGATCAGCCTGTGGTCCATCAGGGCCACTCTCTGCTCGGAAACAGCATTGAAGGTAAAGGCAAGTACCTGCAGGATGTGATAGATACCAACAATAATTGCCTGTATTCCCTGAGCGATGCGCCTGTGATGTCTGGCATGAGCGGTGGCCCTGTGTTCAATGAAGCCGGAGAAATCGTCGGCATCACGGTTGCCATTGTCGATAACCCGGAAGATCTCGCCAACCTGCGCCCGGCCGCACGATACAGCCAGTTTGTCCCTGCCACACTGATTTTTGACTGGCTGCAGGAACTGGGCATACGCCCTGTATCAGCCAGCCCGGCACTGGCCAGCGCTCAGGTCTCGCCTTATGTCAATCGCCTCAACCGCAGCACAGACGTGCCCGATTCTCTGGGTCTGCCCGATAACCAGAATCACAGCAGCAACGGCCTGACACCGCTTGTCGCCCCTCACAATGCGGCAGCGGCCTCCCCGCTCACCAGCTATGCAACGCCAGTGTCCGGCTCCTTCCCGCCGCCGGATGAAAACAGTAATGATGTTGCCCTGCAGCACAGTGCAGCGACTATCTATCAGGAAGAGAAACCCGATACCAGCCGTTCGCCGGCCGAGGTCATCCAGAACCTGAGCAATGATCCCACGTTCCGCTAGCAAACCTTTTGACCTGTTCGTCAAGGCATTGCACACTAGAGGCCGTAAGCATTTCTGTTGAAGCCAAAAAGGATCAAACATGACTCAAGTACTGCACACAGACAAAGCACCTGCCGCTATCGGCCCATACGTTCAGGGTGTTGATCTCGGTAACATGGTTCTGACCTCGGGCCAGATCCCGGTTAACCCGGTAACGGGAGAAGTACCGGAAGATATCGCCGCTCAGGCTCGCCAGTCGCTGGAGAACGTCAAAGCGGTCGTCGAATCTTCAGGGCTGAAAGTGGCGGATATCGTGAAAATGACGGTATTTGTGAAGGATCTGAACGATTTTGGCACAGTCAATGAAGTGTACGGCAGTTTCTTTGATGAAAACCACGCTTCCTACCCGGCGCGCTCTTGTGTGGAAGTCGCTCGTCTGCCAAAAGATGTCAAAATCGAAATTGAAGCCATTGCGGTACGCAAAGCCTGAGGCTTCCCTGCATAGTGCACAGTACCAATAAAGACGGGTTAAGCCCGTCTTTTTGTTATTTAAGTGCTGCCAGCACCTTGTGATACACCTGACTGAACCAGGCCGTAAACTGTTCAGGCTGGCTGTCCAGACAAGCGGTTAACTCCGATTGCGGCCACCAGCGACAGGCCATGACCTCCTCCGGGTTCGGTACTATGTGCAGATCTGAAGTTTCCGCCACCAGAACATAATCCAGTTCGTGTTCTGTCAGGTCGTTATCCAGTTCAGCCCGGTAAATAAAACGGGCGACCTGTTCAAACTGCGCCACCTCGCGTATCCCCATTTCCTCTCCCAGCCGGCGTATTGCCGCCTGCTGCAGACTCTCACCGTCGCGGGGATGCGAGCAGCAGGTATTGGTCCATAAACCACCGCTGTGATACTTAGTTAATGCTCGCTGTTGCAGCAGATATTCTTTACCTGACGCCGTCTGGCGGTACAGCAGAACGGAAAACGCCAGATGCAGCCTGCCGTCACGGTGAGCCTGCATTTTTTCCGCCAGGCCCAGGTGCTCACCAGCCTGATTCACCAATATCACATATTCCCGGCTCATCTCTCACCCCTCTGACGGCTAAAAGGTCATACTGCCCTGAAAACAAAGACAGGCCCTAACGGCCTGCCTTCCTGATAATTCGACGCGATCCGAGACGGTTATTTCGCTGAACGGGCCTGCGCTTCGGCGTTCAGATCATCCAGCTTAGCCGCCATCAGATTGCGACAGTGCTCTGACAGCTCGCGGACATCTTCTTTGGTCATGCCTTCCGTTGAGACAGGCGGCATCACTTCCACAATTACCACGCCGTTATTCCAACGGTTAAACTTCACCTTGTCGGTGGAGCTGCACACAATAGGCACCACAGGCACACCAGCCCCGATGGCAGCATGAAAAGCACCGGTTTTAAAAGGCAACAGACCCCGGCCACGAGAGCGGGTACCTTCCGGGAACATCCATACCGAGACCTTACGCTCTTTAATTTTAGCCACCACCTGACCGATAGTCCCCATTGCTTTACTGCGGTTGGCGCGATCAATCAGAATGTTGCCTGTCAGCCAATATAACTGACCAAATAACGGCATCCACAGCAGGCTTTTCTTGCCGACAGTCACTGTACGCGGCAGCACAGCACCTGAAATCGTAAACAGATCATAGTTATTCTGATGATTGCCAACATGCACGCTCGGACCCACTTCCCGCGCGGCGTCCGCAACCCGTAATTCCAGTTTAATGCCCAGAAAGCGGGCCATTTTCGCGAAATACAGCGCAATAGTGTGGACGTGTTTCGGGTTACGCGGGCTTAACAGGCAGTAACCACAGCCAAACACAAACATGACGATGGCAAACAGCGTAAGTGCCAACAGTCGTAATACAGCAATCATCAGATTCTCCTCAGCGTACAAGCGTGCGCTAGTATACTCAGTCAAAGGGAAATTACACCCTTATCACGGCTTTTTTGTTTGATCCTGACGCCATTTCCGTTCGGTAAAGCGCAAATAAAATAAGCCTCTGAACGAGGCTTATTTTGTCTAACACGCTGCGGTGAATGGCAATCAGCTGTCTTGATTATGATCAGGATAAGCAATTTCATAACTGGTGACCCGCTGCAGACCGCGAGGCAGCATAGCGCCTCTTCTGCCGCGCTCACCATAGAAATTCTCCAGATCCGAGACTTTCAGGCCCAGCTTACGTTTCCCTGCGTACAGGGTCAGTTCACTGCCTGCCGGTAAGACCAGCAAGTGAGACAGAAACTCTTCCCTGGCTTTGGCTCTGGCCGAAGGAATGTTGATAATCTTGTTGCCCTTGCCTTTACCCAGTTGCGGCAGATCCTGAATCGGGAAGATCAGCATGCGGCCTTCATTAGTAATCGCCAGCACCTGATCTTTGCTCAGATCTGAGATCGGCTGGGGCGGCATCACCTCACATTCCGCCGGAACGGACAACAAGGCCTTACCATTGCGGTTCTTGGAGATCATATCGCTGGCCTTGCAGACAAAGCCATAACCGGCATCAGAGGCCATCAGCCAGTATTGCTCTTCTTCAGACATCAGCACCTGACGCACGCTGCTGCCGGCCGTAATATTGAGACGGCCGGTCACAGGTTCACCCTGACTCCGCGCCGAGGGCAGTGTATGGGACTCCAGCGCATAGCTGCGGCCATCGCTGCCAATAAAGATCGCTGGCTGGTTACTCTTACCGCGGGCATGGCTCAGGTAACTGTCGCCAGACTTAAAGTTCAGGCTGCTCGGATCCACCTCATGCCCTTTGGCGTGGCGGATCCAGCCTTTGTCGGACAGCACCACAGTGATAGCTTCACTGGGCAGCAAGTCACGTTCAGTCATCGCCTTGGCTTCAGCACGCTCAACCAGCGGCGAACGGCGATCATCACCGTATGTCTCGGCATCGGCCAGAATTTCTTTCTTCAGCAAAGTGTTCATGCGTCGTTCAGAGCCCAGCAGCTGTTCCAGCTTCTCACGCTCTTTGCTCAGCTCATCCTGCTCGCCGCGGATCTTGATCTCTTCCAGCTTGGCTAACTGGCGTAATTTGATCTCAAGAATGGCTTCGGCCTGCGTCGCACTCAGCCCGAAGCGGCTGATCAGCTCAGCTTTCGGATCGTCTTCCGTGCGGATAATCTCAATCACTTCGTCGATATTGAGATAAGCCGCCAGTAAACCTTCGAGAATGTGCAGGCGCGCCAGCACTTTATCCAGACGGTGCTGCAAACGGCGGCGCACGGTTTCGCGGCGATACACCAGCCATTCTGACAAGATAGTTACCAGACCTTTCACCTGAGGACGGCCATCCAGCCCCAGCATGTTGAGGTTAACCCGGAAACTCTTTTCTAAATCTGTCGACGCAAAGAGGTGCTCCATCAGCTGCTCGGCGTCGATCCGGTTTGAACGCGGTACGATCACAATGCGGGTCGGGTTCTCGTGATCCGATTCATCACGCAAGTCTTCCACCAGCGGCAGCTTCTTCGCGCGCATCATGCCGGCAATCTGCTCCAGCAACTTAGAACCGGACACCTGATGCGGCAGAGCGGTGATAATGATTTCGCCGTTGTCCTTCGACCACACAGCACGCATCTTCACGCTGCCTTTACCGGTACGGTAAATTCTTTTCAGATCCTCGCTGGAAGAGGTGATTTCCGCTTCCGTCGGGTAATCCGGGCCTTTGACGAATTCCATCAAGGCATCCAGATCCGCCTGCGGATGCTCAATCAGATGCACCACGGCATTGGCCACTTCACGGGCGTTATGCGGCGGAATATCCGTCGCCATACCCACGGCAATGCCTGTCACCCCATTGAGTAAAATATGCGGCAGCCGGGCTGGCAGCATAGTCGGCTCTTTCATGGTGCCGTCAAAGTTCAGCCCCCATTCCACCGTGCCCTGGCCCAGCTCGCTCAGCAGGATTTCAGAAAAACGGGACAGACGCGATTCGGTGTAACGCATCGCAGCGAACGATTTCGGATCATCCGGGGCACCCCAGTTCCCCTGACCGTCCACCAGCGGGTAGCGGTATGAGAAGGGCTGCGCCATCAGTACCATGGCTTCGTAGCAGGCCGAGTCGCCGTGCGGGTGGTATTTACCCAGAACGTCACCGACAGTACGGGCCGATTTCTTATATTTGGCTGTGGCGCTCAGGCCCAGCTCTGACATAGCGTAAATAATCCGGCGTTGTACCGGTTTCAGGCCATCGCCGATAAACGGCAGGGCCCGGTCCATGATTACGTACATGGAGTAATTCAGATAGGCATCTTCAGTAAACTTGCGCAGCGGCAGCTGCTCGATACCTTCCATTGAGACATCAGTCATGGTGGCTAAATCCGTGTTGTCCTGATACCTGCCGGTCTGACCGGCAGGCGGAAATCATCAATTGGCGAGGCTCAGACTTCCACGTCGGCCAGATCACCCTTACTCTGCAGCCAGCTACGGCGGTCTTCAGCGCGCTTTTTACCCAGCAGCATATCCATCATCAGGATAGTCTGCTCGTCATCATCCACTGTCAGTTGCACCAAACGGCGCGTATTGGGATCCATAGTGGTTTCACGCAGCTGTAAGGGGTTCATCTCACCCAAGCCTTTAAAGCGCTGCACATTCACTTTGCCGCGTTTGCCGCTGAGGCGATCGAGAATGCCTTCTTTCTCCGCCTCGTCCAGGGCGTAATACACTTCTTTCCCCAGATCGATACGGTACAAAGGCGGCATGGCGATATACACATGACCGGCTCGCACTAGGGCTTCAAAATGCTTCATGAACAGCGCACATAACAAGGTGGCGATATGCAGACCATCTGAGTCGGCGTCAGCCAGCACACAAATCTTACCGTAGCGCAGGCCGCTCAGATCATCACTGTCCGGGTCAATCCCCAGCGCCACTGAAATATCATGTACTTCCTGTGAGGCCAGTACCTGATCCGCCGACACTTCCCAGGTGTTCAAAATCTTACCGCGCAACGGCATGATCGCCTGAAACACACGATCACGAGCCTGTTTGGCGGAACCGCCTGCTGAGTCACCTTCCACCAGGAAAAGCTCGGTTCTATTGAGATCCTGCATCGAACAGTCGGCCAGTTTGCCCGGTAATGCCGGCCCGCTGGTGATTTTCTTACGCACCACTTTCTTGCTGGCACGCATCCGGCGATGGGCATTGGCAATACATAATTCCGCCAGCTGTTCGGCTATTTGCGGACGCTCATTGAGCCACAGGCTGAATGCATCTTTGACCACGCCCGAGACAAAGGCCGCACACTGGCGGGATGACAGGCGTTCTTTGGTCTGACCGGCAAACTGCGGATCCTGCATTTTCACCGACAGCACATAGGCACAGCGCTCCCAGATATCCTCAGCCGTCAGTTTCACACCGCGCGGCAGCAGATTACGAAATTCACAAAATTCCCGCATCGCATCCAGCAAGCCCTGACGCAGGCCGTTAACATGCGTACCGCCCTGCGCTGTTGGAATCAGGTTCACATAGCTTTCAGTGATTAATTCACCGCCTTCCGGCAACCAGACCACGGCCCAGTCTGCCGCTTCGGTCTGTCCGGTAAAGACACCCGTAAAGGGGGATTCAGGGAGCAGGGTATAGCCCTTGACACCTTCAAACAGGTAATCTTTCAGGCCATCTTCGTAGCACCAGCGTAGGGTTTCGTTGGCTAGTTTGTCAGTGAATACAATTTCCAGGCCAGGGCACAATACCGCCTTGGCTTTCAGCACGCTTTTCAGGCGGCTGACTGAAAACTTCGGGCTGTCGAAATACTTACCATCCGGCCAGAAATGAACACGCGTCCCCTTGGCGCGGCGGCCACAGGTATCAATGACTTCGAGTTCACTGACTTTATCGCCGTTTTCAAAAGCAATCTGATACACCTGTCCGTCACGCTTGACCGTGACTTCGACGCGCTTAGACAGTGCATTCACCACGGAGATACCGACCCCGTGTAAACCGCCTGAGAATTGATAGTTTTTATTGGAGAATTTGCCGCCTGCGTGGAGTTTACACAGGATCAGCTCGACCCCGGATACCCCTTCTTCCGGGTGAATATCCACGGGCATACCCCGGCCGTCATCAATCACCTCAAGCGATTGATCATCGTGCAGGATCACTTCGACTTTCCTGGCATGGCCAGCCAGGGCTTCATCGACACTGTTGTCGATGACTTCCTGACCCAGGTGGTTTGGCCGCGCCGTGTCGGTATACATGCCAGGGCGACGTCGAACCGGCTCTAGGCCGTTCAGAACCTCAATGGCTCCAGCGTTATAGCTTTGGTCTGTCATAGATTCGGAAAGTTACGAGAAAATGTTGCCACAATAGTCAGTAACCTCAGCCTTGATGTCAAGCTGAGGCTAATACGAGTCAATAAACAATGCCATGCCCGAAAGCACGCTGCGAAACAGTTATAAACCTAAAAAGCGGACAATATCGGCGGGATAACGATTAAATCCAATGAAACTGTGATCGCCGTTCGGTTCTACCGTCTGACGACAGGCTGCATACTTTTCCACCGCCTGACGGTAGTCCAGCACTTCATCACCTTCCTGCTGCAACAACCACAGTAAATCCGGCTGATTCAGCTCTGGAATCTCCAGCACCTTCAGCTCATCCATATGAGGCGGCGACAAAGCGTACTTCTCTTGCGTATACGGGTTTACCTGCTCTCCCAGATAATCTGTCAGCAGCTCAAAAGGCTTCACGGCCGGATTGACCAGCACAGCAGGCAAATGATGCCGCTGGCTCAGCCAGGTGGCCAGATAGCCGCCCAGCGAGCTGCCGACCAGGCCAATGCGATACGCCGACTTTAAGTCAGTCACTAATGTATCAATAGCGTGCGCCGCCTGGCTCGGGTAAGAGGGTAATTGTGGGATCTCGAGCCGGATATCAGGCCGGTTCGCCTGGCAGTATTGTGCCATGAGTCGGGCTTTCATCGATTGCGGCGAGCTATTAAAACCGTGCAGATAAAGCAGTAAAGATTCCATCAGTAACCTGCGGCGTCAAACTGGGGCGAGAAGGTGCGCTGGCGCACCCGTTCGACTTTGGTATCAATGTCGCCGTTCGCTTGCAGACTCAGCCAGCGCCATCCGGGGTTGGACTGATCCAGAGCAAAATCATTGGAGTCAGGTTTAAACTGAATACAGGTCGACGGCGTGGCCAGCACCCGAACTCCCTGATGCAGTACATCCAGTTCCTGATGGATATGTCCGCATAATACGGCTTTCACCTGAGGATACTCAGAGACCACTTGCCAAAAGGCCTGATGATTTTTCAGCTGATGCTGATCCAGCCAGCGGCTGCCGGCAGCCAGCGGCTGCCGGCAGCCAGTGGATGATGGTGCAGCAGCACCAGTGCATGGCGGTCCGGGTGGGCAGCCAGAGCCTGATCAAGCATCTGAAGCTGCGCCTGGCTTAATTCACCGTGTGGTACGCCCACCACCTGGCTGTCGAGCAGAATCACCTGCCAGCGCTCACCGGCCAGTACCTGATCACAGGCCTTGATCTGCGGTGAGGGCAGCACGCTTTTCATGCTGGGTTGATAGTCGTGGTTACCGGGCAGCCAGAAACAGGGTTGCACCCAGCGTCCGATCCCATCGGCAAAGCGCTGATAAGAGGCTGGTGTGTGATCCTGCGAGATATCACCCGTTGCAATAATGGCATGAAACGGGCGTAGCTGAGCCGCCACTTCGTCGAGTACGGCATGAAAGCTGTCTTTTGTTGCCACGCCCAGCAGGCTGCCCTTGGCATCCGCAAACAAATGGGTGTCGGTCAGTTGCAGCAAAAGTACACTATCTGAATTATCCTGCGGCAGAGAATAGGTCTGCAAAACGTCAAAACCTTGTTGAATGAAATCGTTAATAAACCGATTGCTTACTGAGACCGTTCTTCAGGCAGTAAGCCAGCCAATCTCCCAAAAAGCGATTAACCTGATGTTTTTCATCTTTTTGGTGCATCCGCATATTGGGGTAATCATACCTTGGCTTCAAACGTGAAATCTGCTGAATAGAACACACTTCTGCCACCCTGGCGTCATGATAAAGCCGCACTTTAAAGGTGGGTACCAGGTATTCAGGCAAGCCTGTATCGGTTTCCATTTGCAGCTGAATCAGCGTGGTGTAGCGGGTTGATTCCAATATCCTGAGCTTATAATCATGGCCGCCGACCTGATAGGCACACTCCTCCCCTACCGCTTCACTTTTTGGCAGTAATGGAAGCAACTTCGCATAGTTGGTTTCATATAAACGCATGATACCCGCGAGATCGACCGTGTACCTTCTGTTCACAACTAGTCCTTAACCCAATCGGCCTGCAGTTGGTGATAGTGTAATTGCAACCATTGTAGCGCAATGATGCTGGCCGCATTTTCTATTTTACCAGACACCACCCAATCATACGCTTCTTCACGGCTGACCACATGCACCTTGATATCCTCACCTTCGTCTTCAAGCCCGTGAATACCGGATGCCAGGCGGCTATCGACACAACCGGCATAGACACTCAGGGTTTCCGAGCACCCGCCTGAGCTGGACAGATAGCGGGTAATATGGGCAAGTTGATCTACCTGGATGCCCGCTTCTTCCACCGCTTCCCGGCTGACCACCTCTTCCGCGTTTTCGCCAGGCTCAATGATTCCAGCCACAATTTCCAGCTGCCAGGGCTGGCAATCGCCAGCCAGGGCGCCAATTCGGAACTGCTCCACCAGTACCACCTGATCACGCACAGGATCGTACGGCAGCAAGGCCGCCGCATGGCCACGTTCCAGCAGTTCACGGGTCAGAGTCTGGCTCCAGCCGCCGGCAAACAAGCGATGGCGAAAACGGAATGCTTTCAGGCTGAAGAAACCCTGATAAAGCGTTTCTTCATGCTCCACTTCGACATCCATCGCGCCGAGCGCTCCCGGGTTATTTCTGGACGAGTCAGACATCGGTAATCTCCATGTCATGGGCCTTTCACAATTATCGCTCAGGCTCACTTGGGGCCACAGTAAACCAAAACGGCATTTTTTCATTCATCGCTATTATGACGCAATGGCTGAGCTCAACTTTTTTAATAAATGTTGCAGTTATATTTAACTCACTCAAAAATGAACACCCGTGATCTGGCGACTAATGTTAAACTGGTACAATATTACTTTCTTACAAGTAAATTTTTGCTGGTCAATGATGGGAATCAACCACTACCGTTGCGACACCTGTACAAAAAGATTGCAATTTCCTTCAATAAACAGCATGTTCTTTTGTTAAATTTGCACAAAAAAATCACAATTGATCAGTTTCAAGCAAGCTATCATCAGGTAAACTGAACATTGCACATTATTTTGTCAGGACCAGGAAAAAGCATTCATGAAAAAATTGCTTCCGCTTTATCTAGGCTTAGCACTGGGTAGCCTCAGCCCATTTGCCATGGCTGACGATCTTGCCGATATCTATGAACAAGCCAAACAGAACGACCCTCAGCTGCTACGGGCCGCGGCTGATAAAGATACCGCTTTCGAAGCGATTAATTCATCCCGCAGTACGCTATTGCCTCAAATCAATCTGACTGCCGGATTGCAGGCCTCCCGCCTGGACATCGATGATGAAGGATTTAACGGCGGTCTGAGTCTGAGTCAGTCGCTGTATAATCGCGCCAGCTGGGTCAACCTTGATATCAGCGAAAAACAAGCCCGTCAAAGCGATGCCAGCTATGCCGTGGCTCAGCAAAACCTGATTTTGCGTGTATCCACCGCCTACTTCTCAGTATTACGTGCAATGGACGATTTAGAGTTCGTACGTGCCGAAAAAGCGGCCGTTGGCCGTCAGCTGGAGCAGACCAAACAGCGCTTTGAAGTCGGCTTGTCTGCCATCACTGACGTACACGATGCACAGGCTCAGTATGACAGCGTTCTGGCTGATGAAATCCTGAAAGAAAACGCCCTGACCAACAGCTATGAAGAACTGCGTGAAATCACGGGTCAGGCGCATAAAGATCTTTCTGTCCTGGATACCCAGCGCTTCTCCGCCAGCAGCCCGAACAATACTGTTCGCACCCTGCTTGAAAACGCAGAAAGCGAAAACCTGACACTGCTAAGTGCCCGTATTGCTCAGGACGTCTCGCGCGACCGTATTGCACTGGCTGAGTCAGGGCATTTGCCAACACTGAGCTTTGATGCCGGCTACAGCTACAACGACATGCAGCAAGGCCTGAGCAGCGATGAAGGAACCATTTCTGCAGGCATTAACCTGAATCTGCCGGTTTACACGGGTGGTCGGGTAACCTCTGAAGTGAAACAAGCCCAATACGCTTACGTCTCCTCCAGTGAGACTCTGGAAGAAACCTACCGCGGCGTAGTCAAGAATGTGCGGGCTTTCTATAACAACATCAACGCATCTATCGGCGCTCTGAAGGCTTACCAGCAGTCGGTGATCTCGGCCCGTTCAGCACTGGAAGCCACCGAAGCCGGTTTTGATGTCGGTACCCGTACTATTGTTGACGTACTGGACGCAACCCGCCGTTTGTATGATGCCAACCGTCAGCTGGCTACTGCCCGCTACGATTACATTATTAGCCAGTTGCAGCTCAAGCAGGCTGTCGGTTCGCTCAATGAGCAGGACATTCTGGATGTCAACACAGGTCTTATCCCGGTCAAAAAATAAGATCGCAAAAAAGACGCAATTATGCCCTGAAACAAAAAAAGCGCCTGCAATGGCGCTTTTTTTATAGGTTCGGCTCAAGTTTCAGTGCCATCGCCTCGGTAGCTGTGGCCTCAGTAACTGTGGCCTTGGTAACAATAGCCTCAGTCACAGTGGCCGCAGACACTCAATCGCTGTGCTGCGGCCTGCACCGAACAGCCTGTCAGCCTTTACCGCCGCGAATCGCTTCGATAATTTCTGTGGTTGAACAGCCGTCTTCAAAGTTCAGTACACGTACTGCACCGCCGTTGGCAATCACTTCCTGGCCACCGGCAATTTGCTCAGGTTTATAATCACCGCCTTTCACCAGCAGATCCGGCAGGATCTCGCTGATCAGGCGCTGAGGCGTATCTTCTTTGAACGACACGACCCAGTCTACCGCAGCCAGACCGGCCAGTACGGCCATGCGGCGATCCTCAGGGTTCACCGGACGTCCCGCCCCTTTCAGAGCCCGCACTGAACTGTCGGCATTCACCGCTACAATCAGGCGATCACCCAGCTTGGCGGCTTCATTCAGATAAGCCACGTGCCCGGCATGCAGGATGTCAAAGCAACCATTGGTCATCACCACTTTTTCGCCACGGGCCTTGGCCGCCAGTACCGCTTGTTTAAGCTGGCTTTCGGCCATCACCCCAAAACCACTGTCCTGGCTGCCATGCACCGCATTGGTCAGCTCAATGGTCGACAGGGTTGAAGTACCCAGTTTACCAACCACTACGCCAGCGGCGGCATTGGCCAGCTTGCAGGCATCAGACAGGGATTTACCGGCCGACAGCGAAGCTGCCAGTACCGAAATCACTGTATCGCCGGCACCGGTGACATCGTACACCTCTTTAGCCTGTGTAGGCATGTGCAGCGGCTCCTGGCCTTTCTGCAGCAAGGTCATACCATGCTCGCTACGCGTGATCAGCAAGGCCTCCAGATCAAATTTCTCGATCAACGCCAGCCCTTTTTCCACCAGCTCTTCATCGGTTTTCGCTTTACCGGCAACCGCTTCGAATTCAGTCAGGTTGGGCGTTAACATAGTCGCGCCGCGATAACGCTCGAAATCTGTCCCTTTCGGGTCGATCAGCACTGCTACACCGAAGCGGCGTCCCAGTTCGATCATTGCGCGGACATGTTCCAGCGCCCCTTTGGCATAATCGGACAGTATCATTGCTTTCACGTTCGGCAACGCCTGTTCAAGCCGTGGCAGAATCAGGTCGACATCCACATCGTGGAAACCTTCTTCAAAATCCAGGCGGATCAGTTGCTGCCCGCGGCTCATCACGCGCAGCTTAGTGATGGTGGGATAATCCGGCAGGGAGACAAAATCACAGCGCACTTTGAGCGATGCCAACTTTTCATTGAGCGCCCGCGCAGCATCATCAATGCCTGTCAGGCCAACCAGGCGAGCGTGCCCGCCCAGGGCGGCAATGTTCATGGCTACGTTGGCAGCACCGCCGGGACGCTCTTCAATCTGATCCACTTTCACAACGGGTACCGGCGCTTCCGGGGAAATCCGTCCAGTCGGGCCAGTCCAGTAGCGGTCCAGCATTACATCACCCACAACCAGCACACTGGCTTGGTCATAATCAGGCAGTGTCAGTTTCATTCTTCTCTCCGGAACGGTAAAAACAGCGGAATATTATCATAAAAGCCTGTACTGCATACAGGCAGGGCATGTCACTGGCATCGGGTTAACACTCAGGGGCTGCGTTGGGTTCTGGCCGAAAAATGGTTTGCCACAGTTGTGTCACCAGGTGTCGCTCTGCCGTAAACTGGCTGTCATCGACATAGGCATCGTGACCGAGCAAATTCAGGCGGTGAATTTCATCACGCAGCGTGCAATATGCCTGAATCAGCGCCATCACCTGCTCCTCTTCCAGTACCCCTTTGGCTGCCATGGTTTCAAACAAGCGAATATTATCGGACCAGCGGGTTAATGCCGGCTGACCGGCGCAATGGCGCAACACCAGATACTGAGTAATAAATTCAATGTCCGTAATGCCGCCGGGATCCTGTTTCAGGCCAAACTGCCCCGGTTTTTTCGTGCCGAGGTGCTGGCGCATTTTCTCGCGCATCTCCATCACCTCCTGACGCAGCGCACCGGCGTCACGCGGGCGTGATAATATGTCGGCTCTGACCTGATCAAAACCGGCCCTGAGTACCGGATCGCCATACACTATACGCGCACGCACCAGCGCCTGATGCTCCCAGGTCCAGGCTTCCTGTGCCTGATAGGCCGCAAAGGCGTCCAGCGGGCTGACCAGCAACCCGGATGCGCCAGACGGACGCAAACGGACATCAACCTCATACAAGACGCCGGATGAGGTACGGGTAGAGAACAAGTGGACGATTCTCTGCGTCAGCCGCAGGTAGAACTGACGACCGTCAATGGCTTTATCGCCATTGGTGTACACTTCTGTCGGGCAGTCATGCAGGAAGACCAGATCCAGATCGGAACCGTAGCCCAGCTCCAGCCCCCCCAGCTTGCCGTAGCCGATCACACCAAAACCGGTACTGTTACGCTCAGCCAGATGTGACGGCTCACCATACTTAGCCACCATCTGTAACCAGGCCTGCTTGACTACAGCAGCGATAATCGCTTCCGCCAGATAGGTCAGGTGATCACTGACTTTCATCAGAGGCAGCACATCAGCAATGTCCGCCGCCGCAATACGCAGTAACTGCGCCTGCTTAAACTGGCGGATGGCTTCCATCTGCTGCTCCATGTCTTCTTCCGGGATTCGTGCCAGGTACTCTTGCAACTCAGACTGGTACTGATCCAGAGGCACAGGATTGTACAAGTGCTGAGGATCGAGTAATTCATCGAGCAGAATGGGATACTGAGCCAGCTGCTCTGCCACCATAGAGCTGGCCGCACAGAGCCTAACCAGGTGATCCAGCGCGCCGGGATGTTCGCTCAGCAATTCCAGATAGGTGGTCCGGGTGGCAATGCGGACAATCAGGCGGGAGACACGATCCAGCACCACAGGTGCATCTGCACGGGTGACAATACGCACCAGCACTTCGGGCATCAGACGGGCCAGTACTTCACGGCCTCTCGGCCCTATAGTGCGCTTGGCCAGCTCCGCTTTCATATGGCTCAGCACTTCAGCCTGCCGGGCGGTATCCGGGGCGTCCACATCATTCAGAATCGCTGTTACCAGTTCTTCATCCTCAATCATGGTCCACATTTCATGATAAGGCTGCGCCGCGGCGTCATGACTGTCTTCCTCATCGGCCCCGATAATCTCGTCGAACACTTGATGGATCTCAGCCATGTGCTGCTGAATCTGCTGTTGCAGTCCGTGCCAGTCGGCGCATCCCATCGCGGTGGCGAGCCGTATTCTGTCCAGCTCGGTATCCGGCAGCGTCTGCGTCTGTTTGTCATTGATGGCCTGTAACAGGTTTTCCAGACGGCGCAAAAAAGCATACCCCTGCTCCAGATGCTGTACCTGCTCTGCCGGCAATAACCCCAGAGCATTGACGGCATCCAGCGTTTCCCGCAGGCCACGGTGCCGCAGGCTGGGCTCTCGCCCGCCACGGATTAACTGGAAGGATTGTGCGATAAATTCGACTTCGCGGATCCCGCCCGCGCCGAGTTTGATGTTATTGCTCAGACCGCGACGGCGAACCTCTGAGCTGATCATGGATTTCATCCGGCGCAGTGACTGTATCGCACTGAAATCAATATAGCGGCGAAAGACAAAAGGACGCAGCATCTGCCGCAGAGCCTGATAATGGCCAGCGCTTTCGTTACCCATGACTTTGGCTTTGATCATGGCGTATCGTTCCCACTCCCTGCCCTGTTCCTGATAGTAATCTTCCAGTGCGGCGTAGCTCATGACCAGAGGGCCACTGTCGCCAAACGGACGCAGACGCATGTCGACCCGATAGCAAAAGCCGTCAACTGTCTGTTGATCCAGCGCCTTGATCAGTCTTTGTCCCAGACGGGTAAAAAACTGGGCGTTGGCAATGCTGCGCCGTCCGCCCTGAGTTTCGCCGTTTTCCGGATAAGTAAAAATCAAATCGATATCTGAAGAGAAATTCAGCTCACCGCCACCCAGTTTACCCATGCCCAGGATCAGCATAGGCTGGGGCTCACCGTCAGCATTGACTGGGGTGCCATATTCTTGGCAACACTGCGCGTAAAGCCAGTTATAAGCTTCCATGATCAGCGCTTCGGCAAGGCAGGACAGGTGCGACAAGCTTTGGCTCAGGGTGGCGCGGCCGGTAAAATCGCGCCAGGCAATCCACACCATTTCACGGCGACGAAAGGCGCGCAGCTCCCTTAACAACACGGTTTCGTCAACCACTGCTGACAGGGCTTCCCTGAGCTCAGAACGGTATTGCTCGGCGCGCTCCCCGACAGTCAGGGCTTGGGGCAGCCAGGACAGTAAATCACCATCCTGCACCAGAGAGGTCTGTATGAAATCACTGAGACCGAGCACGGCACTCAGTTCGTCGTTCAAATCCGATGGCCACTGGGCCAATGCATTCGGGTGAGCCTGCTGCAACTTTTCCAGAGCCTGTTCAGCAGCGTGTTGCAAGAGTGCGTGTGTCATATCAATTCCTTGGCAATCAGTCGGGGCTGTCCGCCCAGCATCGCAGTCAACCACCCGAGCCTGGTCAGGTTTCTCAGGTATAAGCAATAAGATAACGGATTACGACAACAACGCCCACCTGTCGGTGGGCGTGTGAGTCTAAAAATGGCGCGAAGAACAGTCTGGGATCTGTCAGATGCGGAAGGCCTGAATTTTCTGTTCCAAATCGGCTGACTGGCCTTTCATCGTATCCGCCGTTTCTGTCAGTTCAGTGACTACCACCACAGAAGCTTCCACTAATTCCCTTACATTATTCAGATTTTGGTTCATCTCTTCCGCCACCGCGCTTTGCTGTTCAGAGGCAGTCGCAATCTGGAAGTTCATGTCATTGATGCGCTGAACCTGCTGGACAATCTTATCCAGCTCCCCGCCTGCGCTGGTCACCAGATCCACCCCTTCAGCGGCCTCAACCACACTTTGCTCCATCAGACCAACAGCCTGCTTGGCACTGTCTTGCAGCTGACCAATCATGTCCTGAATTTCGACAGTGGCCACCTGGGTACGTTGCGCCAGGTTACGCACTTCATCAGCCACCACGGCAAATCCTCGTCCGGCATCACCGGCCCGTGCGGCTTCAATGGCGGCATTGAGTGCCAGCAGGTTAGTTTGCTCGGAAATACCCTGAATGGTGACAATCACGCTGCCAATTTTTTCAACCCGGCTTTCAACCTGAGTCACGGCCTCAGCAGAGGCACGGATATCGGTGGACAGCTGATCTATGGTGGCGATCGTTTTCACCACAAATTCCTGCCCCTGATGGGCCTGTTTCGCCGTCCCCTCGGTGGCACCGGAGGCTTCACGTGCATGCTCGGCCACGGTTTGCACCGTAGAGGTCATTTCGCTCATGGCAGAAGCCAGCTGGTCAATCTCATGAAACTCTTCCTGCGCCGACTCTTTGGTTTCCTGCATGCTCATTGACATCACATCCGCCAGCTCATGCAGTTCACCCGAAACGCTGCGTTGATTCTGAATCACCTCTTTGAGCTGAATGCGGGTACGTTCCAGCTCGCGCGCCAAATCCCCGTATTCATCCTGACAATTCATCACTATCGGCTGAGAAAGATCACGGTTGGCCAGACGCTTAATGGCATCGGCCAGATAGCCGGTCTGACGCAGCATCAGGCTGGCAGCCCCTAACAGCAACACCATAAAAGCCAGGATCATCAAGGCCGTCTGCCAGGCTATCTGCACCATATAGGCACTGTAGTAACTGTCCGCATAATCGGCAGACTGTGAAGCGATCACTAACCAGTGAGCGCTGCCGGCCAGAGGCACGGCAAATTCAAATCGCTTGCCGCCGTCCAGGGTAAGTGCGCGCTCACTGCTTAACTGAGACAGCACAGCACCGAGCGGTTGGCCATCTTCGGCAGAGCGGCTCAGCGCCTTGATCTGCTCAGCACCCGGATGACCCAGCACCCGGCCGTTTTCTGTGTTAACCAGATAGTAATACGCACCGTCCACACTTTTTTGCGCCTGTACCGCAGCCAGAGCCATCGCCTGTCCCTGCTCCCCCTGAGACAAGAGGCTGCTAAACATAGCCGCTTGTTTTTGTGCCTGCTCTCTGACTTGCTCTTTCTGAATATCAATGACTGACTGATAGAAAATACTGGCGTCCCACAATTGTTTCCCTACCAGTAATAAGGTACTGAATACCATCAGTACGATGAGTTTGGGCACTAACCTGATATTACTCAGCCCTTTTTCCCAGGGTTTGAAAGCCATGTCAGCCATAATTATTATCTCTCCTTTGTCCTAGGATCTGTTGATCCTAAAGCGGTTCAGTCCTCGAACGCTTCGAATCATCGGCCTGGCTGCAAGGAGCCAGTATTGAATAAGGTTGTCTGCAAACTGACAAAAACGCCGTCTGCGCTCAGAACAGGCTTGCAATTGACTCAACAACACCAGTAAATTCAACTTGCCAGCGGTACCGAGTATCATATATGTCTGTATTAAATATCTGAAATTGAATGATGAAAAAGATCGATGGTGTCAAACATGAACTGAATCCCATGAGTCTGGTAGCACTCGTATTGTCATTCGTGTCACTGGCTCTGGTCACCAGCCTGTTCTTTATTCCGCGTGAAGACAGGGTCTATTCACTGTTTATCACCATAGATACGCTAATCTGTCTGGTTTTCTGGCTCCAGCTCACCGGTGATCTGCTGCGAAGCCAGAACAAAAAAGCCTTCCTGAAAACACACTGGCCCGATTACCTTGCCAGCATACCTATCATCGAGCCGTTACGCTTTATGCGCCTGGTGCAGATCTTCCGGGTGTTACGTCTGATTCGCTCCGGCCAGCAGCTTTTGCAGCATATTCTGGATTACCGGCGCGAAGCCACCATAGCCACTATTGTTTTGCTTCTCACTGTACTGGTTACCGTCGGCTCTTCCTTGATCCTTATCATTGAAAGCCACGATCCCAATGCCAATATTCAATCGGCCGATGATGCTATCTGGTGGGTCTTTGTCACTATCTCCACTGTGGGCTACGGGGATCACTATCCGGTGACGACACTGGGTAAAATACTGGCAACCGTGATTATTACCTGCGGTGTTGGCCTGTTCGGTATGGTGGCAGGTTTGATCAGCTCGTTTGTGTCAGACCCCGACAGACACAAGCCCGCCATCCACCACCATGATCAAACGCACTGGGACAAAATTCTTGATAACCAGAATCTGCTGCTCAAGCGTATTGATGATCTTGAGCAGCGCCTGACTGAATCGACTCAGCACAGCGGAAAAGAAAACGAAAAATAACACAGCCACCAAAGGTGGTGGTTGAGGGGAAACAACAAAAAACGCCTTCTGAGTCAGAAGGCGTTAACGGCGGCAATGGCGTATGGGATAAAGATTATGGCCAGTAAGGCGGCTGTGCCAGACCTATCTGGCGGCTTTGATCCATCGCATGCAGCAGGGAGTCTTCCTTGCGGTGCAGCCATTTATCGATCTGCTTGCGATCTTCTTCATCTTCGTAGTCAGGCTGAAGGGAGCGAATCGGCTCAAGCTGACGCAAGTCTTCCATGCCCTGCAGAATATCCAGCCACGGGCTGCGGAACACTTCGCGGCGCTCATCTTCATATAAAGAAGCAAAACACAGGCCGCCCACCAGATTACGCAGCAGTCTTGCCTGCTGGTCGAGATAATCTGCCCGGCTGAGCGCACGCTTCTCACTGAAGGCCTCTGCCAGCTCTTCCCAGGCTTTCGACAAGGCCGAATCGGCAAATGACTTCGCCGATGCCGCCAGCCGCTCTCTGGCTTTTTCGTCCAGGAAAGGTTGCCATCCGCGGCTCAGCAGCCAGCTGCTCAGGTTAAGCAGCAAATTACAGTAACGCGCCGATTTGAACAGACGCAGAATATCATCCGGCTCCGGCAGTTCTTCCTGACGTTCTTTGAGCTGTTTGACCAGAGATTTTCTGGCATTGAGCTTTTTCAGCGCATGGCCTTTTTCGGCCAGCCAGCGTTGTATCGCGTCCGCTTCTTGCAGCCAGATCAGCTCACCTTCAAGCCAGGTCAGTTCCTGACGAAGCTGCGCGCTGGCCCGGCGAGGTATCATGCTGCCATACACCACCAGGGTCTGGCGGATCAGGGAAATCGAATGGCTGATCTCAGTCAGTGCCGGCAATGCCTGACGCTCAACATAGATCTGCTCGTGATAATGCCAGTGCGCCAGCGCATGCTCCATGGCAATCACTAACGCATTTTCTGATGAGACATCCGCAGCAAGAGGCACATAAGATAGAGGCAACACATCATCCCCCTGATGCCCGGCAGCAAGACGATAGCCTCTTGCCGCTTTACTCAGGTTCCCCAGACGCATGCCACCTTCTTCACACAGTTCGCGAGCCAGAGTGAACAAGGCATCGGTCTGGCCGGATTTCAGCTCCAGTTCCACTTCGCATATCGGCTCACTGCTGTCATTGGCACGCACTTCACCCTGATCGAATGCTAGTTCGATCTGGCTGCCATCCGGCATAGCAATCAACCACTGCTGGCGTTCAAAGTCGGTAGAGAATAAAGGCGAGATTTGGCTGGAAATAGCCGCAATATCAAAGTGCTCAGGCCAGGCATCGCTCGGATGTAAGGCTAAATCCGGTTGTGGGCCGTTGAGTTCAGCATTGTATTCGGGGCGCTGATGCAGTCCTGCAACAACACGTCCGGCTGTCTTAAGGGTCTGAATATAAACATCATCAATGCGGCGAACCCGCAAGCCGATGTCGTGCTGACGAAGAATTTGCTCAGGGGTATCAAAGTAAATGTTACCCAGTCGTTTACTGCTTTGCTGCAAGATTTTGGCTTGAGCAATCTTCCGCAATAACTGACCCGAAAAATCCGCTGAGACGAAAAACTTCAGTTCTATCTCGGTTTCCATAATTGTCCCTATAAACGGTAGCCAGCCAAGGATATTGGCTAATCCGGCCTGTAGCAAGCAAGAAATCTCCAGAAATAGGCGTACAAAATGTGTTTCCCTGTACTAAGTTATACGTTAACATGCGCGCCATAGGGCCTGTTGACCTTTGGACTATTTGCTCTAACCAGTGCTGAAAAAGCGCTAATCAAGGCACGAATCATGGAGTTTAGTGCGCTAAATAAATGATGAGTAACGCAGAGAAGCGCTTGTTCTCCTCAACCTGATGGGGCGGTGGGGACAATTCTGGCTCGTGACGTTACCCTCTTTCTCTAGCTCTCTTTCCGCCATACCATTCCTGCCTTTTTAAAGCATAGAACTCGCCTCTTTTCGGGTCGATACTCCAAAGGCAACAGGCTCTGATCCATCGCTCAAGATTTCGCCTTTATTACAGGTATCTTTAGGTTGATCGGCTATGCCAGTGAATACAATTATGGGGCTCTTTGCTAAATCCCCAATCAAACCATTGCAACGCCATGTCACTCGTGTGAATGAATGTTGTGAACTGCTTGTTCCGTTTTTCGAGGCGTGTCACGCCAAAGATTGGGAAAAAGCCGGACAGTATCGTGAACAGATTTCGCAGCTTGAAAAAGATGCGGATGTGCTCAAACGTGAAATCCGTCTCAAGCTTCCTCGTGGTCTTTTCATGCCAGTCGACCGGACTGACATGCTGGATCTCCTCACTCAGCAGGACAAACTCGCAAATCTGGCCAAAGATATTGCAGGTCGTGTCTACGGACGTCAGTTAGACATCCCTGAGCACTTTTATCCAGACTTTCTTGCCTACGTTCAACGCTGCCTTGATGCTGCCAATCAGGCCAGCCGTGTCATCCATGAACTGGATGAACTGCTGGAAACCGGCTTTAAGGGCCGTGAAGTTACCCTGGTAGCAGAAATGATCAATCAGCTTGACGTTATCGAAGATGATACCGACAGCATGCAGGTTATCCTGCGCCAGCAACTACGTAAGGTCGAAGACCAGTACAATCCAGTCGATGTGATGTTTATGTATAAGATCTTCGAATGGATTGGCGGTATCGCCGACCAGGCTCAGCGTGTCGGTTCACGACTCGAAATCATGCTATCCCGCTCATAACGAGCAAGGTAAATACAACAAGGTTTTACAATGGAAATCCTGGCTAATTATGGCACCATGATCATCATGGTGGCGGCCCTCTTTGGCTTTCTAATGGCTATTGGTATTGGTGCCAATGATGTGGCTAACGCAATGGGTACCTCTGTAGGTTCCAAGGCGCTGACAGTCAAACAGGCTATTATTATCGCCATGATCTTTGAATTTGCCGGCGCCTATCTGGCCGGCGGCGAAGTCACAGACACCATACGTAAAGGGGTAATTGACACCTCTTACTACGTAAATCAGCCTGAAGTACTGGTTTACGGCATGATGGCATCGTTGCTGGCGGCAGGTTCATGGCTATTGCTGGCGTCCTACATGGGATGGCCTGTCTCCACTACGCACTCCATCATAGGTGCCATCATAGGTTTTGCCTGCGTATCTGTCGGTACGGAAGCCGTTGATTGGGGCTCGGTACAGGGCATAGTGGGCAGCTGGATTATTACGCCACTGATCTCTGGTATCTTTGCCTATGTCATCTTTATCAGTGCACAAAGGCTGATATTTGATACCGATACCCCGCTCATCAACGCCAAGCGCTTTGTCCCTGTCTATATGTTCCTTACCACTATGGTCATCGCACTGGTGACTATCAAGAAAGGTCTGAAACATGTTGGCCTGCACTTATCGACAGGTGAAGCCTGGCTAGCTTCGATCGCGGTTTCACTGATCGTGATGGGATTTGGCTATCTCTATATCCGTCGCAACTATGCCGATGCCGAACAGACTGTTGGCCATAACGGCTATGCGGGCGTTGAGCGCGTATTCAGCCTGCTGATGGTGGTCACCGCTTGTGCGATGGCATTTGCGCACGGCTCCAACGATGTGGCTAACGCCATTGGCCCATTGTCTGCTGTGGTATCGACGGTTGAACACATGGGTGAGCTGTCCGAGAAAACCGCCATTGCCTGGTGGATTCTGCCGCTGGGTGGTTTGGGTATAGTCGTGGGTCTGGCGACCATGGGTCACAAAGTCATGGCGACTGTGGGTACAGGCATTACCGAGCTGACACCGAGTCGCGGCTTTGCAGCACAGCTGGCTACCGCGTCGACCGTCGTACTGGCGTCGGGCACAGGTTTGCCTATCTCTACCACGCAAACACTGGTAGGTGCGGTACTGGGTGTAGGTTTTGCCCGCGGTATTGCCGCCCTGAACATGGGTGTTGTTCGTAACATCGTGGCGTCTTGGATCGTTACCCTGCCAGCAGGTGCCCTGTTAGCAGTCATTTTCTTCTATGTAATGCAAGCGGCTTTTGGCTGATTTTTGTCAGTCTTCCGTAAACTTTACAAAAAAGTAGCACAAGGTCAAAAGAGGGAGGCTATGCCTCCCTCTCCTCTTGCGCCATCGCCGCAAAATTCTTAGTATCTGTGCTCCATCGATTAATCAAGCTCCTTCAAGGATCCCAGAGTGAAGCAACTTATCCGCTTAGTTTTTGCCGCTATCACCGTTCTGATGACAGCTCAGGTACACGCTCAGCAGGTGCGTTACATCTCCGATGACCTGTTTACTTACATGCATCGCGGGCCAAGTACGCAATTCAAAATTATGGGCAGCGTAGACGCTGGCACAAAAGTAACCCTGTTGGAAGTCAACAAAGAATCGGGTTTCGCTAAGGTGGTTGACGACCGAGGCCGCACAGGCTGGGTCAAAAGTGATTTCATTTCTAACCAGGTTGGCCTGAAAGAGCGCCTGCCAAAGTTAGAAAAAGAACTGACTGAAGTGAAAAAAGCACTGGCCAACGCCAAGCAGTCCAGCGATGAGCGCAATGCGACTCTTCAGTCATCACTGGAGAACCGCACTGAGCAGATCACCGACCTGGAAGAGCGAAACATCAAGCTGAATGATCAGCTGTCGACTTCCCAGTCTGAAATCCGCGAACTGCGCGCTAAACTGGATACCCAGGCAGACGATCTGCTGATGAGATGGTTTACCTACGGCGGCATGGTCGCAGGCGGAGGACTGCTGTTTGGTCTGGTACTGCCGCACCTGATCCCACGCCGCAAGAAGCGTAATAATGGCTGGGCCTGATGGCCAGGCCATGCGCCAATAGCCGTTCCAAAGACAAAAAAGGCAGCTGAGCTGCCTTTTTTGTTTCCGTCTGCCACACTTTCCGGCTGAAGCCGATAGTGAGCCTTACCCTGACGGCCACTGCGACAATGCTGCCATTTCAAACCGGATATGCTCAAAATCCAGAATCACCTTACGCGGCTCAATCTTCTCCAGCGTCACGCCAGGAGCAACCTCATCCCCTTCGTAAGCTTCACGGTTGTTCACCTTAACCCAGCGACTGTCCGCACTGGATGAATAGATATGAGTCTGCAGGTTGATGGCCGGTAAACGCGCCTGAACGCCCTGAGGCAAGTCTGCCAGCGTCATGACATTTTCTGCTACGTAGGGTTTTTGTTTCACAACCGCCGCGGTGACCGTTCTGGGATCCACCAAGGCCGGTGTATCGGCCTGATCGGTGGCAGCAATTGCCTGATGCAGCCGATTGGCCAGCTCAGGCGACAAGCCCGACAAATCCAGTTTATCCAAATCCAGAAAGTTCATCTGGCTGTCACTGGCTGCGGTGTCCATTGCTGCT
Source organism: Photobacterium sp. WH77 (assembly GCF_022014395.1). Classification (NCBI taxonomy): domain Bacteria; kingdom Pseudomonadati; phylum Pseudomonadota; class Gammaproteobacteria; order Vibrionales; family Vibrionaceae; genus Photobacterium; species Photobacterium sp. WH77. The sequence goes on along the minus strand of NZ_JAKLTE010000001.1, from coordinate 96,837 downwards.
GTGTCCATGGCAGCAGTATTACCGGCAGCTGTGCCAAAGGGCTGTTCACCAGAAGAGGAGTTTAACGGCCGCCAGACCTCAGAAGCACTGCGTTCTGCATTACTGTATAAGGGCAAACCCGGTGCCGGCAAGGCCTCGGTAGTTATCCTGGGTAACGGCAAAAACGACATAGGGTGTCCGCCAATAACAGTATCACCATCGGTGCGGTACTCTTGATGCAATGTCGGCCCGGGCAACGACAATGCAGTGTCCAGTACCATCAGCGTCATCGGCCCGGCAATGCCGTCGGCATACAAGCCCTGAGCCTGTTGAAAACGACGTAACTTATCCAGCACACTTTGATCAAAGTCTCTGCTGGCCACGCCCGGCTCACCCAGTAAACGGCTAAGCTGCTGATCCAGCCAGGCCACCCGGCCACCTTGCTGACCATAACGGATGCTGGTGCTCTCCCCCATCGGCGGACGCCACATCAGGGTATAATCTTGCTGCCAGTGCGCCTGCAGCCACTCCCGGCTCACTCTGAGCCGCTCTCCGCCCAGCATCAGCTCGGCTTCGCCCGGCCAGAGCGCGTACAGTACCGCATAAAAGCTGTCGCCATCGTCATTGGTCAGAGGCAGGATGGCTGGACGATTGATCAGGCTGAGCTGTGCAAGATCGCCTTTGCTTTGCTGACAGGTCAGACCGATACGCGTACTGCTGAGACAGTTTGCCTGACTGGGCGAGACTTCATAGCCCCACAGCTGGTACAGGGTCTGCATGGCTTGTCTTTCCGTCGGCTGCAGAGCCAGCACAGCTTGCCAGCGTTTTTCCAGTGCCGTCAGCGACTGGGCTTGGTCCGTTTCAGGAGAATGACCCGAAGCAGCAGGCGCTGACACCACAGCCGTTTCCTGCACGACTGCACCCAGCTTATTTTCTGCTACCCAGCCACCGCCCCAGTAGCCCGCCGCAATTAATGCCGGAGCCAGCACAACGGCAATCGCCCAGCCCAACCGTTTACGCGTCTGGCCCGCGGCCGGTACAGGTTGTGCGACCGCCCATCCCAGCGCCAGTTCACTGGCCTGCCTGATGTGCTCAGGGTTGATCTGATATCGGCTGTCCCGGCAGGCAAGCTGCAAGGCTTTATCACACACCAGGTTGATCTGGCGCGGAATGCCGCCGCATACCCGGGCCAGCGTCTTCAGTGCCTGAGGAGAGAAAATCTGGTGAGCGCAACCAACCTGATCAAGACGAAAACGGACGTAAGCTGCCACTTCTACTTCGGTTAAGGGTAACAAGTGATAGCGTGAGGTAATGCGCTGAGCCAGCTGACGCAATCCCGGCTGCTGCAGTAACTGCTGCAGTTCAGGCTGGCCAGCCAGTACCACTTTCAGCAGTTTACGCTGATCATTTTCCAGGTTGGTCAGCAGACGCAGCTGCTCCAGTACATCCGGCAGCAGATGCTGCGCTTCATCGACCAGCAACAGGGTATGGCGGCCGGCCTGGTCATTGGCTTTAAGGTGGCCGTACAGTCTGTCGGTCAAAATCTTATAGCTGTCTTGCGGTGACGCCTGCAGCCCTAGCTCATCGCAGATGCTTTCCAGCAACTCATGGGCCGATAACGCCGGGTTCAGTACCACAGCAACTTGGGTTTCCTCGCCCAGCTTGGATAACAAGGCGCGCAGCACGGTGGTTTTGCCGGTACCGACTTCGCCGGTGAGCAGCCCAAACCCCCCGCCATCAGTCAGTCCGGCAAGCATGTGATTAAGCGCTTCACGGTGGCGATCGCTGAGATAAAGAAATCGTGCGCTGGGCACAATCGAAAACGGGGCTTCGGTCAGGCCAAAAAATGCCTTGTACATGTCTTCGTCCGGGATGAAGTAAAATAACTGAGATACATTAGCGTTCGTGACACCGATTGTATACCCTTCGGGGGCAAGACTGACAAAAGACGAGGAGAGAAAAGTGGATATTTATCTGGTTGGCGGCGCGGTACGGGATCGGCTGCTGGGATTACCCGTCAAAGACAAAGACTGGGTGGTCGTCGGCACCACGCCTCAGCACATGCTGGATCAAGGGTTCAGCCAGGTAGGTAGCGATTTTCCTGTCTTTCTGCACCCCAAAACCAAAGAAGAATATGCCCTGGCCCGTACCGAACGGAAATCGGGCAAAGGCTATACCGGCTTTGAATGCTACGCCGCGCCGGATGTGACACTGGAGCAGGATCTGATGCGGCGGGATCTGACCATCAATGCCATTGCCGAGTCGCAGGATGGCACCTTGTTCGACCCTTATCAGGGCCAGCAGGATATAGAAAAGCGTCAGTTGCGCCATGTATCGCAGGCTTTTGTTGAAGATCCGCTGCGTGTCTTGCGGGTCGCCCGCTTCGCTGCCCGTTTTGCCCCGCAGGGCTTCACCGTTGCACCGGAAACGCTGGCTCTGATGCAGGAGATGGTAGCTGACGGTGAGCTGGAAGCCCTGACGCCCGAGCGTGTGTGGCAGGAATGGGAGCGTGCCCTGCATACCGAGCGCCCGGATATCTTCCTGACCGTGCTGCGCCAGTGCGGCGCACTGGGCATCGTAATGCCAGAGATCGACGCGCTGTTTGGTGTTCCGCAGCCCGAGAAGTGGCACCCGGAAATCGATACCGGTATCCATACCCTGATGGTGTCCTATCAGGCGGCACTGCTGAGTGACGATCCTGTGATCCGCTTTAGTGCCCAGGTGCATGATCTGGGTAAAGCCTTGTCGCCCAAAGCTGAACTGCCCAGCCATAAACTGCACTGCCAGCTGGGGATGGATGTGATCCGCCAGCTGTGCCAGCGCCTGAGAGTGCCGAACCATTATCGCGATACCGCGCTCATGGTCTGCGCTCAGCACACCAAAGTACACCGCGCGCAAGAGATGCGCCCCGCCACTTTTATCAGACTCTTTGATCAGATAGACGCCTGGCGAAAGCCGGAGCGTGTTGAACAGCTAGCCATTTGCTGCCGGGCGGATATTCGCGGCCGGACCGGGTTTGAAGACGACCCCTACCCGCAGGCCGATATTCTGCAGGATGTCTTCGCGGCCGTACAGACCGTCGAAGTAAAACCCATCATTGAGGCGGGCTACCAGGGCGCAGCCATCAAGGAACAACTGGCTATCCGCCGCGCCGAGGCAGCGGGCAGGTGCTGGGGCGTTAAAAAATAGCTTATTACCTCAGCACACAGCCTCTGTGCATAATCTCAACACACAAGCTCAGGGCACAATCTCAGCGCATAAGAAAGCCGGAGCAAAGTCCGGCTTCCTTTCATTTCGCTCTGGCTGAATTACTGCTGGCTCAGCAGTAACGCGATCAGGCCAAAGCCCAGCAGCAGCCGGTAAATCACAAATGGCAGCATACCAACGCGCGTTACCAGCTTCAGGAACACATGAATACAGGCATAAGCACTGATGAAAGACACCGCCAGACCTATCCCTAAGCCGCCAAAATCAATCGGGGCATTGCTCTCAACCAGCTTGGTCCCCAGATACGTGCCGGCCAGCAGAATAATAGGGATCGACATCAGAAACGAAAAACGGGCAGCGGCTTCGCGGGTAAAACCCAGATAGAGCGCTGCTGTCATGGTCGCGCCTGAACGTGAGGTACCGGGAATCATGGCCGCCGCCTGCGCCAGGCCAATAAACAGTGAGCGCTTGGCGTTGGCATCATACTCATCGCGGGTTTGATTCGCACGGCGATCCACCCACCACAACAGCAGACCAAAAACTATGGTGGTGACCGCAATTACCCAGGCAGAGCGCAGATACACTTCAATGATATCGGCCATAAAGAAACCGAACACACAGGCCGGAATGGTCGCCAGCACTATCATCCAGGCCAGACTGGCTTCACGGCAGCGGTGGCCTTTGAAGATAGATGCCAACCAGGCCGCCAGCAAAGACACCACTTCTTTGCGAAAATACATCACAACCGCCGCCAGCGTACCCACATGCACAGCAACATCAAAAGCCAGACCCTGATCTGCCCAGCCAAATACCTGCGATGGCAGGATCAGATGCGCCGAACTGGAAATCGGCAAAAATTCAGTCAGCCCCTGGATCAATGCCAACATGAACGCTTCAAAATGACTCATTGTTTACCTTTAACTCTTCGAAAACATAATACGAGAAAGTGTATCGCCAATGGATTGACCTCTGGTTTCCCTGACAGTTCAGTGCATTGCTGTCAAACTGTGTCAAAATGCAGCGCGACCGGCCTTAATACCTGCTGCTTGTCGAATGCCTGCCAGATTTGCGCCACAGTGCGTCCATCTCCCGGTATCACCAGCAGCGGGCTCAGCTCATACAGCGGCAGTAAAACGAAAGCAAACTTGTAGATATCCGCTCGCGGCAGCGCAGGCGCTTCAGGGCTGATCCGATCGCCGAACAGTAACAGATCCAAATCCAGCGTTCTGTTCTGATTCTTCACCGCATCCGGCTGACGGCCATACTGCACTTCCAGATCTTTCAGCCTGTGTTGCAGGGCATCCAGCGACAAATCTGTATCCAGAGCCACCACACCATTGAAAAAAACGGGACCGTCAAAACCGACAGGTTCCGCTTCAAAAATACGGGAAACGCGACACTGGGATCCTAACTGCTTCAGCTCAGCCACCGCCGCACGCACATAGTGCTCACGATCGATATTACTGCCGATGCTGATGTAAACCTTAGTCACGGCGTCCCCGCTGAATCACCACACCAACACCGCGCGCATTCGGCACTGCGCCCGGCTTGGTCACTGTCACTTTGATCCAGGGTACGTTGAAACGTGTCATGATCAGGCTGGCAACTTCCTCTGCCACCCGCTCGACCAGCAGAAAGCGGCCCTGCTCCACAAATTCGGTGACTGTCTGGCTGACGGCGGCGTAATCGAGCGCCAGCGACACATCATCGGCCAGAGCGGCCGGCTGGTTGTCATGGGCCATTTCCAGGTCCAGCACCAGTTTCTGCTTAATTTCCTGCTCCCAGTCATACACCCCGATAGAGGCGATAACGTCAAGATGTTCGATAAATACTGAATCCATGTTCCATCGCTAATTTTGTGTAGAGGTCGGATACCCAATGTGAGCAAAAGTGCGTATTATCGGGACGAGTTCATCATATTGATGACAGAAAACAGGCTCCCAGCGTTTCAAACACGCCAGCCTCCTGAAAGTGGATGAACTATACCACAGCTGTTATGCATAATGTCATCAGACGTGGGCGCTGAGTAATCACATTTTTACCACTTTCATGACGACCAAAAAGGCCGTGGCGTACAGGCTCATAAACACCCGCTCCCCGGATGACAACAACGTCAGGGGCTTACTGGAGATGCTATGACACCATTGGTGCTGCTGATCATTATCGCTGCTTACCTGCTGGGCTCTGTGTCCAGTGCGGTGCTGATTTGCCGTCTGTTCCGCCTGCCAGATCCAAGAGACAGCGGTTCGGGTAATCCGGGGGCAACCAATGTCCTGCGTATCGGCGGCCGGGGTGCCGCGGCACTGGTGCTGATATGCGATATCCTCAAAGGCATGCTGCCGGTCTGGATCAGCTATTTTCTGGGGATTAATCCCTTTTTGCTGGGGATCATAGGCATTGCCGCCTGTCTGGGGCATATTTACCCGCTGTTTTTCCACTTCCGTGGCGGTAAAGGCGTAGCGACGGCACTTGGCGCGCTGGCCCCGATTGGCTGGGATTTAAGCGGGATGCTGATTGCAAGCTGGTTAGTGGTGGCCGTGTTGTGTGGCTATTCTTCGCTGGCATCCATGATCACCGCTCTAATAGCACCCATGTTTACCTGGTGGGTCAAACCTCAGTACACCATGCCGGTGGCTATGCTGTCGTGCCTGATCATTCTGCGCCATCACGAGAATGTCCGCCGTTTGCTGGACGGCAAAGAATATAAGATATGGCATAAATTTAACCGCCAGTCGAAACCCTGATTCGTCCTGGCGGTTAAGTGTTATCCGGTGCTCGCTTGCCTGACCGGCTTGAGCCGCCTCAGCGCAATGGCTTGAGTGTATCGATCGGCCAGCGCGGATGGGCTTTGACACTCAAATCCATGATTTCCTGATTTTTCAGGCGCTGCATCCCGGCATAGGCAATCATGGCACCGTTATCGGTACAGAACTCAGTACGCGGATAAAAGACTTCGCCGCCCAGTTTTTCCATCAGGGTCGCCAGCTCGGCACGCAAGTGTTTGTTGGCGCTCACGCCGCCGGCAATCACCAGACGCTTAAAGCCGGTTTCTTTCAGGGCGCGCTTACATTTGATTGCCAGGGTGTCCACCACGGCTTCCTGAAACGCATAAGCAATGTCTGCCCGGGTCTGCTCATCATCATCGTTGCCACGAATGGTGTTGGCCGCAAAGGTTTTCAGGCCGGAAAAACTGAAATCCATGCCCGGACGATCTGTCATCGGACGCGGGAAAGCAAAGCGGCCAGCCGTACCTTTATCGGCCAGTTTTGACAGCAGCGGTCCGCCGGGATAATCCAGCCCCATCAGTTTGGCCGTTTTATCAAAGGCTTCACCGGCGGCATCATCAACCGACTCACCCAAAATGCGGTATTCGCCAATCCCTTTGACTTCCACCATCATGGTGTGACCGCCGGAAACCAGCAGCGCCACAAACGGAAACTCAGGGGGATTGTCTTCCAGCATGGGCGCCAGCAAATGGCCTTCCATATGGTGTACCGCCACCGCTGGCAAATTCCAGGCATACGACAGACTGCGGCCTATGGTCGCTCCCACTAACAGGGCGCCGACCAGGCCGGGGCCTGCGGTATAAGCAACGCCATCCAGATCCGCCGGGGTTAAACCCGCATCGGCCAACGCCTGCTTGATCAGCGGGATGGTTTTTTTGACATGGTCCCGTGAGGCCAGTTCAGGTACGACGCCACCATAATCGGCGTGCAGCTTCACTTGGCTGTACAACTCATGAGCCAGCAGGCCTTTCTCATCATCGTAAATCGCCACGCCTGTTTCATCACAGGACGTTTCGATGCCCAGGATACGCATATCAACCTCTATACTTATATACTTACAAACCGAAAGCCGAAGCCGGTGCGGAACATCGGAGGGGCATGTTACCGCTGTTGACAGAATTTCACCAGTTCTGACTTGCAGAATGCTTTACAAATGACCCCGGATCAGATTAGAATTTCGCACCATTTTTAATCAGCTGATAATTTTGATCATCAGCGTTAATCGAATCACTCTGAGGTGAGTATTACATGCCAGTAGTCAAAGTACGTGAAAACGAACCGTTCGACGTAGCTCTACGTCGTTTTAAGCGCTCTTGCGAAAAAGCAGGTATCCTTTCTGAAGTTCGCCGTCGTGAGCACTTCGAAAAGCCAACAACTGTACGTAAGCGCGCTAAAGCAGCGGCTGTTAAGCGTCACCTGAAAAAATTGGCTCGCGAAAACGCACGTCGCGTTCGTCTGTACTAATTTACAGATAACAAGGACAGCGTAATGGCCCTAATCGAAAGTATAAAGAACGAACAAAAAGCAGCCATGAAGGCGAAGGACAAAGCTCGCCTGGGTGCTATCCGTCTTGTTCTTGCTGCCATCAAACAACGTGAAGTCGACGAGAAGATCACTCTGACCGACGACGACATAGTGGCAGTACTGACGAAAATGGTAAAACAGCGTCGTGACTCTGTGGCTCAGTATGAAGCCGCAGGCCGTCAGGATCTGGCCGATGTTGAGCATGCTGAAATCGCCGTACTGGAAGAATTTATGCCTCAGCCGCTGAGCGACGACGAAGTTGCCGCTCTGCTGGAAGACGCTATCGCCAGCACCGGTGCCAGCACTATGCAAGACATGGGTAAACTGATGGCTGTGCTTAAACCACAGCTGCAGGGCCGCGCCGATATGGGGAAAGTTAGCCAATTGGTCAAAGCCAAACTCGGTTAAAACTGCCCCAACTCTACAGCAAGCCGTGCTATCCTCTCGGGAATGCGCGGCTTGTTTGTATCTCTTCCCAGTTAATTTCAGGTAACACTCATTGTATGGCAGGAAAGATCCCTCGTTCATTCATCGATGACCTCATCTCACGGCATGACATAGTCGATGTAATTGATGCGCGGGTGAAACTCAAAAAGCAAGGCAAGAACTACGGTGCCTGCTGCCCTTTCCACAATGAGAAAACCCCGTCTTTTTCTGTCAGTCCCGATAAACAGTTCTACTATTGCTTTGGGTGCGGTGCAAAAGGCAACGTACTCGATTTTGTGATGGAGTTCGACCGGCTGGACTTTGTGGATGCCATCGAAGAACTGGCGTCTCAGCTTGGCCTTGAAATTCCGCGCGAACAAGGCACCAGCGGCCAGAGCAGCATCAAGCGACAAGAGAAACAAAGCCTTTATGACCTGATGGGTCAGGTCGCCCAATATTATCAGTCGCTGTTGCGTCAGAGCGATGCGCAGGTGGCGATTAACTACCTGAAAGGACGCGGCCTGTCTGGTGAGATCGTCAAACAGTTCGGCATCGGCTATGTGCCTGACCAATGGGATCTGGTGCGCAGCCGTTTTGGCCGCAACGAGCAGGCACAGCAAGATTTAGTCAGCGCCGGCATGCTGATCGAAAACGAGCAAGGCCGTCGCTATGACCGTTTCCGTGGCCGGATTATGTTTCCGATCCACGACCGCCGCGGCCGGGTGATCGGGTTTGGTGGCCGGGTACTGGGCGAAGGTACGCCCAAGTATCTCAACTCACCGGAAACACCGATTTTTCACAAAGGCCGCGAGCTCTACGGTTTGTATCAGGTGATGCAAACCTACCGGGAACCTGAACGCGTCCTGGTCGTCGAAGGCTATATGGATGTAGTGGCCCTGGCGCAATACGGCGTCGACTATGCCGTCGCCTCACTGGGCACCTCGACCACAGGGGAGCACATTCAGACCCTGTTCCGGCAAACCGGTACTGTGGTGTGCTGTTATGACGGTGACCGCGCCGGTCGCGATGCGGCCTGGCGGGCGATGGAGCAGGCACTGCCCTACCTGACTGACGGCCGCCAGCTGAAATTTATGTTCCTGCCCGACGGTGAAGACCCGGACAGTTTCGTGCGTCAGCATGGCAAAGAAGCCTTTGAGCAGGCCATCACACAGGCGATGACCCTGTCTGATTTCCTGTTCACCACCCTGCTGCAACAGGTGGATACCAGCAGCCGGGAAGGCAAAGCCAAGCTCAGTACGCTGGCTGTGCCACTGATTGACAAAGTGCCGGGCGGCACCCTGAGACTATACTTACGGAAAGTTTTAGGACAAAAACTCGGTCTTCCTGATGAAGAGCAGCTCAAACAGCTGATCAGCGAACACGGAGACAACAAGCCGGTAAGAATGGTTCAGCCCGCCATCAAGCGTACGCCGATGCGCATCGCGATTGCGCTGCTGCTGCAAAACCCGGGTTTTGCCACTGAACTGGGCTTGAACACTCATGACTTCGCCGGCACAGAGCTGGCGGGCTTAAAATTATTATTGAAAATAGTTGATAAATGTCGACTTCATCCCAATATCACAACTGGACAGTTGCTAGAAGATTGGCGTGAGACCGAGCAAGCATCGCTGATGGCCCGTTTGGCCAGCTGGGAAATACCGCTCGGCAGCGATGAAGACAGTTTACACACTGTATTTTTTGACGCGATGGATAAAGTTATCGATCAATGCGTCACACAACAAATTGAGAAGTTGCAGGCTAAATCGAACACCGTCGGCTTATCAGTCGAAGAGAAGCGGGAGCTTCAGCTATTGCTGTTAAATCGCCCCGTCTAAAAAGTAGTCAACAATTCTGACATTTGTTATAATTACTGGTTTGCATTTCTGCATCCTTTTTTCTCACTCAGACCCTAAGTTGGATATCGTCTATGGAGCAAAATCCGCAGTCACAGCTAAAGTTGCTTGTTGCCAAAGGCAAAGAGCAAGGTTATCTGACCTATGCCGAAGTTAATGACCACCTGCCAGAAGACATTGTTGACTCTGATCAGGTTGAAGACATTATTCAGATGATCAACGACATGGGTATTAAGGTGGTGGAAACCGCCCCTGATGCCGATGAACTCATGATGACTGAAGATAACGCCGATGAAGACGCCATTGAAGCGGCGGCTCAGGCATTATCGAGCGTAGAAAGCGAAATCGGCCGTACCACTGACCCGGTTCGTATGTACATGCGCGAAATGGGTACAGTTGAGCTGTTGACCCGCGAAGGCGAAATCGACATCGCTAAACGCATCGAAGATGGTATCAATCAGGTTCAGTGTTCTGTTGCTGAGTACCCATCAGCAATCTCGCATCTGCTTGAGCAGTTTGACAAGGTTGAAGCAGAAGAGCTGCGTCTGACTGATATCATTTCAGGCTTCGTGGATCCTAACGAAGAAGAGACGGCCGCTCCGACAGCCACGCACATCGGTTCCGAGTTAAGTGAAACTGATCTTGAAGATGAAGACAAAGATCTTGAAGACGATGACGACGATTCAGAAGAAGAAGACGACGGCAGCATCGATCCGGAAGTGGCACGCGAGAAGTTCAAAGAACTGCGTATCTCTTACGAAAATATGGCCAAAGCCATCGATACCAATGGCCGTCATCACCCTGACACTGAAGTCGCTATTGCCGAGCTGTCTGAAATTTTCAAACAGTTCCGTCTGATCCCGAAACAGTTTGACCGTCTGGTCAGCTCACTGCGTGATTCCATGGATAAGGTGCGTACCAATGAGCGCCTGATCATGCGTATGTGTGTCGACAACAGCAAAATGCCGAAGAAGACCTTCGTACAGCTGTTCAGCGGTAATGAATCTTCTTCTGCGTGGATCGACGAAGCACTGAACTCAGGCAAACCGTATGCCGAGCGCCTGAAAAACTACGAAGAAGACCTGCGTCGTGCCTCGCTGAAGCTGCGCATACTGGAAGATGAAACCGGCCTGTCGATTGAGCGTATCAAAGACATCAGCCGCCGTATGTCTATCGGTGAAGCCAAAGCACGCCGCGCCAAGAAAGAAATGGTTGAGGCCAACCTGCGTCTGGTTATTTCTATCGCCAAGAAATACACCAACCGTGGCCTGCAATTCCTGGATCTGATCCAGGAAGGTAACATTGGTCTGATGAAAGCGGTCGATAAATTTGAATACCGTCGCGGTTACAAGTTCTCGACTTACGCCACTTGGTGGATCCGTCAGGCAATCACACGTTCAATCGCAGATCAGGCACGTACGATTCGTATCCCTGTTCACATGATCGAAACCATCAACAAACTGAACCGTATCTCTCGCCAGATGCTTCAGGAGATGGGCCGTGAACCACTGCCGGAAGAACTGGCTGAACGCATGCAAATGCCGGAAGACAAAATCCGCAAAGTGCTGAAGATTGCCAAAGAGCCAATCTCGATGGAAACCCCAATCGGTGATGATGAAGATTCACATCTGGGTGATTTCATTGAAGATACCACGCTGCAGCTGCCAATGGATTCTGCCACGGCAACTAACCTGCGTGCGGCAACCAACGAAGTACTGGCTGGCCTGACGCCACGTGAAGCCAAAGTACTGCGTATGCGTTTTGGTATCGACATGAACACTGACCATACACTGGAAGAAGTGGGCAAACAGTTTGACGTTACCCGTGAGCGTATCCGTCAGATCGAAGCCAAAGCCCTGCGTAAACTGCGCCACCCAAGCCGTTCCGACGTGCTGCGCAGCTTCCTGGACGAGTAAGCCACTCACCAGAAACACCACATCACAAAGCGGGCTAAACAGCCCGCTTTTTCTTTGCCCGCCGCACATGCGACCTCGCTCACACCCCTTGCCATTCAAGGGCTTGCCCTGCATTTAACTGCCTAAGAAACAAACAAAACTTGCCCCATAGCAGGTAGACAATGTCCCACCCATCCCATATAATCGGTGGCACATTTGGCCCCTTAGCTCAGTGGTTAGAGCAGGCGACTCATAATCGCTTGGTCCCCAGTTCAAGTCTGGGAGGGGCCACCAGATACAGCAAGGCCGAAGCGGTTAGTAACCACTTCGGCCTTTTGCATTTTTGAAGACTGTGTAGCATATATGTAGCAAAATTCGCATCGTATATGGTCATTTCTAAGCTATTGATGCTAAGGTTTTATATATCCAGAGATTAGGAAAATGAGAGTAAAAGACGCAGCCAGAATTTTTAGCAGTGGGCATCTAACGAGATTAGCATCAGGAGACCTTTCCTTGATCAATCGCGTCGCTACCGACTTACTAAAAATCGACTCTCAAAACACACCAATCAGAGATATCTTTGAAAAGGCTTACCTTGAGCTATCAAAGCATTATCGTCATGAGTATTACTACAAAAACACAATTGCCAACAAACGTCTATTGGGCAGACACTCGCTAGATACAGCAACAATGCTTTCGGAATTTAGAGTTGGTAGAAACATTGCTGATTGTGTAATTATTAATGGTCACTCAACTTGCTACGAAATTAAAACTGAATTTGACACCCTTGTTCGGCTAGAGGAACAACTACACTCATATTGTCTTCTGTTCGATAAAGTGTATGTGGTTTCCGATGAAAAATACTTATCTGATGTGATATCCATGGCCCCCTGTCACGTTGGTGTGATTCAGCTTACAAAAAGAAATACCTTATCAACTATCCGAGATGCTAAAGATCTTTCTTCGAATCCAATATCTACAGAACTTGTCATGAACTCGCTTAGAGCTCCAGAGTACATAGAACTCACAAAGAGAGTTTCTGGCCACATTCCAGATGTTAGCAATATACATATGTTTTCTGCTTGTAAGAACGTTGTTGAATCTGTGAAACCAGAGCTAATTCGTGACCAATATCGAATTGTTTTAAAAAAAAGCCGTAAAAATAATGCAACTTTAATTAAGTCGCTCCCTAAATCCTTGATCAATGCTGGTGTAAGCTATAAATTACCTATGAAGCTTCAAAATAGATTGATTTCAATTTTACAAAATGATGGCGATAAGGAGCTATTATGTACTACCCAGTACTCAGGGGAAAACAATTTGAGCTAATTGCTCTTCGAGAGCTAGCCCCCCGTCTATCTCCTGAAACTATCTGCCCTATTATTGAACCAGTCAGAAACAAATATCCTGCTCTCGCTAAAACGATCAAAAACCTAAACGAATGCCAATTCAAGCCAATAATTGTCATAAATCCATCTATAGGTGATTTTTCTAAGCTTTCTAGTCGAGTTAATATTAGCGACGATTTGAACTCATGCTTGGAAGAAAAAATTAACTACCTACCCTGCATAACTACGAAAGACCTTTCAGTAGAAGAGCTTCAGATTTTCGTTGAAAATATTGACGATTTTGCTATTTTCGTCGAAGGTGGGTTAAGTAAAGGTCACTTACCAATTCTTCGCGATGCATCTTTAGTTATATCAACAAAATATCAAAAATCGGTATTCAAAGACTTAACACACGTAGTAATTGTCAAAGACAACTTTGAACGAGCAACAAGAAATTCGGATTATCCCGACAAATCATTTTTTTCAGAAATTCATACTGACTTTCGAGAGGAAAAAAATATTATTGGATTTGGTGACTATACCATTACAGGTGGTGACTTTTCTGAATCTGGCGGCCCTGCATACGTTGTCACAGTTCACTTTTCCTATATTGATTCAAATGCGTTTAATGCAATGTATATCAGACACTTCAAGTCTTTTGATGACTCATCACCGACAAGGCCAGGAGAAAAATTTGGTGACGCCCTCAACCAGCTCATTGATTTCACAAAAAATAACAAAGATATAATTTGCAATACTTTAGGTCTTCATGGATTTAATCAACTTTATAAAGATGGCCACTTCCCTGGCTTAGGGCAAGTTAAAAAGCTTTCAATTCAACACCATGTCGAAACGATTTGCAATTATCTAGAGAGATAATATGTCAAAGTGCTGCATTAACTGTTTTAACGACAAAGAAATTAAGCAATCCATCATTAACAGAAAAGAACTGGGGCGGTGTTCCTATTGTGGTTCTAATGATATTTCTGTTGCAGATGCCTGTTCACTCAATGAGAAATTTGAGTTTTTGATGTATGGTGCAGAACCTTGTGAAACAGGTCAGCCTGCATACATCATCTTAACTCAAGCTTTTGAGATTTTTGGTAACGATGTAAAAAATCCTCAAAAATTACTTGATGATATCCTTAGCACAAATCTAGGTGATATCAAGTACTCATTGAAATTTGAAACTGAGCGTTACATAAATGGATGGAGTGAGCTATGCCAAGAACTAAAACATAACAATCGATTCTTTTTAAAAAGTGAAGTTTACGAAACCTTTTTTTCCTCAGATAGGAGTAATAGTACTTCTCCTTTTTTTTCAATACTCGAACAACTAGAGTTGCTCGTTTACCCGGAAGACGAGTTTTATAGAGCTAGAATAGCTGACAACCACTTAACACGTGATGACATGGGAGCACCACCTTCTGAAATAGCAACTGCGGGTAGAGCAAACCCTAAAGGTATCTCATACGTATACCTAGCAGATAACATAGAAACATGCATATCAGAAGTAAGGCCATATAATGGTTGTGAAATACATGTGTCTAAATTCAAGTCAACAAATGGCAGACGATTAATTGACCTGACATCTCCTCGAAAAGCAGTTTCTGTAATTCCATTTTCTGAAATTCAATACGGAGAAGTACTTTCAATAATTGATCTACTAGAATCTTTTTCCAAAGAGCTTTCCATCCCCGTTAAGCCCCACCTGTCAGAACTTGAATACATTCCAACACAGTTTCTATGCGAGTACATTAAGTCACTAGACTGCTATGATGGGATTGTATTCAAAAGCTCATTTGGTAAAGGTAATAACTATGTGTTCTTTGAGCGTGATAACTTTACCGTAGAGGCTCCACTTTTGCATAAACTAGATGATATCACCTTCACATTCTCGACTTAATGAACTTATTCATAGAAATCCAAGTAAAAGTCTGTTTGGCGCTTGCATTGAAATCCGCCACTCATGTAAACGGGTGATGATGACCTTACCTGCAATGGCAACACCTTTCAGCCCCCATGTGATTTCACTGTCACTGTACTGACTGGTTCTGACCACGCCTGTCTCTGTATCAAATGACACCTGATAATGCGGCTGGAATACCTGTGCTTTCCGTTTACAGAACACCCCTAACAACTGACTTTGCCCTATCCCCCAGCACTCCCCAGAAAACACCACATTTCGCCCATCACCGAAGTATCCTTTTTTCACCACGCTATATTGAGCCCGACACACTGACATTCAGAAGGATAAAACAATGATCGCGGTTCTTTTTGAAGCGACAGCCGTGCCTGAAAAGCAGGCTCGCTACTTCGAGCTGGCTGAACAGTTGAAGCCGCTGCTGAGCCATGCTGAGGGGTTTATTTCTGTTGAGCGCTTTCAAAGCCTGGCCCAGCCAGAAAAATATCTCTCGCTGTCATGGTGGGAGAACGAGGAGGCCATTTTGCAATGGAAACACAATATGCTGCACAGGTCAGCTCAGCAGGAAGGAAAGGAGTCCATTTTCTCTTTTTATCGCATTCAGGTGCTCAGCCTGATCAGAGAATATTCATCATCCCAGTAAGCAAGGAAGCCATCGCTATGTATGACATTCATGTCGTTTTGAAGAATCTGCCGGGAGAGCTTGCGCGGTTAGGCGAAACACTCGGATCAAATCACATTGGCTTGGAAGGAGGCGGCGTCTTTTCCGTCAACCAGCAAAGTCACGCCCACTTTTTGGTGGAAGATGGCGAAAAAGCCAGAGCGGTACTCATCGAACAGGGTTTTGAGGTCATCAATATCTGCAGGCCGCTAATTCGGAAACTCAGGCAGGAACAGCCGGGCGAATTAGGCGCTATTGCCAGAGTGCTGGCCGATAGCGGCGTCAACATCATCACCCAATACAGCGACCATGCAAACCGTTTGATCCTCATCACTGATGACTATAAGGTTGCAGAAACAGTAACCCGTCACTGGATGGTCTGATTGTGAAGCCTCACCCGCAAGCCCCGCAGGAACAGGAAGAATTTCAGCTGGAGTTATCTATGGCAGCCCTTGCGGCTGCTATGTCTGATGCGTCACGCATGAAAATTCTTTGTGTGCTCATGGATGGCCGCGCCTGGACAGCCACTGAATTAAGCGCTGTGTCTGATATCGCACCGTCAACCACCAGTGCGCATCTGTCCCGATTGCTGAAAGCCAATCTCGTCACTTGTTTATCACAAGGACGTCACCGTTATTTTCGCCTCTACAGTGCCAGTATTGCCGCCTTGCTTGAAAATATGATGGGGGTTTCGTTTGGCGCGATGCAGCCACCAAAAACACGGGTGCCGGCCGAATTACAACGGGCTAGAACCTGCTACGACCATCTGGCAGGCGAAATCGCCGTCGGTATTTACGATTACCTTTTCGCGAATGCATGGATTACCAGCGACGGCAATGCGTTAACTCCCTTAGGTAAGGCGCAGTTCAGTCAATTAGGTGTCATGCTCGATGCAAAGACCAAACGTAAAAAGTGCTGTGCATGTTTAGACTGGAGTGAGCGAAAATTTCACCTTGGCGGCCATGCCGGGGCGGCACTTTTTCAGTGCTTTGAGCAGCAAGGATGGATAGAAAAAGTGCCGGGATACAGGGAAGTCACAGTGACAGCAAAAGGCCAGGCGGCTTTCAGCCAGTATTTTGGCTTGGCTAAAGCGCTAAACTAAACACGCAGATTACCGTGCAGTCTCCAACTTTCTTCTTTTAAAATTCTCTCTTCTTTTCAAATTAAAGTATCAGATCTAGTCTGAACTAATACCGTTTCCAGTACTGACGTTTATCATCTGCCTGAGCCTGCATTTGATATGTGCTGATATCGGTTTCTGATAACACAGCCGTGAGCATGAAACATTACGGCCACTGTAGGCAACATAGTTTCCAGCCCTATCAGCACTCACATTGAACATCAGGAAGCAACATGGATAAACAACCGGAACCGCATCAAAGCAAAGTTTTCATCAGCAATATGGTGGAGTCCGCGATCCGTATCGGCTTGCTGCTGGTACTGCTGATCTTCACGTACGACATCATCAGGCCATTTATCATTCCTGTGATCTGGGGGGCCATTATCGCTGTCGCTCTGATGCCACTGACGTCGAGAATCCAGCGCTGGTATGGCAATCGCCGCGGATTAGCGGCCACAACCGTTGCCCTGTTGGGTATTGTGCTATTAGTGACGCCGTTAGTGATGATCTCGGTTTCCGTCTACCACGCATCAATCCAGGTACTGGAGACGCTGCAACAGGGTCAGGTGACTCTTCCGGGGCCAGACAGCAGGATTGCGGATATTCCGGTTATCGGCGATAAGCTGTTCGACATGTGGAGTATGTTCGCCAGTAATCTGGAAAAAGCCATTCAAACCTTCCTGCCGGAAATCAAGTCTGCACTGTCCGCTTTAATTGGTGTGCTGGGTGGTGCGTTGGGTGACATGCTGATATTCATCCTATCGCTGGCTATCGCTGCCGGTTTTATGACTTACTCAGAAAAAATTACCGCCTCGTTAAAGACCATTGCAGTGCGCGCAGCAGGTACTAACGCCAGGCATTGGACTTCACTGATTGCCGCAACGATCAAAAGCGTCTTACTTGGGGTTGTTGGTGTGGCAGCCATTCAGGCGCTACTGATTGGTGCCGGCTTCTTTGTTTTTGGCGTTCCGGCGGCTGGTCTGCTGACGTTACTCCTGATCATTTTATGTATCGCTCAGTTGCCGGCTCTGATAGCCGTTCTGCCCGTGATCATTTACATGTACCTGACCCAGGACGCCACCACAGCAACACTGTTTACCGTCTGGGTCGGTATCGGTTCGCTGTCTGACAACGTGCTCAAACCTATGTTGATGGGCCGCGGAGTAGCTGTACCTATGCCCATCATACTGATAGGTGCAATTGGCGGCATGATGTATTACGGCATGACCGGCCTGTTCCTCGGCGCAGTCATTCTGGCTATCTGGTATGAACTGTTTGTTTTTTGGATCAAGTTAGAGAAGCAGGAAGCAACAGAAGCCAGTATATCCCCTCAACAAGACGCCATAAGTTCAGAGAAATCTGACACATAAAGGATTTCTATACCACGCTGAGAACACGTACCGGGATACAGAGAAGTCACAGTGGCAAAAAAAGGCCGGGCGGTTTTAAGCCAGCACTTTGAAATGGCTTAGTATTGAAGAACAAGCTAGCAGCGAAGCGCCACATTGAATCACAAAAAAGCGCTGCAGGTTGCCCCCGCAGCGCCATATTGAATGGTATTTCGGTATTGATTACAGGTAGTAACGCATACCGATAATCCACATATCATCTTCAGGAACATTGATATCGTTACCCAGATCAAACTGGTAACCACCGAAGCCGACGAAAGTTGGTGTAAAGTTATATTCCGCCTGCAGCGCCATCTGGCTGAAGATGGTGTTGCTGTTCTTGTCATCTTCAACAGATTCGTAGTTCACGCTCAGGTTCAGGCTGCTTGGCAGGGCATAGGCCAGCAGGCCTTCAATCGCCACTGACTCTTCGAGACCACGGTTCATGTATTCGTTCATCGCATACACAACCGCCACGTACAGGCCGTCACCATAGGTGCCGTAATTGGCACTGAACATGTGTGAAAGCGCGGTTTCATCAAATGTTGTATTTGGTATCTGAACATCACCGGTGTTGAAGGCATAGTTCAGGCCGAAGCCCATGATCGAGTAGTTCAGTGCAATCTGGAAGCGGTCATCATAGTCTGCTGCCGTACCTGCCAATTCCTCACCCGTTGTTGCCCCCTGCCAGCCCAGACCAAACAACAGATCGCCGGCATCATTTAAGCTGAGGCTATTGCGGTAGGAGATCATACGCTCGGCACGTGCCGTACCCAGCGGGCCTTGATCGTCATACAGGAAGTCGTTCGCAAACGCGATAGGCAAATCGGCGATCCCTGCACCATCATAGTAAGGTGACCATTGCGTGCCCACCACGCCGCGGCCATAAGCATTGTGTGAGACACCAATGTAACCCAGACGGGTGGAGAACGTCTCTTCGCCGCCTTCCAGATAGTTCAGCGCCCATTCGCCTTTTGCATCGGCGGTAAAACCGTTCCCGATATCTTGTGCCACATTAATGTTGATACGCGGCGACACTTGCTTCACTTCCGTTTCGCCCTCTTCAGAACCGCCAAGACCCACAGAAACATGACCACCAATGGAGAACGCGGTGTCACCTTCGTTGTATAACTCAACCGCGACTGCCTGAGATCCATAAAATGCAGCTGCCACTGCAATTGCCAAGTGCTTTTTATCCATAATCATCTTTCCATCTTTTGTTGTGTTCTTATGCGCCGTTACACAGCGTTATGACAAAAATGTGAACATTTGAAACGAGCATTGAAAGCGTAGATAAGGAATGACATAAACACATAAAATAACGACAACAAATTTATTCAAAACTTGTGTTATGTCCCATTTGTGAAAGGTATATGGTATGAGCATACTTTGAACACATTATTGAACATGTGCCATAGCAAGAGGTTGAACGCGATTTGGGGTCAATACGGGCTTTAAGCCTGCCCGGCTGGGTGAGCGGATGTATTACACATCATGATGACGTTTTTGTGCTTGGCGAGTGAGAAGTGTGTTGTTTATTTGAGGGTTAGACGAAAAAGCCGCTGTCGTTACACACTGGATGACAGATAAAAGACAAGAGTTCAAAAATCCCAGTCCGCCATGATCTGAACGGACTGGGAACAGCGTTTAGCGGTGCTTCACAAACCTTTGTTATCGCTGACCCAGAAAAGCCAGCAAAGATTTCACTGCGCCCAGAAAGAAGGGAATAGCGATCAGGCCCGAGCCGATGGAGATAGCAATATAGGTGTAGCTGGTGCTGGTTGACGTATATTGAAAGGAGGCTAAAAAGTTCTGGTATGCCTGCAGGCAAAAGAAAAAGCAACCTATGGTTGCAATAGTCATTCCCAGTAAGCTTTTGATCTTAGACCATAAAAAATCATTGTTCGCGATATTATTTTCTTGCATCCGGTACTCTCTTCAAGATCCAAAGCCAAATCGGTCTACCCGGATGATCTCAAACTCGCCCGTGCAGGTGCCGGTACCTTGAGGTCACCCGAATGTCAGGCACTACTCTCATAATGCGGATGTTTTCCACTCAGATTAAATCAGCAGCCGTCTCATTATCGGACCCGCCGGGTAATGTCTTGTCTGAACAGGACAATTCACTCTGAAGCATGCCGTTGCGTATGCCATACTTGGGAGCAAGGTTTGAATCGTGGAGCGAGACTATGTCAGCAGATAAGCCGTCAGAAGAAAAAACGCAGCGCAGTTCAACAATCCTGATCCCCGTCTTTATCCCCGCCGTGGCGGTCATCTTACTCATGGTGATAGGCACCATCAGTAATCCGACTCTGGCCGGAAAAGTTTTCTCGGAAACCCTCAGTTACGTTACCCAGAGCTTTGGCTGGTTCTATATGCTGTCCGTCGCCATCTTTCTGTTTTTTGTCGTCGCCGTCGCACTGACTAAATGGGGAGAGATCAAGCTCGGTCCGGACCACGCCGAGCCGGAATACAGTTTTCCGGCCTGGTTTGCCATGCTGTTCTCGGCCGGTTACGGGATTGCCCTGCTGTTCTTTGGCGTCGCCGAGCCTGTGCTGCACTATGCCTCGCCGCCTGATGGTCCGGCCATGACAGTGGATGCCGCCAGGCAGGCAATGCAAATTGCCTTTTTCCACTGGGGGTTTCACATCTGGGCCATTTACGGCCTGGTCGGGCTGACACTGGCCTATTTCGCCTTTCGTCATGGCCTGCCGCTATCGATGCGTTCGACGCTGTATCCGCTCATCGGCGAAAAAATCCACGGCCCGATTGGCCATACCGTGGATATCTTTGCCATCCTCGGCACCCTGTTCGGGATTGCGACCACGCTGGGCTTGTCGGTGGCACAGATCAATGCCGGGCTGAATTATCTCTGGCCATCGATACCTGTGAATACCACAGTACAAATCATTGCGATTGTGGTGATCACCGCACTGGCGATTTTCTCTGTGGTCGCCGGCATGGACAAAGGGGTTAAGCGCCTGTCGATCCTGAATATGGTACTGGCAATATCGTTAATGTTGTTTGTGTTTGCCGTCGGACCTACCACCTTCATCCTCAATACTTTCATGCAAAACACCGGCAGTTACCTGAGTAATATTGTCGAGCGTACATTTAATTTACAGGCTTATACCGCCAGCGACTGGATTGGTAACTGGACATTATTTATCTTCGGCTGGACTATTGCCTGGGCGCCTTTCGTCGGCCTGTTCGTGGCGAAAATCAGCCGCGGCCGCACCATTCGCCAGTTCGTGGTCGGGGTGATGGTTGTCCCAACCATTTTCACTTTTCTGTGGTTCTCGGTATTCGGCGATACCGCGCTTCATATGATCATGGTCGATGGCTACACCCAGCTAATTGAAGACGTGCAGGCTGATCAGGCCATTGCGCTGTTTAAATTGCTGGAACAGCTACCACTGACTTCGATCGTGTCCTTTATTACTGTCCTGCTGATCATCACTTTCTTCGTCACCTCGTCAGACTCCGGCTCGCTGGTTATCGACTCGCTGGCCTCTGGCGGCGTTGCCCATACACCGGCCTGGCAACGGGTATTCTGGGCTTCGATGGAAGGGCTGGTCGCCGCTGTACTGCTGCTGGCCGGCGGCCTTGGTGCTCTGCAAACAGCATCGATTGTCAGTGCGCTGCCCTTTGCAATCATCATGCTGATCGCGGCAGTTGGCATGTGGCGGGCGCTGGTGATTGAAAGCCACCACAGCCAGAGTCTGGAGCAGCACGTGCAATCCCGATCGCGACAGAGTGGCGGGAAAACCGGACCGGGATACTGGAAAAAACGTCTGGCCAATATTGTCGATTTCCCCGGACGCCAAGAAGTCTCAGGCTTTATTCAGAAGACAGTCTACCCAAGCATGGAGAAAGTAGAGCAGGAGCTTGAGCAGCAGGGCTGGGTGGCCGAAGTGATTTACGATGAAGAGCAAGGCAGAGCCAAATTCGAGGTCTATCAGGAAGGCAAACTGGAATTTCTGTACGAAGTCAGACTGCGGGGCTACCTTATGCCTGATTTTGCCTTCCCTGAAACTGATCATAACCCGGAAGATCCGGAGCATTATTACCGGGCGGAAGTCTTCCTGCGCCGCGGTGGCCGGGCCTACGATGTTTACGGCTATGAGCAGCAAGACATTATTTCTGACATCCTGGATCAGTTCGAAAACTACCTGCACTTCTTGCATGTGTCGCCCGGCATCCTGCCGTGGAACATGGAAGAAGAGGAAAACGACGATCAGCAACAGGCGAAAGAGTAATCAAAGCCGCCCTCTCGCTGTGAGGGCGGCTTAGCTTAATTTTCCCAGCGCTTCCCGTAGGCCGCGCGGTAATCCGGCGTCGGGATCGCTTCGGGCAAACCCGCCGTCGCTTTGAGCGGGCCAACCACAGTACGATACGGGATAAAACCCGCCCAGACCGGCAAATCCAGATCCGCCGGATCGTCGCCCACTTCTTTATTGCTGATTTTCACCGAGGCCTCGTTAAGCGGCATCCGCAGCACAGTCGTCGCTGCCAGTTCCTTGCTATTACTCAGCCGGATGTCCTGCGTCCGTCCGGGGGCGATCTGCTCAACAAAATGGTTCAGCACCCTGTCTTTTTCAGCGTTATCCTCAATCACCTCAAACTGGCCGAACACCACAGCCGAGCGGTAATGGGCGCTGTGATTAAATGCCGACCGCGCCAGCACCCAGCCATCAAACAGGGTGAAGGTTAAACAGGTTTGCACCTCCTGCCTGAGCTTGCGCAGCAAACGGCTGTTGTTGGCGCCATGAATATAGACAATATCCCCCACCCGCCACGCCAGCATAGGGATCACCACTGGCCCCTGTGCTTCCTGTATCGCCACATGCGCCACCAGGCTTTCATCGATGATCTGATACAAGGCTTCCTGTTCAAACACCGCCTTGTGGGCTCCTTTCTTAATGTCGGTTCTCTTGCTGGTCGATAACATAACTGTCCCTGATTCCACTGCAACTCAAATAACCATGAAAAGATACCGGCAAACCGGTATGATTTTCAGAGCCAGTTTTAACCAAATGACAGTACCAGTTATGCCTGAACAGACCTGACTGTTCGGCGTCTTCGCAGCTTCAGCACAGCCACGACCGACACACCTGCAGCGATGGTCAGCAGCAGGCCATTGGTGGTCAGAAATGCAATCTTGAGCATCTCAGTCACCTGGTTCATCAGGATTGATGCTTTGTCATCCGCCCACTCAGCGATCAGAGTGGATGCATTGCCGGACGCCATGGCCGTCACCCAGTCGCCCTGATCTGCAAGGGTAAAGTCAGTCAGTTGCTCAGCCACCAGAGTCGTCAGCGCAGAGCTGATGAAAGAGCCGTATAAGGCCACAGCAATTGCCTCGCTGCCCAAACGAAAAGTGTTGAGCAACCCGGCCGCCATGCCAATATCACCCGGCTCGACACAGCTTAATGCTTCTCCGTCGACCAGTCCTGCTGACAATCCCATGCCTGTTCCCACCACAAACAGGCAACTACCAAACACCCAAACGGTCTGCATCGTTTCAATACCAAGAAGTAATCCGCCGGCACCTGCCAGCATGCATACAAGGCTCAGGTACATCAGAAAAGAAGAAGGGACGCCCTTGGCCGCTAAACGGCCCGCAATCAGAGGAAACAACAACACAGGAAGGGTCAGACACAGCATCATCAAACCTGCCGCAGATGCCGGCATCTGCATAGCGCCGGTAAGATAAGTGGGGAAGTAGGTCAACAAGGTGACAAAGGTAAAACTAGCGACCACTGGCACCAAAATGTACCCCATAAATCGGTTATTACTGAGCAGAGACAAGCTAAGCACTGGATTTTCCGCCCTTCTGATGTGCCAGACAAACACAAGGAACAACAACAATGAACCAGAGGTACACAACAGGCTGAGGGTGCTGCTCCAGCCCCAGTCATAGCCTTTTGACAGTGTCAGCATCAGCAGAAACATGCTACTAATAAACAGGCCGCCCCCGATTATATCAATCTCGCTGACTGGCCTGCCTGCCACTCTGGTATCGGGCAGCTTAATCGTGAGACACAGGACGAAAGCCAACACCACCGCATGCAGAATGAAGATCGCCTGCCAGCCTGACAACACCAGCAAGATGCCGGAAATTGTCGGACCTAAAGTGATCCCCAGACCAGCCGTTGTACCAAATAAAGCAAACGCCTGAGTGCGCTGCTTGCCGTCAAACACATCAATGAAAAGCGCACTGCCGCAGGAAAAAATGGCTGCACCGCCCACGCCGGCTACGGCCCGGAAGATATCCAGCCACAGAATATCCGTTGCCCATGCCGACCCGGCAGACGCCAGCGCATAAAGACAAGCGCCAGTGACAAAGGAGCGTTTCCGGCCAATCACATCTGACATTTTCCCCCACATCAGGGTAAAGCAGGCAAACGTCAGGTTAAACGCATTCACCACCCACTGTAAGCTGGCAACATCCGAATTCATGTCGGAGCTGATATAGGGCAATGCGATAGCAGTACCTGAAATTGAACTGGGCACCACAAACACCGCCAACAGCACAGCTAACAAAATGTATTTCTTGTCCGATAAACTGACTTCACTCATATTGATCCTTTCTATTGCTGACTCTTTAACACTTTTCTTTGCAGATTAACGTCATCCATGACTTCACCCGCGGTTACCATTACAATGGTTTGCTACAAAACGTACGTATCATTAAAGCCATACGTTCGAATATTATCGAACCTTATGAGCGACCGACAGATATGTCAATGGTTTTATATCCAATGACTGAGGAATATAAGTGTGTCAACACAGGAAAAGAGCAGCAGCATTAAGCGTGAATCCATGCTGGATATACTCAAAGCTCTAGCTCACCCCATCAGACTGAAAATCATAGTGGATCTGATAAACGATGAAGAAAATGCGGAACGGCATTGCACCTCATTCGGACTTACCGTATCCAAGGCAACAAGGTCTCACCATTTTAAAATTCTGAAAGACGTCGGTCTGATATCACATGTCGACCGCGGTAATTGCTCTTTAGCTAAACTGCGCAAAGCAGAGCTGGATCTCAACTACCCCGGTTTGCTCAATCTGCTGAAAGACAAGTGAGCAACTGTTAGGGTTCTGATAATCATTGGGCTTTGAGAGGTAAGCTGGACGTGGCTTTGTTGTCTCCCACACTCATAGAAACCGGCGATCTTTCGATCACTGGTGGTTCGGGTACGCGCCAGGATCGGCTTTTTCACGCGATCCGTGAAAAGATTGTCGGTAATTTGTGGCCAATGGGCGGGAAATTACCGTCAACGCGCAAACTGGCTGATGAATTATCCCTGAGCCGCAATACCGTCACGGCGGCTTATGAGCAACTGGTCGCGGAAGGCTATATCGAAAGCCGGTTGGGCTCGGGATTTTATGTCTCTGTTGAGCTGCCGGAACACTATCTGACGGCGCAATCACCACGAGTCGAAAGCAAGCCGCCAGCCACCGCGCAGACCTTTCATCTGAATGCGCCTTTTGCGCCCGGTGTGCCGGATCTGGATGCATTTCCGGCGGCCAAATGGCAAACCTTATTGCAGCGCCACGCTGGTCGGCAATCACTGATGGGTAACCAGGATTTGCAAGGGTTATCCGTACTGCGACAGGCGCTGTCTGACTATCTGGCTTCCAGTCGCTCGGTTCATTGTGATCCCGATCGAATCATCATTACCAGCGGAGCACAGCAGGCGCTGTCTCTTGCCCTGCTGGCGACACTCAACCGGGGTGATCGGATACTGATGGAGCAGCCGGGCTACACCCAGATGCGCAAGATCATCGACTGGCAGGGTTATCACTTACAACCGCTTCCTGTGCGGGCATATCAGGGGCTGGATGTAGAATCCGTGCTGGCCTGTGAGTCAGAGGCACTCTACTTAACCCCCAGTAATCAGTACCCGATGGGCACGACTCTGAACACAGAACAAAGACTGAAGCTGATTGAGTGGGCTGTACAAGGCAAGCGCTGGATCATCGAAGATGACTACGACAGTGAATTTCAGTTTGCCCACCGCCCTTATACCAGTCTGCAGGGGCTGGCCGGCCAGATGGGCTGTGATGATCAGATACTCTATGCCGGCTCATTCAGTAAGGTGATGTTCAACAGCCTGCGGCTGGGTTATCTGGTGGTGCCGCCCTCGCTGGTATCACCTTGTCTGATGATCAAAGATGCCCTGACCGGCGACACCCAGGCGCACATTCAGGCCGCACTGGCCGATTTCATTCAGGAAGGAGATCTGCTGCGCCATATCCGAAAAATGCGTCGGCTGTACAAAGAAAAGCATCGCTTGATGCTGGATGCCATCAGCCGATTTTTCGGGGATCAGGTTGAAGTGATCAGCCAGCCTGCCGGACTGCACATTACGCTCAGGTGGCAGGGCGGGATCAATGAGCATGACTGGGCGGAGCAAGCAGCGGCCGCCAGCATAGTGCTGCGGCCGCTGAGTTATTACGAACACCAGCAGCACCAGGCCAGAGACTGGCACGGAGCAGTGCTCGGCTTTGGCAATGTGGCTCCCGCAGACATCGAACCGCGGGTTGCCCGCCTGGCTGCACTGTTCCACAGCCAGCCATGACGGACAATCTCTCCGGGATCAACGTATCTGGTCGCCGCGGTACTGAATGCGCCCTTGCGGCCCGACATCGACCTGATAGGGCGTGGCATGTACGCCATACGCTTTGTACAGTGCATTGTCCGTATCAAAGATCAGCGGGGCCGTCAGTCCAAATTTTTCCGCAAAGCCTGCTGCGATGCCGGCATCAATGTAATACCCGCTGATCACGCCAACCCACTGGCGTGATTGATCCGACTCGACCTGCTGCTGCCACTGTGCCAGCTTGTCCTCACAATCCGGGAAGTGCGGCATCGGGCACAGGGCATCAACAAAGACCAGAGACACAGATTGCTTGCCTTTGTTTTGCGCCAGCAATCCCGCCAGCGACACCGTCTGATCAGATAAAGTCTGGCGCTCAAACCGGGGCGCTTCAGCACCTATCTTCGGCACCACATAAGACGCAGGCTGTTTACGCGTCATACTTTCTGATTCAGCTGGTGGCTGGACCGCTTTCCAGGCGTAGGTTTCTGCATCCCGCGCCGGGGGCGCTTCAGCCTTGGCCGCTGGATTCAGGTAAGCCAACAGGGCGTCATTCCCGCCCGAAAACACGACTTTTCCGTGCTCAATCAGCACATGTGCCGGGGTTTGCCAGAAGCCGAACTGCTTGAGCAGCGCCTGCTGATGGTCGAGCACCAGCGGTGCAACTTGCGGGTAATAGCTCTGAAATTCCTGTAATTGCGCACGCGTCACATTAAATTCCGGCTGGATCCAGATTTGATGTGTCGATTGCCGGAATGATGCTGGCAGCTGTTCAACAAAAGCCTCCGTCCCCCCACCGGCATAGCTGGTCCAGATATCCAGAAACACCAGATGGGTTCGTGTCTCATCAGACAAATCTATCGGCTGGCCGGACAGGGTTTGTTGCCGCTCCAGTAATGCCACGCCTGATTCAGCCTGAGTCACCGCCGGTGTCAGCAGGCAGGCCAGCACAGAAAATGTGTATAAAAAACCCGATCGTTTCATGCGTTCATCCTCTCATTTTCGTTCGTAGAACACTTCAGTGCTGAGCCCATTGCTCGATGATCTGATCCAGCTGGTCAGTGGCCAGAAAAGTGCGGTAGGCCACTTTTCCGTCTTTGTCGATCAGAATATGGTGCGGGGTGCCCACCACCTGATACTTCTGGGTGATCTCCCCGTTGGCATCAAAGATGGCCGGAATGTCATACCCTTCCTGACTGAAAAACTGCTGAATATTTGCCACCGAATCATTGAAACCAACATTGATCGACATCACTTTAATCTCATCACCAAATTGCTGCTCAATAGCATTCAGATGCGGCATCTCAGCTTTGCAGAAGCTGCACCAGGTCGCCCAGAATTTGAGATAGACAGGTTGTTTGCCAAGGTAATCCGATAAATCGAATGCTTGGCCAGACAGAGTTTTAGCCTCAAACAGCGGTGCGGTCTGATCCGTCTCCGCGGCCTGGACTGCAGACATTGACACGGCAACTGCCAGTACCATGGCTTGCCACCCTTTGTTGATTAACACAGAAGCTTTCATATCATCTCCGTTTACATTACCTGAAAGAAAAAGAAGGTGCCGGCGCTGGCCATCAGAGCGGCCATCAGCCATTTCACCCGGTTCATCCACTGACCGGAACGCGGCAGCGACGTCAGCAGGCCACCGAAAGTGCCAGCCAGCACCAGCAGCGCGCTCATTCCGAGCGCAAACACAAACATCAGCAAAGCGGCCCAATACGCATTACCGGAGGAGGCGACGTACATCAGCAGCATGCCCAACACCGGAGAAGTACAGGGCGCCATTACCAGCCCTGAACAGGCACCGGCCAAAAATGTGGCAATCACGGGCTGACGGACAAACTGAGGCAGAGGCAGACCCAGCGAGAGGCCCGGTAACTGAAGCCAGCCGAGCATCCAGGCGGCCATGGCGAAACAAAACACCCCCACCAGCATCAGGGTGATCGGGTGGCTGGCCACAACACCAAACAGTTGCCCGGTCGTCGCCGCCAGAACCCCCAGCAAGGCGTAAATCACAGCAAGGCCAATCACATAACTCACGGAAAGGCCGAAGGACTGCCAACGTCCTTTGGCATAGCTGCCAACCACAGAGACAGTGATAGGCAGCATGGGATATACGCAAGGAGTCAGGCTGGTCAGCAGCCCGGTAAGAAATACTGCGCCAACAATCCACAGCCCGAATTGCTGATTGAAAAGCGCGGTCTGAATAGCGGTTTCCATAGAAGGTCGCATCCTTTGTTAATAAAGATGCAACGGTTATATCGAACAACTCAGTTTGAGTTCTCAAATCGGCCTAAAATGGCGGTAAAATCTAAATGAAATCAATATAAAACAAAAATAATCAATAACTTAAAGCTTGAGCACTTTCCACTATCAGATTGATTTCAAGTTGTTTGTCCGTAAAATGAAGCATCAGAAATCAACACTCAACCGGACAATTTATGGCCTGCTTTCAGTTTGCTGCCTTTACGTTTGATCCCGAAACAGGACAGTTGTGCCAGCAGACGTCCGCAGGTCAAACCGACATCCACCTGCGCCATAAAGTGTCACAGTTACTGACCTATTTACTGACCCATCCGGATCAGCTCATCAGCAAAGACACCCTGTTGGACGCTCTCTGGGAGCACAGCGAATACCGGGAAAATTCCCTCACACAAAGTATTCGTGAGCTGAGAAAAGCGTTGGGTGACAGTGCCCAGAACCCGCAATTCATCCGGACCTATCCTCAGCGGGGATATCAGTGGATCTGTCCAATCAGCGAACCGAGGTGTCAGGACGTACCATCACCCACACGACAGGAAGCGCGGCCTGAAAAACGAACCCGCCAGATATCCAGACCCGTTCTGCTCTCAGGCCTGTTCACTTTACTGGTTCTCATTTCCGGATTGTGGCTGATGCAACGCCCGGTATTTCTGACGGCTCATAACCCGCCGCCACTCAACGCCCATCGCAGCACCGGGCTGGTCGTGTTTCCCATGATCAATGACACAGGCAAAGCCGAGTACGACTGGGTTCAGCTCGGGCTGGCCGATATGCTGTCAGTGCAATTGAATCAAAACGGACCACTGAGCGTGATTCCGCCGGCCCTTGCTAAAGCCTGGCTTCTGGATGCGGAGCTCAGCTGGCCTGCACTTCCGGCTCAGATACGCACGCTGCTCAAACAGCGGGGCTACGAGGCAGCATTGTTTGCCAGCGTCCGCCTGCACAATAAGCAGCAGGTGCTGACATTTCAGGTGATTTATGCGGACGGCCGGACTCAGCAAGGCAGTATGAGCTATCCGCAACTGGCATCAGCCATGCATTCAGTCAGTCACCAGCTAAACCGACTGCTCAGCCCCGGCGACATACGGCCCGAACCTCAACAGGCTCCGGCGATTGCCGTACAGACACTGGCACAAGGGCGATCATTGCTGCAAACACAAGGCGCTCAGGCGGCCAGGAAATACTTCGAAGCGGCGCATATTCTGGAACCCGAGAGTCTGTGGACTCAGATCCAGCTGGCCGGTACGGAAGTACTGCTGGGGCAGTGGCCGCAAGCAGCGCTTCGGCTTCAGGCCCTGCCGGAAGCACTGGTGCGTAAGGAACCGGCTTTGTATGCGGCGCAGCGCTACTGGCTGGCTGAACTGAGTTACCGACAGGGCGATTCGGATGCTGCCACTTTGACTGATGAGGCTGTTCGTGCCGCAGATCAGTCGAGTGATCCACAGATGCGCATCATGGCTTACCAGCTACAGGCGCAACTGGCGTGGAATGAGATGGACTGGGAAACCCATAACCAGCTCACGCAACACATCACTGCACTGTTAGGAAAAGGACAGGCACTGCGTCAGGATGCCGATCAACAGTTTTACCTCGGCCGTCCCGCCAGCGTCGGGCTGGAAAGAAGCCCAGACAATGACCTTGCGGCCAATAAAGAGCGCCTGTTTAAGGCACTGAATTTTTATCGTCAGCTTGCTGATCAACCACGTCAGGCTGCAACATTACTGGCCATCGCACAAAATGATCAGATTGAGCCACCGATCCGCGAATCTTCCTTGAGCGAAGCCATCGCAATGTACCGTGATCTCGGCCAGCCTTATGAGCTGGCGCTGGCATTGATTTATCAGGGATTTTATTTAATGCAGTCCCATCAGGGCCGAGCTGCGGACACTTTTTTCACTGAAGCCAGGGCTTTGGCTGAACAGCTCGGTGCGCGACGCTTGCTCCTCGACAGTGAGTTCTACCAGGCCTTTGCCACCATGGATCAAGGGTTGGATCTGCAGTGGCTGGGCAAACACGGGCAACAACCCCAACAACTGGCACGCGCTGAGAGAGCTTTTTCACAACTGCTGACAAAAGGGGTATCTCCTCTTCTGCAAGCCAATATCGCTTTATTTCAAGGCTGGATCGCAACCGATCAACACCAGATATCGTTGGCAATGGAACATCTTGATCGTGCCGGACACCTGGCACAATCGCTGAACCTCCCGCTGACCCAGAGCTATATCCGCTACAGCAAAATGCGGATTCATTTAGAACAGGGCAACTATGCTGCCGTGATTGCATTGAGCAGTGTCACGCCGATCACCCGACTTGAAGCAATTTACACCGCCCGGGCCCATTATGAACTGGGCCACCCCGAGCGGGCGTTAACCACTCTGGCACAGTTTCAGTCAGATTTTCCCGAGCAATGGCAACCTGAAGACGAACAGCGGCAGCAACACTATCAACAGGCTTTACAAGGCCGTTCTATCGTACTGTCAGCTGAGCCCAAAGCCCATCTCGTCTATTGCGAGAGCGGCTGGCTGTAGTCTTCACGAACGAGCGCCCCTCCGACTTGCCCTGAGCGCCGAAAGCTGATCGGGACGGTAAAGGTCAAGCGCTCACCCGCCATACCGGACGGCGGCCTGGGCAGAGGCTCGGCCCGTTTAACCAGCGCCTGATCTGACCATGCATAGGCGCTGTGATCGCCTCGACTTTCTCTTGGGCTTTCACGCCTGTTGGCGCACTGGCCGCTGTTGCCGCCGCCTGTTGTGCTGCCGCGGTCGGTTCAGCGGCTTTCACGGTTTTGTCAGGCTGTGGTTTAACGGGTTGCTCTGGCGGCGCTTTTTCAGCAGATATTTGCTCCACAGCATGGTAAGCAGGCCAAAACCTCATAAAATTCAGCGCCTGTCATGAAACAGCAATCTCTCTTCAACAGAATTGGTTATTTGATAAAAATCTTTTTTCGGCCGGGTGAGCCCCCAATCCTGCTGATGAGTGGATCAATGCCTTATCGTCTGTGGCTTTTATCGAGGAATCAGACGCATAGATATCTGGTCGGGTCAAAAAGTTGACACAACTCACATGCTGGTAAGGAAAAGAAACTCTGCTATACTTACGACCTTGTTAATTCAGCCACTTTGTGGCACTGGCAGCGGATCTCCACAGCCCTTGTGTCGACGATTCAGTCAGTCTGTAAGCCTTTTCGTCAGCTTTATCAAAGCAATGCAACTGCTTTTATAAAGCAAGTAATGTTGCCAAACAATTTGTATGGCTCAGTGATACCTTTCAGGACTTTGTTGATAAAAACACGATCATGATCTCATTTTGTAGCTATGAATCAACATCAACAGATCACCCCTTTGAGGTATAAAGCGCCAGAAGTTTCCTTCAAGTTCTCGGAGAATATTCTCAATGAAAAAAACCAAAATCGTCTGCACGATTGGTCCTAAGACAGAATCTGTTGAAATGCTGACCAAACTGGTTAACGCCGGTATGAACGTTATGCGTCTGAACTTCTCGCACGGCGATTTCGCCGAGCACGGTCAGCGTATCCAGAACGTTCGTGAAGTCATGGCGCAAACCGGTCAACCTGTAGCCATTTTGCTGGATACCAAAGGGCCTGAAATCCGCACCATCAAACTGGAAGGCGGCGCAGACGTTTCACTGACAGCTGGTCAGGACTTTACTTTCACCACTGATATCACAGTTGTCGGTAACCAAGACCGCGTGGCCGTGACTTACCCTGGTTTTGCCAACGATCTGAGCGCAGGCGACACTATCCTGGTTGACGATGGCCTGATCGAAATGGAAGTGCTGGCGACGACCGACACAGAAGTGAAATGCCGTGTACTGAACAACGGCGATCTGGGCGAAAACAAAGGTGTGAACCTGCCTGGCGTGTCTGTCAAACTGCCGGCACTGGCTGAGAAAGACAAAGCCGACCTGAAATTCGGTTGTGAGCAAGGCGTTGACTTCGTTGCCGCTTCTTTCATCCGTAAAGCAGAAGACGTTAATGAAATCCGCGAACTGCTGAACGCCAACGGCGGCGAGAAGATCCAGATCATCTCTAAAATCGAAAACCAGGAAGGTGTTGATAACTTCGACGCAATTCTGGAAGCTTCTGACGGCATCATGGTTGCCCGTGGCGACCTGGGTGTCGAAATCCCGGTTGAAGAAGTGATCTTCGCACAGAAGATGATGATCGAGAAATGTAACCGCGCCCGTAAAGTGGTCATCACTGCCACTCAGATGCTGGATTCTATGATCAAGAACCCGCGTCCGACCCGTGCGGAAGCCGGTGACGTTGCCAACGCCATCATGGACGGTACGGATGCCGTGATGTTGTCTGGAGAGTCCGCGAAAGGTAAATACCCGATTGAAGCCGTGACCATCATGGCGCAAATCTGTGCCCGTACCGACTCAGCAATGCGTGCGTCACTGAGTGCGCGCCTGGACAGCCCTCGCCTGCGTATTACTGAAGCCGTCTGTAAAGGTGCGGTAGACACATCCGAGAAACTGAATGCACCGCTGATTGTTGTAGCGACCGAAGCCGGTAAGTCTGCCCGCTCTGTGCGTAAGTACTTCCCGACAGCCAACATTCTGGCTATCACCACTAACACCAAAACCGCCGCTCAGCTGTGCCTGACTAAAGGCGTCACGCCAGTGGTTGTCGATGCCATCGAAAGCACTGATGCCTTCTACGCACGCGGTAAAGCGCTGGCGCTGGAGTCTGGCCTGGGTGCAAAAGGCGATATCGTGGTCATGGTCTCTGGTGCGCTGGTACCTTCAGGCACGACTAACACTGCCTCGGTACACGTACTGTAATTTCAGCCGTCACGGCAATTGCTGCATATAGCAAGGCGCATAGAAAACGGGAGCTTCGGCTCCCGTTTTGTTTATCTGCCCGACTGTTTCGCGTTACCCGGCAAAAGGTTCACCAGCCAAAGATTTCCTTGTGATGCGTATTCAGTAACAAGACAGCCAGCAGGAAATACAAGGCACTGACGTGAAAGCCGAGCCAACACAGCAACAATGCCATACAACGAACTAAAACGGTATTGAACATCGACCTGCCCTCCACGCATGCTGTCTGCCAAATTGAAAACATCTGAAATCCAATGGCACAGCCACACGGTCAACCGAAAATGTCTCCGCACTCCTTATTAGACTTTAGTCTAATGTCGACAAAAAAGGCCACTACGAAAAAGCCCGCCAGGTATTGCCTGGCGGGCTTGAAAAGGAAGGTATTTTGCTGGAAGGATCAGGCTTTCAGTGAACGCTCACCGCGGGCAATGCCGACCACGCCGCTGCGGGCAACTTCAATGATTTCAGTCGCTTCGCTGACCGCGTCCAAAAACGCATCCAGTTTGTCACTGGTGCCGGCCAGCTGAACGGTATAAATCTGGCTGGTAACATCCACAATCTGACCACGGAAAATATCTGATGTCCGCTTCACTTCGGCACGGGCATAACCGCTGGCTTTAACTTTCACCAGCATCAGTTCACGCTCAACATGTTCAGAGTCGGTCACATTACTGACTTTCAGAATATCGATCAGCTTGTGCAAGTGCTTCTCGATCTGCTCCAGCGCCGCATCTTCCACACTGGTGGTGATGTTCAGCCGCGACAACGTCGGGTCATCCGTCGGTGCCACAGTCAAAGATTCAATGTTGTAACCACGCTGGGAGAACAGCCCCACCACGCGTGAAAGTGCACCTGGTTCGTTTTCTAATAATACTGATACAATCCTGCGCATTAGGTTCTCTCCGTTTTACTCAGCCACATTTCACTCATGGATCCGCCTCGGATCAGCATTGGGTAAACGTGCTCTGTTTCATCCACGCTGATATCGACAAAGACTAACTTATCTTTCATTGCTAAAGCGCGTTCCAGCTCACTTTCCAGCTTCGCCGGATCCGAAATTCGGATACCGACATGGCCATAAGCTTCTGCAATAGCGGCAAAATCAGGCACTGAATCCATGTAGGAGTGCGAGTGGCGGCCCTGATAAATCATGTCCTGCCATTGTTTTACCATGCCCAGAAAACGGTTATTCAGGTTAATGATTTTCACCGGAATGTCGTACTGGAGGGCGGTCGACAATTCCTGGATATTCATCTGAATACTGCCGTCACCGGTCACGCAGAGAACTTCCGCATCAGGAAAGGCGAACTTCACGCCCATCGCCGCCGGCAGGCCAAAGCCCATGGTGCCCAGACCACCGGAGTTTAACCAGCGCCGCGGCTTGTCGAACGGATAATACAGGGCCGCAAACATCTGGTGCTGACCCACATCCGATGCCACGTAAGCATCGCCATTGGTTAATTTATAAACCGTTTCAATGACTTGCTGAGGCTTGATGCGATCACTGTCAGTTTGGTAGCTCAGACACTTGCGTGCCCGCCAGGATTCTATTTCGCTCCACCATTCATCCATCGCGGCTTTATCGTTGCTGTCCTGCTGCTCTTCCAGCAGTTTCAGCATGCTGTTGAGCACCGCATCTGCCGAGCCGACGATCGGAATGTCGGCTTTAACTGTCTTCGAAATCGACGACGGGTCGATATCAATATGCATGATGGTGGCGTTCGGACAGTATTTTTCCAGATTATTGGTGGTACGGTCATCAAACCGGACGCCGATACCAAAAATCAGATCAGCATTGTGCATGGTCATATTCGCTTCATAGGTACCATGCATACCCAGCATACCCACGCTGTTATGGTGCGTGCCGGGGAAAGCGCCCAGCCCCATCAGGGTACTGACCACAGGAATATTCAGGCTTTCTGCCAGTGCCAGCACTTGCTGCTCACTGTTCGACATGATGACACCGCCACCCACGTACAGCACCGGCTTCTTAGCGGCCAGCAAGGCTTTCACGCCACGCTTGATCTGACCTTTGTGGCCCTGCAGGGTGGGATTGTACGAGCGCATGCTGATCGCTTCCGGGTACTGGTACGGATAGGCTTTTGACGGATCCAGCATGTCTTTGGGGATATCAACAACCACAGGTCCGGGACGGCCGCTGGCTGCGATGTAAAAGGCTTTTTTGATGATGGCCGGAATATCTTCTGTTCGCTGCACCAGAAAACTGTGTTTAACAACCGGACGGGAAATACCGACCATGTCGCATTCCTGGAAAGCATCGTTACCAATCAGGTGGCTCATAACCTGACCGGACAGTACCACCATAGGGATTGAATCCATATACGCGGTGGCAATACCTGTGATGGCGTTGGTTGCACCCGGACCGGATGTCACCAGTACAACGCCGACGTCACCCGTAGCGCGGGCATAGCCGTCAGCCATGTGAACAGCTGCTTGCTCATGGCGCACTAATACGTGCTCGATGTCGCTCTTTTCATGCAGCGCATCATAAATATCCAGAACAGAACCGCCAGGGTAACCGAAGATATGCTTCACGCCTTGGTCGATCATCGAACGGACGATCATATCAGCGCCGGACAACATTTCCATATTCTTGTCTCCAGGTTGCGTATACCTGCATCTGTACCGGAGCATCTGACCTTGTGTGCCAGGTATAATGGCGAGCTGGGGCTGTCTTTCTGTGCCGCAGCAGCAGAAGGGCAGTCATACCGGGTTACGCCAGCATACCGAACGGGTTTGCTTAACATTCGTCGCCGTCAGCAAGACAGCGGTAGGGAGCAGACCAACAGTGTCAGTGGTACAGACGGGTATAACATAGTTAGGGCTTATCTTTAGCCTAAAGAAATCCAGTGTGTTTTCGTACTATGTGACTGCCAATGGACATTCCCACCAGCAGTAACCCAGTCGCCACCTTAACGTTTTTTAACCGCTGGCGTCCATTCCCCATAGCTATTTCATGGTTATTTTCTGTACTGACTATAAATAACCTTATTAACGGCCAGAGAATAAACACAGAGCGGGATAATGAACCAAAATCACACTAAAAAATCAGCATATACACCCATCACTATCCGTTACAAAGCAGGAATGCTGACAGAAAATCATGAAAAAGGCAGGCGAGAGTATGACAGGTAAGACAACGGCCTGCCGGCAGGCCGCTGGTTGCGGAAAAGATTTCGGACTGTAGCCGCTTAACGCTTCGGTGGCTCCTGGCGCGGGTTCTCGTGATACATGGCTTCAATCTGCTGATGATAGCGCTGAAGGATCACCTTGCGGCGCAGCTTCTGCGTCGGTGTCAGCTCTCCATCATTCATAGAGAATGCCTTGGGCAGTAACGTAAACTTTTTCACCTGCTCAAACTTGGCGAGATCTTTTTGCAACTCGGCAATGCGTTTCTCGACCATGGCCATAATCTGGCTGTGCCTGAGCAGCTCCAGACGGTTGTGATACTTGATATTCAACTCGCGGGCGTGATTTTCCAGGGTGTCGAAGCAAGGCACCACCAGGGCAGAAACAAACTTGCGGGCATCGGCAATCACCGCGATTTGCTCGATCATCGTATCCTTGCCGATCGCGCCTTCAATCACCTGAGGTGCAATATACTTACCGCCTGAGGTTTTCATCAGCTCCTTAATCCGGTCGGTGATGAAAAGATTCCCCTGTGCATCGAATTCGCCGGCATCACCGGTTTTCAGGAAACCGTCCGGGGTAAAGTTCGCGGCGGTTTCTTCCGCCAGCTTGTAGTACCCGCGCATCACCATGGGCCCGCGCACCAGAATTTCACTGTTCTCACCGATTTTCACTTCCGCACCTGGCATCAGGGTGCCAATCGAATCGGCGTTAAAACCCATATCGTCCCAGCAGGAGACGGTGGCCGTGGTTTCCGTCATCCCATAGCCCAGCTTGACGTTGATGCCTATGGCATGAAAGAAACGTCCGATACAGGCATCCAGCTTGGCGCCGCCGCAAGGCATGAACTTAATGCGTCCGCCCAGCACATCACGCAGCTTTGACAGCACCAGCTTATCAGCCGCTTTATGGGCAATGTTTAACCAGGCCGCCGGCCGGCGGTTCTGCTGCCGGCATGCCGCCATACGGTGACCAATGGCCAGCGCGGCGTGAAACAGCGCCCGGCGGTGAACAGGCGCTTTGGCCACTTTGGCCTGCACCGCACCGTAAATTTTCTCGTAAACACGCGGCACCGCTGACATCACATTCGGACGCACTTCCACCAGCGCCTCACGCACGGCATTGGTATCGGTCAGATAACAGTTGATACCACCGCGGTGCAACACATAGAAGCTCCAGGCGCGTTCGAACACATGGGACAATGGCAGGAAACACAAAGAGACATCCCCTTCACTCAGGGCCAGTCTCTGATCATGGCCTTGCAGCTGCGCAGCAATATTGGCGTAATCCAGCATCACCCCTTTGGGCGTACCTGTGGTGCCTGAGGTGTAGATCAGCGTCAGCAAATCATCCATCCGGCAATCTGCCAAACGGGCCTGCAGCACCTCTTCATCCCCGCTTCTACCCTGGGCGACAAACTGCTGGTAATCACACACCAAAGCATGATCGGTATGGTCACTGTGCCCATCCATCAGCACGATACGTTCCAGCTGCGGGCACTCTGCCGCTATCTGCAATACCGCATCCAGTTGGGCGGCTTCGCCCACGAACAGTACCTTGATGTCGGAGTTATTGATGATATAAGCCGCTTGCTGAGCGGTACTGGTCGGATAAATCGGCACCGTCACCCCGCGCAGGTACAAGGTCGACAGATCGGCGACCGTCCAGCGGGCCATGTTGGGCGAAAAAATCCCGACTTTATCCTGAACGCCGATGCCCTGAGCCAGCAACGCCAGTGAGAGCTGGTGAATCTGCTCACCCAGCGTCTGCCAGCTGATGTCCCGCCACTGGCCATCATGATGATAGCGAAGCGCGATACAGCTCCCCAAACGGGCGATCTGGTGCTGAATACGGTGAACTATGTGGTAGTCAAGTTGTGACATAAACGGCTCTGTCATGAAATTAGCTTACAGCTGTTCGCTGAAGGAGCGGAGAGTCTACTGATCGGACATCAAAAGGCAACAGAGATCATCAGAGTGACAGGCAGAATGCTGCATGGCTCTCACTCCTTAAGATGGCATAAAACAATTCGGCGACAATCCGCACTCAATTCCTGAGCCCGAAAAAAAGAAACGGCTGTTTCCCCGAAGAGAAATAGCCGTATTCAACACATTAGACGTTGCGATATTTAGCAGGTGACTTGATCACAGATAGCCAGTAGCTGGTCGCGCAGCCACTGGTGGCCCTTATCTTTTTGCGATGAGTCATGCCAGCTCAGATAACCGCTGATGGTTTTACCTTCAAACGGCAGTGTCATCAGCTGGAGCGACAAGGTATCCGCCATGGATTGCGCCAGCCATTTTGGCATCACGGCAATCAGATCGGACTGGCCGACCACGTACATCATATTGCTCAGGCTACCGCCCTGATAGGCGGCGTGACAGCCCGGCGCCTGATGGTATACGGCCTCTGCAAACCCTCGCGCTCCCTGCACTGGCTGAAGCACAGCATGCTTTTCAGCTACGAACTCGCCGGCACTCAGCGTCCCCTGAATGCGCGGGTGGTTACCGGCGGCGACCACCACCAGCTCGTCTTTAAACAATTCAGTAGACGTGAAGCCCTGATCATCGAAACGAAGATAATCGATAACGAAATCCAGTTCCTGATAGCGCAGTTTTTGCACCATGTCACTTTCAATACCCGCTTCCAGCGCCACCTGTGCCTTGGGGGCCAGATCGCCCAGCTGACGCAGAATATGGGGGGCGAAACGGATATCCAGCGGATTACACACCGCCAGGCGGAACAAGCGGTTCGATGTTTCCGGCAGGAAAGTCGAAGACGGCAGTTCATTTTTAATAAGCTGTAGCGCCTGACGCACGGGACCAAATAATTGCTTGGCTCTGGTGGTAGGCTGGATTCCCCTTCCATGGCGAATGAACAGCTCATCGTCAAAGGTCGTTTTCAGTCGCGCGACGGCATTACTCACCGCTGGCTGAGACATACCCAGGTTATGTGCTGCTCGGGTGATGTTCTGCTCCTGCATCACCGCATCGAATACTGTCAGCAAATTCAGATCTACATTCCGCAGGCTCAAGCCCATGGAGAGATTTTCTGCTGCTTGGAAAGACATACCTCTACGCGCCATTTCTGACCTCTTCTGCGAATAATCCGGAGAGTCTTGCTCCCGCTAACCAGGGCACAACACCCTCATATACCCATTAGAAAATTAGGGGTAATCAGTATTATTCAAAAGAATGATGACACCAATACCCTGAGAGCTCCCAACCTGGTTCTAACAGTATGATATGGGTCGATATTGAACGATAGTCCAAACAAAAACAAGCAGATAAATTCGTTATAAAAATATCTAAAAAGATATAAAACAATATGACTAGAAATGAATTTCAAGCACTTAGAAGGAAGTCAGACTCCTGACGTGCCAGCCACGTCAGGAAGAGGAGGTGATCAATAAGTCCCGGTGATTAATGATCGCTTACTGGAGATCCCGGCCTCTGAGCCGAAATCCGCCACGGTTTCAAGAACAGGCTCCGGAAAGCTGACAGGTTCCCAGAGTGACTGACACAGCGCCTCCACTGATGGACGGTTTTCTTCCTGTAGCCAGCGGGCAACGGCCAGCGCCACATCCGGCCAGATAACCTGTCCCGGCGAATGGCTGTCGAGCCAGTTGCGTATCGCGGCCGCATCCAGCGAATGCATACCAACCGCCAGCCCCATCAGCTCCAGCGTTGCCACATTGCTCAGTTGCTCATACTGGCCTTGCAGCGGTTTGAGCAACAATTTCTTGCCCAATGCGATAGCTTCTGACGGCAGCTCAAAACCTCCATTAGCGATGACGCCGTCACACACGGCTAACCGCTGATGAAAGCCAGTCCTGCTCAGCGCGCAGACATGGACATTGTCTTGCTGATAGCTCTGGCGCACAGCGGGGTGATAACAATAAAAGGTCACCGCTGAAAAACGGGACAGCATCTCCAGCACCTTATCCAGCCCTTCAAACGGCAGGTATACCAGCACTGACCCGTCAGATTGCGCCGGGGAATCAGTTTGCTGAGGCACAATCGGTGGCAGGATCGGAGCGCCGAAATGGTACCAGTGCAGGCCCAGTTGTTGATCCGTCGGTGCAAAATAACGGATCAGCTTTCTGTCCAGCCAGCTTTCTCCTTCTTTCGGCACATCATACAAAAACGCGCTCTGGTGACTGAGCCCCAGACTGGGGATCCCTTGCCGGCGAGCGGCCCAGGCAGACACTGGCTCAAAATCATTGAGCACCAGATCATAACCGGACAGATCCATGGCCTTAACCTCCCGCCAGAAATCCA
The DNA here is from genome assembly GCF_022014395.1 of Photobacterium sp. WH77. Taxonomy (NCBI): domain Bacteria; kingdom Pseudomonadati; phylum Pseudomonadota; class Gammaproteobacteria; order Vibrionales; family Vibrionaceae; genus Photobacterium; species Photobacterium sp. WH77. The sequence continues at coordinate 55,600 of NZ_JAKLTE010000001.1, read as the reverse complement.
GCAACGAATTCTGCCTGAAGGTTTGCCATTGGTTCACCTTGCCGCGCTCTGTGATAAAAGTCAGCCCGCGGGAGGTGTGATAATCGCCGAAGCACTCCATATCAAAATAGTGTTCAGCCTGGCGGCCGGAGAAATGGAAATCGACGGTCACGCCAAGCTGGGAAAAGGCTCTGGCCATTTCCCTGGCCCGGGAAATATGGCCGTTACCGGTTCCTTGTACGCCGTAAAGTATCTTCATATCGCCCCCTTGACGACATCAAAGCACATCATGCCCAGCAAAGCGCCCGCCACAATGTCGGTAATGAAATGCACACCCAGCAGCACACGGGAGAATCCGATCAGTATCGCCCAGGGCCAGACCAGCCAGGCTGCTGCCGGGTAAAAGGTAGAAATTAACGACGCCATCAGAAAAGCAGCGGCGGTGTGTCCGGATGGCAGGCTGTATTTGTCAGAAGGTTGAATAAAACTGGGTAGCTGCGCCGGACGATCTCGTTTGAAGGTGTTTTTCAACAGCAGGTAGACAGGCAATTCCAACAGAAATGCCAGTAATCCCAAGCCTAATACCTGCCCGCCCTGTTGCCGGTCAAATACCCAGGCCAGCAAGCCGAACAGTAAGTATAAAGGCCCGTCCCCGGAACGGGAGACCATCCGGCTCAGTGTCGCCACCGGCTGATTAAAGCGGTGACACAGACATAAACTGGAAAAGGCGTAATCAAAGCGCTGGATAGGTACCAATACAGTCACTGCCATAGCACTATTCTCCTCTTAACCTGTGCAGCCAGATTAAGAAGCAGATATGACATGCGGGTGACGATTTCGAGGAGGGATAATGACAATCGCCGTCTTTGCGCTACCGGATGGTGCCGGCCACTGTTGCGCTATCGCCAAAAGGAGTCAGACGCCTCCGCTCTCCTATCGAAAATGCATAAAGATACAATTATCGCTTGACGCTAGTCTGTACAATTTGATATTCCTTTGGTCAACAACACAGCGGATCAAAAAAACAATGCAAACACAATTCACCCTTCTCCTCAGCCTACTCCTTCTCGTGACCAGTCGCGTGGGTAGCTGATGGGTGAAATTCACCGCTAAAAATTCAGATTAACCCGCGCCCAAGCGCGGGTTTTTCGTATAAAGGCCCGGCGTACAGGACGCGACCCAGCCATCATAGACAGGCAGGCCAACTAAAAAGGAAGCAATCATGAACGATCAGGTCATTATATTCGACACCACCTTGCGCGACGGCGAACAGGCCCTGTCCGCGAGCTTAACCGTGAAAGAGAAGCTGCAGATTGCCTACGCACTGGAGCGTCTGGGTGTAGATATCATTGAAGCTGGCTTCCCGGTGTCCTCGCCGGGCGATTTTGAGTCGGTGCAGACCATCGCCAGGCACATCAAGAACAGCCGCGTCTGTGCCTTGTCCCGTGCCGTGGCGAACGACATTGATGTCGCTGCCGAATCGTTAAAAGTTGCCGAAGCCTTCCGAATCCACACTTTCATCTCCACCTCCACCATCCATGTTCAGGACAAACTGCGCCGCAGCTACGATGATGTTATCGACATGGCGGTGGCTGCCGTTACCCGTGCCCGCAAGTACACGGACGATGTGGAGTTTTCCTGCGAAGATGCCGGCCGTACCCCGATAGATAATCTGTGCCGCATGGTCGAAGCCGCCATCAAGGCCGGTGCGACCACAGTTAACATCCCCGATACCGTAGGCTACACCCTGCCCAGCGAATTTGGCGGCATTATCAGTCAGCTGTTTAACCGGGTGCCAAACATAGACAAAGCAGTCATTTCGGTGCACTGCCACGATGATTTGGGCATGTCGGTCGCCAACTCCATGGCCGCCATTCAGGCCGGTGCCCGCCAGGTGGAGGGAACGATTAACGGGATTGGCGAACGTGCCGGCAACTGTGCGCTGGAAGAGATCGCCATGATCATCAAAACCCGCGCCGAGCTGCTGGGTGTCAGCACCAATATCAAACACGAAGAAATTTCCCGCACCAGCAAGATGGTCAGCCAGCTGTGCAACATGCCGATTCAGTCCAATAAAGCCATTGTCGGTGCCAATGCCTTCAGCCACTCGTCGGGTATCCACCAGGACGGCGTACTGAAGAACAAGAACACGTACGAGATCATGACACCGGAATCAATCGGCCTGAAGAACCAGGCGCTGAACCTGACCAGCCGATCCGGCCGCGCGGCCGTCAAGAGCCACATGGACAGCATGGGTTACAACGATAACGAGTACAACCTGGACACCCTGTACGCCGACTTCCTGAAGCTGGCCGACCGCAAAGGCCAGGTGTTCGATTACGATCTGGAAGCTCTGATGTACTTCGCCAACATGCGCGAGGAAGACGATTACTTCAAGCTGAACTACCTGAGCGTGCAATCGGGCAGCGTCATGGCCACCACCAGCATTAAGCTGCAGTGCGGTGACGAAGAAAAATGTGAAGCGGCAGTCGGTAATGGTCCGGTGGATGCGCTGTACCAGTGTATCTACCGCTTAACCGGCTATGAGATCGCCCTGGATAAGTTTGACCTGACCGCCAAAGGCGAAGGGGAAGACGGCCTGGGTCAGGCGGATATCATTGCCAATTACAAAGGCCGTAAATACCACGGTACCGGTCTGGCAACCGACATTGTTGAAGCATCCGGACAGGCTCTGCTGCATGTGATCAACAGCATTCACCGCGCCGAGCAAATTGCAGAAATTAAACAGAAAACAAAAATGGAGACAGTATAACCATGGCAGGTCAACGCTATAAAATTACCGTGTTATCCGGCGACGGGATTGGTCCGGAAGTCATGCGTCAGGCACACAAAGTGCTGGACGCCATTGAAGCCCGTTTTGGCTTCACCCTAGACCGTGAAGAATATGATGTGGGTGGTATTGCCATCGACAATCACGGCTCGCCGTTACCGGACCACACTCTGAAAGGCTGTGAAGCTGCCGATGCAGTGCTGTTCGGCTCGGTGGGCGGCCCGAAATGGGAACACCTGCCCGCCAATGAACAACCGGAACGCGGTGCGCTGTTGCCGTTGCGTAAACACTTTCAGCTGTTCTGTAACCTGCGACCAGCGCAGATCCACAATGGTCTGGAAGCCTTTTCTCCATTGCGTGCCGACATCTCCGAGCGTGGTTTTGACATAGTAGTGGTGCGTGAGCTGACCGGCGGCATCTACTTCGGTCAGCCAAAAGGCCGCGAAGGGGAAGGCGCGATGGAAAAGGCCTATGATACCGAGATCTATCATCGCTATGAAATCGAGCGTATCGCCCGTATCGCCTTTGAATCTGCCCGTCTGCGCCGCAAGAAAGTCTGCTCCATCGACAAAGCCAACGTGCTGCAAAGCTCTATCCTGTGGCGCGAAGTGGTGGAAGGGATCGCCAAAGATTACCCGGATGTCGAACTGAGCCACATGTATATAGACAACGCCACCATGCAGCTGATCAAAGATCCGTCGCAGTTTGACGTCATGCTGTGTTCCAACATCTTCGGTGACATTATTTCCGACGAATGCGCCATGATCACCGGCTCTATGGGCATGCTGCCTTCGGCCAGCCTGAACCAGGACAAGTTCGGCATGTATGAGCCGGCAGGCGGTTCAGCGCCGGATATCGCCGGTAAAAACATCGCCAACCCGGTGGCACAAATCCTGTCGGCGGCCCTGATGCTGCGCTACAGTCTGGAACAAGAAGAAGCGGCACGCGCCATTGAGCAAGCCGTCTCCCAGGCACTGGAAGCCGGTGAGCTGACCGCCGATCTGGCCGGCAGCCGCCCAGCCCTGTCTACCGACGCCATGGGCGATAAAATCGCCGCCTACATCCGCCAGGCGTAAGCCGAACGACGAGGAGCAAACGAGCAATGTCAAACACAACACACACAGCCAAAACGCTGTACGAAAAAGTCTATGATGCCCACGTCGTGGTGGCCGCCGAAGGTGAAAACCCGATCCTGTATATCGACCGCCACCTGGTGCACGAAGTCACTTCGCCGCAGGCCTTTGACGGTTTGCGTGAAAAAGGCCGTCAGGTTCGCCAGACCGGCAAGACCTTCGCCACTATGGACCACAACGTCTCGACGCAGACCAAAGACATCAATGCATCGGGTGAGATGGCCCGTATCCAGATGGAAACCCTGGCTAAGAACTGTAAAGATTTTGGCGTCACCCTGTATGATCTGAACCATAAATATCAGGGCATAGTCCATGTCATGGGGCCTGAGCTGGGTATTACCCTGCCGGGCATGACTATCGTGTGTGGCGATTCCCACACCGCCACCCATGGGGCGTTCGGCGCGCTGGCCTTCGGTATCGGTACGTCTGAGGTTGAGCACGTTCTGGCCACCCAGACCCTGAAACAAGCCCGCGCCAAAACCATGAAAATTGAAGTCAGAGGCAAAGTGGCCCCTGGCATCACAGCCAAAGACATCATTCTGGCGATCATCGGCAAAACCACAGCCGCCGGCGGTACCGGCTATGTAGTGGAATTCTGTGGCGAAGCTATCACGGATCTGAGCATGGAAGGCCGGATGACGGTCTGTAACATGGCGATTGAGCTGGGTGCCAAAGCGGGCCTGATCGCACCGGATCAGACCACCTTTGATTACATCCAGGGCCGTAACTTTGCCCCGACCGGCGCCGACTTTGAAGCTGCCGTTGCATACTGGCAGACAATGAAATCCGATCCCGATGCACAGTTCGACCATGTGGTGACCCTGGATGCCAAAGACATCAAACCACAGGTCACCTGGGGCACCAACCCGGGTCAGGTAATTGCCATTGATGAGCCGATTCCGGCACCAGACAGCTTCAGCGATGCCGTTGAGCGCTCTTCTGCCGCCAAAGCACTGGCTTACATGGGTCTGGAAGCGGGTAAAAAACTGGCGGATTTCCCGATTGATAAAGTCTTCATCGGTTCTTGCACCAACTCACGTATTGAAGATATGCGAGCGGCCGCCGCTGTCGCCAAAGGCCGCAAAGTGGCTCCTAATGTTCAGGCGCTGGTGGTTCCCGGTTCTGAGCAGGTCAAAGCGCAGGCCGAGCAGGAAGGACTGGACAAGATCTTCATCGAAGCCGGTTTTGAATGGCGACTGCCTGGCTGCTCTATGTGTCTGGCGATGAACAACGACCGCTTAGGTCCGGGTGAGCGCTGCGCTTCGACCAGTAACCGTAACTTTGAAGGCCGTCAGGGCCGCGATGGCCGCACCCATCTGGTCAGCCCGGCGATGGCCGCCGCCGCTGCCTGTGCCGGCCACTTCGTCGACATCCGCGAGCTGGACAAAGCCACCGTCGCCACCGCCTAATTTAAGAGGGAACAACCATGGCAGGAATCAAACAACATACAGGACTGGTGGTGCCGCTGGATGCCGCGAACGTCGACACTGACGCCATCATTCCAAAGCAGTTTTTGCAGAAAGTAAACCGTACCGGTTTCGGTAAGCACCTGTTTCACGACTGGCGCTTTCTTGATGACGCCGGCGAACAGCCTAATCCTGAGTTCGTTCTGAACCACCCGCGCTATCAGGGTGCCAGTATCCTGCTGGCCCGTGAAAACTTCGGCTGTGGTTCATCACGCGAGCACGCGCCCTGGGCGCTGGCTGACTACGGTATCAACATCATCATTGCGCCGAGCTTTGCCGATATTTTCTATGGCAACGCGATCAACAATCAGATGGTACCTGTGCGCCTGACAGATGCCGAAGTTGATGAGATCTTCCTGTTTGTCGACGCCAACCAGAGCGCCGAAGTGACAGTAGATCTGGTAAGCATGACGGTCAGCGCCAACGGCAAGTCCTACAGCTTCGAGATTGACGAGTTCCGCCGCCACTGCCTGCTGAACGGTCTGGACAACATCGGCCTGACCCTGCAGCACGAAGATAAAATCGCTGAATATGAAAGTAAGATCCCGGCCTTTCTGGCCTGATCTATACTGTCATTGCTGACTGGCTCAGACACCCTGCTCCGGCAGGGTGTTTTGTTAAGCGCCTGCACCGGAAAGAAACACCCCCTTGCTTCGGTCTGTTGAATATCAATCTTTTTACAGAGGTGTTCACATGTATCCGCTACGCCAAACCCTGACCGTCTTGCTCCTGATGACATTGCTCAGCCTGTCTTCAGCGGCACTGGCCGCCCCCAAAGCCGATCTCTGGCCTTTGTGGCAAGCCAGCAACCCCAGCAATACCGCAAAAATTGACCACACTCTCTGGCAGGGCCTGCTCAACGACTATCTGCTGGTCGCCCCCAAACAGACCCGCTTTCGTTATGCCGCTGTCAGCCAGCAGGATAAAGCGGCTCTGGCACGCTATCTGAGTGAACTCACCGCGCTGGATCCGCGCCGCTACAACCGCAATGAACAATTTGCCTACTGGGTAAATTTGTATAACGCTCTGACCGTCAGAGTGATTCTGGACAACTATCCGGTCAGCTCGATCACCAAACTCGGCGGCATATTCAACTTCGGCCCCTGGGATGAAAAACTGATCACTATCCGCGGACAAAAACTGTCGCTCAATGATATTGAACACAGGATCCTGCGCCCTATCTGGCAGGACGAGCGTATTCACTATGTGGTGAACTGTGCCAGCTTGGGCTGCCCGGATCTGCTCCCTGAGGTCATGCAGGCCGATAAGCTGAACGAGCAGCTGGATGAAGCTGCCAAGCGCTTTATCAACAGCGAAAAAGGGGTTGATGTGCGCGGCCAGAGTGTCCGTCTGTCGTCAATTTATGACTGGTATCAGAGTGATTTCGGTACTCTGGCTGAACTGCAAAAGCATCTGAACACTTACCTCAACCGGCCGGTGACGCTGGTATCGCCCAGTTACGATTACGACTGGCGGCTCAATGAGATCAAATAGCCTCGCCTGACAATTTAACTTGCAGCTCAGGAATCACAGCCAGCCGCAATTGTGGCTGGCAACCTGTGTCGGCCGCGTTTACAATGAGAGCCGTTCTCATGGGGAGCCTTAGGGCTGAGATCGTACAGCGTACGGGACCCATTGAACCTGAACCAGATCATGCTGGCGGAGGAATTGAGAAAAACTGAGAGACAAGAAAGCACACCTTTATCCCCGGTTCGTGCCTTTCCGGAAACCTTCCCTCTCACTCAACCCCGCGCCTTGAAGAAATCGGAATTCCCTGTCTTACAGGAACTCAGGAGCGCTTTGTGAAACACCTACTGTTAACCTTACCCCTGCTGGCTGCCGCCACGTCTGCCGCCGCCGCTCAACCGACCTTGACGGTTTACACCTACAGCTCTTTTACCGCGGATTGGGGACCGGGTCCGGCCATCGAAACCGCGTTTGAGAAAGAGTGCGGCTGCGATCTGCAGTTTGTCGCCCTGGACGATGGTGTATCCATCCTCAACCGTGTCCGTCTGGAAGGCAAAAGCAGCAAAGCCGACCTGCTGTTAGGGCTGGATAACAACCTGATGACGGAAGCCAAAAAAACCGGGCTGCTGACCACTCACCAGGTGGATACCGCGGCGGTCACTATTCCGGGCGGCTGGCAAGATGACACCTTTGTCCCTTTCGATTACGGTTACTTCGCTTTCATTTATGACAGCAAGAAACTGAATAACCCGCCAGACAGCCTGAAAGCGCTGGTTGAGCGCGACGATCTGACGATGATTTACCAGGATCCCCGCACCTCAACGCCGGGACAGGGTCTGATGCTGTGGGTGAAATCTGTCTATGGTGACCAAGCCGCCACTGCCTGGCAGCAACTGGCGAAAAAAACCGTGACTGTGACCAAAGGCTGGTCAGAGGCTTACAGCATGTTCCTCAACGGCGAAGCCGATCTGGTGCTCTCTTACACCACATCACCGGCCTACCACCTGATTGCCGAACAAGAAGACAAGTACAAAGCCGCCAACTTCAGCGAAGGCCACTATATGCAGGTGGAAGTTGCCGCTAAGCTCAAAAACAGCCGCAACAGTGAGCTGGCCGAGCAGTTTCTTAACTTCATCCTGACGCCGGGCTTCCAGTCACACATTCCAACGGGCAACTGGATGTATCCGGTCACCGGCCAGGAGCTGCCTGAAGGGTTCAGCAGCCTGACCTTGCCTGCCAAGTCGTTGGAATTTTCCGCCGATGAAGTTGCGAAAGAGCGTAAAAGCTGGATTCGCGAGTGGCAGACGGCCCTGACCCAGTAATGCAACTGTAGTGCAATAGGACAGCTCTTGTTACTCTCCCGTTCCAGCCTGCCCGGCCTGTTAAGCGCCGGGCTGATACTGCTTGTGGTCGGCGGGGCGCTCAGCGCGCTGCTGAGTCAGGCCACCGAACTGCAACCGCTCAGCTTGTGGCAGGATCCTTACCTGCGTCATGTCACGGTCTTCAGCTTTAAACAGGCCCTGTTATCAACTCTGCTCAGTGTGATTCCGGCAATCCCTGTTGCTTACGCCCTGTCCCGGCGGCGTTTTCCGGGCCGGACTGTATTACTCAGGTTGTTTGCCATGACGGTGGTGCTGCCGGTACTGGTGGCGGTGTTTGGTTTGCTGGCTATCTATGGCAACAGCGGTTTGCTGGCACAAGCACTGGCAAGGCTGGACATGACCCTGCCGTTCAGCATCTACGGTCTGAACGGCATTCTGCTCGCTCATGTCTTTCTCAACCTGCCGCTGGCGAGCCGGTTGCTGTTGCAAAGCCTGGAAAGTATTCCGGCCGAACAGCATCAGCTTGCGGCCCACCTGGGCATGAAAGGCTGGCCACTGTTCCGGCTGGTTGCCTGGCCGCGGCTGCGTCAGCAACTGCCTCAGATCGCCGGGCTGGTGTTCATGCTGTGCTTTACCAGCTTTGCGGTGATTATGTCGCTGGGCGGCGGCCCGAAAGCCACCACGATAGAGCTGGCGATCTATCAGGCGCTGAGATACGACTTTGATTTAGCCGCTGGTGCCATGCTGGCGTTATGGCAGATGCTGCTGTGTTGCTCGCTGGTGCTGCTCGGCCAGCGCTTTGCCAGACCGCTGTCCACGCTCAGCGGCCGGGTTCGCCAGGGGCATCCGAATTATCTCGACAGTCGCACAGCAAGGATATGGGACGGATGCTGGATTGGCTTAGTACTGCTGCTGGTACTGCCGCCTATGCTGGCAGTACTGAGCGCCGGGCTCAATGACCAGCTGCCACAGCTGCTGAGCACCCCCGCCCTGTGGCAGGCGATTAGCCATTCATTGCAAATCGCGCTGCTGGCCTGCCTGCTGGCACTGATCAGCGGTATCGCCATACTCTGTGCCAGCCGTTACTGGCGGCTGCAGCGCTACCGCCTCTCTGCCGACGGGCTGGAGCTGATCGGTACCATTATTCTGGTCACACCCGGGCTGGTGATCAGCACAGGTCTGTTTCTGCTGCTGCGCGAATTCACCGACGTCTTTGCCTCGGCCTTCTGGGTGGTAGTGGCCGTCAATGCCCTGATGGCACTGCCTTATGTCATCAAAACCCTGAGCCAGCCGATGTTGCATCTCGCGCAGCAATACAACCCGCTGTGCCAGAGTTTGGGCATGCGCGGCCTGTCGCGCCTGTATCTGGTGGAATGGCGGGCACTGCGCAAACCTATGGCCCAGGCGATGGCGATCAGCTTCGTGTTGTCGCTGGGCGATCTGGGTGCCATTGCGCTGTTCGGCAGCCAGGATTTTCAGACCCTGCCCCTGTACCTGTTCCAGCTGATGGACAGCTATCAGATGGATGCTGCCGCCGTTGCCGCCCTGCTGCTGCTCTTGCTCAGCCTGGGTATTTTCACTGTGGTGGAAAGCCTGTTATTGTCCCGACATCCCTCGTCTGACCGCACTGCTAACGGATAACTTATGATCTCACCTATGCTCTCTTTATCTCAACTGAGCCATTGCTACCGTCACCATAATCAGGAGTCTATGCAGCTCAGCTTTGATTTGTCGGTCGCGCAGGGAGATATTCTGGCAGTGATCGGCCCCAGCGGGGCGGGCAAAAGTACCCTGCTGGCGATGATCGCCGGTTTTCTCAAGCCGGACAGCGGCGAACTGAGGATCAATGGTGAAGTGATCGACAGGCAGAATCCGGCCGAGCGGCCGCTGTCGATCCTGTTTCAGGATCACAACCTGTTTCCGCATCTGAGCGTGTTTGACAATATTGCTCTGGGTATCCATCCCGGGCTGCGCCTCAGCGCCGCTGATCAGGCTCAGGTCAAAGATGCGGCAGCGCGGGTCGGCATCGCTCATTATCTGGATCGCCTGCCTGAGCAGCTGTCCGGCGGCCAGAAACAGCGGGTGGCCGTGGCACGCTGCCTGGTCAGACACCGCCCTCTGCTGTTGCTCGATGAGCCGTTTTCCGCACTGGATCCGGCGCTGCGGCAGGAAATGCTGGATCTGATCGCCAGTCTGGCCAAGGAAGCCGGGATCACTGTGCTGATGATCACCCACAGTCCGGACGATGCGCTGAAGATTGCCGATCAGTGTGCCTTTGTCGAGCAGGGTGAAATCCGGGTATGCGGCCCCACCCAGCAAGTGCTGGGGGAGCCGGAAGATGAAAGATTAAGGAAGTACCTCGGGCGATGAATGCTTAAGATCCGCTCAGCGGATCCCGCCCAGTGAATTACAGATTTTCTTCAGCAAATTCCGCCAGACGGCTGCGCACCACACCATTGAGGTAAATGTTGGCGCTGCCCTCGAAATTCTTAAATCGTTCAACGATATAGGTTAAGCCTGATGTCACAGGCGACAGGTAAGTGGAATCGATCTGCGCCAGATTACCGGAACAGACCAGCTTAGTGCCCTCACCACAGCGGGTGATGATGGTCTTGATTTGCGACGCGGTCAGGTTCTGACACTCATCCAGCAACACGAAAGCGTTCTGGATAGAGCGGCCGCGCATAAAGTTAATCGATTTGAACTGGATATTGGCTTTTTCGAAGATATATTTCATCGAACCGTCAGTGCAGACATCGTGCTTATGCAAGGCCTCCATGGTGTCTGTCACTGCCGCCAGCCAGGGCATCATTTTCTCTTCTTCCGTGCCCGGCAGGAAACCGATAGATTCAGCAATGTCCGGGGTATTGCGGGTGACAATGATCTTGTCGTACATGCCTTTTTCTATCACCAGCTCCAGTGCGGCGGCCATCGCGAGGATCGTTTTACCACACCCGGCCGGGCCGGTCAGGATCACCAGATCGATATCAGGATCGAGCAGCGCGTCCATCGCCATTCCCTGATAAATGTTCTTCGGATGAATACCCCATGCCTGGCGGTGCATCAGGCGCTCATGCCCCAGATCTTTCAGGGTGACCATTTCCCCGTCCAGACTCTGAATCCGGGCAGCGAAATCGGTATCTTCATCAATCAGGTACTGGTTGACGAAAGGCGAATCAAACAGCTCTTGCGGCAGCGTATGCAAGGTCGAACGGCCGCGTTTTTCAGAATGGCACTCACCCACACGCTCCCAGAAACTGGCCGGATAGCGGTGGAACCCTTTGGTCAGCAGGCTGACATCATCAATCAGCTGATCTGACCGGTAATCGTCGACGTAAAACACCCCGGCGCCTTTGGCACGCAGGCGCATATTGATGTCTTTAGTGATCAGCACCACCTTGCGCGGCGCATAATGATTCTGGAGGTAGAGCACCCCATTGAGAATACGGTTGTCACCGGCCTTGTCGGCAAAGGCATGCACAGTTTCGTGGATTTCGTAATCGGCGAAAATCGCGATACGGCCTTTGTGATCACCTTGCTCAGTCAGGGGGATCCCGGCTGAGATTTGTTCCGGCGTGGCATCGTGGAAGATATCTTCGAGGGCGCGGATAGCAACACGGGCATCGCGGGCAACGTCGCGTTTGCTGTCTTTGATCCGGTCGAGTTCTTCCAGGACCGTCATGGGAATCACTACGTCGTGCTCTTTGAAAGAGTAGATGGCGAGGGGTTCATGTAACAGGATGTTGGTATCAAGTACAAAGACTTTCCTATCAGCATCGTCCATAGACGTCTCCTTGTTCACCTGAAATAGCCATTGGCAAATGGCTATCATTAATAAGCCTAAACCCGCTTTTCATTAATGACCGCAAAAAATGAAAATATTGTGACAATTTTCTCACTTGATGGGTCCATCACTTAGCCCGTGACCTGGCTCCCATCATGCAGTACCATTAGCCCCCTTTTTTGCCGGCGCCATTTGTGGCTTACACTTAATTTCAGTGTAGTTGATTTATTCATCGTCGCCGGGATCCAATTCTCCTTGATTTCAAATATTTAGAAGGTTTTTTCCACTATGCCATTTGCTTTGGGTCAACGCTGGATCAGTGACACGGAAAGTGATTTAGGGTTAGGAACTGTGGTCGCCATGGATGCGCGTACTGTCACCCTTATGTTTGCCGCCAGCGAAGAGAATCGCGTGTATGCCCGCCATGATGCCCCTGTCACCCGCGTGATGTTCAACGCCGGTGATGTGACTGAGAGTCAGGAAGGCTGGTCGCTCAGGGTCGAGCAAGTGGAAGAACAACAAGGGGTGCTGACCTATGTCGGCACCCGTACCGATACCGGGGAAGAAAATGTATCGTTGCGCGAAATCTTCCTCAGCAACCAGATTCGTTTTAACAAGCCACAGGACAAGCTGTTCGCCGGTCAGATTGACCGTATGGACCGTTTCGCCCTGCGCTACCGTGCCCTGAAAAACCAGCACCAGCAGCACAAGAGCCCGCTGCGCGGCTTGTGCGGGATGCGTGCCGGCCTGATCCCGCACCAGCTGTTCATCGCCCATGAAGTGGGCCGCCGTTTTGCCCCCCGTGTCCTGCTGGCCGACGAAGTGGGCCTGGGTAAAACCATTGAAGCCGGAATGATCATCCACCAGCAGGTGCTGGCGGGACGCGCTGAGCGTATTCTGATCCTGGTGCCGGAAACCCTGCAGCATCAGTGGCTGGTTGAGATGATGCGCCGCTTCAACCTGTATTTTTCTATCTTCGATGAAGAGCGCTGTGTCGAGGCCATTGCCGATGCGGCCAATCCGTTTGATACCGCGCAATACGTGCTGTGCTCACTGGATTTTCTGCGCAAGAGCCGCCGCCGTTTCGAACAGGCGCTGGACGCCGACTGGGATCTGCTGGTAGTCGATGAAGCCCACCACCTGGTGTGGAGTGAAGAGGCGCCAAGCCGTGAGTACCAGGTGGTGGAAGCCCTGGCCGAGAAAACCCCGGGCTGCCTGCTGCTGACGGCCACGCCGGATCAGCTGGGCCATCAGAGCCACTTCGCCCGCCTGCGCCTGCTCGACCCGGATCGCTTCTACGACTACGATGCCTTTCTCGATGAAGAGCGCCAGTACGCCCCGGTCGCCGATGCCGTGTCAGACCTGCTGGCTGGCAAAAAACTGGACGACGACAGCCGCGCGACACTGATCAATCTGCTGCCAGAGCAGGACATTGCCCCGCTGCTGGACACACTGACCACGCAGGGCGACGAACACGCCCAGCATGCCGCGCGACAGGAGCTGGTCGACAACCTGATGGACCGCCACGGTACCGGTCGCGTGCTGTTCCGTAACACCCGTGCAGCGGTGCAGGGCTTTCCTCAGCGTCACCTCAATCTGTACCCGCTGGCGATGCCGTCTCAGTACAGCACGGCCATGCGTGTCGCCGGCATGATGATGGGGAAAATCAGCGAAGAAGAAAAAGTGCTCAAGCTGCTGTACCCGGAAGATATTTATCAGGAATTTGAAGGCGAATCGGCCACCTGGTGGAACTTCGACCCGCGGGTGAGCTGGCTGCTGGATTTCCTCAAAGCCAACCGCAATGAAAAAGTGCTGGTGATCTGCTCCCGCGCGCAAACCGCGCTCAATCTGGAGCAGGCACTGCGCGAAAAAGAAGGCATCCGGGCCACTGTGTTCCACGAAGGCATGTCAATTCTCGACCGCGACAAAGCGGCTGCTTACTTCGCTCAGACAGAAGACGGCGCGCAGGTGCTGCTGTGCTCGGAAATCGGCTCTGAAGGCCGCAATTTCCAGTTTGCCAACCAGCTGGTAATGTTCGACCTGCCAAACAACCCGGATCTGCTGGAACAGCGTATCGGCCGTCTGGACCGCATCGGCCAGCAAAGGGATATCGAGATCCATGTGCCGCACCTGCAGGGCACCTCGCAAGCGCTGCTGGCGCACTGGTATAACGAGGGCCTCAATGCCTTTGAAGAAACCTGCCCGACAGGCCGTGCTGTGTATGAAGCCATTCAGCCGCAGTTGATCACTCTGCTGGCCAGTGAAAACCATAGCGCTGAGGCGCTGGACTCGCTGATTGCCGACAGCGCCCGCATGCACACTGAGCTGAAGAGCAAAATGGAACAGGGCCGCGACCGTCTGCTGGAGATCCATTCCAACGGTGGCGATGCCGCCCGTGAGCTGGTCGAGCAGATTGCCGCCAAAGACGGCGATACCAATCTGGTGACCTTCGCGCTGGGGCTGTTTGACACTGTGGGCCTCAATCAGGATGACAGAGGCGAAAATGCCCTGGTTATCACCCCGTCTGAGCACATGCTGGTATCGAGTTTCCCGGGTTTGCCGCAGGATGGCTGCACCATTACCTTTGACCGTGATACCGCGCTGTCGCGTGAAGACATGCACTTTATCAGCTGGGAACACCCTATGATTCAGGGCGGGATTGATCTGCTGCTGTCGGAAGGTGTCGGCACCACTGCGGTGTCTTTGCTCAAGAACAAGGCACTGCCCGCCGGCACACTGTTGCTGGAGCTGGTGTACGTGGTCGATGCCCAGGCACCGAAACAATCCGGCATCGGCCGCTTCCTGCCGCACACGCCTATCCGTATCCTGCTGGATGCCAAAGGCAATAATCTGTCGGATAAAGTCGAGTTCGAAGGCTTCAACCGCCAGCTGAGTCCGGTCAACCGTCATCTGGGCAGCAAACTGGTGAATTCGGTCCAGAGAGACATCCATGCCCTGATTGCCGCTGGCGATCAGCTGATCGAACCTGAGCTGGCCAAAGTACGCCAGGCCGCGCAACAGGATATGGAAAACACCTTAGGCGCCGAGCTGGCCCGTCTGCAGGCCCTGAAGTCCGTCAACCCTAACATCCGGGACGATGAGCTGGAGTTGCTGCAAAGCCAGATTCAGGATCTGACCGCTTACATCAGCAAAGCCCAGATTCAGCTCGATTCGCTGCGTGTCATCGCCGTCAGCCATAACTGATACGGCAATATCCGGGCGGTAGGTACTCCCTGCCGCCCTGTGTTACCATTTCGCCGCTGCCTGTGCGTACAACCTGAGATAGCCCGAACATGAACCCCTTACCACCGCTGGACTATAACCCGCCTGCCGATCCCTGGCTGGATGTTCTGTATGTCGACCGCGATATCATAGCCGTCAACAAGCCTTCCGGTTTGCTGTCAAATCCCGGCCGCGATCCGGCTCATGCCGACAGCGTGTTTAACCGCGTGCTGGCCGAGCATCCCAAAGCGCAGATTGTGCATCGTCTGGACATGGCCACTTCCGGCCTGATCATACTGTCGCTCAACAAGGATGCCGAACGGCACCTCAAAGCCCAGTTCCGTGATCGTCAGACCGAAAAAGTCTATTACGCCCGGGTCTGGGGCACGCCAGAGCAGCTAAGTGGCACCATAGATCTGCCGCTGATTTGCGACTGGCCCAACCGCCCGATGCAGAAAGTCTGTTTTGAGCACGGCAAACCCTCAGTGACCCATTATGAGGTGATTGCCAGTGACGGCCAGAGCAGCTTAGTCAGACTGCGCCCGGTCACAGGACGATCTCATCAGCTTCGCGTTCACATGCTGGCGCTGGGCCACCCGATCCTGGGCGATGGTTTCTATGCCCACGATCAGGCCAAAGCACTGGCCCCCCGCCTGCAACTGCACGCGGCGGAACTGAGCTTTTTCCACCCCTACAGCAACGAAGCACGTCATGTGTTCGCACCGTGCGAATTCTATCCCGACGCGCCCGAGCGGACGCTGTAAAGTACAACCGGCCTTAGCTGCCGACCTCTGAGTCGGCAGACTTGTTTGCCCAACTTGCAGCCTGCCACCCGCTGGTGTTTACTGTGTGCCATCAACCACAGCATCAGCAGGGAGCCAGAGTGATGCACCAGATAGTTTTTCTCGACCGCGATACCATCCCCCATCAGATCACCCTGCCCCGCCCGGCCTTTGCGCACCACTGGCAGGAATACCCGACCACCTCTTCGGCGCAGGTTGCTGAACGGCTGCAACAGGCCACCATAGCCATCACCAATAAAGTCGTGCTCAATGCTGACACTCTGCGTCAGTTGCCGCAGCTGAAAATGATCGCGATTGCCGCCACAGGCACCAATAATGTCGATCTGGACTACTGCCGCGGACACGGCATAGTGGTCAGTAACATTCGCGGTTATGCCACCGGCTCGGTGCCAGAGCACGTCATTGCCATGCTGTTTGCGCTCAAACGCAACCTGTTCGCGTACCACAGAGATATTCAGGCCGGCGTCTGGCAGGAGAAGAAACAATTTTGCTTTTTCAGCCACCCGATTGGCGATGTGGCCGGCAGCACGCTGGGGGTGATCGGCAGCGGCAGTCTGGGACAGGCGGTCGCTAAACTGGCCTCAGCCCTTGGCATGAAGGTGGTATTTGCTGAACGCAAAGGCGCAGCATCATGCCGCGACGGTTACCTGCCTTTTGAGCAGGTGCTGCAAACCGCCGATGCAATTACGCTGCACTGTCCGCTCAGTGAGGAAACAACCAATTTGATTGCGGCACCGGAACTGGCACAAATGAAGCCCGGCAGCCTGCTGATCAATACCGGCCGCGGCGGACTGGTTAACGAAGAGGATCTGGTTGAAGCACTGCGATCCGGCCACCTGGGCGGTGCCGGGTGCGATGTGTTTACCCAGGAGCCCGCCGACGAGTCTAACCCGCTGCTGGCAAACGCAGCGTTACCAAACCTGCTGCTGACACCCCATGTGGCCTGGGGAGCGGACTCGGCCATTCAGGCGCTGGCCAATCAGCTGATCGACAATCTGGAAGGTTTTGTCGCCGGCCACCCTCAGCACTGTGTCTGAGGGTCTGGCCACTTACTTAAAGCCTTTTTCTTTTTTTATCAGCTCGTAAGCTGCCGTCAGTTCCTGGGCTTTCTGCTTTGCCAGCTCCATCATCTCTGGCGGTAAACCTTTGGCCGCCAGTTTGTCAGGATGGTGCTCGTTCATCAGTTTGCGGTAAGCCCGTTTCAGATCTTTCGGACTGGCCTGTTGTTCGACGCCCAGCAGTTCATACGCATCACTGAGCTGATCCCGGGTTGGTGCCTGTCGAAAACCGCCCTGCTGTTGCTGTGACTGCTGGCGATAAAAGCCCCCGCCCTGCTGAAAGCGAAACGCCGCTTCTTGCATATGCAGCCGCCTTTCCAGCTGCTGATCGGAAAAACCCAGGGCACGGCCAATCACGAACAGTAACTGGCGTTCTTTCGGATGCAGGCTGCCGTCGGCAAACGCGGCCTGGATCTGCAATTCGAGAAAAAACTGCAACAAATCAAGCCGCCCCGTCCCTTGCTGACGCACCCTGGCCAGCACTTCCTGAAGGGGGAAATCTTCTGATTTGCCGTCACGAAAAGCTTCCTGAGCCAGCCGGCGGGCATCACCATGCAGCTGCATTCGGTCCATAATCGCGCTGGCGACGCGGATTTCATCCTGGGTCACCCGGCCTTTCGCCTTGGCCATATGACCCATCACAGCAAACGCCGCATGAAAAAACGCCGCCTGACGTTCATGCTGATCTGCCTGACCCTGACTAAAACGACCAAAACTGCCGCCCTGATAAACACCGGCACGCGCCCGATCGAACTTATGACCCAAAAAGATGCCTAATAACAACCCGATAGGTCCACCAAGAAGGAAACCAAAAAATGCCCCTAAAATCTTGCCCAACACCTGCATGTTATACTCTCTGGTAATTTGCTAAATTGTGCCCACGAATGCCGTCTAGTCTTACGAAAAGAGATAGGTCTGTCAGCGTGACTTGCTGTCATAAAGCACAGCGCCGTCCGATAAAGACCTCGCGGCATAATAGCAGAAAAAACAATAATGAATTTATCCGGTCCGATGATTACAGAGCCCCATAGAGATGCCGATAAGCAGAAATTGCTTTATCATAGCAGCCTTTATTGCGGGGACGGCAGGGCCGGTCTGGACACCTTTGCGCTATATCATGAACACAGGAAATTAAATCTCAATGTCATTCACTTCTCGCAGCTTATTGGCGACCATGATCAGCATAGCTTTATATGGCCCGTCAGCTTTCGCCAATGATGCCCTCATTGAGAATGAAGCCAGCCCGACGGCAGAGGAAGAGCTTGCTCTGGTCAAAGGCATGTGCCTGGCCCCGGATCCCAGTGACGGTGATCCCAATAATGCCCCGATCAGAATCACCGCCGATAAGGCAGAGGCGGACAGCGACGCCAGTGTGACCTACTCCGGCGATGTGGTGGTTCGGCAATCCAACCGGACAGTGGCGGCCGATGTCGCCACCATGAACCAGCAAAATAATACTGTCAGTGCCAAAGGCAACGTGTATTTCCACGATGGCAGCATTGAAGTTTATGCTGACAACATGCACAACAACCTGGATACCGACGATGCAGAAATCAACAACGCCGTCTATAGCCTGACCTGTGAAGCCGGCCGGGGTGAAGCCACTAAAATTGAAAAGCAGGGCATGACCTACTATCGCCTGCGCAACGGCACTTACACCACATGCCCGCCCGGTGATAAAAGCTGGCAATTTACTGCCACCAGCATTGAACGTGAAGCTGATTCACCGTTTGCTGACCTGTATAACGCCCGGTTCGAAATACTTGAAGTGCCGGTGTTCTACATGCCTTACCTGCGTGTACCTGTTGGTGACGAACGGCTGACCGGTTTTCTCTATCCAACCGTGAGTTACGGCTCTCGTGACGGTTTTGAGCTGGAAACCCCGTTTTACTGGAATATTGCCCCCAACTACGATCTGACCTTTACTCCGAAATACATGAGTAACCGCGGCCTGCAGCTCAACAGCCAGTTCCGTTATCTCACTGATCTGGGACAAGGCAGCCTGAAAGGGGAATATCTCGGCAGCGATGAAGCCTCCGATACTGACGATGCACGCTGGGCCTACAACTGGTCCCACAGCGGCCGGTATCAGGATAACTGGCTGTTCAACATTGATTACAGCAAGGTCAGCGACGTGACCTATTTCTCGGATGTCGATTCAGAGATCGGCCGCCGGGAAGACAACAACCTGCTGCAAACCGGCGAAGTGACCTATCAGGAAGAAAAGTGGAACTCAACCTTGCGGGTCAGGAACTTCCAGCCGCTGACGCCGGGTGTGTCATCCAACTACCGTTTGATGCCGCAGCTGACCTTCAACTACTACGAGCCTGAACTGGGCTATGATCTGGACTTTGGCTTCCTGAGCCATATCAGCCGGTTTGAAAATGACGATTCGACGAAACCATCTGCCGATCGTGTCCATTTAGAGCCGTCTCTGACGCTGCCGTTCGCGACTCCCTGGTGGTCAATGACCACGGAAGCCAAGCTGATGTACACCTACTACAATCAGGAGTTCGATCCCACAATCGCCGGTCTGGAAGATCTGGAAGAAACAGCGTCCCGGACTGTGCCCAGTCTGCGAATGCTGACAGGCTTGTATTTCGAGCGGGATACTGACCTGTTCGGTGATGCTTATGTCCAGAGTCTGGAGCCGCAACTCCAGTACCTGTACATCAAGGATGTGGAACAGAGCGACATTTACGGCTCATACGACACCACTATCCTGCAAACCGATTATTACGGTTTGTTCCGTGATCGCCGTTACTCCAGCGTCGACCGCATTGCCGCCGCCAACCAGTTTACTGTCGGTGCCACCACCCGCTTTTTCGACAATAATCTGAAAGAGCGCTTCAACCTCGCCTTTGGCCAGATTTTCTACCTCAACGATTCCGGCCGGAATTTGCAGGAAGAAGGCGAATCTCAGCCGAATTATTCGGCCTCGGCGTTTGAGTCTGATTTCAACTTTAATGACTGGCTCTTCTTTCACGGCGGCCTGCAATATGATGCCAGTGAAAGAGACATGCAGTTTGCCAACGCCGCACTGGAATACCGCGAAGGCGGCCTGTTCAGCCAGCTGAACTACCGCTACGTGTCAAAAGAATACATCCAGCAGAGCCTGCCGGATAACAACCAGATAGATAATTACACCCAAGAAGGTATTTCTCAGATTGGCTTCTCAACCGGATTCCCGATTCACGCCGGACTGAGTGTACGGGGGGATTACTACCACGATGTAACGGAAAACCAGATGGTGGAAGGCCAGGTCTCACTCAATTACCGCTCCGACTGCTGGATGATCACGCTGGGCTACAACCAGTACATGGTGGCGCGCAGCAACGTCAACACCCAGCCGGTTGAGTACGAACAGAACTTCAGTATCTCGTTCTCACTACTTGGCCTGGCAGGGGTTTCCGCCGTCGGCGCGTCGTCAGCCAGTGGCAATGCCATTGCATACGGACGACCTTTCTACCTGAACAATTAACAGGCCGGGCCAAGGCCCGCCCTAACCAACCGCGCATTGAAGCGCCCTGGATACGGATATGAAAATGTGGAAGTCTTTTATTCTCGGCCTGACTCTTCTGGGCCTGACAACCGGTTCACTGGCCGCCCTGCAGCCACTGGACAAAGTGGTCACTATTGTTAACGACAGCGTTATCCTGCAAAGCGACGTCGATGCGATGCTGAAAACCGTCCACCTCAATGCGGCGCGTCAGGGCCAGCCTCTGCCGGATGACAGCATTCTGGTCAATCAGGTGATGGAAAAGCTCATCATGGAAACCCTGCAGCTGCAACAGGCAGAACAATTTGGTATCCGTATTGATGACAACCGCCTGGATCAGGCGATCAGCCAGATTGCAGCCGAGCAAAACATGTCCGTGGCCCATCTGCAGCAGGAGCTGGCAGCCGGTGGCATCAGCTACCCGATTTTCCGCGAACAAATCCGCCGTGACCTGACTGCCAGCGAAGCCCGTACCATTATGGTGCGCCGCCGGATCAACATTCTGCCGCAGGAAGTGGACAGCCTGGTGACCCAACTGGGCCAGCAGCAGCAGGAAAGCGTGCAATACAATGTCAGCCATATCCTGATCCGCCTGGGCGAAGGTGCCAGTCAGTCTGAGCGCCAGACGGCCGAGCGCAAAGCCAACGAACTGCTGGCGCAATTGAATCAGGGGGCTGATTTCACCAACCTGGCCTACAGTGCGTCAAATGGTCCCAAAGCTCTGCAGGGGGGTGCCTGGGGCTGGATGAGCCCGGAAGAAATGCCGACTATCTTTGCCGATCAGATCCAAGGTCAGGGGAAAGGTGCTATCATAGGGCCATTCCGCAGCGGTGTGGGTTACCACATTCTCAAAATCAATGATGTGAAAGGCCAGGAGACTGTCTCAGTCACTGAAATCAATGCCCGCCACATCCTGCTGAAAACTTCTGTCATCCTTAGCGATGAAGGAGCGAAGAAACAGCTCGAGCAGGTTCGCCAGGACATTATCGCCGGTCAGCGCAGCTTTGCTGATGCAGCCCAGGCACTGAGTGCCGATCCGGGCTCTGCGGCCAATGGCGGTGAACTGGGCTGGCAGACGCCAGATATTTACGTCCCTGAATTCAAACAGCAGGTTGAAACCCTGCCTGCAGGCACCATCAGTGAACCGTTCCAGACGGTACACGGCTGGCATATTGTGGAAGTGCTGGATCGCCGTCAGGTTGACCGCACCGATGCGGCCGCGAAGAACCGTGCTTACCGGATTCTCTTCAGCCGTAAATTTAACGAGGAAGCCCAGGCGTGGCTGCAGGAACTGCGGGCCGGCGCCTATATAGAACAACCAGGATTTGATGATGAACAAGGTTAAACGTATTGCCATCACGCCGGGAGAACCGGCGGGTATTGGCCCGGATCTCGTCGTGGCGCTGGCACAACAGCCGTGGCCGCACGAGCTGGTAGTTTGTGCCAACGCCGAACTTATGGCAGAACGTGCGGCCCTGCTGGGCTTACCGCTGGAAATCATCAGCTATGATCCAAGCCGTCCGGCTCAGCCACATCGTGCAGGCACTCTGGTGGTGGACAGCCACCAACTGAAAGCCAGTGTGACCCCAGGCCAGCTTGACGAGCACAACGGACATTATGTGCTGGACACCCTCCGCCGTGCTGCCGAAGGCAATATGGACGGCGAATTTGCCGCACTGGTCACCGGGCCGGTGCATAAGGGCATCATTAACCGTGCGGGCGTATCATTCAGCGGACACACAGAATTTTTCGCCCAGCAGGCACAATCCAACCAAGTGGTGATGATGCTGGCAACCGAAGGGTTGCGTGTGGCGCTGGTAACCACCCACATTCCGCTGGCTTATGTGGCCAAAGCGGTGACTGAAGATCGTATTCATCAGGTGATTCGGGTGCTGCATGCCGATCTGATCAGCAAGTTTGGCATCAAACAACCGAAAATTTATGTTTGTGGCCTCAACCCGCATGCCGGTGAAGATGGCCACTTGGGCCGTGAAGAGATCGAAGTGATCACTCCGGCCTTGAATGTTCTGAGAGAGCAGGACGGTATGGATCTGGTTGGCCCGCTGCCAGCCGATACGATTTTCCAGGATAAGTACCTGGCCGAAGCCGATGCCGTACTGGCAATGTACCACGATCAGGGTCTGCCAGTGCTGAAATTCAAAGGATTCGGTAATGCCGTCAATATCACTCTGGGATTACCTTTTATCCGAACATCAGTTGATCATGGTACCGCATTGGAACTCGCCGGTACCGGACAGGCGGACACAGGGAGCCTCTGGACAGCGCTTACCCACGCCATCGAAATGGTAGATAAAAAACAATGAGCAGTGATCAGGTCCATTTAGGCCACCGCGCCCGTAAGCGCTTTGGCCAGAACTTCTTGCACGACGAATACATCATCGACAACATTGTCGCCTCAATTAACCCGAGACCGGGCCAGAATCTGGTTGAAATCGGTCCTGGTTTGGGCGCTCTGACCGAGCCAGTCGGTAAACAAGTCGATAAATTTACGGTGATTGAACTTGACCGCGATCTGGCCGAGCGGTTACGCAATCACCCGGATCTGTCTGGTAAGCTGACTATCCATGAAGGCGATGCCATGCGTTTCGACTTCACTCAGCTGATCAGGGAAAACAACAAACTGCGGATTTTTGGCAACCTGCCTTACAACATTTCAACGCCGCTGATGTTCCACCTGTTCAGTTTCCATCAGCATATTGAAGATATGCATTTCATGTTGCAAAAAGAAGTGGTCAATCGTCTGGCTGCCGGCCCGGGCACCAAAGCCTATGGCCGCCTGACCGTGATGGCACAATATTACTGCAAAGTGATGCCAGTGCTTGAAGTGCCGCCCAGCGCCTTCAAACCCGCACCTAAAGTAGATTCTGCTGTGGTTCGACTGGCGCCGTATGAAACATTACCGCATCCTTGTACTAACCTGAAATGGCTGGACCGTGTTTGCCGGGATGGCTTTAACCAGCGCCGTAAAACGGTGCGTAACTGCTTTAAAGCCATCATGGATGTGGACACGCTGGAAAGCTTGGGCATTAACCCTGGCTCGCGTCCGGAAAACCTGACACTTGAACAGTTTGTGTCTATGGCTAACTGGCTGGATGCCAACCACAGCCACTAAGTAATATGCCGGGCCATGGCGCCCGGCAACTGCCTTGCACAAAGGCATTGTCGTATCAGAAAGGAAGCAGCAAGGTGAACAACAAAGTTACCCCTACCATCAAATGCCGGGTCATCACCCATTACATTGATGATCAGTCTGAGCCTGAGCAGAACCGCTACGTCTTTTCGTACACCATTACCATTTGCAACCTGGGCCAGGGCAACGCACAACTGCTTCGCCGCCGCTGGCTGATCACAGATGCCAATGGCAAGAAGCTGGTAGTTGAAGGTGAAGGTGTCGTCGGTGAACAACCTACCATAGCCCCCAATGATGAATACACCTATACCAGCGGCACCATCATAGAAACGCCACTGGGTGTGATGGAAGGCCATTACGTCATGATTGACGACAATGGTAATGAGTTCAATGCCGAAATCGTGCCTTTCCGTTTGGCTATCCCCAATATTCTTCACTAAACAGGGTCGATCATGGCAACCTATCTGGTCGGTGATATTCAGGGCTGTTACCGCGAACTCTGCACGCTTCTCGAGCGTGCAGGCTTCAGTGAACAGCACGATGAACTCTGGCTGGCCGGCGATCTGGTTGCCCGCGGGCCGGATTCTCTGGCCACCCTGCGTCTGGTGAAATCACTGGGTAACAGTGCCACCTGCGTGCTGGGTAACCACGATTTGCACTTACTGGCCGTGGCCCGGGGCATAGGCAAGGCCAAGCAGAAAGATCGGATTGATCAGATTTTGCAGGCCAGCGACGGTGAAGCATTACTCGATTGGCTCAGCCGCCAGCCTCTGCTGGCCGAACACCCCACACACCCTGTTGTCATGGTCCATGCCGGCATCCCGCCACAATGGCAACTCGACGATGCCCGCCGCTGTGCACGTGACGTCGAGGCCATGTTACAAAGCGAGCAGCAGCAATGGCTGCTGAGCAATATGTACGGTAATGAGCCTGAACAGTGGGATCCTGCATTGGCGGGACTGGATCGGTTACGCTACACCATCAACGCGCTGACCCGGATGCGCTATCTGTATCCCGATGGCCGGCTGGAGATGCATTGCAAGCAGCCACCGGGCGAACCGGGCACCGAGCATCTGCTGCCCTGGTTCCAGTTTGCGCGCTCGCAGCCGCTGGGAAAAACCATTATTTTCGGCCACTGGGCCTCACTGATGGGTTATCAGGATGAAAATGCTATCGGACTGGACACCGGGTGTGTCTGGGGCCATCAGCTCACTATGCTGCGCTGGGAAGACCAGCAATGGTTTAAGCAAGACAGGCTCTGACAGGGCCAGTTTTTTTTCTCCGCGCACTCAGTGCTCAGCTCGCCGCTTAACCCTTGAGAGCCGCGAAGACCGCCTGACGGGTTGCCGTCATTTCCTGACGTAACCAGTTGAGCAGTGCTACCACCCTGTTATCGGCCTCGATCGCGATAGGTGATAACAGATAGTAAGATGAGCCGTCCGCAATAAAGCCGGCAGGGGCGACCAGACGGCGATGTCTGATGTCGTTACCCACCATATACACCGAACTTAACCCGTAGCCACCGCCTGCCTGAACCGCTTCCAGCATGATATAGAAATGCTCGAACCAGACATCTTCTGCCACATTCACCGCCTGGTTAGCCTGATGCTGCCAGTCAGCCCAGGCCGCAGGCCGGCTTTTGGTATGCAGCAGAGTGGTCGGCGAAGTCAACGCCTCTCCTTGCGCATGCTGCTCAGCCAGCACCACGGGCCCGACATACTCAGGGCCTATCGGCTCGGCATGATAACCCTGCTTCCAACTGAAGTCATTGCGACGAATGGCGACATCCGTTTGGCTTTTCACAAAGTCGATCGGACCACCCGATGCGTTAAGGTGCAGCTGAATATCAGGATGGGCGGCCTTGAAATCAGCCAGTCGGGGGATCAGCCATTTCATCATGATGGTCGGTTCACAGGAAATCACCAGAGGCGACTGGCTTTCCTCCGCTTTCAACTCTCTGAGGGTGTTTTTCAGAATCGACAGCATTTCATGGCAAGCTGTTTTGAGCTTCTGTCCCTCTGAGGTCAAAAAGATCCCGCGGTTACGTCGCTCAAACAAAATGACGCCAAGGGCACTCTCCAATTGCTTGATCTGACGGCTCACCGCTGACTGGGTCACACACAATTCATCCGCGGCTTTTACCAGGCTCTGATGACGGGCTGCAGCTTCAAACACCCGCAATGTATTTAACGATGGCAGATTCATAATCGATGACTTTTTCGCATGGATTTCGATGACAACTTATCAATATTCAATGGGTTGTATTTCATCAACAATAGTAACCAATTCATCCATCCGTTACTCATCATTATTCAGGGAAATATACACATGGCCGAACTTTTTGCTGTCGCGTTAATTACAATTCTCGCGGTGATCAGCCCGGGCGCTGATTTTGCAATGGTGACACGAAACAGCTATCTGCACGGTCGTCGTGCGGGTCTGTATGCCGCGCTGGGCATTGCGCTGGGGGTGCTCATCCATGTGGGCTACACCATGCTGGGGGTAGGGGTTCTTATCGCCACCTCCCCAGCCCTGTTCACCGTCATCAAGTATGTCGGGGCTTTGTATCTGGTTTACATCGGTTTCTGTACTCTGCGCAGCAAGACTGAACTCACGCTGGCCACTGACAATATCGCGGTTTTATCCGGCTTTGCTTCGTTCAGACAAGGATTACTGACCAATGCCCTGAACCCCAAAACCACGCTTTTTGTGCTGAGCACTTTCACCCAGATTGTCAGTCCGGACACCTCACTCTTGCTGCAAAGCGGCTATGGCTTATTCATGTCTCTGGCGCACTGGATCTGGTTCAGCCTGGTTGCCTTGTTCTTCTCCCAGCAAGCACTGAGACATAAAATGTTGAGCAAACAAGGGCCGATTAACCGAACCATTGGCAGCATACTGATGTTATTAGGGGGATCGCTGGCCTTATCGCCGATGGCCGGCTAGCTGGCACACGTTACCATGCCAACTGTTGGCATGGTAACGGCTAAAACCGGAAGCAAAAAAACAGCGGCAGGCAGGTTTACTGGCGCTCCAGTATCACAAATTCCATGTGGTGGGCATTTTTCTCATCGGCCGCGTAGTGCTCGCTGTGCGTCTGCCGCCAGCCGTCTCCCCAGTCCGGGAAGCAAGTATCTCCCTCGACACTGAGATCGATAAAGGTCAGATAGAGACAGTCTGCGACCGGCAGACATTCTGCGTACACGCTGCCGCCACCTATGATCATCAATTCATCGACCTGCCCTGCAGCCACCTGAGCAGCAGGGAGATCGGCCACCACCGTCACGCCGTCGGCGGCAAAGTCCGGGTTACGGCTGATCACAATATTGTGGCGTCCCGGCAAAGGCCGGCCAATGGATTCAAACGTTTTGCGTCCCATGACAACAGGTTTGCCCATGGTGACTTTTTTAAACCAGGCAAAATCGGCTGGCAAGTGCCAGGGCATGGCGTTGTCTTTGCCAATCACACGATCTTTTGCCATGGCGGCAACCATACTGATCTTCACACGTCGACTCCCTTTTAAATCACTGGTCGGCGACGATAAAACATTAAGCCGGGCATTGCCAGTCCTATGGCCAGCGCTGCCACGGTAAAGGCTGCGGTGATCCCGTTTTCGGCCATACGCTGCCAGATCTCAGGAGAAAAACCATGCTGATTGAGATCCACCAGCGCAATCATGGTCTTAAAAGCATAAACACCGGGCACCATGGGGATCACGGCCGCCACGGTGAACACATGAGGTGGCGCCAGCAGCCGGCGCGACCCGATAATTCCTGTTATCCCGACCAGCAAAGCGGCTAAGAAGCTCGCCCATTCAATCGGCATGCCCTGATGCATAAGCACAAAACGGCAACCGTGACCGAGCGCCCCCGCCATGGCGCAGTACTTCAACGCCCTGACCGGCACATTAAATACCATAGCAAACCCGACAGCCGGAATCGCGGCCAGCATCATATCTGCAGACAGTGTGTACAGCCATTGCCAGAACGTCATGTCAGCCACCCCCAGACATTAAACAGGTTCATCGCCGCCACTATGCCCAGGCTGGTCGACAAGGTCAGCAGACTGGCCATCACCCAGCGGGAAATACCCAGATTCACGAAACCTGACACCATATCGGCGACAGCATTAATCAGCGGAAACCCCGGCACCAGCAATAATACCGACGATGCCATCGCCAGAAAGGGCTGATTACCCAGCTCGAACAAAGGGGCAGACGCGGAGACAGCCGTCGCGACAAACGCGGCAGCAGCAAAAGTCAGCAGCGGATTGAAATGATGATGCGCCATCATCAGACGCAGCGCCATGGCGGCAGATGCGGCGAACAAGGTAATCAGGGCCACCGTCAGATCGCCGCCGGCCAGAAGACAGAATGCGGCACAGGACAGGCCGATCATCAGGATCACCAGCAGCGGCGGATAGCGCTGGGGCTGAAGGGCTAACAGACGCTTCGTCATGGCCGCAGGATCCAGCAGCCCCTTTTCCGCCATGATGCACAGATGATGGATCCGGGTAACAATCGCCATATTGATCCCATGATCCCGGCAGCGGCGCGTGGTCGTCAGACAATGATCTTCCACATGCACAGTGACCACAATGGCATTGGCGGTCAATGCAATGTTGACCTCATCCCCCCCCAGTGCCAGGCCGACACGCTGGCTGACATCCACCACCACCGCAGATTCCGCGCCATGCTGTAACAGCCGCTGACCAACCTGAGCGACTATCCGGGCAATCTCCCGTTCCATTTTAACTGTAACCGGCTGCATCTTGACTCCCTCAGAGCTTTTCTGTTGATCATTATCTCCGCTATGAGAAAGACCAATTTGATGAGGCACAAAAAAACCGCTCCAAAGAGCGGTTTTTCACATCAGACGGCCAGTTACGGCTTGTAAATGATTTCGACGTCGTAATCGTCTTCGTTCCAATCATCCCAGTCGTCATCGTCGTCATCGTCATCACTTTTCGCAGCACTTTTCTTCAGCTGCTGCTCGTGGTAATCGTCCCACTTGAAATCGACTTTGGTTTCTTCGGTTTCGTCTTCTTCAATCAGAGCCTGAGGAATGGAGTCAATCAAATCCATCAGCTCATAGGTCAATGGCTTGATACCGGTACGGTTCAGCGCAGAAATACAGAAGTACTTCTCATCCCATGCCAGTGCTTCCAGCACTTCCTGGATCTTCGCCTGAGCTTCCTCTTCCTGCAGCAGATCAACTTTGTTAAAGATGATCCAACGCGGCTTGTTCACCAGCTTCTCGCTGTACTGCTCCAGCTCATTGAGGATAGTGAAAGCGTTTTCCACCGGATCCGAGCCGTCTGCCGGCAGCAGATCGATCATGTGCAGCAGCACACGGCAACGCTCCAGGTGTTTCAGGAAGCGAATACCCAGGCCGGCACCGTCGGCAGCACCTTCGATCAGACCGGGAATATCAGCGACCACGAAACTGCGCTCGCTATCGACCCGTACCACACCCAGGCTAGGCACTAAGGTAGTAAACGGATAATCCGCCACTTTTGGCTTAGCGGCCGATACAGCGCGGATAAAGGTCGATTTACCGGCATTCGGCAAACCCAGCATGCCGACATCCGCCAGCAGCAGCAGCTCCAGACGCAGGTGACGAATCTCACCTTTGGTGCCCATAGTCTTCTGACGTGGCGCACGGTTGACCGAGGACTTGAACCGGGTGTTACCCAAACCGTGGAAACCACCTTTGGCTACCATGATCTTCATACCGTGCTGGGTCAGATCGGCGATCACTTCACCGGTTTCTTCGTCCACGGCACGCGTACCCACAGGGACAGACAGTACCTGGTCATCGCCTCGCTTACCGGTACAGTTACCGCCGCGGCCGTTTTCGCCGCGCTCAGCTGCATGAAAACGTTCGAAACGGTAATCGATCAGCGTGTTGAGGTTTTCATCGGCCAGCAGGTATACATCACCGCCGTCACCGCCGTCACCGCCATCAGGCCCACCTTTGGGGACATATTTTTCACGGCGGAAGCTGACAGTACCGTTGCCGCCATCACCTGCATCCACCCGGATTACCGCTTCATCTACAAATTTCATCTTATTCTCCGCACTCTGGCGTTCACTTCGCCAGCCAGGGATAGTCACCACCTGACTGTCTTTATTGTAATACCAATCGGAATAATTCTCAGGGCTTTACACCCGCAGGCACTCAAACTGATATTGTCCTGTGCCATAACAAAAAGCCCCGCCAATAGGCAGGGCTTTCACGTTCTTAACGAAACTGAATTTATTCAGCAGATTCGATAGAAACGAATTTACGGTTTTTAGGACCTTTCACTTCGAATTTCACTTTGCCATCAGTCAGAGCGAACAGAGTGTGGTCTTTACCCAAACCTACGTTGTTACCAGCGTGGAACTTAGTGCCACGTTGACGAACGATGATGTTACCTGCCAGTACAGATTCGCCACCGAAACGCTTAACACCTAGGCGTTTACTTTCTGAGTCACGGCCGTTACGAGTAGAACCGCCAGCTTTTTTGTGTGCCATCTCTAAACTCTCCTATTATTAAGCGCTGATGCCAGTAATTTTGACTTCAGTGAACCACTGACGGTGGCCCATTTGCTTACGAGAATGCTTACGACGACGGAACTTAACGATTTTTACTTTATCGCCGCGACCGTGCGTAACAACTTCAGCAGTCACTTTACCACCCGCAACGAATGGTGCACCAACTGTTACTTCTTCACCGTTAGCAACCAGCAGAACTTTGTCAAATTCAACGTTCGCACCAGTTTCAACGTCCAGTTTTTCCAAGCGTAAGGTTTGGCCTTCGCTTACTCGGTGTTGCTTACCACCACTTTGGAAAACAGCGTACATGTCTTACTCCGCTTATCCGCATAGGCCATTTGCCACGGCAAAATTGGGCAATGGGTATGCGCTTAATCTTGTCATCAATAGGGCGCGAATATTACTGGAAAACGCCGAACATGGCAAGCCGTTGGCTAAAGAAAATTGGTGAAAAGCTGCTCAACAGAAAAAGTCGCCTAAATAGCTGCAATGTAGGTTAGGAAGCCGGGAAGATTTTAGTGTAGTATGCGTGCATAATTCTTATTTTGATTGCGCCGATACGGCTAACAATTTTGCTGGATGTATCATGGATTTCAAAGCTATCCAAGCACTCACCGCTGACGACATGGCGGCGGTTGACGCAAAGATTCAGGCCCAACTCACTTCAGACGTCGCCCTGATCAACCAACTGGGATTTTACATTGTCAGCAGCGGTGGCAAGCGTTTGCGCCCCATTCTGGCAATTCTGGCCGCCCGGGCTCTTGGTTACCAGGGTGAAAAACACATCACCGCTGCGGCATTTATCGAATTTATTCACACCGCCACTTTGCTCCATGACGATGTGGTGGACGAATCCGATATGCGGCGCGGGAAAGCAACAGCCAATGCCGCATTCGGCAATGCGGCCAGCGTACTGGTCGGTGATTATATCTACACCCGCTCCTTCCAGATGATGACCAGCCTGAGATCCCTGAAGATCCTGGACATCATGAGCGAAGCAACCAATGTGATCGCCGAAGGTGAAGTCCAGCAGTTAATGAACTGCAATGATCCTGACACTACCGAAGCCAGCTATATGCAGGTGATCTACTCCAAAACGGCGCGACTGTTTGAAGCGGCAACCCAGGTGGCAGCCATTCTTTCAGATGCGTCAGAACCGGTAGAGCAAGCGCTGCAAGACTATGGCCGTTATCTTGGGACCGCCTTCCAGCTGATTGACGATGTGCTTGATTACAACGCCGATGGCGAGGAGATGGGCAAAAACGTGGGAGATGATCTGGCGGAAGGCAAACCCACCCTGCCGCTGCTTCACGCCATGCACCACGGTAACCCAGAGCAAACCGCCATGATTCGCGCCGCGATAGAGCAAGGCAACGGGCTGGATAAACTGCAACCGATTCTGGCCTGTATGGAAGAGCACGGCTCTCTGGCTTACACTCAGCAACGCGCTGAAGAAGAAGCAGATAAAGCCATTGCCGCCCTGTCGGTACTGGCCGAAAGCGAGTATAAAGATGCCCTGATCGCTGTCGCCCGGCTGTCGGTCAATCGCACCAAATAAACCCGCCCCTTCAGCGAAAACGGCCTGACTCCTGTCCAGGCCGTTTTTTGTTGCACTCTCTTGCTACACAGCCCCGGCAGCCAAGCTGTTCGACACGATTTTCACTCACGGAATGGCTCTGCACTGAGCTCAAATTCTCTTTACGCTATAGTTATACAAGGTAAAGGGATACCTGTGCCCTGACCGTTTCTTCCCAAGACGGAGGTGACGCATGCAAGCCAATCAACTGAAAAAAGGAATGTGGGTAGAATACCCGCAGGGGATCGCTGAAGTGATCGAGATAGATCCGGATCATGACACTGCATTGATCGAGAATCTGAAGGATCATAAAAGGATCCATATCCCGTGCAGTGAACTGACCGACGAGCCTCAGCTGCACAGCGGCTGCGGCGACTATTACTGAGCAATCTCCCTTATATGCCAATGCCAAAAACAACAAAGCGGCCGGAGGGCCGCTTTGTTCATTGTCGTCAGGCCATGACGGCCTGGTGTCGGTACGCCGGCTTTATTTTGCCGCGAACTCTTCACCCAAAGCGATATCGCCTTTCAGGGTATCCAGCATGCTGTCCAAGGCATTCTGCTCGAACGCGCTCAGGCTGCCGTAATCCAGCACTTCTTCCACGCCGTCTTTACCCAGACGAACTGGCTGAGCAAAGAAGCGAGCGTGCTTGCCGTTGCCTTCCACGTAAGCGCATTCAACCACATTTTGCTCACCCTGCATGGCACGCACCAGTGCCAGACCAAAACGGCAAGCCGCCTGACCCATAGACAGAGTGGCAGAACCGCCGCCCGCTTTGGCTTCAACCACTTCCGTACCCGCGTTCTGGATGCGAGGAGTCAGTGCTTTCACTTCTTCTTCAGTGAACTCAACACCTTCAACCTGAGACAGCAGAGGCAGGATAGTCACGCCTGAGTGGCCGCCGATGACAGGCACATTCACGTCACGCGGGTTCAGGCCTTTCAGCTCACCAACAAAGGTTTCTGAACGGATGATATCCAGCGTAGTCACACCGAACAGCTTGCGCTTGTCATAGACGCCGGCTTTTTTCAGAACGTCTGCTGCGATAGCCACAGTCGTGTTAACCGGGTTAGTGATGATACCGATACAGGCATTTGGACAGACAACCGCAATTTTTTCAGCCAGTGATTTCACAATACCAGCATTGACGTTGAACAGATCCGCACGGTCCATCCCTGGTTTACGGGCAACGCCAGCAGAAATCAGCACCACATCCGCACCTTCAAGTGCAGGGGTTGGATCTTCACCAGCATAACCTTTGATAGAAACAGGAGTTGGGATGTGGCTCAGGTCAGCAGCAACACCAGGGGTAACAGGGGCAATATCATAAAGTGCCAGGTCAGAGCCGGCAGGCAGTTCATTCTTCAGTAGCAGAGCCAAAGCCTGGCCGATACCACCAGCCGCACCAATAACAGCAACTTTCATTTTCGTTCTCCTTTACGATAGAAGTCAGGGTTCATCAGACAGACCCCTTCAGATAGAATTCAGGCCGTATACCCAATGTTTCAAACCCTTACTAATGTCTCTCAGTTTCTCGGGCACCAAGACGGTATAGCAAGCCTAAAAGAAAAACAATCATGCCCCCTCAGCTTTGCGAAGTTGCGCAGGGGCCAGGATTGTTTTTTCTTCCACCGAAAAAGACAAAAACTGTCTCAATAGTGGATTTATTTAATAGTTATGCAGTCGGCTAAGCTATTAACAGTAACCTAGTTCCAAGTTCGAATGAACATTGTTTGCTACCTACTAACAGGTTGTGACAAAATATGGACCCTCTCCCTGTACATGAAATTTACTTATGCGTAGTTCTGATAAACAAGAACGCTTGATAAAAGCATTCAAATCCATACTCAAGGAAGAAAAATTCAGCTCTCAAGGTGAGATAGTCGATGCCTTGAAAGCGCAGGGCTTCGATAACATTAACCAGTCGAAAGTGTCACGGATGCTGACCAAATTCGGCGCGGTACGTACCCGCAACGCTAAAATGGAAATGGTGTATTGCCTGCCCGTAGAGCTGGGCGTACCGACCATCAGCAGTCCGTTGAAAGAACTGGTCATGGAAGTGGGTTATAACCATGCCATGGTCGTGATTCACACTGGTCCGGGCGCGGCGCAAGTGATCGCCCGTTTGCTTGACTCACTGGGCCGCGCCGAAGGTATCTTGGGTGTTGTAGCGGGGGATGACACGATTTTCATCACACCAACCCTGACCACAACCGCTGAAGAGCTCTTCGACTCTGTCTGCTCGCTGTTTGATTACAGTAAGTAAGTCAATCTTCAGGCAACGCCCTCTCCGTTTACCCTGAGAGGGCGGGCTTCTTCCCCCTTCCCCGCCCCGTCTTTTCCCGCTTGGTTACCCTGCTTTACAGTGGATAGTTATGCTCTGAAATATGGTCAGTTGTCGCAATCTCATTACTTTTTCACAAAAAGGTTTTTACATTATTTCAATAATACGCCGATCGTTTGCTATTATCTCTTTGATTTGTTTAAAGCATTGCGGGCCGTGTACCTGCAGCACTGATAAGAAATAACACAACAGGAAGGGATCACAATGGCGTTTACAAAACTGTTAAAAGTCAGCGCATTATCTGCCACCGTTCTTGCCTCAGGATTGGCGCAAGCGGAAGAGTTCATCACTATTGGTACAGGTTCTGTCACCGGTGTGTATTATCCTACCGGCGGTGCTATCTGTAAGCTGGTGAACAACGATCGTAAAACCAATGGCATTCGCTGCTCTGTCGAATCAACCGGCGGGTCTGTATACAACGTGAACACTATGCGAGCCGGTGAACTGGATTTCGGCGTGGTGCAGTCTGACTGGCAATATCACGGCTATAACGGTACCAGTGAGTTTAAAGAGTTAGGTCCGTATAAAGAAATGCGTGCTGTTTTCTCACTGCACACAGAACCGTTCAACATTATTGCCCGTACAGATTCAGGCATTAATAACCTGGATGATCTGAAAGGCAAACGCGTCAATATTGGTAACCCGGGCTCTGGTGACCGTGCCACCATGGAAGTAGTGATGACTACCATGGGCTGGAGTAAAGATGACTTCAAACTGGCGGCCGAGCTGAAGGGCTCTGAGCGCTCTCAGGCCTTGTGTGATAACAAGATCGACGCCTTTGTTTACGTAGTTGGCCATCCGAACGGTTCAATCAAAGAAGCAACCACTTCTTGTGATGCCAAACTGATTCCGGCTACAGGTGCTGCTATCGACAAACTGGTGGCCGACAATCCTTACTATGCAAAATCGACCGTACCGGGCGGCATGTACCGTGGTACCGACAGCGACGTCAACAGCTTTGGTGTTGCCGCGACGTTAGTTTCTTCAACCAAAGTATCGGATGATGCGGTGTATGCGCTGGTCAAAGCCGTGTTTGAGAACTTCCATGTTTTCACTCGCCTGCACCCAAGCTTCGCCAACCTGAAGAAAGAAGACATGATCAAAGCCGGTATTTCCATCCCATTACATCCGGGCGCAGAGAAATACTACAAAGAAGTGGGTTTGATCAAATAAGCCAACAGCTGTTCATCCTGCAAAGTGCACCGTCTTGACGGTGCACTTTTTGTCTGTCAGAGCACAAAAATGTCCCCTGTCAGATCAATTAGCCAGACTACAATAAAAACTGAAACCTCAAACAGTTAATAACGGATCGCTCCTGAAATAAGGAAGTAGCATGACAAAAACCAACCATGACGATGTCCAGAACATGGTGGCACAGGCGGATACCGGCGCACGCAGCCCCAAAGGGGTGCAGGGACAAGTTCTGTGGGTTGCCGCACTTTGCTGGTCATTGTTCCAGCTTTGGTATGCCTCTCCGCTCCCTTTTATATTTAATGTCGGCATCTTCAACGATACCGAAGCACGTTCTATCCATTTGGCATTTGCCACTTTTTTGGCCTTTACTGCCTTCCCTGCTCTGAAGGGTTCACCCAGGGATCACATTCCACTGCAAGATTGGATCCTGGCGCTGCTGGCGAGTTTTTCTGCCGCCTATATCTACCTGTTTTACGAAGTCTTATCCGGGCGTTCCGGCGCGCCAACCACGCTGGATGTCGTCATATCTGTGCTAGGGATGCTGTTGCTTCTTGAGGCAACGCGACGGGCACTGGGCCCTCCACTGATGGTGGTCGCCTCTGTTTTCCTGCTGTATACCTTCGCCGGCCCTTACATGCCGGATGTCATTGCGCACAAAGGTGCCAGCCTTAATAAAGCCATGTCGCACTTGTGGCTGACCACTGAAGGCGTCTTCGGGGTTGCACTGGGTGTCTCTACCGCCTTTGTTTTCCTGTTTGTGCTGTTCGGCTCGATGCTCGAACGGGCGGGCGCTGGCGCCTATTTCATCAAAGTTGCCTTTTCGTTACTTGGTCATATGCGCGGCGGTCCGGCAAAAGCGGCCGTGGTCGCATCCGGCTTGTCTGGCCTGGTATCCGGCTCGTCCATTGCTAACGTGGTCACCACGGGCACCTTTACTATTCCGCTGATGAAACGGGTGGGCTTCCCTGGCTACAAAGCCGGGGCTGTTGAGGTTGCGGCCTCAACCAACGGCCAGCTCACGCCGCCCATCATGGGTGCAGCGGCATTTTTGATGGTGGAGTATGTCGGCGTCTCTTATGTCGAAGTAATTAAGGCTGCTATTCTGCCGGCCCTGATCTCTTATATTGCCCTGCTTTACATCGTCCATTTGGAAGCATGTAAAGCCGGTATGACAGGTCTGCCCCGTCATTATCAGCCCACGCTGGCGCAAAAACTGACCTCTTTTGTTGGTACCATAGTCGGCCTGATGGTGCTCAGTGCCATAGTGTATTACGGCATCGGCTGGACCAAAGACGTGTTTGGCGCTGCTGCCACACCTATCATAGCGGTTGTGATCCTGATTGCTTATGTCGCTCTGGTTCGTCTGGCGGCCAACTATCAGGATCATCTGCTGGAAGATCCTGATCAGGCACTAACCGAAGTACCGGATCCCGGTCCGACAGTGAAATCCGGTTTGTACTTCCTGTTGCCCATCGTTGTGCTGGTCTGGTGTCTGACCGTTGAGCGTTTCTCGCCAGGCTTATCAGCTTTCTGGGCAACGGTGTTTATGATTTTCATCCTGCTGACCCAGCGTCCGCTCATGGCTATCTTTACCAAAGAGCAGACGCTGACAGAAGCAGGTCAACAAGGCTGGCACGATCTGCTGGAAAGTCTGGTCACCGGCGGGCGTAATATGATAGGTATCGGTGTCGCCACTGCCGCCGCCGGTATTATCGTGGGCGTGGTGACACTGACGGGCGTAGGCCTGGTGATGACCGACTTCGTCGAATTCATCTCAGGCGGCAACATCATGCTGATGCTGCTGTTTACCGCCGTGATCAGCCTGATCCTCGGTATGGGGCTGCCAACCACGGCGAACTACATAGTGGTGTCGACCCTGATGGCGCCGGTTATTGTCACCCTGGGGGCTGAAAACGGCCTGATCATTCCGCTTCTGGCCGTACATCTGTTCGTGTTCTATTTCGGTATTCTGGCTGATGATACCCCGCCGGTCGGTCTGGCTGCATTTGCGGCCGCCGCGATTGCGAAAAGCGATCCTATCCGTACCGGTATTCAGGGTTTCACCTATGATATCCGCACCGCCATCCTGCCCTTCATGTTCATTTTCAATACCCAGCTCTTGCTGATGGACATTGATACCTGGTGGCACCTGTTCCTGACCGTAGCGTCCGCTGTCATTGCCATGCTCACCTTCTCTTCGGCGACCCAGGGATGGTGGTTCACCAAAGTCAAATGGTGGGAGTCCATCCTGCTGCTGTTGATCACTTTCTCGCTGTTCCGCCCCGGTTTCTGGTGGGACATGGTCTATCCGCCCAAACACGAAATGCCGGGAAGCCTGATTGTCGATGCCGCCGATAAACTGGCCATTGGTGAGCCGCTGGAAGTCCAGGCGACAGGGATGGATTTGATGGGCGATCAAGTGACCAAGCATGTACTGCTGCCGTTTGATAAGCAGGCTGTCGATCCGAATGAGAAAATTGCCTCGACCGGCCTGATGCTCAAGCAGGAAGGCGAGAAAATGATGGTTGAATTGGTTGAGTTTGGCAGCCCGGCCGAGCAGGCGGGTATTGATTTTGGCTGGGAGATTGTCACTGTCAGCCTGCCGGCGGCCAGACCAATGAAAGAGTGGGTCTTCGTACCAACGCTGGCTCTGCTGGCTTTACTGGGCTGGAATCAGCAGCGAAAAGCCAAACGTGACGCTGCCGTCAAAGGTGAAACACACAAAAATGCGGAACAAGGCTAAACTCTAGTCAGCACAGAAATTCAGCCACAGGTGCCAACACCGGCCTGTGGCTGCCTGACAGAGAGGATGCCATGTACACCCACATTCTGGTGCCTGTCGATCTCAACGAGGAAGGCTTTGGTGACAAAGCAGTTGAGCTTGCCGTCTGGCATGCCCGCCAGTCAGACGCTGTTATTCACTTACTCAACGTTCTGCCGGGCATTCATCTCGCAATGGTGTCTAACTATTTCCCCAAAGATGCCGCGCGCAAAATGCTGCAGGACACCCAGCAGAACCTGAAACACTTCGCCGAACAACATATTCCCGCCGATGTCCATCATATTGAAACCGTGTCGGAAGGAAAAATCTGGTCCACCATAGTTGATCATGCCCGCCAGGCAAAAGCGGATCTGATCATTATGCCCAGCCACCAGCGCTCCACGATAGATAAACTGGTACTGGGTTCAGTGGCGGCCAAAGTGGTGGAAAATGCGCCCGGCAATATCCTGATCATCAAACCAGAAGGGTTATGATTCAGGACGGGCGATGATCATAGCCCCAGCGCGGAACCAGTCCTTGCCCGACGCCAAGATGATCCAATATGCGCGCCACCATGAAATCGACCAGATCGTCGATAGACTTCGGCTGATGATAAAAGCCGGGGGCAGCAGGCATGATGGTTGCTCCCAGGTTGGAGAGCTTAAGCATATTTTCCAGATGCAGGGAAGAAAACGGGGTTTCCCTGACCACCATCAGCAGCTGACCGCGCTCTTTCAGCACCACATCCGCGGCGCGTTCCAGCAGATTATCCGACAGGCCGTGAGCTACCGAGGCCAGAGTACCCGCAGAACACGGGCAGACCACCATTTTTTTCGGCGCGGCAGAGCCGGACGCCACCGGAGAAAACCAGTCTTCTTTTCCGCAGACCGTCAGTTTATCGCCCTGGTAATTCAGGTGCTCTGTCAGTACCGCCTGTGCCGCTTCGGGGCCTGCAGGCAGTTTCAGGCCATGCTCGGTAGCCAGAACCACTCTGGCCGCTGAGGATATCAGCAGGTAAACCTGGTAATCGGCCGCGAGCAGGCACTCCAGCAAACGCAGCCCGTAAGGTGCACCGGATGCCCCTGTCCAGGCCAGTGTAATGCGCTTATCCTGCATATTGGTCTCCCCGTGCCAGCGCGGCAAGCAGCTTGTTATGAATACCGCCGAAGCCACCATTGCTCATCACCAGGATAGTATCGCCGGGACGGGCGGCAGCCACTATGTGTCCGACTAAAGCATCAATGTCGGCGTCGCACACCGACGGCTGCGGGCAAAGATCAGCGATGTCCTGTACCGACCAGGGAATCGTGTCCGGCTGAAACAGGAAAACTGCATCCGCTGCTGACAGTGCCGGGGCCAAATCGGTTTTATGCACACCCAGTTTCATGGTGTTTGAGCGCGGCTCCAATACCGCCAGAATGCGCGAATCCCCCACCTTGGCACGTAATCCGCCCAGAGTCAGTTCCACGGCTGTCGGGTGATGGGCGAAATCGTCATACACTTTAATGCCATTCTGCTCACCTTTCAGCTCCAGCCGGCGCTTGGTATTGACAAAACGCGCCAGCGCCTCGCAAGCCAGCTCAGGGATCACGCCGACATGCCGCGCAGCGGCGATCGCCATCAGGGCGTTGCTGACGTTGTGATCCCCTATCAGATCCCAGCGCACAGTGCCCACGGTTTTACCGGCAAAAATCACATCAAATTCACTGCCGTCCGGCTTGTGCTTTTTCGCTTGCCAGTCACCGTTTTCACCGCTGTATTCCAGCTCGCTCCAGCAGCCCATCGCCAGCGTTTCATCAATGGCAGGCACGCCGTGTGGAGCCAGAATCTTACCTTCCCCCGGCACAGTACGGACTAAATGATGAAACTGGCGCTGAATGGCGGCCAGATCCGAAAAAATATCTGCGTGATCGAACTCCAGATTGTTCATTAACAAGGTACGTGGTCGATAATGAACAAACTTAGAACGCTTATCGAAAAAAGCACTGTCGTATTCGTCCGCCTCAACAACAAAGAAACAACTCTCGCCTAAACGTGCGGAAACACCGAAGTTTCCCAGCACACCACCCACCAGAAAACCGGGCTGGTAACCACAGTCTTCCAGGATCCAGGTCAGCATGCTGGCTGTCGTGGTCTTACCATGGGTACCCGCCACCGCCAATACCCAGCGGTCATGTAACAAAAATTCCTGTAACCATTGCGGGCCTGAGGTATAACGCAGATTTTTATTCAGCACATACTCAACGCATGGGTTGCCCCGGCTCATGGCATTGCCAATCACCACCAAATCCGGTGCTGGCTCTAGCTGCGAAGGATCATATCCCTGAATAATTTCAATGCCTTGTGACTCCAGCATTGTGCTCATCGGCGGATATACATTGGCATCACTGCCGGTCACTCTATGGCCAAGCTGCTGTGCCAGCATGGCGGCTCCGCCCATAAAAGTGCCGCAGATTCCGAGAATATGGATATGCATAACTGTCAGCTCACAAAATAAATATTGGTCACGACCACGCTTCAGTGTTACTTCGTTACCATAAAAAAGATCTTTAGATACAATTGCATCAAACAATAACTGGCCAATGGCCAAGGGTACAGTTCAATTGCCCGAAAAGAGGCATTGTACCGAATATTTATCCCCCCATGACAACACGATGCAAGGATTGTATATGTCCGATATTAGAACCCTTGGCGAGTTCATTGTCGAGAATCAGCATGACTTCCCCCATGCCAGCGGTGAACTGTCTTCTCTATTGGGTTCCATTAAACTGGCGGCCAAAATCGTAAACCGTGAAATCAACAAAGCAGGCTTGGTTGATATCATTGGTGACGTTGGCAGCGAGAATGTCCAAGGTGAAGCCCAAAAGAAACTTGATGTGTATGCCAACGAGAAATTCAAAGCTGCACTGGAAGCCCGCGGTCAGGTCTGCGGTGTGGCCAGTGAAGAAGAAGATGAACTCGTAGTATTCAATAAAGAACTGAACCGCGAAGCAAAGTACGTGGTATTGATGGACCCACTGGATGGTTCTTCGAATATTGACGTAAACGTTTCCGTCGGGACGATTTTCTCCATTTACCGCCGCGTTACTCCGGTTGGCGGCCCGGCTGAGATTGAAGACTTCCTGCAGCCTGGTGACAAACAAGTGGCGGCGGGTTACATCATTTATGGTTCATCCACCATGCTGGTGTACACCACAGGCAATGGCGTTCATGGTTTCACCTATGATCCGTCACTGGGGGTATTTTGCCTGTCGCACGAAAATATGACGATCCCGGATGATGGCCAAATCTACTCCATCAATGAAGGTAACTATTTCCGCTTCCCGCAAGGCGTGAAAAAATACATCAAGTTTTGCCAGGAAAACGAGCCGGAAGATAACCGCCCTTACACCTCGCGCTATATTGGTTCACTGGTCGCCGACTTCCACCGCAACTTGCTGAAAGGCGGCATTTATTTGTATCCAAGCACAGCGACCCACCCTAACGGTAAGCTGCGCCTGTTATACGAGTGCAACCCGATGGCATTTTTGATCGAGCAGGCGGGCGGTATTGCCTCTGACGGTAAAAATCGCATCATGGAAATCAAACCGACTGAACTGCACCAGCGCGTGCCTTTCTTTGTCGGCTCAACCAAGATGGTTCGCAAAGTGGAAAGCTTCCTGGAAGCCTTCCCGGACGCCGAGTAATCCCGTTGCTATGCCCGGTCTCAGCACCGGGCATTTTTCCTGTCTGACCCCGCATCTCTCCCTCTTGGTGTTAGAAGCTGTTTTTTTCACAGCGACTGGTTATAATTCCCGGCGACAAAATCATCTGAAACTATTAAGGAATTCATCATGAGCCTGAACAACGTCCCTGCAGGTAAAGAACTGCCAGAAGACATCTACGTTGTCATCGAAATCCCGGCAAACGCTGATCCAATCAAATACGAAGTCGATAAAGACTCTGGCGCGGTATTCGTAGACCGTTTCATGTCTGCGCCTATGTTCTACCCATGCAACTATGGTTATGTTAACCACACCCTGTCTCTGGACGGTGACCCGGTTGACGTTCTGGTTCCGACGCCGTATCCACTGCACCCTGGTGCCGTGATCCGCTGTCGTCCGGTTGGCGTTCTGAAGATGACTGATGAGTCAGGTGAAGATGCGAAAGTGGTTGCTGTACCGCACAGCAAGCTGACCAAAGAATACGATCACATTAAAGATGTGAACGATCTGCCAGAGCTGCTGAAAGCGCAAATCACTCATTTCTTCGAACGCTACAAAGAGCTGGAATCTGGCAAGTGGGTGAAGGTAGACGGCTGGGCTGACGTTGAAGCCGCTAAAGCTGAAATCCTGGAATCTTACAAGCGCGCTCAGGAAAAATAATCCGGCGTGATTGTTATCCAGTAAAAAACGCTCCCGAGGGAGCGTTTTTTGTGGGCGAAGCCATCACAGTGAAGACCCACTCGACCAGTCTCCCCGCGGGATCAACAAAGCATGGTCAAGCGGCTGCAGGTAGAGGTAGATCCAGGCCAGTCCGAACGGTGTCTCCACTTGCTCGCGGCAGTATTCTTCTCCCAGCCCTTCCAGAATATCGAGTTCGCGGAAAGTGTCGGCATCCACGTCATACACTTCGCCAAACAGCATGCCCTCAGCCCCTGGCTGTTGTATCGCGGCAGGGTAAGGGCCGAGATCATACATGGCATAACCTGCAAGCTGGCACTCTCCCAGATAATGGGCCCGACACAGCAACCCATGATTAGACTGGCCGCGACGCAAACTGCCGTAAACAAAAACCCGTGTGTGCACAGCTAGCAACATCCTTATTAGTTAAACTCAAACTGATACAGTAAATCGACGGCACTGTCGAGCCCCGATACCGCTTCGATATACAAATCCTGCAACAGCTTGTACCTGACGGTAAACTCACCGATAGGGCTAAAGATACCCACGCCGTATTTAACCTGTAGTCCAGGATAGACATAACCGCTAATAGTGACCTGAGAGTCATCGCCGGCACCCGCCGTATCCAGCGCCAAATCCTGAATACCGAATGCCTCGCCGACATTGCCGACCAGCTGGCTGCTGCGTGACAGCCCCATGCTGATCAGCGCCGTGGTCATCGCACCGCCCCCTTCCGGCGATTCGCTGTCGAGATCCCGACCGCGTAATACGTATGACAGCGCATTCTGTTGCGGCATAGCCGGATCAGAGAAAATATCCACCTTGGGCTCATCGGCCGGGCCGGTAACCCGGATACCGGCTGTCACATCGTCTTCAATGTTGTTCGGATTCCGAATTGCTTCCACCGACAGGTAAGGCTGATCCGCTGGCCCATTGAAGGTTATCTGGCCTTTACGAATCACCAGCTCCTGACCAAAGGCCCGGTACGTCCCGTCGTCGACTCTAATTTCACCATAGACTAACGGGGCTTTGTCCTGCTGGTTGACTTTCAGATTCCCTGACAGCCCGGCATCCAAACCGAAGGCCGATAAACGCACATCCGGGCCAATCTTCACCATCACATTGGTTTTGATGGCAAAAGGCACCTTGTTGCCAGTATCCACCGGCTTGAGATCATCGGTCAGCAGGATTTCATCATCGGAAACCTGTACCGCAGATTCCGGCAGACGGTCTACTGTGATCCTGCCCCATGGAATTGAGACTGTGCCGCTGATTTCAGCCACCTGGGGTGCTGCACTGATCTTCAGATTAGGCGACACCTTCATGGCAATCATAGGCGGTACGTTCACTTCAAGCTCACGCCCGTTCACCTTCAGATTGGTACTCCAGTTAGCCATATCGGCCCAGTTCGCATCACCTTGCAGCACCAAGCGCCCATCCGGGGTATCCAGCTTACCGCGCAGTATGGCGCTATAGCCACTGAACGTGGCGACGATCTCGCCTCGTTCAAGATCCAGCGGGACTTTTCTGCCAATCGCTTTCAGCTCGGTAACTTTGAATACGCCGTTAACCTGGGGCTGCATAATCGGCCCGGTTAAATGCAAATCTGTGTCCACCCGACCTTTAAAAATGTCGTAATCAGCGACCAGTGGTTGCAGAAAATCCAGCCGGAACGTATCCAGTTTTACTTTGGCATCTATCTGCTGTTCACCTGATAACTGGGTAATGCG
Source organism: Photobacterium sp. WH77 (assembly GCF_022014395.1). Taxonomy (NCBI): domain Bacteria; kingdom Pseudomonadati; phylum Pseudomonadota; class Gammaproteobacteria; order Vibrionales; family Vibrionaceae; genus Photobacterium; species Photobacterium sp. WH77. The sequence continues at coordinate 11,398 of NZ_JAKLTE010000001.1, read as the reverse complement.
GGCATTGCCTGACAAATCTCCGTTATCTTTAACGGCCACCAGCCAGTCTGCCGTGAGCACGTCATTGCGCATATCCGCATTGAGGGTGATTTTATCCCAGCCAAGCGCCAGCGGTGGCTGATCTGCCGCCGCCTGTTGTCTGAATCCGCCAGCAGGCAGGGTTACCTGAGCCTGCAAAACAGGCGCTTGTTGCGGTGACCAGCCGGCGTTAACTGTCGCATTGGCTTCACCGTCCAGTTTTACCTCAGGTGGCAGGAATGGCTGCAGGATGGAAAAACCGAGTTTATTGATGGCCAGGCTCGCCTGGCCACTCGCGCCAGCATCCAACGGCTGAGTCAGACACACAGAGGCGTCTTGTTGCTGCCAGCAATGCGGTGCGACAGAGACACTCTGCTTTCTCAAGTTGTATGCCAGCGCCGTGGGTTGATTCAAGCGCCACGGGCCAACAGGGGTTTCGAGGTTGCCGCGTTGCAGCATCCCCTGCCAACCTTGCTGTCTGTCCAGGCTGCCTTGCAGCGCCAGAGCGGTACTGACAGGTTCACCACTCAGGTCCACCCGCAGTGTGTGCTGGGCTTCGGTTCCCTGAAAAGTGATATCCAAGGCTTCCAGCTTGGCCGCATCCTGGTAACTGCCTTCTCTGGCACTCAGCGTAATATCTGCCGTCAGGGCAGGAAGTGGCGTCACCCGGCCGGTCAGGTTCAGGCTTTTTAGCTGTGCCAGATCTTGCCAGCCCAGTGCCTGTCCCACTAAGTTCAGATCGATTGTTGGCTCGGCCAGCGTGCCGCTTAATCGCACATCGCCATTGACCCTGCCACGTAAACCGGGCACAGACTGCGCAAGGTCGGGGGCATTGACCAATGCAGACAGATCCCAGGTTTGCTTCAGGCTCCCTGTCGCATTCAGCCCATTCGGCCCGTGCTTCAGCACCAGACCTTGCGTCACCAGCTCCAGATCCCCTTTGCCGCTCACATCCTGGGCATCAAGCTGGCCTGCCAGAGTGAAAGGCTGACCTATTACTTCACCATCCACATTCAGTTCGGGCAATTTGACAAACCAGCCACCTGCCGCCGTTAATCCGCCTGAGGTACTGAGCTTACCACTCAGCTTACCTTCCACTTCGGGCCATTCCAGTCCAGGTTGAATATCGCTAAAGGAAAGGTTGCCCTGCCAGCTCACGGTTTTGGCCCAGCTCGCCTGAGCGTTGCCCGTAACCTGACCACCCAGGCTATTGACGGTCAGACTTTCCAGTACAACATCAGCCAGAGAGCCTGTTCCCTTCAGGCTGACATCGACGGCCGGCATAGGCTCGCCGTCCGCCTTGGTTGCGGCGTCAAACCTAAAGCTGTCTAAGTCCCCATTTGCATTGATGGCCGTCTCTTTGACAACGAAATCAGGCTTGTCATCAAGCGGCCACTGTAAGTGACTACTTACCACCTTGAAGTCAAAAGGAAGGTCGGCATCCAGCGGAGACAGTTTTCCCGTCACCTTGGCATCCAGTTTTCCACTGAGTGCAATATCCAGCACCAAATGCTGCAATGACCCTGACGCCGACAGATTGATATGGTGTCCCTGCACCGGCTCCAGCGCAATGTCAGATTTGGCTTTCAATGTCAGCGGGTACTCACCACTTAATTCAGCTTTCCCTTCGGCATCAAGTGTGGCTTGCGGTACATCAACAAACAAGCGGGTCAGTGTTACCGTGCTTTTTTCTGCTTCTGCGATCAACTCCAGTTCATTCACTTTCTGCGGCGTTGCACTTTCCAGCAAAAAGTCTTTCACGGTAAAGCGCTCCACTGTAACTTTCAGCGGCAACACCACCTCAGGCAGCACTATGCGCTCACGCTTTTCCTGGGTATAGGCTTCTGCGACATCTTCTGCCTGTTCTTCAGTCTGCTCCTGAATCTCTTTCTCAGCCGGTGGTGCCAGGTTCAGCACTATGCCTTCCCAGTCTGTGGGTTTCAGGGTCAAGTGGCCGCCCTGCATCTGGGCAGCTGAGCTGAAACGCTGCCAGCGCACTTTATTACCCAGAATATTCAGATCGATGTCATTCAGCGTCAAACGATCCAACCGAACAGGGACAGGCAACGCGATTTCTGTCAGTGGCTCACCCGGTTCTTCTTCCTCCGGCGAGCCTGGCGGTAAATCGGGCATAGAGAATGTCAAGCCACTCAGGCTCAGCTCTCGCACGCAAAGTGCCGGAATCGGCAGACAATCATCATTGATAGCCAGGGTGAGGCTGTCGCTATTGAGCGCCAGCAAATCATCCTTGTAGCGAACACCACTGAGTGTAAATCCTTTCAGCAGGGCGCCGGTGCTGTCTTGCACTGTGAGTGCAGGTACGGCCTTCTGGGCTCCCCATAAAGCAATTCTGACGCCAACATGAGTATATAACAGGGCCCAAAGCGCCAGTGTTAACAGTAATACGAACGTCAGCAGGCCAATGGTCAATCTTTTCAGCCAGATCATAATTCAGGCCCCAGCACGAAGTGTATTTGGAAACGATCGTCAGGTTTATCCAGCCCCCAGGCGAAGTCGAGCCGTATCGGGCCAACCGGCGACGCCCAGCGTATGCCCACACCGGCTCCTGCCTGCCAGTCCGGGTTATCTGTCCAGGACGAGCCGTAATCGTAGAACAGAGCTCCCCACCAGTTGCCAGTCAGCCGGTACTGATATTCCAGCGTAGACGCCAGCATAAACTCACCACCAATTTGCTGACCTTCGCTGTCACGGGGAGAAATGGACTCGTAGCTGTAGCCACGCAAGCTGTTATCCCCACCAATGAAAAAACGCATGGACGGCGGAATGTCTTCTATCCTTTCCGCCCAGATAGCCCCGGCGTCCAGACGGGCCAGCCCCCGGTGATCGTCAGCAAAGGTGCGAATCCAGGCACTGCGTCCGCGCAGCTTTGCCAGGCGGGTATCAGAACCCAGGGCGGGGTCGGAATATTCCAGTTTCAGCAGTTGCTTGTCTCCCCAGGTCGGCCAGCTGCCACCGCGCAACCGAGTGCGGTCAATGCTGACGCCGGGAATAACCATAAAGGCGGAGCCTGTCTCAAAAGCGCCCTGATTGTAGTCCTCGTATAGCAAACGCACAGAGGCCACCCCGTTCCAGACCTGATCAAAGTTCCAGTGACGTTCAACGCCAAGATGGTACTCGGTACTGATAGTGTCGTGGTTGTCCACATAGCGAATCGCCCCGATTAACTGGTAGTAATCATCCAGCACATTTTCGAGCGGAATTTTATAGGTCGCTTCAACTTTCGGCTGCACTTTAGAGATCTCGGTGCGGACATCCAGACTATGACCTTCACTGTTTATCCAGGGTTTACGCCAGTTGAATTTCAAACGCGCACCGACATCGGTCGAATAGCCGATACCAGTTTCGATTTTATTTCTCACTTCCGGCCTGAGGTTAACCTGAATAGGCACCACATCCCCTTCCAGATCGCTCACATCCCCGCCGACGAAAATGGAAGAGAACCAGCCCACGGTCGACAGGCGCTGATTAAACTCCCCCACTTGTGAGACCAGATAATAGTCACCTTCATCAAACGGCGCTAACGAACGAACTTTCGCTTCATTGATCTGGCTGCCGGTGATGAAGATATCGCCGTACTTATAACGTTTGCCGGAATCAAATTCGATATGAATAAAAGCCTGATTACGGCCGGGTGCCACTTCCAGCCGGCTGATTTTCAGCTCGGCATCAAAATAGCCTTTGCGCAGCGCCAGGCTTTCCAGGCTGGATTTGAATGAATCGTACTTACCGTGGTTAAGGGTTCTGCCCAGTTCTAAATCGCTGTCGCGTTTGAGAACAAAGAAATCCAGATCATCCGCGGCTTCGCCCTTGATCTGAATATCACTTCTGGCAATTTTGGTACTCGGACCGGCATCAACCGTGACAGTCAGGGTGCTGTCCTCGCCGTCTTCTTCAACACTAAAAACGATATCAGGCTGATAGCGCCCCAGTGCTTTCAGTGCGGTACGGATTTCTTTTTCAACCTGGCCTTTGAACCTTAAAGACGTGCTGTAATCTTCCTTAGCAATGGCAGCAATATAAATATCCACATTTTTCTTCAGACTGCCTTTCAGCCCGACAATAGTAAGTTCTGTCTCTGCCAAAGCTGGCATTGTTACCACTAAAGCGACGACTGCTAACAAGCAGCGCCGAAACAAGATTATCATTCTTATTTGTCTTCACTTATTAGAATGTTATTAGATTACGCGCATACTTTATTGTGACAAGAGCTGAGCGAAGTGCCAACCTTTACGCACGAAAGAAAATCACCATGTCAAAGCCGGTCTGCACATGAGCAGAGTCACTCTCCTATTGATTGTCAGTCGTGAATCCTCTACTTTCAGGCTTATTAACAGTGCAATTAGGAAAACAGTGTGATGGATAAACAGCAGATAATCTCTCCGGAAGCAGCCCTGCCAGGCCGTTCAACGCCAGTGATCCCCTCTGAAATTCACGCCATCTTTGGCACCCGAATAGATGCTGCTGTACCTGATGGTATGGAAGAAATCGTGCTGGGGATGGGATGTTTCTGGGGCGCGGAACGCCTGTTCTGGAAACAGCCTGGTGTCATCAACACAGCAGTAGGCTACAGTGGCGGCTTTACCCCCAATCCGACCTACCAGGAAGTCTGTACCGGACAAACGGGACATACTGAAGTGGTCCGCGTAATTTTCGACCCGACACAAACCACACTGGACAAGCTGCTTGCTCAGTTTTGGGAAAGCCATGACCCAACACAGGGCATGCGTCAGGGTAACGACATTGGTACCCAGTATCGCTCTGTTATTTACACCACCAGCCAGGAGCAACAGGCTCAGGCAGAAAGCAGCAAGGAAAAATACCAGTCGGCCCTGCAGGCAGATCAGCGAGTTGCCACTATCACCACTGAAATCTTACCTGCCGCTGCATTTTACTACGCAGAAGATTACCACCAGCAGTATCTGGAGAAGAATCCGCAGGGCTACTGCGGCCTGGGCGGAACCGGTGTTTGCATGCCTCCTCAGTAAATTTCTCAGCCAGCGTCAGGTCAGCCCTGGCGCTAGCTGCTATAACTGGCGGCTGCCAGTACCTGAATTTCTTTGTTCACTTCCGACAACACGTTCAATGCTTTTTTATTGCGACTGGCAGGGGGGAGTAAACGTCCGCAGTCAAACTCGAAAGCCCCGATACCTACGATGAACAACCGGCCCCGAAAGTAGCTTTTCACATAACGTGCAATCTGGTTTGGACGATATTGTTTAAATATTTTCAGCATAATATCCCTCAATACACAGAACCTGTGACCCTTAATAGACAAAAAAGTTGCCTCGTTTGTGTCAAAAATATGCAAAACGCCTGCCAGTTGTATTTTATTGTTCTTAATGCGACGCGACTGACTCGCCCAACTTTAGGACATGACGCTTCAATCTGCCCAATTTCTTTGCCAGGGCGGTATTTCACTCCTCACATTTCTGGCAACTGACAGATGAAAACAGTGATACGCTTCAAGGATAACAAACTGGTTCTACCAGTTATTGAAAACTCAACTACTATAAGGCAGCACAACCATAAACAAGGAATAACATTCATGACCATGAAGTCACTGCTATCACTTTGCGCATTGTTACCCGCACTCACGTTACCGGCTCATGCCCATAATCTGACAGTCGGTCAGCCTTTACCCAGCACCAGCGTTGCTGATAAAGGTGAGCTGATTCTGCAAGGCAACGACATTGTCTATCAGCCTTGGCAAACCAGCCAGCTGAGCGGTAAAGTCAGGGTGATTCAAGCCATTGCCGGACGAAGCTCAGCCAAAGCGCTCAATGCCCCTTTTATTGAAACCATCAAGTCCGCCAACCTGCCCAATGATAAGTACCAGACCACTACCATCATCAATCAGGATGATGCAATTTGGGGGACCGGCAGTTTCGTTAAGTCTTCAGCAGAAGACAGTAAAAAGGAATTTGCCTGGTCATCTATTGTCCTTGATGCTAACGGTCAGGTTCGTTCCCGCTGGGAGCTGAAAGAAGAAAGCTCTGCCATTATCGTGCTGGATCCAGCGGGCAAAGTGGTGTTTGTGAAAGAAGGCGAGTTAAGCCGCAGTGACATTGATCAGGCAATGTCAAAAATTCAGTCTTTGCTGTAATCTGCCTTCCGAGCAAGGGTGTAATAATATATCATTACACCCTCTTTTACGTATGGCAGGAACAGGGAAGTGCATATCCGGGTCGATAAGGCATGGCATAAAGGCATTTTGGCATTGGTCTTCGGCTTGTTCATTCTGGCCAGCCCCATCCAGATCCTGCACGATTTCAACGCACTGAATCCAGCGGTACACTCAGAACATCCATGCCCATACTGCCACGCATTTCCTGCAGGATTACCGACGGCAACCCCTAGCTTACTGCCAGATTCTGCGATCCCCATACAGCACAGCATTATCAGCCTCTGGCATGCCGACTGGCTGAGCCCGTTTCCAACAGCCAGAGATCCCCCCGTCAACGTCCAATAATCCGGCAATTTAGCCCTCAACATTATTCTTATTATTGGAGTTTTACATGCATACTCACAAGTTACGTGCTGCTTCCTGGCTGCTGGCGTCTACAGCTGTCTGTTCTTTGCCCTCTTGGGCCAACACCCAGCATGATGCACATGTGCACGGTCAGGTTGAACTGAACATTGCTCAGGATGGGAACGATCTCTTATTGGAAATCACAGCACCGGCATCTGATGTTCTTGGTTTTGAACATGCACCCCATACAGAGGCTGAGCAACAAGCCCTGAGCACCGCGCTGCAGCAACTCAAGCAACCCGCCTCGCTGTTTGTTCTGCCGGCGGAGGCCAGATGCTCACTGCAAGACAGTCATATCACTCACACATTACCGTCACATTCTGATGATGAACATGAAGGTCATGACGAGCATGAGCATGAGCATGAGCATGAGCATGAGCATGAGCATGAGCATGAGGACCATCATGGCCACGCCGAATTCAGTGTCCAGTCAGTTTATCGTTGCGAGCAGATTCAAGAGCTAGGGCAGCTGACACTGAACTGGTTCTCACATTTTCCCGCCACTGAAAACATCCAGGTTCAAGCAATCAGCGATAAGGGCCAAAAAGCCACAACCCTGAATGCTGCTCAACCTGTATTTCGTTTTTAAGTTAGCTTACAGCAAGGGAGTCTGCAGGCTCCCTTGCATCGGAGACAATCATGACTGTCATGTCTTTGGAAAAAATACGTTTTCGCTGGCCAGATCAAGACACCGACACCCTTAACATTCCGGCATTTTCTCTGGCAAAAGGGGAGAAAGTCTTTCTTAAAGGGCCCAGTGGCAGCGGGAAATCCACTCTGCTCAGTGTCATGGCGGGGATACACAAGCCACAACAAGGTTCCATTCACTTGCTGGATCAGCCTTTCAGCAATCTGTCTTCTTCGAAAAGGGATCGTCAACGCGCTGATCATATTGGCTATATATTCCAGCAGTTTAATTTGCTTCCCTATTTATCCGTTCTGGACAATGTATTACTACCCTGTCATTTTTCAGCACGCCGCAGGCAGGCGACTCAGCACCCGACCCAGGAAGCGCGCCGTTTGCTGCAAGCGCTGCAATTACCTGCCGAGTGTCTGGACCGCCCTGTCACACAGCTCAGTATCGGGCAACAACAGCGTGTTGCCGCCGCCCGTGCTTTAATTGGCCAGCCAGCCCTGCTTATAGCGGATGAACCGACATCGGCACTGGATCATGAAAACCGTAATCACTTCATCCGATTGCTCATGGAAGAGTGCCGGCAAGCCAATACCAGTCTGCTTTTTGTCAGTCATGATCCGACACTAACGACAGATTTTGACCGTGTGCTGGATCTTACCGATATGAATATGCATAAGCCGGGGGACAGATCTTGAAAACCATGATACTCCTTGCATGGCAAAGCCTGCTTAACCGCAGGGCCACAGCGTTACTGACTATTCTCACCGTCGCCATTTCCACCACCTTGCTGCTCGGTGTAGAAAAAGTCCGTACTCAGACCAAAGCCAGTTTTGCACAAACCATTTCAGACACAGACCTGATTGTTGGCGCACGCTCAGGGCAGGTCAATCTGCTGCTCTATTCCATTTTTCGAATTGGTAATGCCACCAATAATATTGACTGGAAAACCTACCAGACACTAAGCGAACAGAAAAATGTGAAATGGACAATCCCCATTTCACTGGGGGACTCTCATCAAGGCTTTCGTGTTATCGGCACCAATCAAGATTATTTCCGCCATTATCGTTATGGCAGCAAGCAGCCACTGTCTTTTAGTCAAGGTGAAATGTTTCACGGCCTGTTTGAGACAGTGATCGGATCTGAGGTTGCGCGAAAACTGGGGTATCAACTCGGTGACAAGATAATCATTGCGCATGGGATCAGTGATAAAGCTTTTACTCGCCACGATAACCTGCCCTTCGTGGTGACCGGTATACTGGCGCCAACCGGCACCCCGGTCGATCGTAGTGTACATGTGTCGCTAGGTGCCATAGAAGCCATTCATGTGGGATGGGGGACCGGAACCCGCCTGACAAATGCCTCCCAAATCGGAGCACTGGAACAACAATATTTCGAACCGAAACAGATCACTGCTGTTCTGGTGGGACTTAACTCGAAAATTCATACTTTCGCACTGCAGCGCTTCATCAATAATTTCCCAGATGAGCCCTTAAGCGCCATTATGCCAGGAGTCGCCCTTCACGAACTGTGGGGAATGATGTCAGTTGCGGAGCAGGCACTGATGGTTGTGTCTGTTTTCGTTGTCATAGCTGGCTTACTTGGCATGTTATCCAGTTTGCTGACCAGCCTGAATGAAAGACGACGCGAAATGGCTATTTTACGTGCAACAGGAGCAAGACCGGGCTGGATAGCAGGGTTACTCTTTCTGGAAGCAAGCGTACTGACATTAACAGGGATCGTTACCGGAATGGGGTTACTGTATAGCGGCCTTTGGCTCTGCCATGACTGGTTGCTTGAAACTTTCGGCCTCTTCTTACCTTTCAGTCCACCGAGCATTTACGAGTGGATTCTGATGGGCCTTATTTTATCGGCAGGCATGCTCACTAGCCTGATTCCGGCACTTCGTGCATACCATTTTTCATTAGCCGATGGCATGACCATTCGCATTTAAGGAGATCACATGAAATACTGGTTGTTTGCTTTATGCTGCTGGTTCCCTCTGACAGTTGCAGCCCAGGAACCACTCACGCTGGATTGGTTAGATTTAATACCCGAGAAAGAAAGAAACCTGTTTAATCAGCAAGGCATGCCTGTTACGAATCATCAAGGTGATCAAACGGCTATTCAGCAACAGATAGGATCAGTTCGAACTGAACTGGACGGAAGTCTGGTGAAAATTCCCGGTTTTGTTATTCCTCTGGAAGGCGATGAAAACACCATTACCGAATTTTTACTCGTACCTTATTTTGGTGCCTGCATCCACGTACCACCTCCACCACCGAACCAAATCATCTATGTGAAGTTTCCTAAAGGCGCCCCCATTCAGCAACTCTGGGATGTTGTCTATGTTGTAGGAAAGTTAAATGTACAAACCATGGAGCACGAGCTGGCTGAAACCGGTTACCTGCTCCACGGCTCACAGATTGAAGAATACGACGATGCCGGATAAATAACCTTACTGACATTTGGCTTATCTTACACATGCGCAGCAAGGTAAGCCAAAATCACGACATACCCAAGCAGTAATAACACCTCTGTTAATCGCTTACTGAATTTTTTCGTCATCAGCCCCTCCTTGATAGCACAGCTTCATCACACCGGGCGACCCATAAATTTAACCATCTATTAACACAAAAGTCACGCCTCTTGCCAAAGATTACGATCAAATGTAAAAACTATAGGTATAACTGTTGAGAGTGAAGCTTGTATGCAAACCGAAAGTCAGGCCAGTAATGAGCCAAGCCATGTAGTACCGGTAACAGATAAGAAAAGTCATTCAAAGAATGCCATAAAAAGTAGCCGCTTTCGGGTTCAATCCATAGCTCGTCATAATGACGTGAATGCTCAGATCGACGAAGATCACGATAAAACGCTACAAGAACGCAGTGAAAATCGCCAACAAAACATACGACAGCGGCAGCAACAGAATTTAGAGCGTATCTTCAGGCTTTGTTATGACAACTGCTCAGATGAAACAGCAGGAGAGCCTGATCCTGACTGGATCCATCATTTCATTACCATCGCCCAGGATATTTACAGCCCCTCAATGCAGAAGCTATGGAGCCGTATCCTTCGTCAAGAAATTATTACCCCTGGCTCTATTTCACTAAAAGCGATGATAACCTTCCAGCAGATGACGCAGCGTGACGCTCAATTATTTCGGCGAGCCTGCTTGTTAGCCTGCCATTTCGGCCAAGATAGCAGCAAAAAGCTGCTAACAGGTCTGAAGTATCGTACAGGTTTCCTTCTTAAGCAGCCATCCATCGACAGGCTCAATCTGGGACACTACCAGTTACCGTATTCACATTTGCTGGAGCTAATGGGTTTGGGGTTGATATTAAACACTGAATTAGAGTCGGGGAAACTCCAGAATGGTACGCCCCTGCCTTTTCATTATCAGGGGAATGAGTATCAAATCCAGCCTGCCCAAAATGGCTTAAGCTTGCTATATTACCGCTTTTCTCCTGTCGGTCAGGAGATTGCTCAGCTACTTGGAAATCACCGTAATGAAGAATATAAAATTCACCTGACTGAGCTCCTCAATAAGCATTTTATCGTTACAAGTGATGCGTTTACGCACCACCCAGTAATCTAGGCCTATTTCTGATGGTACTAGCCCAGCCCCTCGCAAGTAAGTAGACAACTTCCTCTACAAGCGGTGGAGTAAATACCAAGTAGCAAAAACCAGCCATTGCTGACTGGTTTGCTCTAATACCATTCTGGAAAATTAACTGGTCAGGTCAATCCATTGCCGCGAGCACATCTTTTTGACTTGCTGAGTGCATTGCAGAAATTGGTTCCATGCCGCGCAAACCTTATCAACAATATCGTCATGATCTCTGAAACTTTGATTGGCTAAACAGCGTTGTCTTAACCAACTCCATACCTGCTCTATCGGGTTAAGCTCAGGAGAATAGGGAGGCAGTTTGATAATGCTGATATTCTCAAATGGATTCGCGATGTCATCAGTATGCCATCCCGCACCATCCATGATCACGACGGCATGTCGGTCTTTTTCTGTCACGCTTGAGATTTGCCTGAGGTGTTCGATCATGATTTCTTTATTGACCCAGGAACAACAATCGCTTCACCGATTCCTCGGCTTGGGCAAACAGAGCCAAACAAATAGGCGTAATCGAATTGCTGCTGCCGAACCGCTCTGGGACGTGTTCCACGCGGTGCCCAAAGCCGTA